>CACWHI010000015.1 GCA_902760595.1 uncultured Eubacteriales bacterium
GCAAGGAAGAAGCCTTCCGCGCCCCCGTGTATCCCCGCACCAACGACCAGGACGGCACCGCATGATCCCGCGGGCGTTTGAACAGGATATCCGCGCGCTGCTGGGCGGCGAGGCGGAGGCTTTTTTGGCCGCGATGCGCGAAGAGCCCATGAGGGGCATCCGCCTGACGCCCGGAAAGGCGTCCCCCCTGCCGGCCGGTACGGGCGAGGCCGTTCCCTGGTTTCCCGGCATGTACTACCTGAGCGCCGATTCCGACGCGGGCAAAAGCCCCCTGCATGAGGCGGGGGCCTATTACCTGCAGGAGCCCAGCGCCGCCGCGCCGCCCGCCGTGCTGTGTCCGCGGCCGGGCGAACGGGTGCTGGATCTGTGCGCCGCGCCGGGCGGGAAGGCGACCGCGCTCTCCATCCTCGCGCCGGACGCGCTGGTCGTGGCGAACGAGATCGTGCCCGACCGCGCGCGCGTCCTCTCCTCCAATGTAGAACGGCTGGGCCGCACCAATATGATCGTCCTGAACGAGAATCCCGAGCGGCTGGCACGGCAGTGGCCCGGCCTGTTCGACGCCGTACTGGTGGACGCACCCTGCTCCGGCGAGGGCATGTTCCGGCGGCACCCCGAAACCGCCGCGGAATGGACGCCCGAAGCCCCGCAGAGCTGCGCCAGGCGCCAGCAGGCCATATTGGACAGCGCGGCGCGGCTCGTCGCCCCCGGCGGCCGGCTGTGCTACAGCACCTGCACCTTCAACCGCCTGGAGAACGAAGGCCAGATCGAAGATTTCCTGCGCGGCCATCCCGGCTTCGAGCCGGAGAGCTTCTCCCTGCCGGGCGTCGGCGACGCGCGGAACGGCTGTCTCAGGCTATGGCCCCACCGCCTGAAGGGGGAAGGGCATTTTGTGGCGCTCCTGCGCCGCGGGCCGGACGCTGAAGCTGCGCCTGTCTCCGCCCCGCCCGCCGGCGGGCTGACCGTGCCCGACCGTGCCGCCCGGCGCGGCGCGGAAGCAGTTCTGGCCGAGCTGCTCGACGCTCCCGTCCGCGCAGACGCCGATTTTGCCGGAGGGCTCTGGCAGCTGCCGCCGCTCACCCCGGACCTGCGGGGGCTTCGCCTGCTGCGTCCCGGGCTGCGCCTGCTGCGCGCGCAGGGCTGCCTGCTGCTGCCGGACCACGCGCTCTCTCACGCGGCACAGGCCCAGCGGCGCGTGCAGCTGGACGAGGAGCAGACCGCCCGCTACATGCACGGCGAGACCCTGTCCCTGCCGGACGCCGAGGACGGCTGGTGCCAGGTCTGCGTCGGCCCGGTCCCCCTGGGCTGGGGCAAAATGACCCAGGGCACCCTCAAAAACCATTATCCGAAAGGTCTCCGAAAATGAAGCGCGTTTTCTGTATCTGCTGCTTCCTGCTCCTGCTGCTGACAGGCGCTTGCTGCGCGGCGGACGAGCCGCTGCCCACCGCCCGGGAGCTGTTTGAACAAAATCCCGCCCCCGATGTGCCCATGGCCTGCGACCCGCGCATGGACCCGCTGCTGGTGCTGGTGAACAAGGAGCAGGGCCTGCCCAGCGCCTATGTGCCGGAGCTCACGGACCTGAACCTCTTCCACAAGCCCGGGGTGCACACGCAGCAGATGCGGCCCGAGGCCGCGGAGGCCCTGGCCCGGCTGTTCGCGGCCGCCGAGGCGGACGGGGTGAAGCTGGGCGTGGTCTCCGGCTACCGCTCCTACGGTACCCAGAAGGCCATCCACGCGCGCAAGGTCGCGCAGCGCGGCCGCTCCGCCGAGCTGACCAGCGCGCCCGCCGGCAAGTCCGAGCACCAGCTCGGCCTGGCCGTGGACGTCTCCTGCGCGTCCATCAATTACCGCCTGAACGCCATTTTCGCCAACACGCCCGAAGGGCAGTGGGTGGAAGCCCACTGCGCCGAGTACGGCTTCATTATCCGCTACCGCGCCGAGTGGCAGAAGATCACCGGCTACAAGGTGGAGCCCTGGCACATCCGCTATGTGGGGCCCGAACACGCGAACCTGGTGATGAGCCTGAACGTGCCCTACGAGATCTACATGGATTACCTGAAGCTCTGCTGGGACGCGCGCGCTCATCTGCCCATCAGAAAGGATGCATGACTGTGCGGGATTTGCTGCTGATACTGGATTATGACCGCCTTGCCTCACGCATGGCGGTGCGCAAGCTTCGCGCCGAGCGCGTCTGCTGCCGCATCGTGCCCTGGGACGTCGACGGGGAAACGCTGGCCCGGGAGGACCCCGCAGGCCTGGTGCTCTGCGCGGCGGCGGACACGCCGGATATCACGGTCACGGCGCAGGTGCTCGCCTACCGCGGGCCGGTGCTGGCCATCGGGGCCGCGGCCGCAGCGCTCAGCGCCGCCCTCGGCGGCCAGAACGGCGCGTATACGCCCCTTTCCGGCCTTTCGGACATCAGCTATCTGGAATGCCCGCTGCTGAACGGCCTCCCCTCCGGCCAGCGCCTGCTCAGAGGCCTGATCCCCTCACGTCCCCCGGAAGGCGCCCAGGTGATCGCCACCGTCGGCGCCGAACGCGCGGCGGTCGGCTTCTCCCTGGGGAGCGAACGGCGCTTCGGCATGCAGATCGAGCTCGAAGCCCACGATCCGGACAGTACGCGTCTGCTGACCAATTTCGCCCTGACCGTATGCGCCTGCACTCCCTGGTGGGACGACGAGGCCTTCGTGCGCCAGGCCGTGGACAGTATCCGCCAGGCCGCCGGCGAGGGCAACGCCGTCTGCCTGATGACGGGCGGCCTGTATTCCAACGTCGCGGCCCTGCTGGCCGCGCGCGCCCTGGGCGACCGCCTGACCTGCGTGGCCGTGGACACGGGCCTTCTGCAGGATGACGAGGAAGAGGACTTTCTCGCGTTTTTCTACGAGCGGACGGGGATCCACGTCATCCGTGAGGACCACCGCGAGCGCCTGCTGCAGGCGCTCAAGGGCATCCGCGATCCGATGGAAAAGCGCCGCACGATCGAATCCATGCTCACGGTGATCCGGCGGGACATCCAGCGCTCGGTGCCGCTGCTCAACGCGGTGGTGCGCGGACGCAGCTATATCGAGCGCGCCGCGCAGGCCGATGAGAACGCCGGTGTGCGCGCGGGCGTCCTCTGTGTGGAGCCGCTGCGCGACCTGTTCACCGCAGAGGTCCGGCAGATCGGCCGGTACCTGGGCATGCCCGAGGATATCCTCAGCTGCCAGGCGGTCCCCGCCACCGGCCTCGCCCTGAACATCGCCGGAGAGATCACGCCCCAGCGCCTCGACCTGCTGCGTACGGCGGACCGCATCTTCCGCCGCCTGGTGAAGGAAGGCGGACAGACCCGCAAGCTGAGCGCCTTTTTCAGCACCCTGGAGCCCGCGCCGGGCGGCTATTCCGTCACGCTGCACGCCCTGACCGCCTCGGACATCGGCCAGTCCCGCGCCGCGCGCATCCCCTACGACATCCTCGAATCCGCCGTGGAGCAGATCCATGAGGCCTGTCCCGGGGTCATCCGCGTCACCTATGACCTGACGCCCAATTCTACTGTGTAACTATTCAGTCGTAGACTGAATAGTCACCGCATGGGGGACTTAGGTCCCCCCTACGAAACCCCCCGGACAGCTTTGCCTGTCGGACCTACGGTCCTCCCGGGCGGCAAAGCTGCAAGGTAGAAATCGCTGACGCGATTTCGTCCTCGCGGCGTACATGCCGCCGCTGCGGATTTGAACAGAGGGTGTTCCCCCTCTGTACTCCCCTCGGCATGTCCTTTCCAGCACTCCCATCCCATCGCCCTTCGGGTGGCTGCGCCATCCGCCGAATGAATCGGCGGACTCCGGGATTCCGTGCCGGTATGGACAGTAACCCGTCGCACTTTAATACACGACTGAATAGTTGCTTCACTGTTTGTTAAAGGAAAGCTTATGCGTATCACACATCCCCAGGCCGCCTACCGCGGCATTCCCGCAGAGGATACCTTTTTCGTCACCGACGACCGGCAGGTGCAGCTGGGAACAGGGTACCTGATCCCCTTCGTCCAGCGCGAGCTGTATCCGGCCCAGCCGCTGAACATCTATATGGAGATCACCGCCCAGCCCTCGGCGCGCTTCCTGCTGTTCGGCGCGCTCTCCGCGCGGGCGGAGGTCATGAAGCAGCGCTATCCCGGCATGCGCGCGCGGCTGTATACCCAGCTGGACGCCACGGACGCGGAGGGGCAGGCCTTCTACCAGCGCTGCGGCTTCCAGATGGACGACGCGGAGGACCTGTTTTACTTCGCCCTGCCCTATACGCTGCCCGCGCAGACGCCCATGGGTGTCCAGTACGCCTCCGTGCCGCTGGATACGGAGCGTCAGCAGGACGCCTTCCTGCAGCGGCTCAACGAGATGCGGATCACGCCCATCACGCGGGATCAGCTGACCCTGTGGCGCGAGCAGCCGGGCTTCCTGGCCCTCGGCTTCTACCGCGAGGGACGGCCGGTATCCGAGCTGCTGACCGCCGGCGCGGGCATGAACGCCTCGCTGCTGCAGGTGTACACCCGGTCCGAGTTCCGGCATCAGGACATGGCGCGCCAGCTGGTGCTGCAGGCCGCGGCGATCCTGCGCGAGCGGAACATGGGCGGCATGTACGCGCACATCTTCCGCCGCAACAGCCCCCAGATCGGGCTGATGAAGAGCCTCGGCGCCAATTTCACGCGCGCCATCGCGCTGCTTCCCGGAATAGAGATATAACATAGCCTTTCCGCTCCGGCGGCAGGGAATCACAGGAGAATCCATGAACCTACTTCGCAGAATCCGGAACAACGAGCCGCTCTTTGCCTGGCTCAGCATCATTCTCGGCTGCTTCATCGCCGCCAGCGCGTACCCGCTGTTCATGACGCCGCACAACATCGCGCCCGGCGGACTGACCGGCGTCGCCATCATCCTGAACTACCTGTTCCATTGGCCCGTCGGCGTCACCAGCCTCGCGCTGGGCATCCCGCTGTTCATCGTCGGCTGGCGCACGGTCAGCGCGCAGTTCGCCCTGCGATCGCTGGGCGCAACGGCGCTGTTTTCCGTGCTGATCGACGTGCTGCCCTTCCCCTGCCTGACGGACGACTACCTGATGGCCACCCTGTTCGGCGCGATCCTGCTCGGCATCGGCCTGGCCATCATCATGACCGGAAACGCCACCACCGGCGGCACGGACATGCTGGCCCTGATGCTGCACCGCTATTTTCCCTCCGTCCGGGTGGGCGTGTTCCTCGCAGCGCTGGACGGCTGCGTCGTCCTCGCCGCGTGGTTCACCATGAGCGCGAGGGCCGCGCTGTACGCGCTGTGCAATATCTATATCTGCGCGCGGGTCATCGACATGGTGCTCTCCGGCTGGGGCAGCGCCAAGGCCTGCTACATCATTTCCGAATCGGAGGACCGGGTCACCGAGCGCATCATGAACGAGCTGAACCGAGGCGTGACCCTGGTGGACGCCACCGGCGCGTTTTCCGGCAACCGGCGCAAGATGATCATCTGCGTGGCGGGAGGCCGCGAGATCCCGCGCATCAAGCGCATCGTCAAGGAAGAGGACCCCAGGGCCTTCCTGTTCATCACCGACACCCACGAGACCCTCGGCGAGGGCTTTGCCCAGCTCAGATAGGCATAAAGGGAGGCGGCCATGACAGTACGCGAACAAACCGAACAGTGGGAAAAGGAGCACCTCTCCCCCTACGCGTCCCGGAGCGCGGAAAGCGCGGGCCGCGACCGGCCCATCAGCCCGGACGACCTGCGCACGGAATACCAGCGCGACCGTGACCGCATCCTGCATTCCAAGAGCTTCCGCCGCCTGAAATTCAAGACCCAGGTGTTCATCGCGCCTGAGGGTGACCATTTCCGCACCCGCCTGACCCACACCCTGGAGGTGCAGCAGGTGGCCCGCACCATCGCCCGGGCGCTGCGCCTGAACGAGGACCTGGCGGAGGCCATCGCCCTGGGCCACGACCTGGGGCATACGCCCTTCGGGCATATCGGCGAGCGGACCCTGGACCACCTCTGCCACGACGGCTTCCGGCACTACGAGCAGAGCCTGCGCGTGGTGGAGAAGCTGGAAAACGGCACCGGACTGAACCTGACCCGGGAGGTGCGCGACGGCATCGCCCACCACAGCGGTGCCGTCCCGCCCAGTACGCTGGAAGGCGCGTGCGTCGCCCGCGCGGACCGGGTCGCCTACATCAACCACGATATCGACGACGCCCTGAGAGCGGGCATCCTCCGTCCGGAGGACCTGCCGCAAAGCGTGCTCAGGACCCTCGGGGAGACCCACGGCGAACGCATCGAGACCATGATCCGCGACATCGTGAATGAGAGCAGCGGCAAAAACGTCATCCTGATGAGCCCGGAGATCCAGGCGGCCACGGACGAGCTGCGCGCCTTCATGTTCGAGCGCGTGTACCGCGACAGCTGGCGCAGCCAGGAGGAGGAAAAGTGCGACCGCCTGCTGACCCACCTGTTTGAATACTATACGGACAATATCGGCCAGCTGCCCCTCGAATACATTGAGATCGCCTACCTAGAGGGCCCGGAGCGCGCCGTGGCGGATTTCATCTCCGGCATGACGGACCGCTACGCCATCCGCCTGTACCGCCAGCTGTTCCTGCCCTCCGCCTACCCGGCGGCGCTGGAATAATCCGGCCATATTCACGAAAGCGAGGCGTCATCGATGAAGCTGCTGGACTTACTGCGCACGGGTCCGTTTTTTCTGGACGGAGGCATGGGCACTCTGCTGCAGTCGGCGGGGCTGAAGCCCGGCGAGGCACCGGAGACCTGGAGCCTGACCCATCCGGAGGTCATCGCGGGCATCCACCGTGCCTATTACGAGGCGGGCAGCGACATGGTGCTGACCAACACCTTCGGCGTCAACCCGCTGCGCTATCCGGCGCGGGAATGCGAGGCCATGATCCGCGCGGCGGTGGAGTGCGCCCGGAAGGCCCGGGAGGCGGTCGGCGGCGAACGCTTTATCGCCCTGGATATCGGCCCCTGCGGCCGGCTGCTGAAGCCGCTGGGGACGCTGGACTTCGAGGACGCTGTGAAGGCTTATTCGCTGCTCGTCCGCTATGGCGCGGCGTGCGGAGTGGACGCGGTGTTCATCGAGACGATGAACGACGGGTATGAGACCAAGGCGGCGCTGCTGGCCGCCAAGGAGAGCTGCGGTCTCCCGGTGCTGGTATCCAACGCCTACGGCGCGGACGGCAAGCTGATGACCGGCGGGACCCCGGAGGCCATGGTGGCCATGCTGGAGGGCCTCGGCGCGGACGCGGTGGGCGTCAACTGTTCGCTGGGGCCGGAGGCGCTCGCGCCCATCGTGAGGCGTTACCTGGCCGCGGCCTCGGTGCCCGTGCTGATGAAGCCCAACGCCGGCCTGCCGGTGGAGCGGGACGGGCAGACGGTGTACGACGTGACGCCCGAAGCCTTCGCCGCCGGCGTGGCTGCGCTGGTCCCGGAGGGCCTGCGCGTGATGGGCGGCTGCTGCGGCACGACGCCGGAATACGTCCGCGCCCTGCGGAAGAGATCCGATGGCGTCCTGCCCCCGCCGCTGACCGAAAAGCAGACCACCGTCATCAGCTCCCGCAGCCAGGCGGTCTCGCTGAACGAAGGACCGATCATCATCGGTGAGCGCATCAACCCCACTGGCAAGAAGCGGCTGCGCCAAGCGCTGGCCGAGGGCGATATGGCCTACGTGCTCAACGAGGCCATCGCCCAGGAGGAGCGCGGCGCGAACGCGCTGGACGTGAACGTCGGCGCGCCGGGACTGGACGAGGCCGCGCTGCTGACCCGGGTCACGGAGGAGCTGCAGGCCATCACCGACCTGCCCCTGCAGCTGGATACAGCCGATCCCGCGGCCATGGAGCGCGCCCTGCGCCGGTACAACGGCAAGGCCATGATCAACTCCGTCAACGGCAGCGAGGCCGTGATGAACGCGGTGCTGCCCCTGGCGAAGAAATACGGCGGCGTGCTGGTTGCCCTGACGCTGGACGAGGCGGGCATTCCCGCCACGGCTGAGGGCCGCCTGGCGATCGCGGAGCGCATCCTGGCCCGGGCGGAAGCCATGGGCATCGCCCGGAAAAATATCGTATTCGACCCGCTGACCATGCCTGTCAGCGCGGACGGGAACGCGGCGCGGACCACCCTGGAGGCGCTGCGCCTGATCCGGGAGCGTACCGGCTGCGGCACCGTGCTGGGCGTCAGCAACGTGTCCTTCGGTCTCCCTGCCCGGGAGCTGATCGGCGGCGCGTTCCTGACCATGGCCGTCCAGGCGGGCCTCTCCGCCGCGATCATGAATCCCTGCTCTGACGCCATGCTCGGCGCGTTCCTGAGCGCCCGGACGCTCCTGGGACAGGATCAGAACTGCGGCGGCTACATCCGCTTCGCCTCGGCGCTGCCCGCGCGGCAGGCGGCATCCCCGGTACAGTCTCCGGCGCGGACGGAAGCGGCTGCGGAGCCGGAAGGCCTGCGCCGCGCCGTCATCAAGGGCTTGCGGGACGAAGCCGCCCGGCGCACCAGGGCCGCCCTGGCTGCGGGCCAGCAGGGGCTCTCGATCATCCAGTCCGAGGTCATTCCCGCGCTGGACGAGGTCGGCCGGGGCTTTGAGGCCAGGACCATCTACCTGCCCCAGCTGATGATGAGCGCTGAGGCCGCTGACGCCGCTTTCCAGGAGATCAAGGCCTCCTTGGGCGGACAGAGCCAGGCCACGCGCTGCGCGGTGGTCGTCGCCACCGTGAAGGGCGACGTGCATGACATCGGCAAGAATATCGTGCGCCTGCTGCTGGAGAATTACGGCTTTGCCGTGACCGACCTGGGCAAGGACGTTCCCCCGGAGGCCGTGCTGGCCGCGGTGCAGCGGCTGCGCGCCCCGGTCTGCGCCCTGAGCGCGCTGATGACCACCACCGTGCCGGCCATGGCGGAGACGGTAGCTTTGCTTCACCGGGAGGCCCCCTGGTGCAGGGTCATGGTGGGCGGCGCGGTGCTGACGGACAGCTATGCCCGCCAGATCGGCGCGGACGGCTATGCCCCCGACGCCATGGGCGCGGTACGGCTGGCAGAGAAGCTGTCGGAAGAAAAATAACGGGGTATTTGCAGGAAAGCCCTTCTTCACTCTGTCCATACAGCTGAGAGGTACCCGCTCCGGATACTGCAAACTTTTACGATAATCAAAAAGACCGCCGTGGATGTTCCGCGGCGGTCAAATGATCTATCAGGGGTTATGCCGTTACCTTCTGAGCGGTAGCCTCGTCGCTCTCGACGGCGTTGTTCTCCGCGTCGTTTTGCGTGGCTGTGCCATTGCCCTCCAGCACCGCGCCCAGCTCGAACAGGGCGCCCAGGGAGAAGATACCCAGCAGGACCCAGGTCAGCACGCTGGCCTTGCCCTTGACGATATCAAACACCTGCCAGCCGATCAGAGCGAGAGAAAGGAAAAACGAAGCAAGTTTACCGGACATAATCTTTAACCTCCAATTTGTCTGTCCCTGTTCTCAGGGATCAGCGTACTTTCTTTTTGCTTGCGGGGCTCTCTCTGAGCCTCACACCTGTTTGTACGCGCTTCACGACAAGGTGGCAGTTAAAAATGTCATGGATCATCCGTTTTTTTCTGAGTGATCGTTTACGCGCCGGCTTGATCCGGCGTCAGCGCCTTTCCGTCCAGAGCGGCGCTCTCCAGCGCGCCGCCGGGGAGATAGGTAAGCTTCAGGGAAAAGCATTCCCGCTGCTCCCGCAGCAGGGGCAGAAAGACCCGGTCGCCCTCCCAGAGAGACAGCCTGTCCACCTCGCTGACCGGCACCCAGCGCAGCACGCCCTCCGGGCCGTCCATACGGTCAGGCGGCACCTCTTCGCAGGTCCTGGCGGTATACAGGAAAGTCAGCTCGTTCCCCCAGTCCGGCAGGATGAAGGTGATCAGTCCGCGCAGCCGCAGGCCGGAGACCTCCAGTCCCGTTTCCTCCCGGATCTCGCGCAGCACGCACTCCTCCGGGGACTCGTTTTCCTCCAGGTGCCCGCCGATGCCGATCCACTTGCCCGCGTTCTCATCCTGCCGCTTTTTCACGCGGTGCATCATCAGCCAGCAGCCGTCCTTCTCGATATAACACAGGGTCGTCAGTCGCACAGGGCATTTTCCTCCGTCATTCATTGTTTCACATACCTTTGATTCCTGCTGTTCGGCTTATCCGGCAGGGTCATTCCGATCAGCCTCAAAGCCATCGCGGAATGCAGATAATTCCGGCGCAATGTCTCCCTGGATTTCAAGCCGAGCGCTTCCATCAGCGCGCCCGCAGTGTACGGGACATCGTATTCCATGCAGTTCAGCAGCCGCTTGACATATCTTACCCGATATTCACAAAAAAAGCAAGATGGCCAGGCTCACGCCTTTCCAAGGTATTGCTCCACATCGCTCAGCCTGCGCTCCGCCTCCGCGCGGCCGATCCGGTAGACCCGTTCCAGCTCCCGCGGGTCCCTCTCCGTATGCCCGATATTCAGGGCCTCGGGCGGACGGATCACCAGCGCGGATCCGCTCTGTTCGCGCTCGTCGATCTCCCGCATCTGCCGGTTGTACATCTCATGGCGCCGGGCCATGGCCTCCACCAGTCCCGGGCAGCGGCGGTAGACCAGCCGGATGAGCGTCATGCCGGAGGCGGGCCGCTTCCGGTAGCCCTTCGGCTGCGTCAGCACGATCACATTCCGGTCATACCCGAGCCCTTCCATATAGGCATAAGGCACCGCGCAGGCGATACCGCCGTCCAGCAGCCGCCTGTCCTCCAGGCTGACGGGGCGGGACACCAGCGGCATGGACGCGGAGGCCCGGAGCCAGGCCATGTCTCCGTCCCCGCCGTCCGCGCAGCGATGGAAGACGCACTCCCCCGTTTCCACGTCCGTAGCGCCCGCGTAAAAAGCCATCGGGTTCTCCCGGAAGGCCGCGCGGTCGAAGACGTCCAGCTCGTCCGGCAGCTCGCGATAGCAGAAATCCGCTCCGTACAGGTCTCCGGTCAGGATCAGCGAGCGCAGGCTGCAGTAGCGCCAGTCCGCGCAGTATTTCTTGTTATATCGTATCGGCCGCCCGATCTGCCGCGACTTGAAATTGCACCCGAACACCGCCCCGGCGGAGATCCCCGCCGCGCCGTCAAAGGTGATCCCGCGCTCCATGAACACATCGATCACCCCGCAGGTGAACATGCCGCGCATCGCACCGCCCTCAAGGATCAGGCATGTTTTCATGTAATATATCCTTAGAAAAAGAACGGGAAATAAAACAAGTAGGAAGTAGAAAGGAGAAAGTAGGAAGTAATTCTACTCTTTCAGGCGGCGTTTTGTACGCCATCTGATAAACACCATCTACTTCCTACTTCCTAACTCCTACTTCCTACTTATTCAATGCCGATTTCAGGCGAAGGGGTTCTCCGTCGGATAGGGCAGGTTCTTGGGCTGGTTGTAGGCGATATCCTTGACGCCCAGGAACTTGAAGGTCTCATACAGGTACTTGCCCACATGCTCGAAGGCTACCGCGCCGTGGTGCGGATAGCGCTTCTGGATCAGCACGTGGCGGTAGAAGCGGCCCATTTCGGGGATGCTGAACACGGCGATGCCGCCGAAGGAGCGGGTCGGCACGTCCAGGATCTCGCCCTGCGCGATATAGGAGCGGAGCTCACCCTCGCTATCGCACTGCAGGCGGTAGAAGGTGATGGGGCTGGCGGCGATATCGCCCTCCAGCGTGCCGCGGGTGAAGTCCGGCTCACTGCCTTCCGGCTCCAGCAGGCGGTGCTGGATAAGCTGGTACTTGATCGCGCGGTCGGAGCACATCTTGCAGGAGGGGGTGTTGCCGCAGTGGAAGCCCATGAAGGTATCCGTGAGCTTGCAGTCGTACTTGCCCTTGATATCCTCGTCGTAAATGTACTGAGGCACGCTGTTGTTGATATCCAGCAGGGTCACGGTGTCACCGGACACGCAGATGCCGATGTACTCGCTCAGCGCGCCGTAGATATCGACCTCGCAGGAGACCGGGATGCCCCGGCTGGCCAGGCGGGAGTTCACATAGCAGGGCTCAAAGCCGAACTGCTCCGGGAAGGCCGGCCAGCACTTGTCGGCAAAGGCCACGTACTTGCGTGCGCCTTTATGCTTTTCCGCCCAGTCGAGCAAGGTCAGCTCGAACTGCGCCATGCGCTCCAGCATTTCGGGATAATACCTGCCCTCGCCCATTTCCTTGGCCATGTCCGCGGCCACCTCGGCGATGCGCTTGTCGCCCGCGTGCGCCTTGTAGGACACCAGCAGGTCCAGCTCGGAGTTCTCCTCGATCTCCACGCCCAGCTCATACAGGCCCTTGATCGGCGCGTTGCAGGCAAAGAAGTCCTGCGGACGCGGACCAAAGGTGATGATCTTCAGGTTCCTGACGCCGATGACGGCGCGGGCCACGGGGATGAAGTCGCAGATCATCTTCGCGATATCCTCGGCGGTGCCGACGGGATACTCGGGGATATAGCCCTTCAGGTGGCGCATGCCCAGGTTATAGGAGCAGTTGAGCATGCCGCAGTACGCGTCGCCGCGGCCGTTGATCATGTCGCCGTCGCCCTCGGCCGCCGCTACGAACATGCAGGGGCCGTCGAAATTCTTCGCGATCAGGGTCTCCGGCGTCTCCGGTCCGAAGTTGCCCAGGAACACGACCAGCGCGTTGCAGCCGGCGTCGTTCACGTCCTTGACGGCCTTGCACATGTCCAGCTCGTTTTCCACCGTCACGGGGCACTCGTACAGCTCGCCCTTATAGGCCTTGACGATGGCCGCGCGGCGCTTTTCGCTCAGCGCGATGGGGAAACAGTCACGGGACACGGCGATGATGCCCAGTTTGACCTCGGGGATGTTCGTAAGCATGGTAGTCTCCTCCTTTATCTCTGAGAGAAAGGGATATCCGCCTGAATATCCAGGTTGATCCCCTTCAATCCAACATAAGCGCCCCTGGCGGCCTCGCCGCTGTCCGGATGGGCCAGCAGCCACTTGTTGCGCGCCCACAGGGACTTGTCCAGCGTGTTCCCGCCGGTGCCGGGACGGTATTCGGTATTGGTGCCCGCGGGCAGGCCCACCAGCACCCGGAAGCCCTTGGACGGGTCGTTGTGGCAGGGCGCGTAGTGCAGCGTGGTGGCATAGACCTCCACCAGCACGCCCTTCGGCACGAAGAAGGCCTTCGCCTTCGCGGTATCCAGCACGCCGTCCACGATGTCGTCCATCTTGGCCAGCAGCAGGATGAAATCCTCCGTGCCCAGGTTGAACTCGCTGTCGCGGTGGTATTCCAGGCAGTTCAGCTTCGTATTGTGCCCGTTGCAGCAGCCGAACTGGAAGGGCATGCCGCCAAACAGGTCCGCGCCGATCGCTTCGGCGTTCTCCGCCGCGTGCAGGGCGTCCACCTTCGGGAAGTAGACGGTGCTGTTTTCAGGGCAGGGCGTGTGCTCCTCGAGCGCCTTCAGCAGGCCCTCCACCGGGTAGCCGGTGACGACGCGGCCATACGGCGCGAACGCGGGATCGGTGACGGGAATGATGTTCATGACGGTCTCTCCTCTCACTCAATATTCGCCAGCTCGTGATAGGCGTCCTTCAGAGCCGGATACAGCTTCAGGTACAGGTCAAAGTATTTCTCATACTGCTCGTGCCGCCCGGCGTCCGGGCGTACCGGCGCGCTCTGGCTGAGCAGCTGGCGGCAGGCGGTGGGGATGTCCGGATACAGCTTCGCGCCGACGCCGGCCAGGATGGCCGCGCCCAGCGCAGGGCCTTCGGTGTTCTGCAGCGTCGCGACGGGCATATCGAACATATCCGCCATCATCTGGCGCCAGAACGGGCTCTTGGCGCCGCCGCCGCAGGCCAGCATGGCGTCCGGCGCCACGTGCATGCCGCGCAGCACGTTCAGGTTCTGCCACTGGGAGTACATGACGCCCTCCATCACACTGCGGACGATGTCCTGCCGCGTGTGCATGGCGGAAAGGCCGATAAACGCGCCGCGGGCCTCAGGATCCAGCAGCGGGGAGCGCTCGCCCATCAGGTAGGGCAGGTAGATCAGGCGGTTCGCGCCGATGGGGCTCCTGTCCGCCTCCTGGTTCATCAGCACATAGGGATCCGTGCCCATTTCCGCCGCCACCTGGATCTCCGCCTGGAAGAAGCGGTCGCGGCACCATTTGAGGCTCAGGCCCGCCGCCAGGGACGCGCTCATCACGGTGTAGCAGCCCGGCACGGCGGCGCAGAAGGTGTGCACCCGGCCCTGGGGGTCGATCTGGACAGTATCGGAATGCGCGAAGACCACGCCGCTGGTGCCGATGGTGGTGAAGGCCTTGCCGCGCTCCACCACGCCGGTGCCGATGGCCGCGGCCATGTTATCGCCCGCGCCGGCGATGACCGGCATGCCCTCCTTCAGGCCCGTGGCCTTCGCCGCCTCGGCGGTCACATAGCCCGCCACGTCGCAGCTTTCCAGCAGCGGCGGCAGCATGGCCATGTCCAGCCCGACCCGCTCACAGATCTCCTTGGACCAGCAGCGGTGCGGCACGTCCAGCAGGTTCGTGCCGGAGGCGTCGCTCATTTCCATATAGTATTCGCCGGTCAGGCGGAGGCGCACATAGTCCTTGGGCAGCTGGATATGTCGCGCCCTGGCCCAGATCTCCGGCAGATGCTCCCGCGTCCACAGGATCTTGCCCGCGGTGAAGCCGGTCAGCGCCGGGTTCGCGCTGATGCGGATCAGCTCCTCACGGCCGCCCACCAGACGGGTGAATTCATCGCAGCTTTCGATGGTGCGGTTGTCGCACCAGATGATGGAGCGCCCCAGCGCCCTGCCTGCGTCGTCCGTCAACACCAGGCCGTGCATCTGGCCCGACAGCGAAAGGCCCGCGATGTCCGCGGGGGCCACGCCGCTCTTGTCCAGCACGTCGCGGATCGTGGTGAACGCCGCGTTGACCCAGTCCTCCGGCTCCTGCTCCGCCCAGCCGTTACAGGGCTGGTACAGCGGGTATTCAATGGTACTGGCCGCGACGGTCCGGCCGCTGCGGTCGAACAGCACCGTTTTTGTGCCTGAAGTGCCCAAATCTACGCCAATCACATATTCCATACGCATGACTCCAATCTTTGCAGAATGAACGGGATTTTTCCTCACCAATTCTATGTCAAAACCGCCAAAAAAGCAAGAGGCATATTGCCTTTGCGCGAAACCTGATCAATCTGTCCTCAAAACTGACGACCGCGGAAAAAACAGGCAGGATTGTGCCGCGTCCTTGTCGAAACAGGACAGGGATGAATCCGCATTGACAACGTACTGCCCTTTTTTTGCACGCTTTCTTGGATATAATCAAGCTGTCGAAGATCAAAACCATCCACCGGAGGCCCGACGATGTACGACAAAAACGATTTGAGCAAAGCCCGGCGTTCCGCCAGGAACGCGCTCTTGCTGATGCTGCTTCCCGCCATCCCGCTGCTGGGAGGCGTGGTATGGTCCTTTATTGTCAGGATCAAATGGCTGACCATGCTGCTGAGCATGCTGACCGGCTGCTGGATCGTATTCATCTACCACATGGTCCTGGTGCCCAGGCGGGCCTACCTGGAGCACATCGAGAGCGCGATGGGACGCTCCCAGAAGGAATTCGAAGGCCGGTACACGCGCATGGAGGAAACGCCCGTCGAGCGCAACAACGTGATGTATTACGCCTTTTACCTGAACGTGGGCGAGAAGCAGGACCCGGAGGACGACCGGCTGTTCTACTACGACGCGCTGAAGCCGCTGCCCGGCTGGAAGGCCGGCGACCGGCTGCACATCTCCAGCTATGACAAATTCGTATCGTCCTACCAGAAGCTGTCCGGTGCGGAACAGGCCGCGCCGGCGGTGTGACCCGGAGGTCCTTCATGCCTGACAACAAGATCCTGGTCTGCGTTACCGACCAACCCCAGTGCGCCCGCCTGATCCGCAGGGGCCGCGAGCTCGCGGATGAGCAGAGCGGACAGCTGCTGGTGTTGCATGTCCGCACCCGCCAGAAAACGCTGATGGGCAATCCCGACATCAGCTCCGCCATCAACCAGCTCTATGCGGACGCCCGCGGCGCGGACGCCGAAATGGAGATCATCGCCTCCACGGAGGTGGAAAAGACCATCACCGATTATGCCCGTGCGCAGCAGGTGACCGCCATCGTGATCGGCGCCTCGCCCCGGGACGGTCGTCCGCCCATGAGCGAGCGCCTGCAGGCCCTGCTGCCCGGCGTGCGGATCGTGACCGTCAGAGAGGGCTGACTGATGCTCACGCACCACCCGATGACCGAAGCGGAAAAGTTTCTCATCTGCGACTGGAAATATCCGGGCGAATACGCCCTGTACAACACCGCGCCTTATGCGGAGGACCTGAAACGCCGAACAGGCTTTGCTCATCCGGCCTTTATCGGGTTTTCCTTTTACGACGGCGGCACCCTGATCGGCTTCACCTGCCTGTGGGAGGAGGAAAAAGCCGTTATGCTCGGCATCGGCGTCGCGCCGGAGGCCTGCGGCCGCGGGTATGGGCAGCGGATGATTCAAACCACCTGCGGGATCTCAGCCGAACGTTATCCAGGGAAACCGCTGTACCTGGAGGTACGCACCTGGAACAAACGCGCGGTAGCCTGCTATCAGAAAGCCGGTTTCATCATCGTCGGCGATCCGTTCACCCAGAACACGGGGCTGGGAGAGGGCGTCTTTTACCGCATGGTGTTGAACCAGAACAGTTCCTGAGAGCCCTTCGCGCCGGCACTGAACGCCCGGCGCGGCTGCATATTTGTGAATAAGCTGTGAATATAGTGCTTGACACAAAACGGAATCTCATATAAAATAAGTATGTTCGGCAGGTGTTTTCGTGTTTATCATGAAAACCCTCCGTTTATCTGATACACCTGTTTTGGGTTTGTTGCATTTGGTATGAAAATGTTCATGCGATAGAGTCCGCGCCGGCGCCGCCCTGTTGGCCCGATGCGTGAAGCATATTGTCGTATGAGTGATTTTATCTGGCGGCCAAGAATGAGTGTTTTCCCCGTGCCGGCTCGTGCGGCGCGGGTTTGGAGCAGTTCATTTGAAGCCCCCATATCGTGCCGAAACAATCGAAAACAATGCTGTTGGATAGACGTGCCGTACACCCGCCGCACGTTTTTTTGTGTAACAAAACATCTGGAAAAATCTAAACGAAAGGGAGGTGCAAACCTGTTGAGTATTGCTTTATCCGTGATTCTGATTGTTCTGGCCCTGGCGCTCGGCGCGTTAGCGGGCTATATCTATCACAAGAATACGGTCGAATCCAAGATCGGGCGTACTGAAGAGTATGTCCGCAAGCTCGTGGACGATTCCCAGCGCAAGGCCAATGAGGAAGCCAAGGAAATGAAGCTCAAGGCCAAGGAAGAAGTCCTGCAGCAGAAGTCCGAGCTCGATAAGGAGATCAATGCCCGCCGCGCGGACATCCAGCGCTCCGAGCGCCGCGCCCAGCAGCGGGAAGAGCAGCTGGACAAAAAAGAGGAACAGCTCGATAAGAAGCTGGACGCCCTCGACCAGCGCGAAAAGGCGCTCGTCAAGAAGCAGGAAAACATCACGAACCTAGAAAATGAAGCCGAGGCCCTCAAGCAGAAGCAGATCTCCGAGCTGGAGCGCATCGCCGCCATGACCCAGGACGAGGCGCGCCAGACCGTGATCGAGCGCGTGCAGAAGGACGCTTACCATGACGCCGCCGTGCTGGTGCGCGACATCGAGAGCAAGGCCAAGGAGGAGGGCGAAAAGAAGGCCCGCAACATCATCGCCCTGGCCATCCAGCGCTGCGCGTCCGACCACGTGGCGGAGACCACCGTTTCCGTCATCAACCTGCCCAACGACGATATGAAGGGCCGCATCATCGGCCGCGAGGGCCGCAATATCCGCGCCCTGGAGACCGCGACCGGCGTCGACCTGATCATCGACGACACACCCGAGGCCGTGATCGTGTCCGCCTTCGATCCCGTACGCCGCGAGACCGCGCGCCTGGCCATCGAAAAGCTGATCATGGACGGCCGCATCCATCCCGCGCGCATCGAGGAATGCGTCGAGAAGGCGAAGAAGGAGATCGACCAGCAGATCCGCGAAGCCGGCGACCAGGCCATCTTCGAGACCGGCCAGCACGGCATCCATCCGGAGCTGGTGAAGCTGCTGGGCCGCCTGCGGTACCGTACCAGCTACGGCCAGAACGTGCTCAAGCACTCCATCGAGGTCAGCCACCTGGCCGGCATGATGGCCGCCGAGCTCGGCGCGGACGTCCAGCTGGCGAAGCGCGCCGGCCTGCTGCACGACATCGGCAAGGCCGTGGACCACGAGCAGGAGGGCACCCACGTGTCCATCGGCGGCGAGCTGGCCCGCAAGTACCATGAGAGCCCCGCCGTCATCCACTGCATCCTGGCCCACCACAACGACGTGGAGCCCCAGACCATCGAGGCCGTGCTGGTGCAGGCCGCCGACGCCATTTCCGCCGCGCGCCCCGGCGCCCGCCGCGAGTCGCTGGAGAACTACATCAAGCGCCTGGAGAAGCTGGAAGAGATCGCCAATTCCTTCCGCGGCGTGGACAAGTGCTTCGCCATCCAGTCTGGCCGCGAGGTGCGCATCATGGTCAAGCCCGAGGACGTGTCCGACGAGGGCACCCAGGTGCTGGCCAAGGAAGTCGCCCGCCGCATCGAAAAGGAGCTCGAGTATCCCGGCCAGATCCGCGTGAACGTGATCCGAGAGACCCGCAGCACCGAATACGCCAAATAACGGACCAAAAATACAGCAGCCGCAGACCGAATCGTCTGCGGCTGTTGTATCTTTTATTTAAGCTCTTCGGGGATCCACCACATGCCGGTGTTGTGCTCCGTCATGTAGGCCTTGAACTCATCGGAGTGATAGGCGTCCACGATGGCCTTGGCCCATTCGGCGTCCTTGTCCTGCTCCTTGACGGTCACCTGCAGTACCAGGTGCGGCAGGATATCCTCCTGCGCGAGGGCGCTGGACGGATCCACGATCTCGCGGGCGTTCCAGACGATGGAGCCGGTGATCAGGCCGAAGTCATAATCCGCCAGACTGGTGGGGATGGTGGTGTTCAGCACCTGGACGATCTCGAGGTTGTAGGGGTTCTCGACGATGTCGTCCACGGTGATCTTGGCCACATCCACCGCCGGATCAAAGGTGAGCCAGCCGATCTTCTGCAGGATCAGCAGGCAGCGCGCCGTATTGGAGGCGTCGTTGGTCACCGCGACGGTCATGCCGTCCGCGATCTCATCCAGGCTCGCGTGCCTGGCCGAGTACAGGCCGGCCGGCACGGTCGGGATGGGGCTGATGCCCACCAGGTGGCCGTCGTTATTGGCGTTGAAATAGGTCTCGATATAGGCGGTGTGCTGCTCGACGTTCACGTCCACGTCGCCCGCCTCAAGCATTTTGTCCGCCACCAGCAGGTCGCTGGCCTCCACTACCTCAAAGGTGTAGCCCTGCTTTTCGAGGATCGGGATGATGCCGTCCTCAAACAGCTCCGTGTACGGGCCCTGGGATTTGGAATAGCGGATCAGCGTCTGGCCCTCCGCCATCGCCGCGGCAGACGCCAGCAGCGCCAGCGCCAGCAGAACAGAAAACAGCTTTTTCATGACAGGTTTCTCCTTTCGTTTTTTCATTTATGATCATCCTCCTTCCGGACGGAGGACAAATCACATTACTTATTCCGCCTGAGCCGGCCGCTGATCCGGCTGCCCAGCAGCTGCAGCAGCTGCACGAAGATGACCAGGATGACGACCGTCAGGATCAGCAGTGGGAAGTTGTACCGCTGGTAACCGTAAGTGAGGGCCAGGTCGCCGACCCCGCCGCCGCCCACATAGCCGGCCATGGCAGTCGCCCCCAGCAGGCCTACCGTGCCCGTGGTCATGGCCAGCACGATCGAGGGCAGGGCCTCGGGCAGCAGGAAGCGCAGGACGATCTGCCAGGTGGTCGCGCCCATGGCCAGCGCGGCCTCGATGACGCCGGGGCTCACCTCCAGCAGCGAATTCTCGATCAGGCGCGCCATGTAGGGGCTGATATAGATCACCAGCGGCACGAGCATGGCGGTGGAGCCGTAGGTCTTGCCCACGATCAGCCGGGTCAGCGGGAACACGAACACCAGCGTGATGATGAACGGCATGGAGCGCACAATGTTGACATAGGCGTTGACCACGGCGTGGACGGCGCGGTTCTGCCTGAGTCCGCCCTTGCGGCAGAGCACCAGCAGCAGGGCCAGCCCCAGCCCGATCACGGCGCCGATCAGCAGCGCCCAGCCCAGCATATACACCGTCTGCCCCAGGCTTTCAAGCAGCTTGGGCCATTTGATGCCGAATATCTCCTTGAAACGCGCCTGCCAATCGCCCGTCATGCCTCCAGTACCATCCTTTCCCTCAGCGCGCCCGCGCCGTCGATCCGTTCCTCCGCCTGACTGATCGCCTCATCCCCGCCGATCAGCTGCAGGATGAATACGCTCATCACCGTATCCTGCAGCTGCTGGATGTTCGCGCCGAGGATATTGACCTCCAGCCCCTGCATCCGGCACAGTTCCGCGATCAGCGGCTCCTTCACCGAATCGCCGATGAACTTGAGCAGCTCCACCTGCTGATTCCGCCGCTCGTCCCGCACCACGGAAACGAACTTTTCCGGGATCCGGTCGTTGATCACGGTCCGCACGAAGCGCCGCGTCACCTCCTGCCGGGGCATCCCGAACACGTCCAGCACCGAGCCCTCCTCCACGATCTTCCCGTGCTCCATGACCGCCACCTTGTTGCAGATCATCTGGATGACCTGCATCTGGTGCGTGATGAGCAGGATGGTGACCCCCATCTCGCGGTTGACCCGGCGCAGCAGCAGCAGGATCGACTCGGTCGTCTGCGGATCCAGCGCGGAGGTCGCCTCGTCGCAGAGCAGGATCTCCGGGCTGGTCGCCAGCGCCCGGGCAATGCCCACGCGCTGCTTCTGGCCGCCGGAAAGCTGGCTCACATAAGCGTTTTCCTTGTCCTCCAGCTCCACGAAGCGCAGCACGTCCTTCACCCGGCGCTCGGCCTCCTGCCGGGGCGTGCCGGCCAGCAGCAGCGGCAGCGCCACGTTGTGCCGCACGGTTTTCCTTTCGAGCAGGTTGAACTGCTGGAATACCATGCCGATCCGGCGCCGCAGACGCAGCAGCTCCCGGCTGCCGAGCGCGGAGATATCCTGCCCCGCCACCCGCACCGTTCCGCTGTCCGGCTTTTCCAGCCCGTTGACCAAGCGCAGCAGGGTGGATTTTCCCGCGCCGGAGAAGCCCACGATCCCGTAAATATCGCCCTTTTCCACGCGCAGGCTCACGTCCCTGAGCGCGTGCACTTCGCGCCTGCCGTCGTCAAAGGTCTTCACCGCATGGTCAATTTCGATCATATCGCGTCCCTCATGAATATAATAAAAAAACAGGCCAGCGCGCCGCGCCGCCTGATCATGCCGCTGCACTGAAAATACAGCCGCTACCGGGTAAGCGCAGCAAACACACACATCATACAACAGCAAATGTCCCTGCGCGTGCTCACCGCGTTCACCTCCCTTCGATTTATGTGAAAGTATATGCCTTATCGCCTACTTCGTCAATAGGTATTTTGTTTTTTGGCTGTTTTCGTTCCCGCTTGTCAAACGTCCCGCTTTATTATACAATAGGACGCGTCCGCCGCGAGCGGACGCCAAAGGAGATGAGCCCTTACGAAGACGGTACAGGTGGTGGCCGCGGTCATCCGGGAAGGTGGCCGCGTTTTTGCGACCCAGCGCGGCTACGGCCCCTTCAAGGACGGCTGGGAGTTCCCCGGCGGCAAGATCGAGCCCGGCGAGACGCCGGAACAGGCCCTGGCGCGCGAGATCCGCGAGGAGCTGCGGACCGAGGTCGAGGTGGGAGAAAAGCTCGCCCAGGTGGAATACGACTATCCGGACTTCCACCTGTCCATGGGCTGCTACCTCTGCGCCGTCCGCTCCGGCCATCTGACGCTGACGGAGCACGAATCCGCCCGCTGGCTGCGTCCCGACGAGCTGGACCAGGTCGATTGGCTGCCGGCGGACCGGTCGGTGATCGAGCTGTTAAAACGATTATGAAAAACGAGCAACAATGACAAGTGAGGAATGAGGAGTGATGAGTGAGGAGTTGTGGAAGAAACTCTTCGCCTTCAGCTCAGAGTATTCTTCAATTGTTGCGGCGCTTCGCGCGATATAGCCTTCCCCCATCTATGGGGGAAGGTGTCAGGCGAAGCCTGACAGATGAGGGCTTCATTGAAATGCCGCTCTGCGGCATTTCGACTGCCACTCCTCACTCATAACTCCTCACTCCTCACTGACTCAGACTGCTCACACCAACAATTATCAGGAGCTTCCCTATGGTTTCATCTTCCCCTTCCTCCATCCTCGTCCGCGGGGCGAGGGTGCACAATCTGAAGAACATCGACGTGGACGTGCCGCTGAACCGCATCGTGGGCGTGGCGGGCGTGTCCGGCTCGGGCAAATCCTCGCTGGCGCTGGGCGTGCTGTACGCCGAGGGCTCCCGGAGGTACCTGGAATCCCTGTCCACCTATACCCGGCGCAGGATGACCCAGGCGGCGCGGGCGGACGTGGACGACGTGCTGTACGTGCCTGCCTCGCTGGCGCTGCACCAGCGGCCGGGCGTGCCGGGCATCCGCTCCACCTTCGGCACGGGCACGGAGCTGCTGAACAGCCTGCGGCTCATGTTCTCGCGCCTGGCCAGCCACCGCTGCCCCAACGGGCACTACTGCCCGCCATCCATGGACGTGGCCGCGGGGCGGGAGACCGTCTGCCCGGTCTGCGGCGTGCATTTCTACGGTCCCGGCGCGGAGGAGCTGGCCTTCAACAGCCAGGGCGCGTGCAAGCGCTGCGGCGGCACGGGCATCGTGCGCACCGTGGACGAGCGGACGCTGATCCCGGACGATTCCCTGACCATCGACGGCGGCGCGGTCGCGCCGTGGAACAGCCTGATGTGGTCGCTGATGACGGATGTGTGCCGCGCCATGGGCGTGCGCACGGATGTCCCCTACCGGGATCTGACAGATGAGGAAAAGGAGATCGTGCTGCACGGGCCGATGGTCAAGAAGCACATCTTCTACCGGCCCAAGAGCAGGGAGAGTGTGACCGCCGGCGAGATGGATTTCACCTATTACAGCGCCACCGCCACGGTGATGAACGCCCTCAGCAAGGTGACGGACGAGAAGGGCATGGCCCGGGTGGAAAAGTTCCTCAAGGAGGAGACCTGCCCCGACTGCGGCGGTACCCGCCTCTCCGACGCCGCCCGGGCGCCGCGCTTGCGCGGCCTTTCTCTGGCGGAGGTCTGCGAAATGGCCCTGTCCGACCTCTGCGAGTGGGTGCGCGGCGTGCCGGCCTCCCTGCCGGAGGAGATGCAGCCCATGGCCGAGAGCATCTGCGCCTCCTTCCACCTCGTCGCGCGGCGGCTGATGGACCTGGGGCTCGCTTACCTCTCGCTGGACCGCGCCGCGTCCACCCTGTCCACCGGCGAGCGCCAGCGCATGCAGCTGGCCCGGGCCGTGCGCAACCGCACCACCGGCGTGCTGTACGTGCTGGACGAGCCCTCCATCGGCCTGCATCCCGCGAACATCGTCGGCCTGATCGGCGTGATGCGCGACTTAGTGGCCGACGGCAACTCCGTGCTGCTGGTGGACCATGACACGCAGATCCTGAAGGAGGCCGACTGGCTGATCGAGATGGGGCCGGAGGCCGGCGCCGCGGGCGGCAGGGTGCTGGCCGAGGGCACGATCCCGCAGATCACCGGGAACCCCGATTCGCGCATCGGGCCCTTCCTGGCGGGCAAGGCCGGGATCGGGCGGGAGCGCGCCGCGAAGGACGCGCTGTTCGCGCACGGGACCATCCGCCTGGAGACCGGCGCACTGCACACCGTCAGGCCGCTGAAGGTCGGGATCCCCAAGGGCCGCCTGACCGTGGTGACGGGCGTGTCCGGCTCAGGCAAGACGACGCTGATCCTGGAAAGCCTGGTCCCGGCCCTGGCCGCGCTTACGGCGGGCGAGCCGCTGCCCGCGCACGTCCGGGAGATCAGCGCCGACGGCATCGCGCACGTGAAGCTGATCGACGCCACGCCCATCGGCATCAACATCCGCTCCACCGTGGCCACCTACGCGAACGTGCACGACGAGCTGCGCAAGATCTACGCCCGCACGCAGGACGCGAAGGACCGGGGCCGGAAGGCCTCCGCCTTCTCCTACAACACGGGCGACCTGCGCTGCCCCGTGTGCGACGGCACCGGCGCGGTGAGCCTGGACGTGCAGTTCCTGCCGGACGTGGACATCCCCTGCCCGGAATGCCGCGGCTCGCGCTACGCCAAGGAGGCTTACCAGATCCGCCACATCAATAAAGCGGGCGAGGGCAGATCCCTGCCCGAGGTGATGGACATGGACGTCAATACCGCCCTGGGCTTCTGCCGCGGCATGAAGACGGTATACAGCCGCCTGGAGGTGCTGCAGCGCCTGGGCCTGGGCTACCTGACCCTGGGCGAGGAAACGCCCAGCCTGTCCGGCGGCGAGGCGCAGCGGCTGAAGCTGGCCAGCGAGATGGGCCGGCTGCAGAACGACGCGGTGTTCGTCTTCGACGAGCCCACCATCGGCCTGCATCCCCTGGACGTGCAGACCCTGCTTTCCGTATTCCAGACCCTGATCGACAACGGCGCCACCGTGATCGTGATCGAGCATGACCTGGACGTGATCCGCAGCGCGGACTACCTGATCGACATGGGCCCCGGGGGCGGCGAGCAGGGCGGCCGCGTCGTCGCCTGCGGCACGCCCGAGGAGATCCGGCGCTGCCCGGACAGCGTGACCGGACGCTTCATCTGAAAATAAAAAGACGGCGTCACTCGTGGGATGACGCCGCCGGAGACAGGGGGTCCCAGTCTCCTGCAAGGGCCTCAGGAAAGTGGCTGAGAGAGCGCTGCTGCCTGAGGTCTTTGTTCAATTGGATTACACCGAACCGTAGATCAGCTGCACGATACCGGTGGTGACGGGCGGGACGAACGTGAACAGGATCAGCACGACCAGCAGCAGGATGTAGAACGGAACCGCTTCCTTGATGAAGGGCTTCGTCTTGCAGCCGGTGACGGAGCAGGTCACGAACATCAGCGTGCCCATCGGCGGGGACAGCGCGCCGATCGCGTTGTTGAAGATGTAGATCATCGCGAACTGGATCTCGTTGATGCCGTACTTCGCGGCGATGGGCGCCAGCAGCGGCACCAGCACGATCATCGTGGCGTTGCCCTCGATGAACATGCCCGCGATCAGCACCAGGATGTTCACGGCGATCAGGAACAGGTACTTGTTGGGGCAGATGCTGACGATGAACTCCGTCAGCTGCTGCGGGATGCGCTCCTTGGTCAGCACCCAGCTGAACACGGAGGCCGCGGACACGATCAGCATGATGCCGGCCGTGGTCGTCACCGTTTCCTTGCAGGCCTGGATGATGGACTTCCAGGTCAGCTCCTTGTAGATGAGGCCCAGTACGATGGCGTACAGGATGGCCACGGCGCCGGCCTCGGTGGCGGAGAAGACGCCCAGGCGGATACCGCCGATGATGATGATCGGCAGGCACAGCGGCAGGAGGGCCGGACGCAGCGCGTCCCAGAATTCCTTGCCCGTCATGCGCTTGGTGCGGATCGGCACATAGCCGCGCTTCTTGGAGATGAAGTGCACCAGCACCATCATAGCGATGCACAGCGTGCCGCCCACCGCGATACCGGAGGTGAACAGCTTTCCGATGGACACGTCCGCGATGCAGCCGTACAGGATCATGGCGATTCCGGGCGGGATCAGCGGCGTGATCATGGCGGAGGCCGCCGTGACGACGGAGGAGAACTCCTTGGAGAAGCCCTTCTTTTCCATCTCAGGCACCAGCATCTTCGCTTCCATGGCCGCGTCAGCCAGGTTGGAGCCAGAAAGGCCGCCCATCAGGGTGGACAGCAGCACGTTCACCTGCGCGAGGCCGCCGGGCAGACGGCCCGTGACCGCCGAGCAGAAGTTCATGATGCGGTTGGTGACGCCGGAATAGTTCATGAACACGCCGGCGCAGACAAAGAACGGGATGGCCAGCAGGGAGGCGCTCTCCGTGCCGGTGACGGCCTTCTGGCCGAAGATGATCTGGTTGATGCCAGGGTTGAACAGGAAATAGATGGCCGACGCCGCGAACACCGCCACGAACACCGGTACCTTCAGGAACAGCAGCACCAGCATCATGACCGCGGAGATGCCCAGCACCACATTGGTGCCCAGCACGCCGCCCACGGATTCCAGCGAAGGCTTGATCCACTGGATGTTGACCGCCAGCAGCACCATGACGCCCGCGAGGATGGAAACCGCCCACGGCTTCTTCATCGCGAAGCGCAGCAGCGCGAAGACGCCGACAGCGCCGACGATGCTCAGACAAAGCTCTAACGTCATTTCACTGCCACCTCCTCGCTGTTGGATACGTCAATGTTGATATCCTTGACGAACTTGGGCAGGTACTTGGACAGCAGGTAGCTGAGGATCATCAGTCCGCAGCCGTAGGGAGAAATGCCGTAAATCAGCTCATAGGGGATGCCCAGGATCGGCGTGCCGCGGTGGGTGCGCCCGAAGATCTGAGCGATATACTGCTGGCATTTGACCATCAGGAAGGTCAGGGTGAAGATCACGATCATATCCACGACGTATTCCATGATCCTCTTGCCCTTTTCGGGCAGCGCATCCACCACCATTTCGATGGCCACGATGCTGCCCTGGCGGAACGCGACGCTCGCGCCCAGGAAAATCATCCAGACCTGGCAGAACGCCTGCGCCTCTTCCTGCCACAGAAGCGGCGCCTTCAGCACATAGCGCATGATGACGGCCGCGAAGGTGACCAGGGTCAGCACCGCGAGGGCGATGCTGGCCAGGAAAAGGTCCAGGTTGCACAGGATCTTGAGCCAACCTTTCTTTTTCAAGAGCTCTCACCTCATTTTACGGGGATTGATGGGAACAGGAACGGGCGGGAGAGCGGATGCTCTCCCGCCCGTCAGGTTTTCCGAACGCTTCCGGATCACTCGCCCATGGCGGCCTTCACGGTCTCATACAGGCCGTCGGACCAGCCAAACTCAGCGCCCAGCTTGTAGAAGTCCTCAGCCAGGGTGCGGAAGGTAGCGAGGTCTTCCTCGGTGGGCTCGTACACGGTGACGCCTTCGGACTCCATCAGTCCGCGATAGTGCGCGTCAGCCTCAGCCTGCACTTCGTTGTTGTAAACGCCGGCTTCCTTACCAGTCTCAATCAGAGCTTCCTGCTGTTCTGGAGTCAGGCTGTTGAACCAGTCGGCGGAGCAGATCCAGTTGGTGAAGTTGAGGACGTGGCCGTCCAGGATCAGGTACTTGGCCACTTCGTGATGCTTGCGGCCGTACAGGGTGGACAGGGGGTTCTCGCCGCCGTCGATGGTGCCCTGCTGCAGCGCGGTATACACATCACCCAAAGGCATGCCAACGGGGGTCGCGCCCAGGACGCGGAAGCCTTCGCTCTGAATCTTGTTGCCAGGAACACGGATCATGAGGCCCTTCAGGTCAGCGGCGGTGTGGACCGGCTTGGTGGTCAGGGTGTGACGGGCGCCGTAAGCCCAGTTGGCGGCGACCATCTTGATGCCCAGCGCTTCCAGCTTGGAGCACTGCTCATTCCACCAGTCGGACTCGATCAGCTTCCAGCACTGATCCCAGTTGTCGAACAGGAAGGGGCCGAACACGATGCCCATGTCCTTGACGCCGTAGTCGGCGAAGAAAGCGCCGTCCGCAAGGGTCATGATGGGCTCGCCCAGCAGCATCTGGTCGATCAGGTCATTCTTGGCGCCCAGCTGGGAGTCGGGGAACAGCTGGATGGTGAGGCCGACGTTCTTCGCAGCCAGCAGCTCCTGCCACTTCTGCATGCCCTGGCCGACGGGCTCAGACAGGGAGTTTTCGAAACCGACCTGCAGGACGGTATCCGCGCTGGCCATCGCGGCCATGGACAGAACCAGCATCAGGGAGAGGACGATCGCTACGAGTTTCTTCATGGGGTTACCTCCTTTTATTTATGAACCTGACCCATCGGTCAGAATTCAATCATGACCTTCAGCATGCTGCCGGCGTTCTGGTGGAAATCCTCGAACGCCTGGGCGGCCTGCGCGAACGGATACACGTTGGTGACAACCTTGTCCAGCTTGAGGCCCTGGTTCTTCACGGTATCGATCAGCTCCTCAAAGTCGCGGGTCAGGGCGTTGCGGGAGCCGTAAATATTGAGCTCCTTCTTCTGGATGATGGTGAAATCCAGGTCGATGTTGTGCTTGCCGACGCCGATGACCGCCACGCGGCCGCCGAAGCAGGCGGCGTCC
This sequence comes from uncultured Eubacteriales bacterium, assembly GCA_902760595.1. Taxonomy (GTDB): domain Bacteria; phylum Bacillota; class Clostridia; order Christensenellales; family Aristaeellaceae; genus UBA4246. The sequence goes on from CACWHI010000015.1 coordinate 28,359, forward strand.
AGGCAGTTCTGGAAGGTGGAGGGCAGGCCCACGGCTTCCACCGTCACATCGAATCCGTTGCCGTCAGTGATCTCCTTCACGGCCTTGTCAAAGTTTTCGGGACTGTCGTTCAGGATCTTGCCGTCCATGCCGAACTGCATGGCGTAGTCCAGCTTCTTGGGGGCCACGTCGCAGATCCAGACCTTCGCGCCGCGGGATTTCGCCGCGATGGCCGCCAGCACGCCGATAGTGCCCGCGCCGACCACCAGCACCTTGTCGCCCTCATGGACGCCCGCGCGCTGGATGCCGTGATAGCCGATGCAGAAAGGCTCGATCAGCGCCAGGGTCTTGGGGTCGAGGCCCTTGCCGTCGATCAGGCGGCTGATGGGCATGACCATGTACTCGGAGAAGCCGCCCTCACGCTGGACGCCCATGGTCTGGTTGGACATGCAGGCGTTGACCAGGCCCTTGCGGCAGGAATAGCACTTGCCGCAGTTGAAGTACGGGTTGGCGGTGACGATGTCCCCCACCTTGAAGCCCCGGTCGTTCTCGCCGATCTCCACGATCTGCGCGGAGAACTCGTGACCCGGGATGCGGGGATAGGTCAGGTACGCGTTGGTGCCGCGGTAGGAGTTCAGGTCGCTGCCGCAGATGCCCCCGAACAGGGGCCGGAGCAGGGCTTCGTCCTTGCCGATGACCGGCTTTTCGATCTCCCGGATCTCGACCTGTCCGGGCTTGACGATGGTAATTGCTTTCATAGCGGTATTTCCTTTCGTCTGCGTTCTTTATTTATTCGTCCGTCACGCAACGGGCGCATAAATCGATTGGGGCCTACTCTTCTTCCTCTTCAATGAACACGTTGTGGGCGTTGCGGTTGGTGTCGATCACGTAATTGATGATGGCGAGCTTGGAGTTTTCGATATGGACGCGCATGGCCTCGGCGGCGGCGTCCCAGTCCCCGCACAGGCAGCGGGTGGCGATGGCGTGGTGCTCGGTCTGTGTTGTATCCAGCCGGTTCCCGGCGGTACTCAGGATACGGTAACGGACCACCTGATCCTTGATCATTTCGTACACACTGGCGATGTAGCGGTTGCCGCTGGCGTCCACGAAGGTCTGGTGGAACTCGTTGTCCAGCTGGAACAGCTCCTCCTTGGTGCAGTCCGTTCGCTTGAACTGCTGAATGAAGCGGGTATAGACCTCGTCGCGGATCCGGTTGCCATAATTGCGGACGATATAAGGAGCGAACATGACCCGGACCGCGAACAGCTCCTGGATGTTGTTCATGGAGACGCGGTTGACCCGGATGCCTTTCTTGGGCTTGATGGATACAAGATGCTCCTGCTCCAGGCGGCTGATGGCGTCCCGGACCGGCGTGCGGCTGGCTTTCAGCATGTCGCACAGGCTGTCCTCCGTCAGAAGGGTGCCGGGAAGGATTTCACAGGAGACGATTTTTTCCTTGAGGGTTTCGTAGGCGAGTTGCTTCAGACTTTTCGGCGGAACCTGATCCGTTTCAGACATCTGTTTCAGCTCCTTCGCGCTGACTTTTACAGATGCATTATAATGATGTATACATCACTTGTCAATACGTTTTGTCAACTTTTTTGCCCGATTCTCCCTTGATGATCCGTTAATAACTACGATATTCCCTGATAAATCAGCGTTTTGCCCGAATCCAAAGTTTTTCGAAGGCTGCCTTGCATCCCTATGGTTTTCATATAACAACCGCGTTTGTATCCATCCCGTCACAGTTTTCGCATTCTTTTCCCCTTTCAGCGCCGGTGAATTGTCGGCAGCATGTCATCTTTGTGAAAATAGCGCCGGAAATGCCATATCAGAATGAAAGTAGGTTGACATAAGGTCCGGCGTGTTGTATACTACACGAAACGGAGAAAAAGCTCCGGTGCGCACACAACTTGAAGGAGGATTGGTCGTTATGGCTCAGCTCAACTATGAGGTACTGAAACAGTCCGGTTACAAGGGATACATCCTGGAAAAGGCGCCCGAAAAGGTGATGCAGTTCGGCGAAGGCAACTTCCTGCGCGCGTTCGTGGACGATTTCATCGACATCGCCAATGAAAAGGCGGGATACAACGGCAAGGTCGTGCTGGTGCAGCCCATCGCTCAGGGCCTGACCGACCTGATCAACCAGCAGCAGGGCCTGTATACCCTGTACCTGCGCGGCAGCGAAAAGGGCGTCAAGGTGGATGACAAGCGCGTCATCTCCGCCGTCAGCCGCTGCATCAACCCCTACGGCGACTGGGACAAGGTGCTGGAGTTCGCCAAGAGCGACGATCTGGAGATCATTGTATCCAACACCACCGAGGCCGGCATCGTGCACGACACGGAGAGCAAGTTCGACCAGGCTCCCCCCATCAGCTTCCCCGCCAAGCTGACCCGCGTGCTCTACGAGCGCTTCACCGCCGGCAAGAAGGGCATCGTGATGCTCTCCTGCGAGCTGATCGACAACAACGGCAAGGAACTGCTCAAGTGCGTCAACCAGTACATCGACGACTGGAAGCTCTCCGACGAGTTCCGCGCCTGGGTCAATAACGAGAACATCTTCTGCTCCACCCTGGTGGACCGCATCGTGCCCGGCCGCATCCGCGACCCGCAGGAGGTCGCCCGCCTGAACGAGCAGAACGGCTATGAGGATCCGCTGACCGACGTCGGCGAGGTCTTCGGCATCTGGGTCATCGAAGGTCCCGCAGACCTGGAGGACCGCCTGCCCTTCAAGGCCGCCGGCGTGCCCGTGATCGTGGTGCCCGACGTGACCCCCTACAAGAAGCGCAAGGTCCGCATCCTGAACGGCGCGCACACCGGCTTCGTGCTCGGCGCGTACCTGGCGGGCTTCGACATCGTGCGCGACTGCATGCACGACGACACCGTGCGCGGCTTCATGAACAAGATGCTCAACGAAGAGGTCATCCCCACCCTGCCGCTGGACAAGAAGGACCTGAACGAGTTCGCCGCGGCGGTGCAGGACCGCTTCAACAACCCCTTCGTCAACCATGAGCTGATGAGCATCTCCCTGAACTCCACCTCCAAGTGGCGCGCCCGCAACATGCCCACCTTCCTCGATTACATCGAGACCAACGGCAAGCTGCCCAAGTGCCTGACCACCAGCCTGGCCGCCTACATCGCCTTCTATTCCAACGACATCCAGGCGCTCAACGACAAGGGCCTGGTCTGCCGCCGCCCGAAGGGCAACGAATACGTGGTCTCCGACGACCGCTGGGCGCTGGAATTCTACTGGGCCCATAAGGACGCCGCCCCCGAAGCACTGGTGCACGACGTGCTGACCAACGAGCAGATGTGGGGCCAGGACCTGACCAGGATCGCCGGTCTGGAGCCTGAAGTCGTCCGCATCCTGAAGCTCATCCGCGAAAAGGGCGCGCTGGAAGCGTATAAGGAAGCGATTGCGTAAAGCACTGCGTGCTTTAAGTGAAGAGTTATGAGTGAGGAGTGAGGAGTGAGGAGTTGCGGAAGGAATCGCTCCGCGATTCCGATCATCAATACAACGGAAACGCTGTAATAATAAGACAGTTTCTGAGCCAAGGGCGAAGAAATTGCTCCGCAACTCATCACTCCTCACTGCTCACTCCTCACTGTCAACTCTGATCCCCCTATCGGAGGTTAATACATGAACAGACTCTTGCAAATTACCCCCCATGACATGGTCGCGGTGGCGCTGGAGCCGCTGAAGGCCGGGGAGACTGTGCCCTACGGCGGCGGGGAGGTCACCCTGCTCGAAGACCTGCCCATGGGCCATAAGGTGGCGCTGCGCGACATCCACGCGGGCGAGCCGGTCATCAAGTACGGCTATCCCATCGGCAAGGCGCTCGAGGACATCCCCACCGGCGGACATGTGCACACCAACAACCTGAAGACCCTGCTCTCCGGCGAGCTGGAATACACCTGGGAGCCGGCCGAGGTGCCCGAAAAGCATCTGCCGCCGCGCACCTTCATGGGCTATCCCCGCACGGACCGCCGCCCGGGCATCCGCAACGAGCTGTGGATCATCCCCACCGTCGGCTGCGTCAACGACGTGGCCAAGACCCTGGCCGCCATGGCCCAGGACCTGGTGGGCGGCAGCATCGACGGCGTATACGCCTTCCCGCATCCCTACGGCTGCTCGCAGCTGGCGCTGGACCAGGACAATACACGCCATGCGCTGGCGGACTTCGCGGTGCATCCCAACGCCGGCGGCGTGCTGCTGCTGGGCCTCGGCTGCGAAAACAGCGGTATCGACCAGGTACGCCCTTTCATGGGTGAATATGACGAGAGCCGCGTGCGCTTCCTGGTCTGCCAGCAGGTGGAGGACGAGCTGACCGAGGGCATGAACCTGATCCAGGAGCTGGCGGCGCGGATGCGCGAGGACAAGCGCGTGCCCTGCCCGGCGGACCAGCTGGTGGTCGGCCTCAAGTGCGGCGGCTCGGACGGCCTGTCCGGCATCACCGCGAACCCCACCATCGGCGTGTTCTCCGACCTGCTGACCGCCATGGGCGGCAGCACCATCCTGACCGAGGTGCCCGAGATGTTCGGCGCGGAGACCATCCTGATGTCCCGCTGCGGCACCGAGGAGCTGTTTGACAAGACCGTGCACCTGATCAACGACTTCAAGGCGTACTTTGAGAGCTACCACATGCCGGTATACGAGAACCCCTCCCCCGGCAACAAGCAGGGCGGCATCACCACCCTGGAGGACAAGGCCCTCGGCTGCACGCAGAAGTCCGGCTCCTCCGCGGTCAAGGGCGTGCTCAAGTACGCCGAGCGCGTGGCGACGCCCGGCCTGAACCTGCTGAGCGCCCCGGGCAACGACCTGGTCGCCTCCACGGCCCTGGCCGCCAGCGGCGCGCAGGTGGTGCTCTTCTCCACCGGCCGCGGCACACCCTTCGGCTGCCCCGTGCCCACCGTCAAGATTTCCTCCAACACCCCGCTGGCCACCAAGAAGCACGCCTGGATCGACTTTGACGCTGGACGGCTGCTCTCCGGCATGACCCTCGACGAGCTGGGCGAAGACCTGATGAACTATGTCCTCGCCGTCGCCTCCGGCGAAAAGCTCGCCAAAAACGAGGAAAACGGATTCAGGGAAATAGCGATATTCAAGCAGGGGGTCACGCTGTAAACGGGAATAGTGAGGAGTTATGAGTGAGGAGTGAGGAGTTGTGGTCGGAATCGCTCCGCGATTCCAATCCATGCGCGTCAGCGTTGCTTCTGTTGTTTTGCAGGAAATGACGAAGAAAATACGACAGAATCGTTCATCACACATTATTCTTCACTGATGCTTCCCTTTTTTGGAGGTTATTATGGGCGGCATCGCGTTTTTGAAAAGCAAACGTTTCAGCATCCGAGTCGTCAGACTGTATGCATACCTGTGCGGCGAGAAGCGCGAATTCATCATGTCCAAACAATTACTGCGCTGCGGTACTTCAATCGGAGCCAATCTGGCTGAAGCAGAGTATGCGATAAGTAAAAACGACTTCCACTCAAAAGCATACATCGCCTTGAAAGAGACTGCCGAAACGCTTTACTGGCTTGAGCTCCTGCACAACACCGGCTATTTGAGCGAAAAGCAATACAAAAGCCTGTATCAGGACGCAGACGAACTGCGCAGGATTCTTACGTCATCGACAAAAACACTCAAAGAAAACTCCCTATCAGTAACGTCTTAACGTCTTCCACATAACAATCAAAGAAATCGCCTCGGCGATTTCTTTACCGCAACTCCTCACTCATCACTCCTCACTCATCACTTTTCAGCCTTCGTCATATTTTGAAAGGAGTCACAAACGCCATGGACATCTTAGAAAAACTCTCCCTCGCCGGTCTGGTGCCGGTCATCGCCCTGAACGACGCGAACGACGCGGTGCCGCTGTGCAAGGCGCTGGCGGACGGCGGCCTGCCGGTGGCGGAGATCACCTTCCGTACGGCCGCGGCTGAGGAATCCATCCGCCGCGTGCACGAAGAACTGCCTGAGGTCATCCTCTGCGCAGGCACCGTGCTCACCACCGACCAGGCGGAGCGCGCGGTCAAGGCCGGCGCGGCGGCTATCGTCTCCCCCGGCCTCAATCCCGAGGTCGTGCGCTGGTGCATCGATCACAACGTCCCGGTCTGCCCCGGCACGTCCAACCCCTCCGACATCGAAGTCGCCCTCTCCTTCGGCCTCAAGGCCGTGAAGGTATTCCCGGCGGAAGCCATCGGCGGCATCAAGCTGATCAAGTCCATGGCCGCACCTTATGTGGATATGCGGTTCATGCCCACCGGCGGCGTCAACGAGTCCAACATGCTGGACTACCTGAGCTTTGACAAGATCCTCTGCTGCGGCGGCAGCTGGATGGTGCCCAGCGACGCGGTGAAGGAAAAGAACTGGCAGAAGATCACCGACCTCACCCGCAGCGCGGTGGACAAGATGCTGGGCTTCGAGCTGCGCCATGTCGGCATCAATTCCGGTAATCCCGAGCAGGCCCAGAAGGACGCCGAGCAGCTGGCGAAGCTGCTCAACTGGCCCGTCAAGCCCGGCAACAGCTCCGTCTTCGCCGGCGCCGGCTTCGAGTGCATGAAGGAGCCCGGCCGCGGCAAGAACGGCCACATCGCCATCGCCACCAACAGCCTCAAGCGCGCCAAGTGGCATCTGGAGCAGCGCGGCTTCGCGTTCGACGAGAGCAGCGCCAAGTTCAAGAACGACAAGATGACCGCCATCTACCTGAAGGACGACATCTGCGGCTTCGCCTTCCACCTGCTGCAGAAATAACAAAAGAGGGAGAGCGTCATGACGCTCTCCCGATTCGTTTACTTAATCGGAGACTTTGATCATAGGAGACAATACTCTCATTTTTCGTCAGTGCCGGGAATCCATGCTTATACTAATATCTGGTAAAAATGCTAAAAGATTGTGCGTGGTTTTGGCGTTTGATCAAGGAACCCGCACGAAAGCGTACCCGTTGGTACGGTGAGGGTGGGTGACGCTGAGCAAGCGTCAAAGACACGTGCAAGATTTAGCCTGAGCAAGCGTCAAAGACACGTGCAAGATTTAGCGGTTTTACCAGAGATTAGTATTAACGAGATATTCATTGCAAGCTGCGACAGAGTAGTTATAGAATTCATCAATAATCCTCAGATATGCCCGATGCAAAGGAAGATAAGCGGCACTTTGATTTTCGCATTTGCCGCACCGGCTGTTAATGATTCCGAGCTGGATAAACGATGTGTTCTATGCTATACTGAAAATGCAACAAATCCAATGATTATCGCAGGAGATCACTATGCCCCGGAGAACAGTAATTGAAATGAAGATATCTGAGGTCTATCCGCTGCTTGTGCGGAAAGCGGAGCGAAAGGGCCGCACAAAGGCCGAGGTGGATCAGGTAACCGCCTGGCTTACCGGGTATGATATGGCCTCCACTGATCTGGACGTGACCTATGCGGAATTCTTTGATCGTGCTCCGGCCATGAATCCAAGAGCCAACCTGATCAAGGGCAGCGTCTGCGGCGTGAAGGTGGAAGAAATCGAAGATCCCCTGATGCAGAAAATACGCTGGCTGGACAAGCTGGTGGATGAGCTGGCAAAGGGAAAGCCGATGGAGAAGATACTGAGGTGAATCGATCATGTGGAAATGCCCGAAATGCGGACGCGAATTCAGCAGGCAGCATCAGGATCATTACTGCGTGAAGCCGCAGAACATTGATGAGTACATTGCCGCGCAGGCTGAGGCCATTCAGCCCCGACTGCAGGAGGTTCGCGGCCTCATCCGTTCAGCGATCCCGGATGCAGAGGAACGGATCTCGTGGATGATGCCCACCTACTGGAAAGGCAGGAATCTGATCCACTTCGCAGCGTCGAAAAAGCACCTGGGGTTGTACCCGGGCGATGAGGCAACGGTTGTGTTTGCGGAAGAACTGAAAGCTTACGACGTCAGCAAAGGTACCATCCGGCTTCCATATGATGCTGATCTGCCTGCCGAATTGATTCAGCGGATTGCCAGATGGTGCTATGAGGCTTATCAGAAGTGATCCGAACCATTCAATATTACTTCTTGGAAAGGACGCACCATGGATCTGTCAAAATACAATGAAAAACACGTCAGGATCACGGACAAATAGAACGAAACCTTCACCGGCATGGCAGAGTACGCAAATGCCGATTTCCTGGAATGTGAATATAGCGGTGAGAAAGACGGCATTCGCTGCGTGACCGCCTGGTGCGCCGCTGAGAATATCGGATCACGGAGAGTGCTGGAAAAAGCAGGTATGAAATTTGTTCGCACCGAAAAGGATGGGCTTGCGGTTGGCGAAAAGACTGTTGACAAGCTGATCTTTGCCTATCATGCCTGAGAAGAAAATAGAAAGTGACCACAGGAGGAATGACAGTGGCGTACTATTTTTTCCCAAGCTGTAAAGCTACAGCCCAATTCAAAGAAGCGAGTAAAGCGGCAAGAGAGTACTCCCGTAGTTTGTATCCGCCCAGTTCGATTAGTTTCATTGTTGTGTGAGGCTTGAGATGCATGCCAACTCCACATGCAATAATTGTTCGAAGATTGCGCTGAACTCCTCTTCGTTGTTCTTTAAAAGTCATCTCAGCCATCATTCGTTCAATTGTTCTGACGTCTAAAACTGTTCTGTCAGCTAATTCTTCTTTGTAGATATGATGGTCTTTCATAAGCTGACTAAACAATTGTGCAAAAGGATCGTGATTGAACGAAAATGGTGTAACAATGTCATCGGATCCTTCAGTGATTTGGACATAGGCTTGTGGTAATAGTAGTGTTTTTGCATCTAGTCTTGCTCCTGAAATTCTGCTGCAACACAAGAAATCCAATCCTCTATTAGGACGCGTTGTCACCACCGAAATTGTTTTTTTGATTCGACAATCTACATTAATGATTTCACTCATAGATGGTATGTTTTTCGGGTGCAATTGGCATTGCTTGATACTGTGTGCAGTTCGCAAAATTCCTATCGGGTGACTCCTAAATTGGTACTTCATGTTATTAGCCCCTCCTATTTAGTTTTCCCCGCTGGGGTTGATATCTTACCACAGAATTAGAAAAAAGCAAGCCAGTTTTTTTCTTTAAGGGTTCAAAGCCAAACTGGTAGCTTTGTATACATTTGCTTTGTGAGGTTAATATGCGAAAGGAACAAAATAGAATATTAAGTATTTGGTCATTAGTCGTTATCCTCATAACAATAGTATCATTTTCTCATATTTGTAAAGCAGCAGGAAATTCACTGTCTTATCGCAATGATTTATTTACAGATGAATGGATAGAAAAGGTCAATAAAAGATGTAATATCCTGTCTTTAGATCAACAATTATATGAACTAGCCATGTATATTAACAGTGCTCCCGAATCTGTTAACCTTATAGAATCCGATAGAATTTATGTACAGAAGGTTGTGGACTATATTTCAGAGGATACCGGGCTTACACCTAGTGAATTGATACGCTACCATTTTTGTGTCATTGATAGTCCCCTTGCGTCTGAAACACTGGGTGTCTGCGCTGGATACAGTGCAAAAATTGCTGATGAAGCCGTAGAAAAGAATGAAATCGGTTATTATACTTCAATAGCAACATCAGCAGCTGCAGGATATGGACTTTATATGTTTAGTTTTGATCCGAACAGTTTCAGTATGATTGATGTGGTTCATTGCGGTTATTATTCTTCCTTTCCCCGCCAATGTGATGGATCAATCGTTGAGGTACAGAATGCTTTTCGTTCGGATGACGGATTGCTACTTAATAAACAAAATCTGACAGCAAAAGATACTGAAATTCTTCGTCAGTATATTCATGAATTATCCTTCTTGGATGAACAAATGCGTAATAATTCGATTACTCAAGAAGAAGCATGGAGTCATTTTATGGGCGTCAGTCTACTGTATGGTTCCAAACCTGTAGAAGAATATGTTGAAACAAATGATATTCACCTCGAAGATGCGAATTGATAATATATGAAAGGAACAAACCAAAGGGCGGATAACCCCTTAAACATTATCCGCCCCTTTCAAATAGTTAGTAATAGTATCCGCCAGTAATAAGATCGTTTTGATATAGACTCCACATTTTAGTCTTTGTCTGGGCATCGACTTTCCCGGTACCCGGATCGGGCTCATCTTCTGTTCCATAGCCAAAACGCCGATGTTGAAAATCAATCACTGCTGCTTTAGTCTGATTTCCAAACACACCATCGATATCACTGTAACTAAGGAATCCTTGTCTATATAAGACATCTTGAACATTGCGTACTTTTGCACCTCTGGCGCCATTTTGAATAACAGTTGTACCAAATGCCTGCGATTTCGTTTGTGGATGTGAAATCTCACTCATATTGAAACCACTAACCAAAGATGAATGGACATAGTGTGAAAGTTCAATTCTGCGGCGAACTTTCATGGCCTATTTGCGCCGGTGCGGCACCGGCATGAGGATTAGTATGACAGTGTCAGCCGGACCGTCTTCACCTCAAAAGCATGGAAGGACAGCGCCAGCCTTCCGCCGCGGACCGGCAGCTCCTGCTGTTCTTCCTCCAGCAGATCGCACAGGCTGGCCCGGAGGACGGGCAGGTTTACCGTGAGGCGGGCGTCGGCTGCGGCGTGTTTACATTCGTACAGGCGGACAATCACATCGCCCGAACCGTCTTCCGCCGCCTTGACCGTGTCGATGATGATGTTTTCTGCGTCCACGCTCATCATGGAGCGCGGCGCCGAGGTGCCGGACGCCTCGGTCACCGGCACATTCAATTCATACCCCTCACGGACGACATCGCTGTCCATCAGCGGACCGTCCCAGACATAATAGCTGTAGGCGAAGCTGTGCCTGCCCATATCCGCGTGAAAGTCCGGGGATTTCGGCGCGCGCAGCAGCGTCAGGCGGATGACGTCCCCCGACATGCTGACGCCGTACTTGCTTTCGTTGAGCACTGCGGCGCCCCGGTTTTCATCGCACAGGGCGGTATAATGATGGTTGCAGACCTCGTAACGGTCGGCATCGTAGGCGCGGCTGCGGTGGGTCGGCCGGCGGATGTAGCCGAACTGGATCTCGTTGATGGCCTCCTCCGCCCGGATACCGGTGGGAAAAGCAGCCTTCAGCACGCGGTGCCGCTCGTGCCAGTCGACCTCCGCCGCGATATCGACGCGCGCCCTGCCGGTGGTCATAGAGATCCGCTGCTCCACCGTCGACGCCGAAAAGCTGCGTTTCACCAGGACCGTACATTTCCACGGGGTCGATTCGACGATCTCCAGGCTGCCCTGATCCGCGAGGGCCACCGGACACGCCTCGTAGGTGCTGTCCAGATCCCACGCCTCGTACTCGCGGGGCACGTCCTTGTACATTTCCAATACGTTGGCCGGAGCGCCGATCCGGCTGCGGCCGTCCGTATCCGTACAGGATACGATCTCACCGCGGGAATTGACGCGGATCGTCAGCAGACCGTTTTCCATGACGGCACATCCTTCCTCCTTCCGGACGGTGACCGGGTGGGCGGGAATCGCCGTATGGACCTCGGAGGTCCAGCCCATCGGCGGGATCCGGACGACGCCGTATCCTTCTTCCGTCCGGACCAGCGCCTCCCGCTCCCAGGACAGGCTGTTGAACCATGTCCGGCCCTGGCTGCCCGCCGTCAGCACAGAGGCGGCGGAATCAGTCAGCCGCGCGGCGTCCGTCAGGATCTCCTCATAAAGCTTACGCGCTTCCGCGTATACGCGCTCAATGCTGGAGCCGGGCAGGATATCATGGAACTGATTGAGCAGCACCTGCTTCCACCGGCGTTCCAGCGTCTCCGCCGGATAAGGGACGCGGCCGCGGGCAGCGACAGACCAGATCTCCGCCTCCCGCAGGGCCAGCTCGCTTTTCCGGTTGCCGCGCTTGATGGCCGCCTGGCTCGTCAGGACGCCCCGATGGGCCTGGAAGTACAATTCGCCCACATACCGGTTCCGCGGCGCGCCGTCCTTCGCGCAGTCTTCAAAGAACCGCCGGGGCGAGGCGGCGCGCATCTGCGGCACGCCCTCCAGGTCCGCGTTTCTCCTGAGGTCCTCCAGATCGTCCCGGGTCGGGCCTCCGCCGCCGTCTCCGTAGCCAAAGGGCAGCAGGAACCGCCGAATCCCCCTCCGCTGCACCCGGTCGCGCCAGCGCTCCACCACGGTCGCCGCGTCCGTGTGGGAGGTATAATCCATGTGCAGGAAGGAGGTGACCTCGCTCCCGTCCATGCCCTGCCAGGTGAAATAATGATACGGGAAGCGGTCTCCCCCATTGTAGCTCCAGAAGATCTTCTGGGTGGTCAGGTATTTGACGCCCGCCCCCTTCAGCAGCTGAGGAAGCGCCGCGCTGTAGCCGAAGGTATCCGGCAGCCACAGCACCTGGCAGTCCACGCCGAACTCCTCCCGGAAGAACCGCTTGCCATACAGCAGCTGCCGCACCAGCGCTTCGCCGGAGGGCATATTGGTATCCGGCTCCACCCACATACTGCCGTCCGGGATCCACTGCCCTGTGCGCACCTTTTCTTTGATCCTCGCATACAGCGCGGGGTACAGGGCCTTGCAGATCCGGTACGCCTCCGGCTGGCTCTGGATATATTTGTACTCGGGGTACAGGTCCATCAGCCGGATCTGGGCCGCGAAGGTGCGCGCCACCTTGCGCTGGGTTTCACGGTAGGGCCACAGCCAGCAGATATCGATATGCGCGTTTCCGACGGCATAAAACTGCGGCATTGTGGAGCCGTTTTTTGCTTCCATCAGGGGGCGGAGCATCGCCCGCGCCGCCGCGTAGTCCGCCAGACGCTTTTCCCGGGGCTGCTCAAAATCCACGAGGACCGTAAACCGCTCCAGCGCCTCCTCGATCTCCGCCACGCGCAGCGAGGCCGCGTCCAGCACGCCGCGCAGGCCGTTCAGCGCCGTCACATCCTTCCACAGCTGGTAGGCCTCTTCATGCCAGATTCCGAAGCTGCTCCGGCCTATAGCCTGCCGCGGCGTCTCCTCGTCCCGGACCGTATAGCGATCGCCGGAATCCGGGATCATCGGGCCCAGCACGCTGCAGCCTCTGTGGTCCCTGGGATAGTCATGCCCGGCATAGGCTTCCATCAGCAGGTGATACCGCCTGCCCGGTTCGCCGGAAAGCGTCAGGATCTGGTCGCAGATATAATGGTGGCGTTCCCTGACCCAATCCGCGCGGCGGGCGCCGAATTCCTGGCCGTCCACAAATACCGTGGCCTCGCCCCCCGGGTTCAGGTCCATCACGATCCTCCGGCCCCGGGCTGCCTCCGGCAGCGCGATATCCCCGCGCAGCCAGCAGTATTCCCAGGCCCTGCCCCACTGCTTTCCTTCAGGCATGGCGGCAAAGGGCAGCTTCTCCGCTTCCTCCGCGGAAAGCATATCGAAGGTACACGCGCCCTCCAGCTCGATGCTCCCCAGGGGCTCGTAAAAATCCTTCGAAAGGGCGTGGATCCATGCCGTGAGCCGGTCGTTCCATTCAGGCTTCATATCTGTCCTCCAGTGATCTGATCCCGATCGGGCCGTAGTCCTTCCCTTATTCTGCACAGCCAGCCGCTTTCCCTGCTTTCAAGCGACAATTTCCTTCAAAATATACACATGTGTATGCTCAAAAAACAAGCTGAATTTAAGTATTGACACAGTCATCGATCTATGGTAATATACACACGTATTTATATCTGGACCATACGTAGAATCGCTGCGCGCCTGGGAAGGCCGCTCGATATAAAAAGGGAGGAGAACACCATGAAAAAGACGATCGCTCTGCTGCTGGCGGCTTTGATGCTGCTGTCTGCCTGTTCCGCCCTGGCGGAAGGAAAGGAACCCGTCACCATCCGTTTTTACAATTACGCCCTGTCCGAAACCGCCAAGGCTGACTGGTGGAAGAACACCGTCGCTTCCTTCGAGGAAAAGAATCCATGGGTCACCGTGGAGAGTGTGACGGTGGACTACAACAGCATGATCCAGACCTTCACCAACGACCTGGGCTCCGGCATGAGCGTGGACCTGATCCTGGGCGAAGTGAGCTGGATCCCCGCTCTGATGGAAGGCGAATTCATCCAGCAGCCCAAGGACGTCATAGACCCGGACTTCTATACCGGCTATTATGACTACGTGCTGGACCAGATGTATTACAAGGACGGCGTGTACGCCGTGCCGCACTATTACACCAACTCCGTCGTCTTCATCAACAAGGACCTGGTGGAAGCGGCGGGCATGGATGCCGCGGCGTTCCCGGATACCCTGGACGGCCTGAAGGCCTGGATCGAAGCCCTGGCTGCCTTCTATAAGGACAGCGGCAAGGTATCCACCGTGTTCGGCCTGACCACCGCCGAAGTCCCCGCCACCGGCTCCAACATCAACGCGATCTTCACCGCCTTCGGCGGCCAGCTGCTCACTGATGACGGCGAGCTGGCGGACCTGAAGGCTGAGCCCAACGCCACCGCCATGGCGGAGATGCTGGACTTCTACAAGTACCTGATCGCCAACGGCTACACCCAGGAAAACCTGAAGCTCAAGGACTACCGCGCGGCCTTCGGCGCGGGCAACGTGATCGCCTATGTCGACTCCTCCTGGGGTTACGCGCAGATCGGCGAGGTGGACGCCAATGCCGCCAATTTCACCGTGACCGCGCCGCTGCCCACCACGATGGGCACCAACGGTAAGGGCAATTCCCTGGTCGAATCCCACTGTTTCCTGATCGGCGACGGGCTGAGCGACGGGCAGAAGGAAGCCATCAGCCTGTTCATCCAGCACTGCACCAGCACCGAAGCCCTGGAAGGCTACCTGAACAACATCGGCCTGGCCTTCGTCGCGCATGAAGCCCTCAAGGACTGCAAGATCTCCCCCATCCTGGAAGGCGCGGCCAAAGGCGTTTCCCACGTGCAGAAGCAGACCCAGATCGGGCCCATGGTCAGCGTGCAGAAGCAGCTGGCGACCATGGTGCTGGATTACGCCGTGAACGGTGCCAGCCTGGAGGACGCGGTAAACAGCTACATCACCGAGGCTGAATACTACATCGACCAGTGATCTCTGCATCCGGTTTTCGGGGGTGTGGCAATAAGCCCACCCCCATTTCTTCAAAGGAGGCAAGCGCCATGCGTACACCCTCTGCCGGCACCGGCCGCCTGTTTTTCCGGGGCGCCGGATCCCGGAAACGGCAGGACATGCTATTCTGCGTCTGCCTGCTGTTCCCGGCGATCGTGCTGTGTACGGCCTTCATTCTGATCCCCATCGTGGATTCCGTGGTCATGAGCTTTACCAGCTACAAGATCGCCAATCTGACGAAAAACCGGCCGGGAGAATGGAACGACTTCGCCAATTACACCCGGCTCTGGAAGGCGGGAAAGCTGCAATCCGCCATCGGGATCACCTCCCGCTTCGTATTCTGGACCGTATCGCTGACCTTTGTGATCAGCATGGCCCTGGCGCTGATCCTGAATACGGAGCCCCGAGGCGCGCGCTTCCTGCGCAGCGTGATGATGATCCCCTGGGTGATCCCGACGGTCATCACCGGCCTGCTGTGGGCCTGGATCTACGCGAATCCCTACGGCCTGGTACAGTATCTGGTCCATCTGTTCTCAGGCGGAAGGATTACGGACTTCGGAATGCTGAACGGAAAGGGCACGGCGCTGTGGGGCGTGATCATCGCCGGCCTGTGGAAGCAGGTGCCGCTGATGACGCTCCTGCTGCTGGCCGGCATGCAGAACGTGCCGGACGACATCCTGGAAGCCGCGAAGATCGACGGCGCGGGGTATCTGACTCGGCTGATCCACATCCTGATCCCTTACATGCGTAGTATGATCGCCGTATCGGTTTCCATGTGCATCATCGAAAACTTCAAGCAGTATCCCCTGTTTGCCACCCTGACCAACGGCGGTCCCATCGGGGCCACCACGACCCTGGCGGTACTTTCCTACGACGAGGCCTTTGTGAACAACAATTACGGCTCCGGCGCCGCGGTAACGACCGTGTGGCTGCTGGTCATGATCGTGGTGGTATTCCTCTTCAACATGATCTTCCGGCGGGAAAAGCAGTAAGGAGGACGGGGCATGAAAAGCAACCGCAGCCTGCGCACCGCAGGCACCGCTCTCAAATATGCCGCGATCTTCGTGCTGTTCGCCTTCCTGCTGTTCCCCGTCTACTGGATGGCAGTGACCTCGCTGAAGAACAACGTGGAATCCTACCGCATCATTCCCTCCCTGTGGCCGGAGAAGCTGTCGCTGGACGGATACCGCACCCTGTTCCAGGATGGAAAATTCCTGATCTATTACCAGAACAACCTGCTCGTGTCCGCCCTGGCCGCCCTGCTGATCTGCGTCATATCCATCATGGCGGGCTACGCGCTGAGCCGGTTCCATTTCCGGTGGAACCTCCTGCTGCTGGCGACCTTCTCCTTTTCCCAGATGATGCCGGTCATCAGCCGCCTGATCTCCCTGTATGGCATTCTGCGGCGGCTGGGCATGACCGACAGCCACCTCGGGCTGGTGCTGGCCATCAGCGCGACCCAGGTGCCCTTTTCCATATCGCTCATGGCTTCCTTTTTCGACGGCATCCCCCGTGACCTGGAGGAGGCCGCCTGGACGGACGGCTGCGGCAGGATCAAAACGCTCTTGCGCATCATCATGCCGCTGGTGGTGCCGGGCATTTTAGCCGTGGGCATCTACAGCTTCCTGATGACCTGGGATGATTACCTGCACGCCATCACGCTCGTGCGCTCGCCCGCGCTGTGGACCCTGTCCCAGGGCCTGAAGCTCACCTACATGGGCGAAGTCAGCGACTGGCAGCTGATCAATTCCGCTTCCATCCTGGGGGCGCTGCCCATGATCTTCGTATTCTTCTTCTTCCAGAAATACATGGTCAAGGGACTGGTGGCCGGGGCGGTCAAGGGATAAAGCGCGGAGAGTGGAGTGAGGAATCCCGGTGCAAACGCTTCGCCTTTTAGGGCTCAGCGTTTGGTTGATTTCTGCGGCCGCTGACGCGGCGATATACTATGATTCCCGCAGGCGTCATAACGTGATACTGAGAATAAGTCTGAGGGGGCTGTTGCAGAAGTGCAAAAATCTGCAGCGGCCCCATTGCTGTGTTCGTCTGTACTGACAAAGCCACAAGCAACCGAAATCGCCGAACAAAAACCAGAGCCATGCGCCGGATGCTTCCGGCCGGCTCTGGTTTTCAGCTTTTGATTTTCGAATTCTCAGGAAATCCAGAAATTCAGCAGGGATACGGGCTGCACAATGTGGTTTTCCGGCCTGCCGTTGCTGCGCTTGGCAATCGCCCTGCGGATGTTCCGGGATATCGCCAGCAGGAAGAACTCACAGACAGCTTTGACATTTCCGGCTGAGATTCCGCCTGCTTGCAGCCTGATCAGCAGCTTTGGGCTGAAAGGCAGGCCCTTGTATTTTGGGCGCAGCTGGACTATACTTTCCTCTGGCCGCGAAACGCCGGCCGAAAGGAACGTTAGAAATGAAGAAAGCCGTTCAGTTTCTGAAGAAGGAACTTATGCTGACCCTGTCCGTACTGGCGGCGGCGATCGCCCTGGTCGTGACGCCGCCCACCCCGCAGCTGATCCGGGACATCGACTGGCGGACCCTGGGGACCCTGCTGATGATGCTGTGCGTCCTGGAAGGCTTCAAACGCGAGAACGTGCTGGAGCCGGTGGTGCGCCTGGCTTCCCGGATGAAGCGGATGACCACCCTGTCCCTGTTCCTGGTGTTCGGGGTGTTTTTCACGTCCATGTTCGTCACCAACGACGTGTCGCTGATCATCTTCGTGCCGCTGACAATCCTGCTGTTCCGGAGCGGGCGGAAGGAAAAGTACATCCTGCCCGTGATCTCCATGGAGAATATTGCCGCCATCCGCGGATCCCTGCTGACGCCCTTCGGCAGCCCGCAGAACCTGTTCCTGTACGGGCAGGCAGACGTCAGCGCGGGACATTTCATGCTGCACATGCTTCCCCTGTGCGCCTCCTCCGCCCTGCTGCTCGTCGGCTTCATCTTCTTCCTGTACAGGAAAGATCCGCGGGAGGAGATCAGCGCGGCGGGCAGGGAGGATCCCCGGCAGGCGTCCGGACGAGGCAGGAGGATCCTTTACCTGTCGCTGTTCGTCCTGATCATCGCGGTGATCGTGACCCGGACCTCCCTCTGGCCCTATGCCGTGGCCGTTGTGCTGGCGGCGATCGCGGCGGCGGACCGCAAACTGCTCCTCCGCGTGGACTATGTCCTGATCGTGACCTTTTTCTGCTTCTTCGTCTTTTCCTCCTCCATTGCGGCCAATCCCCACATCGCCGGCGTTCTCCGGCAGGCGGTGGCAGGCTATGAGTACTGGTGGGCCATCGGCCTGAGCCAGATCATTTCCAATGTTCCCGCCTCCATCGTGCTCTACCCCTTCTCGGAGAACTTCGCGGGGCTGATCTACGGCGCGGACACCGCCGGGCTCTGCTCCCTGATCGGCTCCCTGGCCTCCGTGATCAATTACAGGATCTATGTGCGGGAGTATCCCGGCAGGGGCGGAGAGTTCATCAAGGTCTTCACCCTGGTGAGCTGGGCCTTCTTCCTGATCGTGGTGATCCCGGGCTTCCTCCTGAGCCGCTGGAAGTTCTTCTGACGATAAGGGGCTGCTGCAGATTTCACGTGCTTCTGCAACAGCCCCCTCAATATGTTTTGAAAGAATCGGCGGCGCCGGAGCAACCGCGCGACAATCAACGAAAGCCTGTGTTTTATTCTCCGCACTCTTCCAGGCTCTTTGCGTACCACTCCGGCAGCGCGGCTTTCACGGGGCGGATCTTATCTTTGCCCGCGACGGCCTGGTAGTCCGCCAGGCTGTATACGCTCCCGTCCTCATGGAAGAGGCCGTTGTAGGTCCCGTTGGGACGCTGGGCCATGAGATAGGCGGGTTTCACCATCAGGGACCAGAAGAAGCTGCCGATCTCCTGGCCGTATACCGTCGGCGCCAGCGTGGCGAGCGCAGGCACCGTGTATTCCTGTGGAATGACCGCTGTATCCCAGCCCGGACCGGCCTCGCGCACCCGCTGCCACTCTGTCAGCCAGCAGGGCTTGCCGATCAGCCGCTGCACCGTTTTCGCCTCCCGGATCACCCGCTCCAGGTTTTCCGCGCTCTGTGGGAAATTATCATGGTACTGGTATATATCCAGGTCGTCGCCGAAATACAGGTTATGCCACAGGGTGATGCAGCCGATGGTCAGGGGAACGCTGCCCCGGTAGCTCCTGGCCAGGGCCACGATATGCTGTGCAAATGGAACGTTGCCCGACTCCCAATGGGGCTCGTTCATGCACTCGATGGCCAGAAGCCGATCATCGCTGCCATACAGGCGCATGAACGCGTCCACAAAGCCGTGCGCCTCCACCCAGCGGGACGGATCGCGCTGGATCGCCCGGCAGGGTGAGCACACGCAGATGGCTGTGCGGGGATCCTTGTTCTTTCGCGTCTCGGGCGTATTGTCCGTGCCGCAGTCCTCGAACAGCACAGGCATGATCCGGATGCCGTGCCTGCGGGACAGGGCGATCACCTGCTCGAACCGCCGAAAAAACAGATCCGGCTGTTCCTGCCAGTATTCAAAGCTGACGAACATGCGCAGGGCGTTGATGCCCGCGTCCTCAGCGTAGCCGAAATCCCGGTCGATCTCCTCCGGATTCAGCTCGCTCCAGGTCTGCCAGGCATTGTAGGCACGGGACGGGAAATACACGGCGCCGCGGATTCCATGGAAATACGTAGAGTCCAGCATCGTTTCGCTTCCTTTCTTCTAGATAAACTCGTGTGTATCCTTCGTTAAAACTAAGGGGCTGCTGCGTATCATCGTGTACAGCCCCTCAGGTTTTACCGCGTCGTATCGCGGATCACCATCCGCGTCACCAGGTGCTTCTCCCCCGGGGTCTGTCCCTTGATCATGGCGTCAATCAGCTCCAGCGCGGCTTCGGCGATGGCCTTCTGATCCGTTGCGATGGTGGACAGGGCGGGCCGGATGACCCGGCTGGTGTCTGAATTATCAAAGCCGATGACGGAAATCTCCTCAGGCACCTTTTTCCCACAGGCCAGCACGGCGTTCAGCACGATCGAGGCCAGGTCATCGTTGCGGCAGACGAAGCCGTCCACCGGCACATCGCTGCGCACCCGGCGGCAGACGGCCTCGAAGAGCTCATCATAATCATGGCAGCCGGTAATGAAGGAGTCCGCCGACAGCTGATAGCCCAGCGTTTCCATCTGATTGCAGAATCCGCGGAAACGCAGGTCCTGCCGGCTGGAGAAATGCTCCTGCCGGCTGACGCGGTCCACATGGACCAGGTTCCGGCAGCCGCTCTCGTGGAGCAGCCGCACCGCCGCCATGATGCCCGATTCGATGCCCGTATAGATGCGGGCGACCCGTCCGTGGACGGTGGCGTAATCGCGGGTCATCAGCAGCACCACCGGCAGGGCGTTGTCCACCAGCTCCTGCACATAGCTCTCCGCCAGGCTGGCGGAGGAAATGATCACCGCGTCCACCTGCCTGGACAGGATCCGGTTGATGAAATCCCGATCGTTCTTGGCGCTCATCAAGGAGACCAGGTAGCCCTTATTATAGGCCACGCCGTCCAGCTCCTGCAGGAGCCGGCCGAAATAATTGTTCGCCACGTTGTCCGCGATGAACAGGATATGGCTGTTGCCCTTGCCCTTCAGCGCGCGGGCGATGGAATTAGGCCGGTAGTGCAGCTTTTCCACCGCCTCCAGCACTCTTTTTTTCTTGTCTGCCGATACATAACGGTTGGCGTTCAGCACATAGGAAACGATCGTTTCCGATACGCCGGCCAGGTCCGCCACGTCCTTGCGCGTGGGCGTGTTGCCTTTTCGCGGCATCTGCCGTCCTCCTCCCATCCGTGGATATGTGTATATTGTATCATCAAGAAAAAATGAAGTCAATCGATTGTTGCGCGGACAATCGAATAAATTCCGAAAAATCCGTATATTATTATTGACATAAGTCCGGTCAGCATGCTATACTTCGGATGTACATACGTGTAATTATTTGTTCGGATATCGTTTTTCAGGAAGGATGAATGAGTGTGCTGTGCAATAATCTGGAGCAAATGCGCCGTGCCCGCCGGGAGGGATATGCCATCCCGGCCATCAATACCCAGGGCGGCAACTACGACATCATCATGGCGATCTGCAAAGCCGCGGAGGAGCTGAAATCTCCCGTAATCCTGGCCCACTATGTGACGACAGGCGCCTACAGCGGCCACGACTGGTTTTACCAGGTAGCCAAATGGTGCGCGGAAAAGGTGTCCGTTCCCGTATCCATCCACCTGGATCACGGAGCTGATTTTGCCATCTGCATGGAGGCGCTTCGGCTGGGCTTTACTTCCCTGATGATCGACGGCTCCACCCTGCCCGTACGGGAAAACGCGGAGCTGACCGAGAGCGTGGTGAAAGTCGCGCGGTATTTCCATGTGCCTGTGGAGGCCGAGATCGGCGAGCTGCAGCGCCTGGACAGCACCGGCGCGGTCATGGAAAACAAGAACCTCGCCGATCCAGACCAGGTCAGGGAATTCCTCACCCTCTGCCATCCCGACACCCTCGCCATCGGCATCGGCAACGCACACGGCTTTTATAAGGGAAAACCGGACATCCACCTGGAGATCCTGGAGCAGGTGCGCACCTTCTGCGACCTTCCCCTGGTACTTCATGGCTGCACCGGGATGGACGAAGGCATCATCCGCAAAGCGGTCCGGGAGCTGGGCATCGCCAAGATCAACTTCGGCACGGAGATCCGCTGGAAGTATATCGAGCACCTGGAGGAAGGACTCAAAACGGATCACCAGGGCCACAGCTGGAAGGTCAGTCAGTACGCCGGCAGCGCACTGATCGAGGACGTGAAGCACATTATCCGTCTGTCCGGATCTGAGGGCAAAGCATAAAAATGGAGGACAAAGCCATGAAAAGTACGCTGAATGTAGGGCTGATCGTCACGCTGTCCGGCCGCTGGCCTAGGGAGCTGCCGATGCAGCGCCACAGGGAATATACCGCCTGGGCCCGGGAACAGCTGAGCGGAATGAACCTGACCATGCCGCCCCAGGTGCTGACGACGCCGGAAGAAGTGAGTGACGCCATTTCCCTCATGCGCCAGAGCCAGGTGGATGTGGTGATCATGGTGTACGGGGCTTTTACCGGAGACGACATCGCCGCCGCCATCGTGCAGAAGATGGGCGTCCCGCTGATCCTGTGGGCGCCGTATGAGCCGCCCTACGCGCGGGAGGAACGGCTGTGGGCCAACGCGCTCTGCGCCATGACCATGAACGCGGCTGCCCTGGGCCGACTGGGCTATCCCTGCCATACGGTCTATGGCGGCAGGGAGGACGCGCGGGCGGAGCAGAAGGTAAAGAACCTGCTGCGGGGCTACGCCGTGAAAAAGGCGATGTCCGGCATGACCCTGGGCCTGTTCGGCTACCGGCCCACGAATTACTACGTGAGCACCTTCGACGAAGCGGTCATTCGCCGCACCTTCGGCCTCGCGATGAATGCCACGGAGCTGAAAACCGTGTTTGACGACATGGCCGCCCTGCCGGAAGAGGAAGTGAAGGCGGATATGGCCGCGGTTTCCGTCCGCTGGGATACATCGCTCCTGCCAGAGGGCCATCTGGAGTACCATTGCAGGCTGTACCTCGCCCTGAAAAAGCGGATCAAGGCGGACGGATACGACTTCGGCATCATCAAATGCTGGCCGGAAATGGGCGCAGCCCACACGCAGCCCTGCGCGGTGCTGGGCCGCCTGCTGGACGACGGCATCTCCATCGGCTGCGAAGGGGACGTGGACGCGGGCATCACCCAGATGATGGAGATGCTCTTGTCCCCGGGCAGCGCGCCTTTCATCACCGATATGATCGACCTGAACGAGGAAGAGAACACCATGATGTTCTGGCATTGCGGGAATGCCGCGCCTTCCCTGCACAACCAAAAGTACCGTCCCGAGCTGCGCAATCATCCCCTGGTGGGCCAGGGCTCGGCCTTCTGGACGGCCCTGAAGCCCGGCCGCGTCACCATCGCGCGGCTGCACAATTTCCACGGCCAGTACAAGCTGGTCCTGATGCGCGGGGAGGCCCTCGACCGCGACCGGGTGACCCGGGGCAGCATGATCCAGGTAAAAATGGAAGCGCCCGTGCGCGAAACGGCGGAAAGGCTGATCCTGGAGCAGATCCCCCATCACTATGTGCTGGTATGGGACGATATTTACGACGCCATCAAACAGACGGCGGCGCTGATGGATATCCCTGTGATCGAGCTGTAAGGAACGAGAAGCAGCCTGCTCCGCGCGGATTCCGGACAGGCGACCCATGTACACGATATGTATATTTAATGATATAGCTCAGCAAATACGCTTATTTTATAAATATATCATTGACAAACACGTGTGTACATGATACAATCACTTCAACGCTGAGGATCGACCACATCCTCAAAATAAAGAAAAGGAGCTGAACCGCAAATGAAAAAGCTGCTGTGTCTCGTGCTTGCGCTGATGATGTGCATGACACCGCTGTTTGCGCTGGCGGACAGCAAGGACGTGCTGAACACGGAAAGCGAACTGCCGATCGTGAAAGAGCCCGTCACCATGTCCATCTTCGGCAAGCAGGGTGCCATTCACGCGGAATGGTCTACCATGGACTTTTTCAAGAAGTACCAGGAGATGACCGGCATCACGCTGGAATTCAACCAGGCGCCCTCCCAGGGCTATGACGAAGCCAAATCCCTGATGTGGGAAAATGAGACCTATGATGATATGCTGGTGGCCCCGGCCCTGAGCGGCACCGAGATCATCAAATACGGCGATCAGGGCGTGCTGCTTCCCCTCGAGGACCTGATGGCCGAGTACGCGCCGAATTACACCGCCCTGATGGAAAAGTATCCGGACATCAAGGGCCGCATCACCGCGCCGGACGGCCACATCTACGCGCTGGCCGCCATCATCGCCGTGAACGCCGCCCGTACCGAAAAGATCTGGTGCAACAAGGCGTGGCTGGAAGCCTGCAACCTGGAAGTGCCCAAGACCTTTGAAGAGCTGGAAACCGTGCTGCGCGCCTTCAAGGCCTACGACGCCAACGGCAACGGCGAGGCGGATGAGATCCCCATCGCCGCCGCGGACCTCAACTTCTGGTTCGACACCGTGGCCGGCATGTTCGGCCTGCAGTATCAGTTCGGCCAGGAAATGAACCTGAGCGAGGACGGAAAGACCCTGACCTCCTGGCTGACCAGCGACCAGTTCAAGGCGCTGCTGCAGTGGAGCCACAAGATGTATGAAGAGGGCCTCCTGGACCCCGACATCTTCACCCAGGAATACGCCAAGTTCAACGCGAAGATGAGCGGCCAGATGATGGGCATCTTCTTCAACCAGGCCGACGACGCCTTTGACTCCTCCAACTATATCGGCATCGCGCCCATGGCCGGCATGAGCGACAAGGTATACGTACAGAGCGGCCCCGTGGCCCGCGATATGGGCACCTTCGCCATCACCTGTGACTGCGATTATCCCGAAGCCGCCATGCGCTGGATCGACTACCTGTTCAGCGAAGAGGGCAGCTACCTGATGCGCTACGGCATCGAGGGCAAGACCTGGACCCGCGACGAGAACGGCTACCCGGTCTATGTGGACGGCATCCTGAACAACCCCAACGGCTCCGGCCCCACCATCGCCCAGTTCTGCATCTGGCCCGGCGGCGGCTCCCCGCAGTACCTGAACGACCGCAACTGCATCGCCGTCTGCTCCCCCACCACCCAGGCCGCCCAGGCCGCGCTGGATCCCTACATGGATTATGTGCTGTACGCCGAGCCCCTGTTTGACGCAGAGGTCAACGAGCGCCTGCAGATCCTTGACAATGATATCACCACGTACATGAAGTCCTGCACCGCCAAGTTCATCCGTGGCGACATGAGCTTCGACGAGTGGGACACCTACTGCAAGACCCTGGAAGGCATGGGCCTGCAGGAGTGGGTCGGCATCTATCAGGAGCGCCTGGACACCTACCAATAATCCGCGCTGTTCAATCCATCCAAGCCTCAGAGGGAGAGGGCCCGCCCTCTCCCTCTTGCATTCCAAGGGAGGAAGGGAATATGTCCACTCAGCCCGTTTCCAGGCCTGCCGCAGGGCGCTGGTTCAAAAAGCGCGTACTGGCCCACTGGCAATTGCTGGCGCTGCTGCTGATCCCGGTGGCATGGTATATCATTTTCTGCTACGTGCCTATGTTCGGGGTACAGCTGGCCTTCAAGAACTACAAGGTACGGCTGGGCATTTGGGACAGCCCCTGGGCCGATCCGCTGCTGCGCCATTTCAACCGGTATTTCTCTTCCTATTACGCCTGGAGCACCATCTGGAATACCCTGGCCATCAACCTGGGCTGCCTGGCCATCGGCTTCCCCGCGCCGATCCTGCTGGCGCTGATGCTCAACGAGATCAACAGCATCCGTTTCCGCAAGGTCCTGCAGAACATCACCTATATCCCCTATTTCTTGTCCATCGTGGTGGTAGTCAGTATGCTGAAGCTGTTCACGGATCAGCGCTACGGCGTATTCAACATGATGGTGCAGGCGCTCGGCATGAAAGCCCTGCCGCTGATGGAATCGGAGAAGTATTTCCGGCCCCTGTACGTCCTCAGCAACGTATGGCAGAACATGGGCTGGAACGCCATCATTTATATCGCCGCCCTGGCCGGCGTGGACAGCGCCCTGTACGAAGCCGCCACCGTGGACGGGTCTTCGCGCTGGCAGAAGATCATCCATGTGTCCCTGCCCTGTATCCTGCCCACCATCGTCACCATGTTCATCCTGCGCATCGGGCAGCTGATGACCATCGGCTTTGAAAAGGCGCTGCTGATGCAGAACGACCTGAACATCGGCACCAGCGAGATCATTTCCACGCTCGTCTACAAAAACGGCATCCAGAAGAGCGATTACAGCTATGCCACGGCGGTCGGGCTCATGAATTCGGTGGTGAACCTGATCCTGATCGTGACCGCCAACACGGTGTGCCGCAAAACACTGGACCAGAGCTTATGGTGAGGTGAGAAAGATGATGCATGCCTCTGCGCGTCCCGCGTCCCATATCAGAGAGTCCGCCGGCGACAGGGTTTTTCAGGCGGTGATCCTGTTTTTCAGCGTCCTGCTGATGATCGTCGTGGCGTATCCGCTGTATTTTACCGTCATCGCCTCCTTCTCCAAGCCGGAAGACGTGCTGCTGGGGCGGGTGATGTTCTGGCCCAAGAATATCTCGTTTGAAAGCTATCAGATGGTCATCGCCGAAAGCCGGATCTGGATGGGCTATGGGAATACGATCCTCTACACCGTGCTGGGCACCCTGATCAATCTGGCACTCACGACGATGATGGCCTACCCCCTCAGCTGCAAGGAAACGCCGTTCCGCGGGCCGCTCACCTTTGTCGCCTCGTTTACCATGCTCTTTTCCGGCGGCCTGATCCCCACCTATCTGCTGGTGCGCCAGCTGGGCATGTACAATACCATCTGGTCCATGCTGCTGCCCACGGGGATCACCACCTACAATATGCTGGTCATGAAAAACTTTTTCCAGTCCAGCATCCCCCACGAGCTGAAGGAAGCGGCGTACCTGGACGGCTGCACCGAACTGCAGACGCTGTTCCGCGTGGTGCTTCCCCTGTCCGGATCCATCATCGCGGTCATGGTATTGTTTTACTCGGTCGCGCACTGGAACGAATACTTCAACGCGCTCATTTACCTGAAGGACCGCTCCCGTATGCCGCTGCAGGTGATCCTGCGGGAGATCCTGCTGCAGAACCAGGAATTGGCCCAGGGCGACGGCACCGGCCTGTACGAAAAAATGATGGCGGCTGAAACCATGAAATACGCCATCATTATCATTGCCAGCGTCCCGGTCATCTGCCTGTATCCCTTCGTGCAGAAGCACTTCGTCAAGGGCGTGATGGTCGGCGCGATCAAAGGATAAGAGCAAACAAAAAACTGCAATGCAAAAAGAGCAGCCCTTCGCTGCTCTTTTGCATTGCCGGATTTTATTTCCCCAGCGCCTTGAACATCCAGCCCTTGTAAGCCTCCACGCCGGGCTGGTCGAACGGGTTGATGCCCAGCAGCTCGCCGGAGAGATAGCAGGCAAACTGGAAGAAGTAAAACAGCTGACCGAAGTGATACGCGTCCAGCGCCCCGATCTCTAAGATGACGCAGGGCATTTTCGCGCTGTGCGCGGTCACAGTGGCGTCAAAGGCCGCCCGGTTGATCTCCCAGAAATCCTTGCCATTCAAATAATCGAAGTGATCCTGCTTGCCGTCGCTGTGGATCACCAGGTGGTCTGTCGGCTCTTGAATATCCAGGAAGGTCTCGAACATCAGCGGCGCACCGTCCTGCAGGTACTGGCCCACGGCGTGCAGCTCCTCTGAATACTCCGCCGCGACCGGGAAGATGCCCTTCCCGTCCTTACCCTCGCTCTCAGCGAACAGCTGCACCCACCATTTGTTGAACCAACGGAGCTGGGGCTCGAAGGAGGCCAGCATTTCCAGCGCGTAGCCCTGCCGGTGATAGAGGTTGCGCAGGACGGCATACCGGAGCGCCGGATTGCTCGCCGCGTCCGTTGCGTGCAGCAGCGCTTCCATATCCCTGCCGCCCCGCACCAGCGAGCGAATGTCGATGCCCGCCACCGCCATGGGCAGCAGGCCCACGAAACTGAACGCGCTGTACCGCCCGCCCACGTCCGTCGGGAAGGGGACGAAGGTATAGCCCTCCTGTTGGCACAGCTTTTCCAGGGAAGAACCGTATGTGCCCGTGCAGATGGTGCGCTTCGCCGCCTCCTCGGGGCTGTATTTCTTCGCCATGGCCTCCCGCAGGATCCGGAAGGAGGAGCCGGGCTCCAGGGTCTCAAAATTCTTGGCGATACAGTCGATGGCGTAATCCCTGCCCTCCAGGGAGCGCAGCATTTTGTTCAGCGCGTGGGGCGACAGCGTGTTTCCCGCGTAGATGATCTCCACGCCGCCGTCCTCCTTCAGGGCCTCGATCACGCTTCGCGCGGCGTTGTTGCTGCCGCCCACCCCGATGAGCACAAAGGCGTCGCAGGTCTTTTTTACCCGCTCGGCGATGCTTTCGATCTGGCGGAGCCAGTCCTCCCCGGCCCACTGTTCCAGGCGCAGCCAGCCCTGGCTGTCCGCGTACTTTTCCTCCCCTGCCTGGGCGCGCTTCAAGACGGGCGCCGCGTCCCGTATGGCCTGTAAAAGCGCTTCCTCCGTCACTCGGGCAGCGCTGTCACGGATGTTGATATTCAGCATGGCTTCATTCTCCTCTCAGATCGATCAGCCGGGGCAGCGGACCGCCCAGCAGCGGGCGGCACCAGGCCTTGAAGGCCTCCGTCACGCCGTTGCCTTCCGCGTTGATGAATTCGTCCGGCATCTTCCGCTCCGTCATCATCACTTCCCGGATATCCGCCAGGAAAGTTTCGGCCCGGTACGGCCGCTCCGATACCCGGCGAAGCGCTACCATTTTCGCGGTTTCCCCGCTGACCGCCGCCCTGACGGCCGCCCGGCCGCAGGCCTCCGCCTCATCGCGGTCCACTCCGCTCTGCCAGGCGATAGACGCCCGGCCCATGAGCCCGGGCTTTTCGGACCGGGCCTTATAGCCCAATTCTTTGATGATCAGCTGCGCCAGATGGGCGGACACGTCGCCGAAATAGGTCGCCCGGCCCACCGTGAAGATGGGATCCACGACGGGCTTCCCGCCCGGGCCGTGCAGGCCCTCGCTGACCACCACCACGCCGTGGTGCTTTTCCTCGATCAGTTTTTTGACGTCCCGGAGGAAGGCTTCCTCGCTGAAATCCCGCTCCGGCAGGTAGATGAGATCAGGCCCATGAGCATAGCTGTCCGTCGCCAGGGCGGACGCCGCGGTGATCCAGCCCGCGTTGCGGCCCAGGGCTTCGATCACACACACGTGGATGGGTAGGCTTTCCACGTCGCAGCAGACCTCCGCCACGCTGCCGGCCATATACCGGGCGGCGCTGCCGTAGCCGGGGGCGTGATCCGTGACAGCCAGGTCGTTATCAATGGTCTTGGGAATGCCGATGACCCGGATATCGGTGCCCGCGCAGCGCTGCTGCAGCTTTCCGCAGGTATCCATGGTGCCGTTGCCGCCGTTCATAAGCACGTAGCGGATGCCGTACTTTTCCAGGATGGGCACCATGGCCTCATATTCCGGCGCTTCCATGGCGTCCCGGGAGGTGCCGATGGCGGAAGCGGGGCTGCGCGTCAAGCTCTCCAGCGCGTCCTCCGGCAGGTCTGTCACATCCCGGAGGTGATCTTTCAGCAGGCCGCCCGTGCCGCCGATGGCCACATAGATCCGGCCGACCTCGCCGCAGGCCCGCGCCTCCCGGATAGCGCCGACAAGCGAGGCATTGATCACCGCCGTGGGGCCGCCGCCGTGGATAATGATCAGGTTGTTCTCCATAAGTGGGTTTCTCCTTTACAAAAAGCCCAGCAGGCCCAGCGCCAGACCGCCCGCTCCGCAGAGCATCATGGTCAGGATGGGGTTCGTCTTGAATTTTCTCAGGGCGAAGAAGGCCGCGGCAAACAGCGCTATCGCGCCCCATTGCGCGTTTTCCAGGCTGATCTGCTGCCGTCCGCCGAAAGCCACCTGCAGCAGCATATTGAGCCCTGCCGCGCCGATCAGCGCCACGACCGCCGGGCGCAGGGACGCCAGCACGCTTTGTAGCATGGGCAGCTCCCGGTACTTGCGATAAATGCAGGCCAGCAGCGAAACAATAAACAGCGAGGGCAGGATGCAGCCGAAGGTCGCGATGATCGCGCCTGGCAGGCCGGCAACCCTCAGGCCCACGAAGGTCGCGCCGTTTATCGCAATGGGGCCGGGCGTCATCTCCGCAATGGTGGCCAGGTCCATGAACTGCTCCGCCGTCAGCCAATGGTGCAGGTCAACTGTCTGGTTCTGGATCAGCGGGATCGCGGCGTAGCCGCCCCCGATGGAGAACAGGCCGATCTGCACGAAGCTCAGGAACAATTGCAGCAGAATCACGCCTGTTCGCCCCCCTTCCGGCTGTACAGCGCCAGCACAACCCCCACGGCGGCAGCGGCCAGGATGATCCAGACCACGTTCACCCTGAAAAAGAAGGTAGCGACGAAAGCGGCAGCCATAACGGCATAGTGCGCCCACTGCCCGGCTTTCAGCACATTCTTTCCAAGACTGATGGATACGTCAAGGATCACCGCCGCCACCCCACAGGACATGCCTTTGAGCACCAGGGCCACGTAGCGGTTTTCGGCAAACAGATTATAAAACAACGAAATAACGGAAAGAATCACTACCGGCGGGATCACGGTGCCCAGCACCGCCGCCGCCATTCCTGCAAACCCGCCAACCTTCCATCCGACCAGAATGGCCGCGTTGACAGCGATCGCGCCGGGACTGGACTGAGCCAGGGCGGTCATATCCAGCATTTCCCGCTCGTCGATCCAATGCAGCTCATCCACGAATTTGCGTTTCATGAAGGTTACGATCACAAAACCGCCGCCAAAGGTAAAGGCGCTGATATACAGCATGCTGAAAAACAGCGTCAGCAGGCGTTTTCCGCGGGATTGTTCCATGCGTTTTTCCCTCAGCCTCCGCAGGGATGGGCAGGCGCGCCGTCCCGGTAATGGCTGTTCTCCTCCGGGTTCTTCATGCACAGATGCACCGCCGCCGTGGTAAAGGTCCTGGGCAGGGCGAGGATGTTGGGATGGTCGCCCACGATCTTGCGCTTGGCGTCCTCGATGGCCTCCTCGACGGTGGCGCGGGTCTTGAGCCCCATGCCCCTGGCGATGCCCGGCTCCCGCGCGCCGACGATATATATGGCGCTGGTGTGCATCTCCGCCAGGTGTCCGCAGCTCATCATGGAGAAGCCGTGGAAGGGATGGAACGCGTTGGCGAAGCGGTATTTGCGGATGTATTCCTCGTTGGTGGCGAAGTATTCGCCGTAGCGGTTCATATCCGGCAGGGTCTGCATGTAATCGTGCTGGAACATCTCGTACAGCTCTCTCAGGTAGGGCCAGCGCTCCTCGTGGAACCAGCCGTCGCAGATGGAGGGCACGACGAACACGCAGTGGTCGGACAGCACGCGCTTATGCCGAATCACCTGGGCGGACAGCGCCTGCATCATCTGGATGGGGTTGGTGCCCATGCCGTCGCCGTAGTGGAAGTTGGTCGGCATGCCGAAGACCACGATATCGTACTTCTTTTCCGCCCAATGCACATAGGTCCGCTTGTCGGCGGTCTTCCAGGACACGGGCTGCATTTCCTTGGCGTAGCCGGAGTTGATTTCGATCTGCCGGGACCGGGTATCCAGCACCGCGTCGCAGCAGAAGAACTTCTTGCCCATCTTCTCTTCCATGAACATGCCCTGCTGGTCGAACTTATCGCGCATCAGGCTGCTGGTGGACACGGGCACGAAGTCCGGCCGGTGCATGACCTGAGGCACGTGGTGCGCGGCAATGCTGCGCCAGTGGCTGATGCCGGTGGCGCAGTGCTTGTAGCCGCCAGAATAGCCGCCGTAGGGATTGCCCTGGGTATGCCCGATCAGCACGGCCACGTCCGCGTCGAACACATATTTGTTCATGATCACGTGGTCACCCTGGGCCGTGAAGCCCAGGTCCACCAGGTGGTCGTAATCCTCGCTGTCATGGCTGGTGATCTGGCCGGAATACCAGAACTCGTTGAACAGCTCCTCCCCTAAGATCTTTTTCGCTTCATTCATGGGCGTGCGGGGATGGAGCCCGTTGGAGAAGAGCAGCAGGATATTCTCTTTTCTGATCCCGGCCGAGTACAGCTCGTCCAGGCAGGCGCGGATGGCGACCTTGCGGTGGCTGGTTTCCTGGCAGCCGCCCTTGACGATATCCGGGATCACGAACACCACGGTCTTTTTTCCCCTGGCCAGCTCCGCCAGCGGCTCCATGCCGATGGGATGGCGGATCGAATCCAGCGTGGCCTGGTACAGGCTGTCCCAGTCCTGGGGCAGGCAGGGCGGATCGGGCACCGTTTCACCGGGGATGAACACATCGGTATCGTCGGGCAGGTTGGCGCTCATAAAGCCGTTGCCGTATTCAAACTGGAGCTGCATGGTGGTTCCTCCTTACTTCGCGCAGTGCCGCATGTAGATGCGGATGATATCCAGATACTCGTCGGGATAGAAGCCGATCTCCCCCTGGAACCGGGTCAGGGCGATGAGGCCGCCGTCGATCTCGGGGATCAAGGCCAGCATGGCCGCGTTATCCTGCTTGAGGCCGCCGCCGTAGACCACCGGCATCCCGCCGGTCTGGTCCTTGATAAAGCGGGCGATGGGCGCGATCACCTCCGCTCCCGGAGGGGTCTTGCCGGGGCCGATCGCCCAGATGGGCTCGTAGGCGATGATCACGCGCTGTTTGTCGATCCCTGCCAGGCCCACGGCCAGCTGCTCCGCCAGCACCTCCTGCCAGCGGCCCCGCTCCTCGGCCTTTTCGCCGATGCAGTAGGTGACGCTCATCCCCTGGGCGACAGCGCAGGCGATCTCTTTGTTCAGCAGCCGGTTCACCGCTGCGATGTCGCTGACGCCCGCCTCCTGCAGCACGCCCAGCTTATCGGCCCGCTCCTCGCAATGGCCGATGATGGTGCTGCTGACGCCCAGCGCCTTCATGGCGGCGGCGGGACGGTTGGTGGTATACGCGCCGAAGTTGACTCCGGGCGCCACGTCCTGACGGTACACGCCCTGGCACCCCACCTCGATCATGCTGCCGGCGCCCGCCGCGGCTACAGCCGGGAGCACATGGGCCTCCGGGAAGTACATGGGGAAGCGGGCCTCGCCGCGGTATGCCTCCAGCGCTTCCTTCACCGCGTTCACGATCGCAGGAGCCCATTCGCTCCCCGCCGCCAGGCGGTTGACCCCGCCCACGGCGGCGGGCACGTCAAACCGTTTCAGGTTCAGACAAAGGTGCTTCATGCTCAGATGCCCTCCTTCTTATACCGGTCCGCCATCTGCTCCAGCGTCACCGGCTGGATCAGCTCACTCTTGCGGTAGCTGCCAAACTGCACCAGCAGCGGCGCGATGGCTTCCATGACGCCGTCCTTCATGCAGGCCACGATCTTTTCCACATCCGTGTTGGGAATGTTCCCGGTGATCACAGTGTCGATCATGCACTGCAGGTAGTTGCGGGGATCGAAATTCTTCGGGTTGGCCCGCATCCGGGCAAAGATATCCCCGATGGCAGGGCTCGCCTGCAGCTCCGGATGATCCAGGAACAGCCTGAGGATATTCCGGGTGCAGGCCAGGCGGATGTCCGTATCCACGTTGATCTTGTTGATGCCGCAGTGCGCCACATCCACCAGCTGGTTCACGTCGATGCCGAAGGCGTTCTCCAGCTGTCCGCCCATTTCGTTGATCTGCCGCACGTATTCCTGGGGCACGGTGGAGGAGCCGTGGCTGACGAGGAAGCCGTGAATGCCCTCGTGCATCATGCACTCCTTGGTCGCCAGGGCGATCTCCCTGCGGATCTTCGTATCCTTGCCCTTATTGGCGCCGTGGCAGGTACCGTAGCTGATAGCCAGCGCGTCGCAGCCGGTCTTTTTAAAAAAGTCGATGGCCTGCATGGGATTGGTATAGGTGCTGGTGGACGAGAACACGTGATCCTCCACGCCGGCCAGCACGCCCAGCTCGCCCTCCACGGTCACGCCGAGGGGATGGGCGTACTTCACCACTTCGCGCGTCAGCTCGACGTTTTCCTCATAAGGCAGGCTGCTGCCGTCGATCATGACCGAGGTATAGCCGCCTTCCACACAGGCTTTGACGCTCTCAAGGCTCCTGCCGTGGTCCAGATGCAGGGCAATGGGCACCGGGCTGTTTTCGCCGCAGGCTTTGACCGCGTCGCCCAGCGCCTTCGCGCCTTTCCGCTTCTGCTCGATGGTGCCGTGCATAAAATCCTCCGCCCCGCCCATGTAAGCGTTGGAAGCCTCCGCTCCCTGCAGGATCGCGCCGGAGTGCAGCAGCTCGTGCACCCGTACGGCCGCCTCCACCTGACCAAAGCTGTTCATGTTGAAAGCGCCCTGCCCATAGCCGTAGGTATCAGCCGCCTCCAGAATAGCCCGCATTGGAACTAACATGCCGTCCTCCTTATTTCATCCCGTTTGTTCAGATCTCTTCCGCAAAGCAGGTGTACGAGCGCCGGCCCATCAGGTCCACAGGCCGGCCCG
Organism: uncultured Eubacteriales bacterium; assembly: GCA_902760595.1. Classification (GTDB taxonomy): domain Bacteria; phylum Bacillota; class Clostridia; order Christensenellales; family Aristaeellaceae; genus UBA4246. The sequence goes on from CACWHI010000015.1 coordinate 62,535, forward strand.
TCAGCCGGATGGCCCGCTCGTCCGCGATGTCCATGGCGCTCACGCCCAGCTTCAGCTCCGCCGGGCCGGGCTCCACGCCGAAAACCATATCCTCATTATAGTAGCCGAGGCCCGCCGCCTCAAGGTGGAAGACGATTTTTTTGCTTTCCCCGGCTTTCAGGTGCACCCTCCTGAACGCCACCAGCTGCATATTGGGCCGGATCACGTGCGCGCCGGAAAAATGATAGTACAGCTGAAGCACCTGGTCCCCGTCGCGTTCGCCCGTATTTTTGACCGTGCAGCCGACGTCGATCTGTCCGTCCGTGGGCAGCTCGTCCGAAGAAAGGGACATGGGGCCGACCTCAAACGTCGTATAGCTCAGGCCGTGGCCGAAGGGGAACAGGGGCCTGTCCGTATCGTCCACATAGCCTCCGGAGAAGATCGCGCTGGCGGTCTCGTCGCTTCCGGAGGAATAGCCCGAGCCCACCCGGTGGTTGTACACGATGGGCAGCTGGCCGATGTGGTGCGGTACCGTGAAGGGCATATGCCCGCCGGGATTGACGGTGCCGTCCAGCGCGTCGGCGATGACCCGCCCGGCCTCCGCGCCGGGCATGAAGGCCTGCACCATGGCGGACACGTGGTCCCTGGCCCAGGGAAGCGCAAACACTCCTGGGCCATACAGCACCAGCGCCACGGGCTTCCCGGCCGCGCAGACAGCTTCCAGCAGCAGCTGCTGCACGCCCGGCAGCCCCAGGCCGCTGCGATCCTTGCCTTCCCCGCCGGTCACGTTGACCCAACCGCAGTTTCCGCCCAGAGCCAGGATCACCGCGTCGCTTTCCTTCGCCGCCCGTACGGCCTCAGCAAAGCCGGAATCATCCTCCCGGATGATGTCGCAGCCCTGGGCGTAGGTCACCTCGAAGCGGTCCTCCAGCACATCCTTCAGGCTGCGGGAGCCCATTTTCCTGAGCAGGGAGGGCAGGTCGTCCAGCTTCCGCCGGTCTTCCTCGTTGTACAGCGCCATGAAGGAGGCGAACATGTTGTTGGTCCCCTTTTTCGGCTTGTTTCCTTGCTTGTCCTTAGCCGCTTCATCCGCGATCCCGTTGAAGGTCACGTTCCCGTCATCCTCTACCCCGGCCTTGATCATCTCGATATAGGCGGGATAGGTATAGCCGCTGATGGGATAGCGCATATTGTCCGCGTGCGGCCCGATGACCGCCAGCTTCATGCCCTTTTTCAACGGCAGCAGGCCGTCGTTTTTCAGGAGCACGACCGATTTTTCCGCTATTTTTCGGCTGACCTCGGCCTTATGAGCATTGGTCATGGCGGTTTTTACATTGTCTACGTCCACATACGGATGCTCGAACAGGCCGTATTCAAACTTGATGGTCAGGATACGGCGCACCGATTCATCCAGCAGCGCCTCGTCCAGCTCCCCGCTGCGGACATAATCGGGCAGCTGCCGGAACGCGCCGCCCACAGGGATCTCGGTATCCAGACCGCCCTTCTTCGCCAGCAGGCCCGCTTCCTTGTAGGTCCGGGCGATATGAAAGTAGGTGTACATCTTCATGATGCCCGCGCCGTCGCTGGTCAGCATGCCCCTAAAGCCCATGGTGTCCCTGAGCAGGGTCCGGGCGATCTTTTTGTTCGCCCCGACACACTGCCCGTCGATCTCCCCGTAATTGGCCATCATGCCGGACACATCCGCTTCCTTGGCCGCCGCCTCAAAGGGAGTCGCGAAGACCTCGTACAGCTCCCGGTCATTGATCCGGCTGACAGCGCAGTTCAGGCCTCCCTGGCTCTCGGCGTAGCCCAGGAAATGCTTGGCGATGCAGGCGGGGCCGTCCTTCTTTTCACCCTGCATGCCGCGGATATAGTGGATACCCATCTGGCTGATCAGGTAAGGGTCTTCGCCGTAGGTTTCATAGGTACGGCCCCAGCGCGGATCCCGGGAAACGTCGATCACCGGGCTCATGGCGCTGTTGATGCCCACCGCCCGGCTCTCCTGCCCGATGATGGCCGCCATTTCCTCCGCCAGCTCCGGTTCCCAGGTACAGCCCAGGTTGATCTGGGCCGGAAACAGGGTGCCCTCCGCGCCGGGATAGCCGCACAGGTTTTCCGACTGCAGGGCCACGGGGATCCCCAGACGGGTCTCTTCCACAAAATAGTGCTGCAGCGCATTGCTGATCTCGGCGATCTGCACCGGATCCACGATCCCCGCCAGGGAATACTGGGTAAACCTGCCGTGGCCATGGGGGAACCGCTCCCTGAGCAATTCCAGGGACACCCGTCCGTCCTTCATGAATCCGGCGGGAAGGTCGCCGCACAGCTGCGCGGCTTTTTCCTCCAAGGTCATTCTGGAAAGCAGATCCTCCACCCGTGCGGCAACCGATTGTGTATGATCCTTATACAGCTCCATGCGCATCACGCTCCCGATTCATTAATTCAATTAACAAAATATCAAATTTCGTATTATATGTCAATAGATTTTTTTAAAAAGGGAAAAAAAGAGTTGACAGATACAGAAACATCTGATATTATTTAAATCGTTAAATTAATTATTCGCCCTTTTTCCCCTTTCTCCAGGAGCACTGGCATGAGCGAAATGACCGCCTCTCCCACGCTGGCCTTCGCGGCAGCGGAAATCAGGAAGTACCTGCGGGCCGCGGGCCTGCGGGAAGCGGATCTCCCTCCGGTTCGCGTCCAATGCAGCGGGTGCGGCCGGGACGACGCTTATTCCTTTGAAGCAACGCCGGCCGCCGTGACGGTCACTGGCAGCAACGCCCGCAGCGCCCTGATCGGCGCGTATGCTTACCTGAAAGAAATCGGGTTCCGTTTTTTCGCCCCTGGCGAAGACTTCACCAGGATCCCCCGCCTCACCGATCCCCGCCAGCTGTGCGTTCCCAGAAAAGCCAGCCGGGCCAGGCACACGATCCGGGGCGTGTGCGTGGAGGGCGCGGTCTCCCTGGAACAGCTGCTCAGCTACATCGACTGGCTGCCCAAGGCGGGCATGAACACCTGTTTTCTCCAGTTTTTCCGGCCGGACGTCTTTTTCGAGCGGTGGTACGCGCACGAGAACAATCCCCTGATCCCGCCCGAGGAATTGTCGGAGGCGGATAAGGAAGCCTTCGACGCGGCTTTGGTCCGCGGGATCCGGAAGCGGGGGCTGATGCTGCACCGGGCCGGTCACGGCTGGACGTCTCAGGCGCTCGGTTATCCGGGCAACGGCTGGCAGCGGCAGCGGGAGCCGACTGAGGAGCGGCTCCGGAACCGGATCGCGCTGCTTCACGGCCAGAGGCGCCTCTTCGGCGGCATCCCGGCCAACACCAACCTCTGCTATACCAGCGAGGACGTACAGCAGGCGCTGACAGACGCCGTCGTCGCCTACGCGAAAGCCCACCCCGAGGCGGACGCGGTGCACTTCTGGCTGGCCGACACCTTCAACAACCTGTGCGAATGCGAGGCCTGCCGGGCCAGTACCCTGTCCGATCAGTACGTGCGCATCCTGAACCGCATCGACGCCGCCCTGACGGCCGCCGGGCTGGCGACCCGGATCGTGTTCCTGCTCTACCAGGAGCTGCTCTGTCCCCCGCGGGAGACGCGGATCAGTCATCCCGAGCGATTCATCCTGATGTTCGCCCCTATCTCCCGCAGCTTTGAAACCTCTTATCCCCGGGAGCTTCCGTCAGGAAGCTGCCCCACCTTCCCCCACAACGCGATGACGCTGCCGCTGAGCATCGAGGAAAACCTCCGGTACTACGCCGCCTGGCGGCAGGTCTTTCCCGGGGACGCCTTTATCTTCGACTACCACCTGGGCCGGGCGCACTACGGGGACCCGGGCTACATGAAGATCGCCCGCACGCTGTACCGGGACGCGGAGCGGCTGCGGGAGCTGGGCTTCCAGGGCATGATCGCCTGCCAGGAGCTGCGGGTGGCCCTTCCCAACGCGCTGCCCATTTACCTGATGGGGCGGGCGCTGTGGGGAGACGGAGCCGGCCCGGACACCATCGGGGACGACTACTTTTCAGCGCTGTACGGCGAGGCCGCTCCCCGCGTCCGGAAGTACTTTGAAGCCGTGTCCGACCTGTGCGATACCGATTACGCCAACGCCAACGGCCCCCGCACCCGCCCGGACCTGACGCCGCGCTACCGGGAGATCGCCCGCCTGTCGCGCGAGGAGGAAGCGGCGCTGTCCCCCGGAAGCGACCCCATCCTGCTCAGGTATCAGAGCACGCTCCGCCAGAACGCCGCCTACGGCGACGCGCTCGCCGCCCTGACCCGGGGAGACCGGGAGGCCGCCGACACTGCCTTCGCGGATTTCTGCCGCCTGGTGCGGCGGCGGGAAAACGCATATCCCGGGGATTATGACGTATACCGGGCGATCGAAGTGGCGCAGCGCTACACAGGCCTGCATGAACCGCCAGAGAAAATCAACCAAGAGAAAGAGATGAACGCGCATGAGTCAGAAAGCCATTAAGGTCAAACAGAACCCGATCCAGCGGAAAAATCGGATCAAGCTGAACCTGTGGTGCTGGGCATTCGTATCCCTGACGCTGATCTTTTACCTGCTGTTCCAGGGCTACCCGATCCTGTGCTCGATCTACTACTCCCTGTTCAACTGGTCCGGCATGACCAGCAACATGACCTACGTGGGGCTGGAAAACTACCAGAACCTGCTGAAGGACAACGTATTCTGGGGCGCGTTCAGAAACAGCTTCCGCTATATGATCATGGTGGTCCCCCTCGAGGTGACCATCTCCCTCTTCTTCGCCTACCTGCTGAACGATGAAAAGCTCAGGGCCCGCACGGCCTACCGTGTGTCCCTGTTCGTGCCGGTGGTCGTCACTGCCTCCATCGTCGGTATCGTGATGATCTTCATCTGGTCCTCCAACGGCATCATCAACTACGTGCTGAAGAGCCTGCGCCTGATCGACAAGAACATCAACTGGCTGGGCAACGCCAAGTACGCCATGCGCACCGTGGTCATCGTATCCGTATGGAAGGACATGGGCACCTACATGATCTACTGGCTGGCCGCCCTGCAGGGAGTGCCCGCCGATGTCATCGAGGCCGCCAGCGTGGACGGCGCGACCCGCGGAAAGACCTTCTTCAAGGTCGTGGTCCCCATGATCGCGCCCACCGCCGGCATCATCCTGATCCTGTGCACCATCAACTCCCTGAAGGCCTTCGACCTGATCCAGACCCTGACAGGCGGCGGCCCCTTCTTCGCCACCGACGTGATCGCCACCTTCGTGTACCGCACCGCCTTCACCTCCGATATGGGTCTGCCTCGCTTCGGCTACGCGTCCGCGGCGGCTACCATGTTCGGCATCGTGGTTATCATCATCGGCGCGGTGCTCAACGCCCTCAAGGGCAAGCTGCAGAAGCTGCAGTAAGAAGGGAGGAAAACGATTATGGAAATGACCAAGCAGACAGCGGCCGCCAAGCGCGTCAGGCTGCCCAGGCCCGGACGTATCGTCATCAACGCCGTGCTGATCCTCTGCTCCCTGATCTGGATCTACCCCATCGTATGGACCATCATCTCCTCCTTCAAGCCCCAGGCGGATTTCTTTAAGGAGCAGCTGACCCTGTTCCCCGCCACCTGGACGCTGGACAACTACTCCCGTGTCTGGAGCAAAGCCAACTTCGCGGTATACTTCTTCAACTCCGTCATCGTCACGGTGTTCTCCGTGCTGCTGGTGCTGATCATGACCAACATGGCGGGCTATGTGCTGGGCCGGTACAAGTTTGTGGGCCGTAGCGCGCTGATGGCCATTTTCCTTTCCTCCATCTGCATCCCGCTGGTGTCCACCCTGATCCCGGTCTACCAGATCGTCAAGGGCATGGGCCTGCTGGGCACCCGGCTGGGCCTGATCCTCTCCGGCGCGGGCGGCGCGCACGTGGTGTTCCTGCTGCTGTTCTCCAGCTATTACTCCACCGTGCCCAACGAGCTCGAGGAGGCGGCCAAGATCGACGGCTGCGGCTTCCTGCGCACCTTCGTCAAGGTCATGATGCCCCTGTCCTCCCCCATTTCCACCACCGTCATCATCATGGAATCCCTGTGGACCTGGAACGCCTTCCAGCTGCCCCTGATCCTGACCCTGAACAACCCCACGGCCCGCACCCTGGCCGTCGGCCTGTATGCCTTCAAGGGCGAGAACACCGTGGACTGGACCGGCATCTGCGCCGGCGGCGCGATCGCCATGGTGCCCATCATCGTCGTGTTCATCGCGTTCCAGAAGTTCTTCATCAACGGCATGGCCGGCGCGGTGAAGGGCTGATCCCTCATCACGATGTTTTGCACGCGAAGTGCATCACATAATAATAAGGAGGTACCTCCCATGAAAAAGCTTTTCTCCCTGCTGCTGGCCGCGGCGCTGGTGCTGAGCCTGTGCGGCTCCCTGACCGCCCTGGCGGACGAGCCCATCACCCTGCGGGTGTACGACTGGTCTGACTCCACCTTGGTATACCGTCAGAAATTCCATGAAGAATTCATGGCCAACAACCCCGACATCAAGATCGAGTACACCCAGCTGACCATCGACCAGTTCAACAGCACCGTGGTCGGCGCGATCCAGAACGGCGAAGGCCCGGACCTGTTCCCCGTGCCCACCACACTGAACCTGTCCACCGCCGTGGCCGAGAACTGGTTCCTGCCCCTGGAAGACTACCTGCCTCAGGAATTCCTGGATACCTTCCTGGACGGCACCCTGTCCGAAGGCGTGCAGCGCAAGAACGGCGTGCTGTACACCCTGCCGGAATCCGGCTCCCTGAGCAACTCCATGTTCTTCTACAACAAGGACATCCTGGCCGAGTGCGGCCTGGAAGTGCCCAAGACCTTTGAGGATTTCCGCGCCGCCTGCAAGACCATCACCGAAAAGGGCGCCGGCCGCTACTGGGGCCTCATCGAAGGCGGCAACCAGGCCAACCGCTGCGATATCCTGTTCCGCGCGCTGGTGCAGTCCGCCGGCGGCAAGATCTCCATCAACAACCGCGCCCTGACCGTGAACGGCCGCGTGCCCTATGACACCGAAGAGGTCCGCAAGGCCGTAGAGCTGCTGCAGGGCATCGTGGAGGACGGCAGCCTGTATCCCGACACTGCTTCCATCTCCGCGCCTGAAGCCCGCGAGCTCTTCGCCCAGGGCAAGGCTGCCTTCCTGTGCCAGGGCCTGTGGTGCATCGGCACCTGGGCCAACGACCACCCCGAGCTGAACTACGGCGTCATGGTGCCTCCCAAGGGCGCTGACAACGGCTACGTAGCCAACGTGGAAAGCATCCCGTGGATGGGCATCTATTCCAAGACCAAGTATCCCGAGGCCGCTGCCCGCTACCTGAAGGCCCTCTACGACACCGAGACCTATCATTACCAGGCGGACGTGGTCAAGTCCGGCTCCTATGTCTCCGTCATCAAGGGCGTCAACGAAGCCAACATGGTGGACCCGGTCATGAAGGAATACTATGAAGCGGCTTCCCAGTGCATCGATATTCCGATCGCCACCAGTCGCAACGTGAAGTTCTACGATTTCTACTCCACCGTGGTCGGCACCACGCCCTCGCTGGCCAGCATCGCCCAGGGTATCCTGAGCCAGGCCATCGACGAGCCCATGGACTACCTGGCCGCCCTGTCCGACGCTGAAACCAACGCCTGGAAGACCGCCTGCGAAGCCGTCGGCATCGACTTCTCCGAGCTGGAATTCAGCAACTGGGTCGCCGGTCAGCCCTACACCGCCGCCGACTACGCCGCGCTCCAGTAATCCCGCCCTTTCCCTGGCCCTGCGTCCGGTTGAGCCCCCGCAGGGTCAGCTCCCCCATTTCGCGCGGACTCGCCGTGGAAACGGGCCTGTGATCCGGCCCGCCCACGGCGTTTCTTTACCGGCATCTGACCGACAAGGCCACTGAAGGAACGGGGCCCGCGATTCCACAATTTGTTAATTCAATTGACAAACGAACAGAACGACTGTATAATATTAGCTGAGATATTCCCGTTTTTGACAAGAGAGGAACAACCCAAGATGGCAGCAACATCCGGACGGAATAACGGCACCGTAAAGCAGGAAAACCTGGAGGCCGTCAAACTGATGCTGTACCGGCAGGCCCCCATCTCCCGGGCCGAGATCGCCGCGCAGCTGGGGCTGACTCCCGCCACCATCACCAATATCACCGCGGATCTGATCTCGCAGGACTTTATCGAGGAGCTGAAAGACGACGGCACTGCCTCCCAGCCCAGGGGTACCGGGCGGAAGCCCATCCTGATCGATTTGCGGCGGGACCGCTACGCGGTGCTGGGCCTGTCCCTGGGGCGCGACGGCACCCGTTTCAGCCTGTGCGATATGCGGGGCAAGGTGCTGGCCTGCGGCAGCTACGAGGTCATGAGCGACGACTACAGCGTCATGCTGCATCAGCTGCAGGGCATCCTGTCCCTGATCCGCCAGGAGCATCCGGAGCTCTGGAATAAGCTGCTGGGCATCGGCATCTCGACCCCGGGGGTCGTGAATTCACACCGGGGCCAGGTCAAGAACGACATGCTGGAGCGCGCGTCCTGGCGCGGCCAGCCCCTGGCGGACGAGATCAGCCGCTTCACCGGGCTGCCGGTGCGGCTCGAAAACAACGTCAAGGCGCGCAGCACCGCGATCAGCCTGTTCTGGCCGGAGCTGCTGGAAGGCGAAACCACCTTCGCCCTGTGCCACGTGTCCTTCGGCATCGCCTGCCCCTTCGTGCTGGGCAACCGCGTCTTCAAAGGCGAGGACGCCGCCGCCGGCGAGATCGGCAAGATGATCCTGAAGCCCGATTCCCAGGAGGAAGCCGAATTCGGCCTGCCCGGCAGCCTGGAAGCGCTGTCCAGCGTGAACGCGATCCTGGCCAGATGCAGAAAGCGGATGCGCAGCGGGGAAGAGACCCTGCTGCGGGACCTTTGTCCCGACCCGGAAGCGCTGAGGCTGTACCACGTGCTGGAAGCGCAGCGGGCCGGCGATCCCCTCGTGTGCGGAATCATGGCTCAGGCGATGTTCTATGTGGGCGTGGCGCTGGCGAATATCGTGGACATCATCAACCCGCACCTGGTGCTGCTGAGCGGGCCGGTGTTCACCAACCGCCAGAACGCCGACGCCGTGGAAAAAACGCTGACGCGCTTCGCCTTTCTGCCGGATGACGACGCGCTGCGCGTCGTGCCGGTGGACATGGGCGAATACGCCGGTGCCGTCGGCGCCGCCGCCTGCTGTATCGACAAATATTTCATCCGCGGATAAGACGGCTCCCCATTCCCTCTGCCCGACCCCCGCGAAAAGGAGGAATCTGCCCGATGCAGAAGAATCAACCCGGTGCTCAGAAAAGCCGTTTCCGGATCCCGGACAGAATGTGGCTGCTGATCTCCTTCCTGGCGGCCATGGTGCTGTGGTATATCCTGTCCGTGCTGCCCGCCACGTCCCGGTGCTTCCCCAATGTGGTGGAAACCATGAAGCAGCTGCCCGTCATGATCCAGCGCGGCGTGCTGTGGAAGGACATTTCCTCCAGCATGATCTCCGTGCTGTCGGGCTTCGGTCTGGGCTTTGTGATCGCCCTGCCGGTGGCCATCCTGATGGCCTGGTACAAGCCGGTCCGCAATATCATTGAGCCCTGGATCGAGTTCATCCGCAATATCCCGCCGCTGGCTTATGTGCCGCTGGTGGTCATCGCCGCCGGCGTCGGCCGCAAGCCGCAGATCATCGTCATCACGCTGGCGACCTTCCTGACCATGTGCATCACCATTTACCAGGGCGTCATCAACATCGACGAGACCCTGATCAAGGCGGCCCGGGTGCTGGGCGCCTCCGACAAGGATATTTTTATCCGCGTCATCGCGCCGGCCTCCCTGCCCTTCATCCTGACCGCCATCCGGCTGGGCGCTTCCGTGGCCCTGACGACCCTGATCGCCGCCGAATCCACCGGCGCCATGGCGGGCTTGGGCATGCGCATCCGCTCGCTGAACAACGCTTTCGAGACCAAGCCCATGCTGCTGTACATCATCATCATCGGCGTGATCGGCATCGTCATCGAAAAGCTGATCAAGCTGCTGGAAAGGAGGCTCACCTCATGGCAGGAGAAGCGCGAAATCTGAAGGTGCGCATCGACCACGTGTCGAAGGTGTACGAGACCCGCAACGGCCCCACCGAAGCCCTGCGCGACGTGAGCCTGGACATCTGCGAAAATGAATTCATCTGCGTGGTCGGGCCTTCCGGCTGCGGCAAATCGACCCTGCTGAACATTATCGCCGGCCTGCAGATGCCCACCTCGGGCAAGGCCTACTGCAACGACCACGAAATCACCGGCACCGGCACCGAGCGTGGCGTCGTCTTTCAGCAATACGCGCTGTTTCCCTGGCTGACGGTCAAGAAAAACGTCATGTTTGCCCTGAATATGCGGGGCGTCAAGGGCGCGGCGGCGGAAACCGAGGCCCTCGAATACCTGAAAAAGGTCGACCTCGAAAAGTTTGCCAACCATTATCCCAAGGAATTGTCCGGCGGCATGAAGCAGCGCGTCGCCATCGCCAGGGCCTACGCCGCCAATCCAGAGGTGCTGCTGATGGACGAGCCCTTCGGCGCGCTGGACGCCCAGACCAGGACGCAGCTGCAGTCTGAGCTGCTGGAAACCTGGGAAAAGGATATGAAGACCTGCTTCTTTATTACCCACGACGTGGACGAAGCCATCCTGCTGGCGCAGAAGGTCATCATCATGTCCGCCCGCCCGGGCCGCATCAAGGAGATCGTGGACATCGACATCCCCTATCCCCGGAACCAGGAAACCAAGCTGCTCCCCCGTTTCATGGAGCTGCGCAACCATATCTGGGAGCAGGTCTACAAGGAATACCTGGAGGTACGCAAATAAGCGGACCGCTCAAACAGTGAACATTTCCCGCAGGAGGGCAGCATGGACGAAGCTTTCCCGATCCGCCTGGATAACCCCCGCGTATGGCGCGCTTATCTGGGAGGCCGTTTATTGGACCGGCTGCACGGCCGGACGGAGGGAAAAGACGATCATTTCCCGGAAGAATGGATCATGTCCGTCACCGCCGCCAACAACGCGGACCGGGCGGCCGGCGCCGACGGGCTGAGCCGGATCGAGGAAAACGGCCAGACGCTCCGCGCCCTGCTGGAAAGCGATCCGCAGCGCTGGCTCGGGAAGAGCCGCGCGGATCCCGGCGTGCTGGTCAAGCTGATCGACAGCAGCGAGCGCCTGGGCGTACAGGTGCACCCGGACAAAGCCACGGCCAGGCGCCTCTTCCACAGCGAATATGGAAAGACGGAATGCTGGCACATTCTGGATACCCGTCGCATTAACGGGGAAGAACCCTGCGTGTATCTCGGCTTCCGGCCGGGCATCACCCGGGAGAAGTGGAAGGGCCTGTTCGAGTGCCAGGACATCCGGGGCATGCTGGACGCCCTGCACCGGTTTCCCGTGCAGCCGGGCGATACCATTCTGGTGGAAGGCGGCACGCCCCACGCGATCGGCGCGGGCTGCTTCCTGATCGAGATCCAGGAGCCGACGGATTATACCATCCGCACGGAGCGCGTCACGCCCAGCGGCTTTCACGTCGCCGACAGCATGTGTCACCAGGGCATCGGCTTTGACAGCATGTTCGACGTATTCCATTACCGGGGCATGACGCGCGGCAAAGTCCGCGGCAGGTGCTTCACAGACGCGGCGCAGATCCTGGAAACAGGCTCCGGCAGCGTCTCCTCGCTCATCGGCTATGACCGCACGCCCTGCTTTGCGCTGGAAGAGATCCGGGTGTCCGGAAAGCTGAAGCTCCCCGCCGTCCCCTCATTTTACGGCCTGTACGTCCTGGAAGGCCGCGGCGCCGTGCGGACGGACCGCCGGCAGGCCGTGCTCGAAAAGACCGCGCAGTTTTTTGTTCCGGCGGGTGCGCCCGGTCTGGAAATCGAAGCAGCCGAAAACCAGCCCCTGCGCGTCATGCGCTTCCTGGGGCCGAAGGAAGGCCCCCGCTGACCCGGATCCAAACGGGACACGATGCCCGTTAAATAAAAAAGGAGGTACCCCCATGAAGAAACTGTTCGCCCTGCTCCTCGCGCTGGCCCTGTGCCTGTCCGCGGCGGCCTTTGCCTCCGCGGAAGACATCAACGTGGCCTACATGCCCAACTACGCATCCCTGTGGTCTGTCGTCACCGGCATCCAGAAGGGCTATTTCGCCGAAGAGGGCCTGAACGTGACCCTCTATGAGTTCGCGGACGGCCCCACCATCATCGCCGCCATGGAAAACGGCTCCATCAACCTGGGCTACATCGGACCCGGCGCGCACAAGCTGTGCATCGCCGGTCGCGCCAAGATCTTCTGCATGAGCCAGATCGGCAATTCCGACGCCGTGCTCGCCAGCAAAAAGGCCGGCATCGAAACCGCGTCCCAGCTGAAGGGCAAGAAGGTGGGCTACGCCTCCGGCACGTCCTCCGAGATGATCCTGCGCTACTGTCTGGAAGACGCCGGCCTCGTCTGGGAGGACATTCAGGCCTTTGAAATGGACGCTTCCTCGCTGGCCAACGCGATGATCTCCGGCACCATCGACGCCTGCGCCTGCTGGAGCCCCTCCACCGGCATCATCATCAACGCCTGCGGCGGCGACGTGTTCCCGCTCTGCTCCAATGTGAACTTTGCCGACCGCGACGTGTCCCTGGCCTCCTGGATCGTGCTGCCCAAGTACTATGAGGAGAACAAGGACCTGGTCAAGCGCTATACCCGCGCCCTCTACAAGGCCATCGACTTCGCCTCCAACCCCGACAACTATGAGCAGGTCGCCGGCTGGGTCGCCGCGCAGTGCGCGCAGGACCTGCAGGTCGCCATGAACCAGACCGGCGACGCCGCCTGGCCCAACAGCGCCGAGATCAAGGCGCTCCTGGAAGACGGCACCATGGAAAGCTATTACAAGGTGCAGCAGCAGGGCTTCATCAAGACCGGCGCCGTGGAGAAGGAAGTGCCCGTGACCGATTACGTCCTGTTCGACAACATGAAGGACGCCTTCAACTGATCAAAACAGCTCATCACTGGGGCCGTTCCGGAAACGGAGCGGCCCCGCTTCCGTGGAGGAGACAATATGCACGATTATTACCGGATCCCGGCCGCCGAGCTGGGAAAAAGCACGAAAATCCCGCTGAAATGCCTGGGCGAATCGGGAGAGGTCTTTTATGAAATGGCCCGGGAAATGGTGGAAACCATTGAGGAGAACAACGCCCGGGGGCGGCGCACCGTGTTCATCGTACCGGTGGGGCCCGTGGGCCAGTATCCCATATTCGTGCGGCTGGTGAACGAGCGCCGCGTCAGCCTGAAAGACTGCTGGTTTTTCAACATGGACGAATACCTGCTGGACGAGCGCACAAAGATCCCGCCGGAGGATCCGCTCAGCTTCATCGGCTTCATGGAAAAACAGGTGTACGGCCGGATCGATCCCGCCCTGACCGTGCCGCCTGAACAGCGCATATATCCCGATCCCCTCGATCCTGGCCGGGGCGACGCGCTCTTAGAACGTCTGGGCGGCGCGGACATCTGCTTCGGCGGGATCGGCATCAACGGCCATCTGGCCTTTAACGAGCCCCAGCCCGGATTGCCCGTCGAGGCGTTCCTGTCCCTGCCCACCCGGGTGCTGGCGATCTCGCGCGAGACCCTCACCGCCAACGCCATCGGCGACCTGGGCGGCGCCATCGAGGATATGCCGCCCTACTGCGTCACCATCGGCTTCCGGCAGATCTTCGCCGCCCGAAAGGTGCGCCTGGGCGTATTCCGGGATTGGCACCGTGCGGTCGTCCGCCGGGCCGCCTACGGCGAGGTGACCCCCGCCTTCCCCGCCACCCTGCTGCAGCGTCACCCGGACGCCCTGATCTACGTCAACGCCAACGCGGCCAGGCAGCCATTCTGATCAACCGGACAGGCCCGTCACTGATCCTCCTCGATGTCCATACCGTAAACCTCCCACGCCCGCAGGGACGGGAACGCGGACGGATCGTCGCTCTTTACCATGCGTTCCAGCCGCAGCCAGCGCACCCGCCGTCCGCCCAAATCGATCCATTGCCGCTCGCCGGTCTTCTGCAGGTCAAAGGCGGTTTCGTTTCCGTTGGAATCCACCACGTGGCCCGATACCCAGTAGGCGTCGTGCGGAAAATCCGCCCGCAGGGTCAGCGCCATGCGCTCGGCGATGATTTCGCGACCGAAGTCGATTTTGCACCAGGCATCCGTCCGCGCGCCGATGCCCCAGCTTTCAAAAGGCCATTCCCCATGGGAGGTATTGAACCGCAGCCCGTCGATGACATTCCGCGCGGCGAAGACGGATTCGTTCCTCGTTTCCACGTTAGCGGTGCAATGAGGGCAGAAATCGGTATCCCCCCGCAGATCCGCAGGATTACGGGCCAGATCGCGGATGGCTTGCCGTTCGTCCGGCGTCATCTTTCGGGCTGTGACGATATGCCGTTTTCCTTCAAACGTCCCCGGTGCGTAAGCCAGCCGGTGCTCTCCCTGGGGAATGGGCCAATCCATTTTTCCCGTCGGTAGATAGACCTCCCCTTCGGCAAGCGCCACATCCATCTGAACCATCAGATGGCTGCCCGGGCCGGACACGATCGTGATATGGTCGCCCTTCTCCCATTCCCTGTCCACGCACAGCAGCGCGGTGTCCTCATGAGCCGCCCGGGCGAGCACCGAGTTTTTCTGATCCAGCACAAGGAGCTCGATCATTCTTCGATCACCCTCATTTCAAAATAATCAAAATCCGCAGGCAACCGGTTTCCCGTCAGAGCCTGGCAGCAAAGTCCCGCCCTCGTACCGGTAAACCAGCCCTCGTTGCAGGCTTCGTCAGACAGGAAAGACGCGTCCATCTCATCCCCCATGAGATGCCAGACTTCACCCTCTGCCGCCCACGCGAAGGAAATAAATCCGTCCCGAATGCTCATTTTCAACCGAAGGGGACAGCTTTCCGGAACAGATATCACCCCGCAAGGCATAGTATAACACTTGTTTTCGGCTTTCAGCAATGTGATTATTTTGCCCGGTTCCTCATCCCGGGTAACATGAAAATACAGATAGTTGTCATGACCGGCCATCTGCTTGAAATACCGTGGTCCGAACTCTGCCGCGGTTTCAATGACAGCCCGCAATTCATACTAATCTCAGGTTAAAGCAGCGAAAGATTGTGCCCGGATTTTTCGTTCTGGCAAGGAAGGCATCCGAAAGCGTACCCACAGGGGCGGGACACTGGCGATCTCGTGCGCGGTGGCGTGGTGGTTGCCGTCGTACCGGATGTCGTTGCTGGCGGCGTCGAAGTCGTCGCTCACGAAAGCGGGCAGTTGGGTGCCGTCGACACCGACGCGCGCCGTGGTGTATGCGATCACGTTCTGTACGCCGGGAATCGCACGGATGCGTTGCATCGCCTCAGTGGTTTCTCCTTGGGCTGGTGTGGCGACAACCTGTGGCGTCTCCGTGGACAGCGTGTTGTAAAGGTTGTCCGGTTTGACCGTGGCGTTGTATGTGAGCACTGCGGCGAAGCTGACGATCAGGGTCATCAGGAACGCCATGCACCCCACGAGCAGGTTGCGCGAGGGGGATGCGGCGGCTTGCTGCAGGCTGATCGCCGTGCGCGCATTGCCCGGCATGCGGTTGAGTGGGCGTACCGTATGGCGCTGGCTGCGCGCACTGATGCCGCGGATCGCTTCGATCGGTTGCAGTGCACGCAAGGAGCGTACGCCAATCCACGCGAAC
>CACWHI010000016.1 GCA_902760595.1 uncultured Eubacteriales bacterium
CTCTTTCTTCTGTCCACATTACGGGATCATGGCTATTTTGAATGTCCACATACCGGGATCGGGTTAAATTCAAGTGTCCATTCTACGGGGAGTATTTTAATGATTTGAATGGCGAATTGAAAGAAAAACTGCCAGACCCCGTAGTTACCACTTATGGAAACAAAACTGTTCATGATGAATGCACGCTCTTTTTTAATGAGCCAATGGAGTTTACAATCAAAGCTCCAACAGCAGAAACGATACTGTATAGGATTTATAATGACGCCACCGATACTCTTATTGTTGAAGAATATGCAAATAATGGAGAAATGTATCTCTTTTCTCAATACTTAACTTCAGAAGGCATCTATAGATTGTACATCATTGCAGAAAAGACAGGTTTTATATCCAGCGAAGTAACAATCAAATTAAATGTTACATATGCGTCTGGCACTTGTGGTACAAACTTGACTTGGAAGTTAGACAAGAATCGAGTTCTAACCATCCGTGGTACAGGAAAAATGACTGATTACACTGACGATAATGCGCCATGGATACGTATGCATGGTTCTGACTTTGACTCAGTCATTATTGAAAACGGCGTAACAAGCATCGGAAATTCAGCATTTGAGGCTTGTTATACTTTTTCAGACATTTCAATTCCTGAAAGTGTTACAAGTATTGGAGATGCAGCGTTTTGTAATTGTCATAATTTGACGAGCGTTTTTATTCCACGTAACGTTTCTACTATAAATACTACAACAACATGGCAAAACTGTTTTAGCCTAATCAGCATTGATGTAGATGAAAATAATCAGACCTTTTCTAGTACCAATGGTATTCTATATAACAAAGATAAATCTCACTTATTAAGATGCCCGGAAGGAATTAGCGGAACAGTTGAGATTCCTGACGGCGTAAATATTATCAGGATGTTCTCTTTCAGTGGTTGTAAGGAAATAAACAGTATTTCTTTACCAGACAGCGCATCTATTATTCGTGGTTGTGCATTCTATGGCTGCACTAGCTTATCCACTGTTTCGCTTCCAACCAGTATAAATAGTATTGGGGCAGATGCATTCTATAACTGCAATAGCTTATGCGATATTTATTATAACGGAACATCAGAACAATGGAACACTATAAATATCGAAAACAACACAATTTTATCAACTCTTCTAAATAATGGACATATTCATTTTGAAAATCCTATAAATACCTGCGGAGAAAACCTGACTTGGACGCTGGACAACACTGGAATGTTGACCATCTCTGGCACTGGCGCAATGGAGGAATATGGCATCACCTATTCCGACGGAGAAGAACTCTCCTCTGCACCTTGGGGAGCCAATGTCACAAGCGTCGAGATTGAGGATGGTGTTGGCAATATTGGCAAGTATGCTTTCTATGGCTGCACCGGTCTGACCAACATTTCAATTCCAGACAGTGTTACTGACATTGGTAACAGAGTTTTCACCGGCTGCACTAGCTTGGTGAACATCACGATTCCGGATAGTGTCACCAGCATTGGCGTGTATGCTTTCCATAACTGCACTAGCCTGACGGACATCTATTACACCGGATCCGAAGAACAATGGAACAGCATCTCGATTGGAGAAGGAAACAATACCCTGTTCTCTGCAAATAAGCATTATAACTATCAGCCCGCTACCATTGCCGCCTCCGGCACCTGTGGCGCGAACGGCGGCAACCTGACCTGGACGCTGGACAGCAACGGCCTGTTATCCATCAGCGGCACGGGCAGCTTCAATACGGAAGGCATTCCCGCTGAATTCTATCAGGACGTTGTGAAGGTTTATTACGGAAGCGGCGTCACTGACATTCCGCCCAGCGAATTCTCCTATTGGTATAAGCTGACCGAATTTGCTGTTGATCCTGAAAACCCAAATTATACTGCTGTTGACGGAGTCCTGTATAACAGAGCAAAGACCGCACTGATCGAATGCCCCACCGCAAAAACAGGCACACTTACCATCCCTGAAGGGGTCATCATAATCGAAGATGACGCCTTCATCGGCAGCTTCCTCTCGTCCGTCACACTGCCCAGCTCACTGGAGACTATCGGAGATCAAGCGTTCTGGAACAGCAAGATCACCGAGATTACTCTGCCGGAACATTACAGTAACTATCAGGCGTCTGTTTTCAACGGCTGCGATTATCTGACCGCGTTCCATGTATCTACGAACAATCCAAATTATGCCGCTGAAAACGGTATCCTCTATTCCAAAGACAAGACGACACTGATACGCGTGCCCGGCGGCTACAGCGGCAGCCTGACAACAATCTCGGGGATAACAGCCATTTACGCGAGCGCGTTCCAGCGCTGTGAATCTCTGACTGCTGTTACACTCTCGGAAGGGATAAAAGCTATCGGCAATGATGCGTTCGCCGATTCCGGAGTTCAGAGCGTATTCCTGCCGCGTTCCCTCACGACGATTGATACCGACGCTTTCAAGTATGCGGATCATCTGACGCATGTCGAATATGCCGGGACCACGGAAGAATGGAGCATGGTCAGCATTTCCGCCGGCAACGATTTGCTTCTGTTCAACACCATACATTGCACCGATGGCGATATCGCGTCCCAGCCGCTGACGGGCTCTATTGGCGACGGTATTGCCTATTCACTGACGTCGGACGGCACCCTGACCGTCAGCGGCGCGGGGACCTGGGAGAACATGGCGTTTTTAGAAAATCAGCAGATCATTCACGTAGTTTTGTCTGAAGGTGTCACAGAGATTGGCGAATTCGCTTTCCAGGGATGCCAAAACCTGGTAGATATCCGTATCCCGGTTTCAGTCACAAGAATCTGTCTGGGAGCCTTTGAAGGATTCAACTCCCCAATTGATATCTATTATGCTGGCACGGAAGAAGATTTCAACAGCATTATAATTGAAGTTGGGAACGACATCCTCTCTTCTGCTGTCGTCCACTACCTCGGCGAATCACAGCTCCCTGCCCCGGTCATTTCCAACTTGATCACCGGCAGCACCATCGGCAGGGATGTAAGCTTCGATTATCATTGCGCCGAGGGCACCGAGCGGGTCAGCCTGTCGGTAGGTTTCATCAATGACAGCGGCAATTTCGAAACCGTAGAAGGCATTGGCATAAATGATTATGATCCCTACAGCGCAAACGATACCGTCCAGCTTGGGGGATATGCCTTCCGGACGCCCGGCACCTACCAGATCCGCATGAAGGCTTATACATGGTCTTATGGCGAAGAGCCTTCTGAAACGATCGCGGACAGTGAGGAGACAATCTGTGAGTTTACCCTGGCTGATGCTGAGCTGCCCACGATCACCGTCGACCTGTCTGTAACCGAAACCGAGTTCAGCTACGGCGACAGCGAATTGGATGACTTGACCTATTCCGTTCCCGGGGCCGATGCTGTCGCGTTGGCCTGGTGGGTCTATAGTGAGCAAACCGATGACGTACGCGGCTCCAGCCTTTCTGGTGGATACGGGCCCACTGACAAACTATATGCAGATATCGGCAGAAACGAATATACCTTCTACGGGCGCGTAAACGGCATATGGTCCGAACCTGTCACAAAGATCATAACTGTTGCCCCGGCAGGAGTACTCGATGTCCCCACCATTTCCTATAACGGCACAGTACTGAACGAGACATTGACCATTACGTCTGGCGAATCACTGGTCTTCACCGTTGAGTGCGAAAACGCAGCCTCTTTCACCTGTACAGTGCTCAAGGAGCTCGAAGACGGCAGTGTAGATAGGTTCGCCGATGCTGAATCGAGCGACGGTGTGATCGACCTCAGCAGTTACAACCTGTCCCCCGGTACATATTACCTCAACTTCGGTGTGAGCAGTGACGGCTGGAGCAGCCCCGATACTGAAAGGATCACCCTGACCATCACCGATAGCCCCACGCTTCCCGCCCCGACCATCAGCGTTGCCCCCAGCACCCGCCGGCAGGATCTGACCATCAGCGTAGTCGGTCCCGAGAACGCGGAAGCGATCGACGTCATTCTGGAAGCGCAGAATGATACAGAGCTGTACAGCGAGACCATCCGCGGCAGCAGCAGTGAATTCACCGTTCCGGGATGGTACACGACTGATGATTTCACCTACGTCGTGACCGCGGTGGCCAGGATAACCGGAGAAGGCGGCGAAGAGGATTGGATCTACGGCGAGGAGGCCGTATCTACCTTCACGCTTCCTGCCCCCGCCCAGCCCGAACCGACGGTGCCGGATCACATGACCTTCTCCGCCCTGGAAGGCATCAGCGGGGAGATTTCCATGACCGTCGAGGGCGCGGACGCCATCGCCTACACCTCGTTCTTTGAGGGAATGGGCGGCGGAAGGCCGGACGAGTTCACGGAAGGCGACACCGTTTACCTGTCCGCGGAAACTGATGAAAACGGCGATTATGCATACGGCAGCTATGAAATCAGCTGCTATGCGCGGTTTGGCGACCTGTGGTATGATATTGGCAGCGATTGGGTGACGATCATTCCCGTTCCGACGACCACCTGGTCCATCGACGACAACGGCGTCATGACCGTCGGCGGCACCGGTACATTTACTGACAAGCGCTGGCGCTATCGATATGAAGATACCATCACCGCGGTCATCATCAACGAAGGCGTCACCGGTATTGGAGAAGAAGTGTTCGCTTACTGTAACAGTCTGACCAGCGTCACGCTGCCAGACGGCCTTACGTACATTGGCGAACTGGCATTCATTCAAAGCCCGATCCGGACCGTTACCGTGCCTGCCGGTGTGCCGACACAGACAAAGACATATTACAGCATCAAAAACGGCTCGTCCTCGGAAGAGGTGCTGTTCAACGTCACGCTGCCGGCGACGGTCACATCCGCGAATAATTCTTTCTGGGCGACCAACATGCCGCGGATCTATCCTGATTTCAAAGTGCCCGCAGGGCTGCGGACCATCGATGAAGAAGCGTTCTCCGGCATCTCCGCCTCCTTCGTCTGGCTTTCCGACGACACGAAGTCGGTCGGAAGCAAAGCATTTGCGAATTGCTCAAAGCTCAAGTATGTGCGCATCCCCGAAGGCTGCACTTCTATCGCGCCTGACGCCTTCCCGAAGAGCGCCATCCTGCTTGTCCCTGAGTATGATACCTATGCCAGCGACTTCGCAAAGCAGAACGGTTACACAGTGATCAGAATGTTCCTCGGCGGCGGCAACGGCTGAGCCGGCGCGCTGTAAAAGCACTCACATAATTTCCAAAGGGAAATGTAAACCAAAAACAAAATTCAGGTTTACATTTCCCTTTTTTTGTGCTACACTCCCATCCCGGCGGCGCGGAAGCGCCGACCCGCGGTAAAGGAGAATGATGTCTGATGAAAAGCTTCTGGTCCGCCCGCACCCTGACGGAGGTCGCCCTGGCGGTGGCACTGCTGGCGGTCTGCTCCCTGATCTCGATCCCGGCGGCGGTACCGTTCACGCTGCAGACCTTCGGCGTGTTCGTGATCCTGGTGATCCTCGGCTGGAAAAAGGGGACGATGGCGATTTTGCTGTATATCCTGCTCGGCCTGGTGGGGCTGCCGGTGTTTTCCGGCGCGAAGGGCGGGCCCGCGGCGCTGTTCGGGCCCACGGGCGGCTATATCCTGGGCTTCCTGCTGACCGGCCTGTGCTACTGGCTGTACGAGCGCTTCGGCCGGGAGCGCCTTCCCGCGCAGATCGCCAGCCTGCTCATGGGCCTGCTGCTGTGCTACGCCTTCGGCACCGCCTGGTTCATCCGGGTGTACACCGGCGATATCACGCTGTCCAAAGCCCTGGCCCTGTGCGTCTGGCCCTTCATCCTCCCCGACCTGGCCAAGCTGAGCCTCGCCCTGCTGGTCGGACGGCGCGTGAAGAAGGCCCTCGGGCATTGAGGAGTGATAGTGAACAGAGGGTTACTTCTTACGGTCCGTGTGAGGTTGGGAAGAATCAAGATGTGAAAGAATGCTGTTGGGGCCAGAACGATGCGAAGCCCGCTGCCGTCCGGCGATTCATTCGCCGGATTGGCGAAGCCGACCAAAGGTGGAAGGGCTGAGCGTCGGTCTGGCCTGGCGAGGAGAGTACAGGAGGGAACACCCTCTGTTCAAATCCGCAGCGGCGGCATGTACGCCGCGAGGGCCGTATCCTGCCGCGCCCAATGGGTTCGTAGCGCCCGGAAAACTGTCCAGTGGACAGTTTTCAGCGGAGAACGGGCGGCAGCCCAGGACGATGAAGGCAGGAGAAGACCCAGTGAGCCACAGAGCATGTCGTGCGCGGTGCGCGAGACGCTTGTCCTCGCATCTCGTGCGCGGTGCGCGAGGCGCTTGCGCCCGCGGTGCGCGCGCGATACAACGGTGCGCGCGCGATACCTATTGCGGCGGCGTTCTATGCGACAATGGCGAACTGAGAGTTACTGACACTGGATGCAGCTACAATCGCATAAACCATCTTGCGTCAGCGGAATCTCTTCCCTGCAGCTTTGCCGCCCGGAGGACGGAAGCGGCCGCCGCCTGTGGCGGATGAAGGCCGGTGAAGTCCCAGTGAGCTACAGAGCGCGTCACGCGGTAGCGTGGCGGGCGACAATAGCGAAAGGTCCGACAGGCAAGGGTGCTGGGGGCGGCGGAGCCCGCCGCGCCCGGTGGGCGATGAAGGCGGGTAGAGCCGCAATGAGGCACAGAGCGCGTAGCGCGACAATGCCGAATTGAGGAGTAGGGGGGTCGCAAGACTCCCATGCGGTGACTGTTCAGTCTACGACTGAACAGTCACGTCATTTCCGGATTTATCGCTTGCTTTTTCCCCTGATCCGTCTTATAATGAACACATGTTGACACATTTGCCCCGGGCGCGGCTTCCGGCCCCGCCCGCGACCTGTGAGAAAGGAAGTGCGTCATGCCTCAGAATTATGTGTTCATGACAGACAGCGACAGTGATCTGCCTTACGATATTGCCGATGCCCGCGGCATTCAGGTGATCCGGATGCCCTACGCGATCAACGGGAAGGAATACCTGGACGACAACGGCCGCACCAACGACCCCCACGCCTTCTTCCAGATGATGCGCGAGGGCGCGGCCCCGAACACCTCCCTGCTCCCGACCGAAGCCTACCTGGAGACCTTTGAGCCCATCCTGAAGGACGGCAGGGACATCCTGTTCATCGCCTTCTCCTCCAAGATGTCCGCCACCCTCAACAACGCCCGCGAGGCACGGGAAAAGCTGCTCAAGAAGTACCCGGAGCGCAAGGTGCTGATCGTGGATACCCTGCTGATCTCCGCGCCGATGAGCCTGCTGGTGCTGCGCGCGAACGACCTGTACCAGCAAGGCGCGAGCATGGAGGAGATCGAAAAGTACGTGCTCGACCGCCGCTTCTACTACCAGACCTGGCTGACGGTGGACGACCTGAAATACCTGAAGCGCGGCGGGCGCATCTCGCCCACCAAGGCCCTCTTCGGCTCGATGCTGGATATCAAGCCCCTCGTTTCCATGGGCAAGAACGGCCTGATGGTGAACGTGGGCCAGGTCAAGGGCCGCAAAAAGGCCCTCCGCACGATCCTCGATAAGGTCGTCGAGAACATCGAGCACCCTGAGGACCAGGAGATCGTGATCATGCAGGCCGACGTTGAGGATGAGGCGAATCACCTCCGGGACGCGCTGCTGCAGCACATCCCCACCCTCAAGAGCGTGCGCGTGCAGGCCATCGGCCCCGTCATCGGCGCCCACTGCGGCCCCGGTACCATCGCCGTCAGCTTCGAGGGCAAGCTGAACCCTGTGGAAGGGTAAAACTGATTCCAGGACCGCCGCCGCGGCATTTCACCGCGGCGGCGGTTTTACTTGACGCAGATGATTGAGTGGGATATAATAGTTGTGGGATATCCCACAGCTTCAATCTCTTGTTTTGGAGGGGTAATAACACATGCAGTCAGTCGTCCGCGAATATGACAGCAAAATCGATACGAAGCGCCGTGTGACCCTGAGAGGAAAGGTGTTTGATTACTACCATGTGTCGGAATACACAGACGGGCGCATCCTGTTGGAGCCCCGGGAGCTGGTAGCGCCGTTTCAGGTTTCCGCAAACACCCTTGCCATGATGGACGCTTCGATGGAAAGCCTGAAGAACGGACAGGCTTCCGAGCCGATCGACCTGTCCGATTTTGAGGAATGACGCCGATGTTCAGTATCCGTCTGGGCATCCCGGAAGTGCTGGCATTATGGACCGGGCTGAAAGACAAGGCCGACTCCGGGAAAGCGACGCCCGAAGAGCTGAAACGCTATAAGCAGCTGGGGAAGGCCATGCGCCTCTTATCGCAGAACCCGAGACACCCGGGCCTGCAGACCCATGAAATATCCGCGCTGACCGCCCGATACGGCATGAAGGTATGGGAATCCTACCTGGAGAACCGCACGCCCGGGGCCGGACGCATCTTCTGGGTTTATGGCCCCGGCCAGCGGGAGATCACGGTGATCGGCCTGGAGCCACACCCGAACGATAAGAGCAACGCCTACCAGAAAATCACGCTTTCCTCTACCCCCTGACCGGCAACGACGCCCACTGCGGCCCCGGCACCATCGCCGTCAGCTTCGAGGGCAAGCTGAACCCGGTGGAAGGGTAAAGAGAAGAATAGATAAGGCTGCTGCGGCAGCCTTTTTTGTGTGAAACGAGGATGTGGGAGCGTATGAAGAGAGTGCTGGAGAAGGGCGGAGAGCGGAGAGTGAAGCGAGGAGCTCCGGTGCGATTTCAAAGGTGCTTCACGCGAGAATGATAGTATAACGTAATACAAGCACAGTTTAAACTGGAATTTATCATCCAAACTGATCGATAAATATGAAGAGCCCGGTATCTTCGTCGAAAACAGCAAACTCGAAGCCACGAGCTGCTTGGCCCAAGAAGCTGAAATAACCATGCAGCATCGGTTCAAAACCAGCTGAAGGAGTCGTTTCACGGTAGAACCATGCATCAAATACGATGTCATCCGAGATCATATGTTGAATCATAGAGGGATACCAGGTTATCTCAACAAAATCGCAATAGTCTTTGGCTGTGAGAGCTTCAGAATGCCACCCGTCGGTACTGCGGATAAGGCGCATGAGTTCTTTTCTGTCTCCATATGAAACCTCAAAGAATGTTTGGCTGAACATATCCCGCCCGATATGGCTTCCATGAAAAACAAAGTCGGGATCAAAGTCCTGCCGGATACCGGTTAGTTGTAAAGCATTTCTTGCTTGTGCATGTTCATCTTTATATGGTTCGTCTAGGGAGGCATCAATTTTTCCCAAGACAAAGGAAGCGAACAACAGTCCAAATACAAAACAGGCAATCAGCAGCCGCTTCAGCCATTTTCGTATGGTTTTCCTGGTTCCCACCTTTTGTCACCCCTCCAAATCCCGATATGAGCTCCTCACTCCTCGCTCAAATCTGCAGCGGCAGCAACGCCACCGGGCCGGGCAGGCGCATGGCGTCCAGCACCTCCAGGTGCGCGCCGGCGCGGCGCAGCAGGCTCACGTCTCCACTCTTCTGGCTGGCGCAGAGCAGGGTCCCGTGGTCCAGCATGCGGATGTCCCGGGGCCAGCAGCCGTGTACCGCGGCCCAGCCGTCCGGCGTCACGGTGCCGTCCGGCGCGACACGGAAGAAGGCCACCGCGTCCGCGCCGCGGCAGGAGACCATCAGCACGGTCCGGTCGGGGCTCAGGCGGATGGCGGCGGGATAATTGGTAGCGGGGAAGTCGTCGCCCGGCAGCTTCAGGGCCTGGATTTCCCGAAGCGTGTCCCCTTCCATCCGGTACACGCGCAGCCAGCTGCTGAGCTCCGTCAGCAGGTACATGACCCCGCCGTTGACCAGCGCGTGGCGCGGACCGTCGCCCGAATGCACGGGGATCTCGGCCGTCTTCACCCATTGGCCGTCCCTTTTGGCGTACCGCACCAGCCGGTCGATGCCCAGGTCCTGCGCCTGGAAGGCGTTTTCGCCCAGCGGCAGCACCTGGTGCACGTGCGCGCAGACCTGGCGCAGGGGATGCGGCCCCCTGCCGTGATGGCGCAGCTGCTGGCTCATCTCCCCGGGCACGCCGTCTTCGAGCGGGAAGACGGAAACGCACCCGTCGGCGTAGTTGGCGCTGATCAGGTCGCCGCCCGCCACGCACAGATGGCAGGGACACACGCCGTGCGCCTCGCGCCGCGCCTCCGGCACGAGTCCCTTCGCGTAATCGCCGTCCGCCGGCGCGAAGGAGGCCACAAAGCCCTCGGCAGGCCCCTCGCCGCCGCAGGCCGCGTAGAGGTGCCGCCCGTCCGCGCTCAGCTCCAGCCAGATCGGGTCCTCAACGTAGACGTCATACAGCGGGCTCATCTTCCCGTTTTCCAGGGCGAACACCCGGATGCCCGGCCCGCCCAGCGCGGTGTAGGTGCCAAGCGCAAACAGCTGACGGTTTTCCATAAGCTTCTCCTCCTCTTACCTGGCGAGCAGACCGGCGTACAGCAGATCCGGCTTCCCCGCCAGGGCTTTTTGCGCGTATTCCCGGGCCGTTCCCAGGTCTCCCGCGGCGAAGTGCGCCATGGCGCGCTGCCAGTCCGCCGCGGCTTTGCGCTGGACGGCGGGGTCCTCCATATACGAAATGAAGAAGGGCGTCGTGCCGTAATAGCCCGGGTCCACCGCGGCCTCCGCCGCGTCCTGAGCGCGCAGGTGCGCCGCGACCAGCTCCTGCGCCGGGGCCTCGTGCCCCAGGCGCTTCCAGGCCATCGCCTGCCAGCAGGCCAGCTCCGGCAGGTGCATATTCGTGAAATAATCCGGCCGGAAGGACAGGATCCACTGATAGAGCTCCTTCGCCTCCGTTTCCCGGCCGAGCCGCTCCAGGCAGACCGCCTCGTAATACCGGTGCGGCACCAGCAGCACCTCGTTCCACAGTCCGGCCCCCAGGTGGTCGGGCAGCTGCTGCGCGGCCCGGAAGCGCCCGAGCGCCTCCTCCGCGCGGCCGCCTTCCAGCGCCGTCCGGCCCAGCGCGTGGTGGGCGAACATGTACTGCTCCGCCACCGCGTGCTCGCCGCCCTCGCAGGGCGTGAAATCGGTGCGCTCCATCACCTCCAGCGCCTTTTCCCAGGCGCCCATGCGGTTGTACGCGCGGCACAGCTCGATCACGTTGTCCTCGCGGGCGCTGTTTTCCCGCTCCAGGAAGGCGGCGACGTCCGGCGCCGGCACCCGCAAACGGGTCATCACCAGCGCCTTTTCCCAGATCAGCTGGTCGTCGCGCGGCTTCAGGGCCAGGGCGCGGTCCAGGAGCGGCAGCGCCTCCTGCCGGCGGTTCAGATGCGAATACAGCGCCACCGCGAGACAGCGGTACGCCCTGTAATCCTCCGGCGCGGCCGCGATCGCCCGCTCCCAGAGCCCGGCGGCGTCCGCGTAGTTTTCCCGCGCGTACAGGACGCAGCCCCGCAGGAAGAGCGCCTGCGCGTCCGCGGGGCGGCAGTCCGCGGCCCAGGACAGCGCCAGGTATTCCAGCGGCCGGCTGGGATAGGCGGCGCCGCAGTCCAGCCGCGCCGCGCCCTCCAGGAGCGCCTCGTCTTCCGCCAGCCAGGCGCGCACATATTCCGTCTGGGCGCACTTCTCCGGCAGACGGTCCAGCACCCGGACGGCCAGGGCCGTCTCGCCCGCCTGCCACAGGTCTTCCGCGATATCCAGCGCCGCCTGGCAGGGATCCGACCCCATGCCCGCGTACAGCCTTTCAGACGCGCCGTACCGCAGGGCCCGGGCCGTCTGGCACAGCGGATCCAGGCCGAGCAGCGCGGCCAGGTCCTGATCCGCCTGTTCGGGATCCGTATGCGTTTCGGCGATCACGCGCAACAGCCGCGCCGTTTCGTTGCCCGCGTGCTCGCGCAGCGCCTTTTCCGCCAGCCCGGCCATGGCGTCCCAGTTCCCGCGCCGGCCCTCGGCCATCGCGGCCCGGGTCAGCGCGCGGCTCCGCGCGTCCTGCGCCCAGGCGGCCTGCATGTACCATTTCCAGGCGGCCGCGTCGTCGCCCAGGGCCTCGCAGACGCGGCCCATCAGGTACTGCAGCTCGCCGCTCTCGGGGTGGAAATTCCGCGCCGTCACCTTTTTCCACGCGCGTTCGGCCAGCGCCCTCGCCTTTTCCGGGCGCAGGTGCGCCAGCTCGTATTCCGCCAGCCGGGTCAGGGCCGGCGCGTACTCGGGATCGCGGCGCAGGGCCTCCCGCCAGTAGCGGTCCGCCCGGATCGCGGGATCGCGGTACTGCTCGGCGTGCACGCCCATCAGGTAAGCGTCCTGGGCGGAGCGCAGCACGTCCAGCGTAGGGTTGTCCGGGATCGTGGCCGGCATCTCCCGCGCCGCGCGGGGGTCGGGCCTCACATAGCGCAGCAGCGTCCTGCCGCGCCCGTCGCGCAATGTGAAGCGCTGCGGCTCTCCCTCCAGCGGGAAGCTGAGGATCGCCTCCGGCCCCGCCTCCACGGCGTATTCCCGTCCGTCGACAGTCAGGACCGCGTGAGTGAGCGCCACGGTGGGCTGAAGGAACAGCTGCCCGTCGTGAATGGCGGCGGCCGCCTCCGCGCAGGCGCACAGCGGCGCGCCGATGGCCCCCACGGGATACCACAGCTGGGAGAACTCCCTGCCCTCGTAGGGCATCAGCCAGGCAAAGTCCGGCTGGTTCAGCGAGTAGCTGCCGGCCATCAGCTCGGCGTAGGCGCCGTCCGTGTCGGTGAGCGCTTTTTCCCAGCTGCGGGAGAGCTGGCTGTACGCCCAGGTGAACATCTTTTTGCCCACGCTGACTGTATGGTCCGCCACGTGCACGACGCCGCACTGCCGGCCCTCGTCATAGCCGCCGAAGAAATCGTACTCCGTTTCCGCGCAGAAGTAGGAGGTGGGCTGGCGCGTGTTCCTATGCCGGGAGATATCCGTGCCGTCCCCCAGGCGGATGCCGTTGTACACGCCGCTGGCCACGGGGTAGGAGGTCACGTTTTTCCGGTAATGGAACTGCACGTAGTGCACGTCCGGCGGGAAGACCAGCCGGTACCGCTCGTTGACCGGCACGGCCGCGTTTTCCCACCAGAGGAAGGAATGCCGCCGCGCGGTCCGGTTATACACCTTCATCCGGGTGTCGAAGCGCGCCTCGCCCGGCGCCAGGCGCACGCCCACCATGCCCTTCATCCGGTCCAGCGGCTCGTTCTCGCTCATCCACACGGTCACCGCGCCGTCCGGCTCCTCTTCCACGGCGACGTCCACGGGCATGAAGGTGCTGGGCCGGTGATGGCAGGGCCAGTTGAACTCGCACCCGCCGGAGATCCAGCTGCCCAGCATGCCGATCAGGGCCGGCTTGATGACGTGCTGCTTGTAGAAAAAATCATAGCCTGTGCGCTTATCCAGGGCGGAATAGATCCGGCCGCCGAGCTCGGGCATCAGCTCCAGGCGCAGGTACTCGTTTTCCAGCGTGATCACCCGGAAGGCCCGCTCCGCGCGGTGCTGCCGGTCCACCCGCATGACCACGCGGCAGGGGTAAGGATCCCCGCTGGAGCGCTGGTGCACCCGGTTTTCCGCGAACATGGGCAGCTCCTCCGCCTCCGGGAACCCGTAGGCGGGGATCAAACGCCGTTCATCCGTCACTTTTACTTTTTCCATCGGTCTCCACCTCACAGAAAGGCTGCGCGATAACTCTTCATCTGGACTATAGTATACCTTTCACAGGCCCGAAAAGCAAGGCAGAGAGGCGCGGTTTTCGGATTATTTTCATCTTGCCGCATGTTTTTTGCGGCTCCCATACGCCGGGAAGCAATACGCTGATTCAGCTCCGTTTTTCGCTGTAATAGGCGATATTTATCCCATATTATCCTGTTTTTTGCTCAAAACCCTTGCATTCGGGACAAATATATGTTAGAATTACTTGACGAATGAAATGACGGCTTGAAGGCTTGTTTTTTTCCTATATCGCGAAAGGTTCGCTTGATGACTCCCAGAAAGAGGCGTTGCATTTGACAGAACGAACGATCACCTCCCGCGCAGGAAAGAAGCGGAACACCGTTTTCAATTCCCCCGCGATCCGCAAGCGGGTCAGGAATCAGATCTGGCAGAACCGCTATATCTACATGATGGTCATCCCCGTGCTGGTATACATGGCGCTGTTCAAGTATATGCCCATGTATTACCTGCGCGCGTCCTTTTACGACTATAAGCTGCTGAAGGGCTTCGAGGGCTCCAAGTACGTCGGGTTCAAGTGGTTCGAGCGCCTGCTCTCCTCGGACGAGCTGTGGCAGTACATCCGCAACACCCTGTCGCTCAACATCCTGTCGCTGCTCATCTGCTTCCCCGCGCCGCTGGTCTTTGCCCTGCTGCTGAACGAGGTGCGCAACGTCCCCTACAAGAAATTCGTCCAGACCGTCAGCTACATGCCGCACTTCATCTCCACGGTCGTGCTGGTCAGCATCATCAACAACATCTGCTCCCCCTCCATGGGCACGCTGGCCAAGCTGTACCGCATGATGGGCAAAACGCCGATCAACTTCCTTTCCAACCCGGATTACTTTTACGGCGTGAACATCGTTTCCGGCGTATGGCAGACCCTGGGCTGGAACGCGGTCATCTATATCTCCGCCATTTCCGGCATCGACAGCACGCTGTACGAGGCGGCGCGCATCGACGGCGCGGGCCGCTTCCAGCAGGTGCTGCACGTGACCATTCCGGGCGTGCTGCCCACCTTCATCCTGCTGCTCATCATGCAGATCGGTCAGATGCTCAACTGCGTGTTCGACAAGATCTACCTGCTGCAGAACACCCTGAACCTGCAGGTATCCGAGATGCTGCCCACCTACGTGTACAAGCTGGGCATGGTCTCCCACAAGTACGGCCAATCCACCGCGGGCGGCCTGTTCAATTCCGTGGTTTCGCTGATCCTGGTGCTGATCGCCAACGGCATCAGCAAAAAGGTCTCCGAGACCTCGCTGTTCTAAGGAAGGAGGCGCTGAACGATGTCTGCCACCGCCAAGGAACTCAGGCCGCGCAAGCACCGCTATGAGGGGGATTTCATCAAGCGCTCCCGGGGAGAACGCGTTTTTTCCGTGTGCAACACGATCTTCATGGCGCTGCTGCTGATCTTCCTGCTGTATCCCGTGCTGAACGTCATTTCCATCTCCGTATCCAACGAGACGCAGGTCATGGCGGCCAACGTCACCTTCTACCCCATCGGCTTCAACGCTCAGGGCTACACGACCATCTTCAAGGACGGCGACCTTTGGCGCTCGATCCTGAACACCGTGTTCGTGGCGGGCGTGGGCTGCGTGATGAGCCTGGTGGCGCTGTGCATCGCCGCCTACCCGCTGGCCTTCGGCCATTTCTACGGCAAAAAGCTCTACTCCGTCATCATCATGTTCACCATGTGGTTCCAGGGCGGCATCGTGCCGATGTTCCTGGCCATCCAGAAGCTCGGGCTGTACGACACGCTGTGGGCGCTCATCTTCAACTCCCTGATCAGCGCGTACAACGTGGTCATCATCCGCAGCTACTTCAACTCCATCCCCTTCTCCATCGTCGAGTCCGCCCGCATCGACGGCGCGAACGACTTCCGCATCCTGTTCCAGCTGATCATCCCGCTGTCCAAGCCGGTGCTGGCCACGGTCGCGCTGTGGGTCATCGTCGGGCACTGGAACGACTATATGACGCCCCTGGTCCTGGTCTCCAGCCGGTCCAAGCAGACCCTGCAGCTGATGCTCAAATCCGTGGTGCTCGCCGCGGAAAGCTCCACCAGCAACCTGGCCACGCTGTCCACCAGCGACCAGATGAAGGGCACCGCGGCGCTGCCCACGCAGGTGAAGAACGCCGTGCTGGTCGTGTCCATGGTGCCGATGATCGTGATCTACCCGTTCATCCAGCGCTTCTTCGTATCCGGCGTCATGCTGGGCTCCGTCAAGGGTTAAGCGACTTCCCCAGCGTCTGACGAGGCGCTGAGAGAATAAAATATTTCAAGGAGGCTCTACTATGAAAAAGACACTTGCTCTGGTTCTGGCGATCGCGATGCTGCTGAGCGTGACGTCAGCGCTGGCCACCTCGACCGAAGCCGTCGGCGGCATGGAAGCCGGCTGGTGGAAGGCCGCGGAAATCAAGCCCAGCGAGACCTTCCACGTGGATGGCGGCCTGAACGTCACCATGCTGGGCATCCATTACAACCAGTATCCCAACACCTTCGACGGCGGCTACTACTTCCCCTCCGTGGAAGCCATGACCGGCGTACACTTTGACATCGACTGGCGTACCAGCGACGGCTACGCCGAGATCGTCAACACCGTGCTGGCCAACGCCTCCAGCGATGTGACCAAGCTGCCCGACATCATCCAGCCCGGCGCCTACGGCATTTCCGCGCTGGTGAACGAAGGCGCGATCATCCCGCTGGATGATTACCTGGACCTGATCCCCAACGTCGTCGCGGCCGTGGGCGACCGTATGAGCAGCTGGGCTGCCGCGGACGGCCACATCTACGCGATCCCCACCATCGTCAACGTCCCCGGCTCCCAGTCCATGACCTTCCGTAAGGACTGGGCCCTGAAGCTGAAGGACATGGGCGTCATCGACTTCGACACCCCCTCCACCTGGGAAGAGTGGAAGGCCTTCTGGTACGGCGTGCGCGATAACGACATGAACGGCAACGGCGATGCCGGCGACGAGATCCCGCTGGTCCTGGAAATGGGCGAGAGCGGCGAGCGCTGCCTGCACATCCTGCTGAACGCGTTCGGCATCAAGGCGTCCAACGACGCGCAGTTCTGCGTGCTGGACGACGGCACCTACACCATGGTGTACGAGCATCCGCGCTACCGCGACTTCCTGACCGCTGTGCAGCAGCTCTACAAGGACGGCATCATCGATCCCGAGTTCGCCACCCGCAAGCAGGCTGATATGTACAACACCATGGCGGCCAACAAGTGCGCCTCCTGCTTCACCTGGGCGCAGATGAGCCAGACCCATACCGAAGCGCTGTGGGAGCAGGGCGTCACTGACGCGCTCTTCCAGTGCGTCGCGCCCGTGCAGGGCCCGTTCGGCGACCGTTACCTGCAGGAACGCCAGGCGGTCACCCCGCTGAACTGCATCACCGAGGGCGCCGTTGCCCGCGGCAACGTGGAAAACATCCTGAAATTCTGGAACTGGCAGTTCTCTGAGGAAGGCATCAACCTGTACAACTACGGCATCGAAGGCTACACCTATGACCTGGTGGACGGCGCGCCCGTCATGAAGACCAGCATCCTGCAGAACGGCTTCGTGGACTACCGCACCATCGGTATGGAATGCGAGCCCTTCGGCGGCATGTGGCAGACCAGCGCCTTCATGCAGTGCCTGTTCGCCGGCAAGACCGTGGACGAGCTGAACGCGGCTTACCAGTCCTTCTGGGCCGGCCTGAACGACGAAGGCGTCAACAAGGGCTGCTACTACGCGATGCCCCCGACGCTGGAGACCGAAGCCTACACCGAGTACCGCGCCGAGCTGATCATCGGCTCCAACGGCGTGTGCTCGCTGCGTGACCAGACCATCGCCGGCCAGGTGAGCGTGGACGACTTCTTCGCCCGTTACGAGCAGCTGAAGTCCCGCGGCCTGGAAGACGTGATCGAGGAAGGCGCGGAAGCCTACGCCCAGATCGTTGGCGAGTGATCCCGAAGCGTCTGACGAAGGCGTTGTGCCTGTGATCCAGAGGGCTTGCTCTTCGGAGCAAGCCCTCTTTCAAAGCCCCGAACTGGAGGAATGGCATGAGCGACGTAAGGCTGGCCAGGCGGGCGTTTGACCTGGCGGAGCTGGGGGAGGAAAATCCCCTGCCGGATTTCCAGAACATCTCCTACGTGCATTCCACCGTCACCTGGGACGATTCCCTGACGCCGGAGGACACCCGGTACATGCGCTACGGGCGCGTGAGCTCCATCCTGCCCTATATGGCCCAGGACGGGTATACGCGAAGCCGGAAGGAGACCCTGAAGGACGTCATCATCGTCGAAAACAGCCATGTGCGCGCGGAGTTCCTGCCCTGGATGGGCGGGCGGCTGCGCTCCCTCGTCTGCGGCGGCCGGGAGCTGCTGTACGTGAACCCCGTGGTCCAGCCCTGCAACCTGGCGCTGCGCAACGCCTGGTGCAGCGGCGGCGTGGAATGGAACGTGAGCGTCCGCGGCCACAACATGCTGACCAACGAGCCCCTGTTTGCCGAGGCCCTGCGCCTGCCGGACGGCACGGCGGGCGTACGCATGTACGAATACGAGCGCATCCGGGGCGTCGTTTACCGGCTGGAGGCGTACCTGCCTCCGGAAAGCCGTTTCCTGTACGTACAGGTCCACATCGAGAATCCCGCGGGCAACGGCGAGCGGCCCATGTACTGGTGGAGCAACATCGCCGTGCCGGAGCGGCCCGGCACGCGGGTGATCGCGCCGGCGGACACCGCCATCCTCTCCCTGTACGACGCGGGCAGCTACCGCATGCTGCGCGTCGCCCTGCCCCGGTATGAGGAGACGGACCTGTCCCGCCCCACGGAGATCGGCCGCTCGCTGGACGTCTTTTTCGATATCCGGCCGTCCGTCACCCCCTTTGTCACCGCGCTGCAGGAAGACCACACCGGGCTGGTGCAGTGCTCCACGGGCTTCATGCGCGGCAGGAAGCTGTTCGTATGGGGCATGGGCCAGGGCGGGCGGCACTGGCAGCAGTTTTTATCCGACGGGAGCAGCCGGTATATAGAAATTCAGGCCGGGATCGCCAAAACCCAGCAGGACCACCTGCCCATGCCGGAGAATACTACATGGAGCTGGCTGGAGGCCTACGGCAGCCTGACCTGCGACGTGGACGGGCTTTCCTACGCTGACGCGGCAGCCAAGTGCGCCGCGGCGCTGGAGCGGGAGCAGAGCGGCGCCGCGCTCGAGGCCGAAAAGGCCGGACGCGGCCGGGAGATCGCCGCCGCCCGCGGCGAGCCGCTGCTGGCAGGCTCCGGCTGGGGCGCGCTGGAAAACGCCCGGCGCCGGAAAGCCGGCCTGCCGCCGGTCTCCCCTGTCTGCCGTTTCCCGGCCGAAAGCATGGGAGAAGCGCAGGCGCCGTGGCGCCAGCTGCTGGAGACGGGCGTCTTCCCGGACGCCGCCCCCCTTGCCCCGCCGCGGAGCTGCATGCTCGGCGCGGACTGGCAGCGCCGCCTGGCCGGCGCGCCGGAAAACAGCGCCTCCGCCTATCAGCTCGGCGTCATGCTGTACGCCGCCGGGCAGGCGGACGAGGCCTTCGGAGCGTTCCGGCGCAGCCTGGAGCACAGGACGAACCCCTGGGCGCTGCGGGCGCTGGCGCGCATACGGCTGCTCCGCGGAGAAACGGACGCCTGCCTCGCCGCCTACCGCGAGGCGCTGGCGCTGCTGCCCGCGCACCGGCAGCTGTGCCTGGAATACGCCCAGACCCTGCGGACCCTGGGCCTGAACGCGGAGCTGCGCGCCTATCTGGACGCGCTGGAGCCCGCGCTCCGCCGGCGGCCGCGCTTCCAGTACCTGCAGGCCGCCGCGGACATCGCGCTGGCGGACTATGCGGAGGCGGAGCGCATCCTGCTCGGGCCGCTGGTGATCCCCGACATGCGGGAGGGCGAGCTGTCGCTGTGCGAGCTGTGGTTTGAGCTGTATCAACGGCGGGACGGCCTGTCCCGCGAGGAGGCGGAGCGGCTCCACCCCCTGCCCATGGCCCTGGATTTCAGAATGCACTGAACGACGGAGGTTTTTTCATGCAGAAGCGACATGTGCTCAGCGGCATCGACCATATCCGGCGCGCGGACGGCCTGCTCAACGGCCGGCGCGTAGGGCTGATGACCAATCCCACCGGCGTCGATCACGAGCTGAACAGCACCATCGACATCATCCACGGCCGGTACCGGCTGACCGCGCTCTACGCCGTGGAGCACGGCATCCGCGGCGACGCCCAGGCCGGCGCGAAGGTGGAGAACACGGTCGATCCGGAGACCGGCGTCACGGTATACAGCGCCTTCGGCAAAAACAGTCATTTCACCGAGGAGATGCTGGACGCCTTCGACGTACTGGTGTTCGACATCCAGGACGTCGGCGCGAGGTTTTACACCTATCTGTACTCACTCGCCTACGCCATGGAGGCCTGCGCCCGCGCGGGCAAGAGCGTGGTGGTGCTGGACCGGGTGAACCCGCTGGGCGGCGTCAAGCTTTCCGGCACCGTGCTGGACCGGCGCTTCGCCTCCTTTGTGGGCGATTACGAGCTGCCCACCCAGTACGCCCTCACCATCGGCGAGTACGCCCGGTACGTGAAGCACTACCTGAAGCTGGACCTGGACCTGGCCGTGATCCCGCTGACCGGCTGGCACCGCGGCCTGCTGCTGGACGACACCGACCTGCCCTGGGTCGCGCCCTCGCCCAACTGCCAGAACCTGGACGCGGCCCTGTGCTACACGGGCATGTGCGTGTTCGAGGGCAGCAACGTGAGCGAGGGCCGCGGCACCACCATCCCCTTCCAGGTAGCCGGCGCGCCGTTCATCGACGGGCTGAAGCTGGCCCGGGAGATGAACGCCCAGGGGCTGCCGGGGCTGCGCTTCCGCAGCGTCTCCTTCTGTCCGACCTTTTCCAAGCACCAGGGGGTCCTGTGCCACGGCGTGCAGATGCACATCACCGACCGGGAGACCTGCGACGCCGCGCTGGGCGGCCTGCTGCTGATGGAGACGATCCGGCGCATGTATCCCGAAAAGTTCGAGTTCATCACCTTCGACGAGGGAAAGGGCTGGTTCCTGGACAAGCTGCTGGGCACCGATCTGTTCCGCACCGGCCAGATGGACGCCCGCTCCCTGATCGAGCACTACAAAGGGCCGATCCGGAAGTTTGAAAAAAGCACCATGCAGTACAGACTGTATCAATAAAAGAAAAGGCAGGGAAATCATTATGCAGGATCTGAAACGCCGCCCCAGGATGGGCTTGCTGCTCATCTCCCCCGAACGCTTTGCCGTGATCGGCGAAGGCACCGCCCGAGGCTCCTACAGGGAGCGCAAGGAGGCCGAAGCCGCCTGGATGCTGAAGGACGCCTCCGAATGGGCGGACGTGACCTTTACCGGCATCACCTGGACCCGCGCGGACGTGCAGCGGGCCATCGACGCCTTCACCGCCGACAAGGTGGATTTCGTGCTCGCCATTTACCTTTCCTGGGCGGAGGATTTCGCCTTCATCCGCTTCCTGCGCGATATGCCGCCCTGCCCGGTGCTGTTCTGCCACCGGCTGCGGGACGAGATCCGCCTGAAGGACACGCACGACGACGACGAGTTCGCCGAGTACCTGTGCTGCGGCGGCCTGGTGGGCTCCCTGGAGGCCAGCGGCGACGTGAAGCGCTTCAGCCGCCCGATGCTGGAGATCTACGCCGGCACCTGGGCTGAGGTCATGGCCCGCGCGAAGACCTTCGGCGCGGCGGCCAAGGCCCGCAGCATCCTGCGGCAGAGCACCTTCGGCCTGCTGGCCTGCATGAACGAGGTCATGTGGAGCACCTATGTGAACGTGTACGACCTCTTTGCCAAGGTTGGGCCGGAAATGCGCTTCCTGTCCGTGGCGGAGTATGAGGACGCGGTCAGCCAGGTGAGCGACGCGGACGCCGAGGCCGCGATGAAGCGCATCGCCGGGCAGTACGAGGTGCTGCCCAACGTGGACCCAGGCAAGTTCCTGGCCTCCGTCCGCGCGTCCATGGCCATGGAGCGCCTGGCCGCCCGGTATGACCTGGACGTGCTGGTGCTCAACGACATCGACACCGTGCTCTTCCAGCACATCGGCCTGAGGCCCGGCTTCTGGCCCACCTCGCCTGAGGTGAAGACCCTGGTGGTGCCCGAGGGCGACATCGGCAGCGGCGTGGCCTGCTACGTGCTGAAGCTGCTCTCCGGCGGCGCGCACGTGAACTACATCGAGCCCTTCCACATCGACCTGCCCAACCGGAACTTCGCCGCCGGGCACGCCGGACCCAACGACTACACCGACCCGCGCGGCAAGTGCAAGATCTCCTCCGACGTGCGCTTCGCCAAGACCAAGTGGAAGTACGCCGGCGCGCCGTTCGCGTGGTACGTCTTCCCCGAGGGCCGCAAGACCATGCTGCACTGCTCCCAGCAGACGGACCGCTTCCAGCTGGTCACCGGCCAGATCGAGGCGCTGCCGACAGAGCATTTCCTGGCCACCTACTCCCACAGCCTGTTCCGCCCCGTGGGCCAGGAGTGCACCGAGTACTTCACCAAGCTTCTGCGCCAGGGCGTGACCCAGCACTACGGCATCACCGACGGCGACATCACCCCCCTCATCCGCGACCTGGCGCTGATCATGGGCTTTGAGTATCTGGAGGTATAACGGTGGACGATGCTGTCTATTGCCGCTTGCGGATCAAAGAGATCTTCCATACGCTGCCGCCGAAGGAAAGGATCGTCGCTGAGTTCATTCTGAATTCACCGAACGACGTGATCCACATGTCCATGGAAGAGCTTGCGCGCAGCTGCGGCGTCAGCCTGTCAGCCATTGGGCGTTTAGCCAAAAACTTGGGCTACGGCGGTTTCAAAGAGATGATTCGTCTGCTGTCCAATGAGCTTGCGCTTGAAAGCCAGCAGGGAGAGATGAAGTATCAGGAGATCCATCCCGGCGACCCCGTGCCTGAAATCTTCCGCAACATGTGCCTGTGCGAAATAGAAGCGATACAAAACACGATTTCCGTGATGGACATCCAGCAGCTCGAGCTGGCAGTAGACCTGCTGTGCAAAGCGCAGCGAATCGACTTCTATGGGGTTGGCGCTTCCGGCCTGGTCGCCGAGGATGCGCATCTGAAATTCCTGCGAATCAATAAGCCTACCGCCTGCAGCTCGGATCCCCACACCCAGCGTCTCACGATTGCCAGCCTGCAGCCCAATGATGTCGCTGTGCTGATCTCATACTCCGGCGAGACAAACGATATCCTGCATCTTGCCCATCAGCTCAAAGAATTGAACATCCCCATCATTTCGCTGACCCGCAGCAGTAAGAATACCCTTGCTGATCTCGCGAACATTCATTTATTCAGTTCTTCCACGGAATCCCTGGTCCGCAGCGGAACGATGACCTCACGCATCAGCCAGATGGTCGTAGTGGACGCCCTTTATACTGCTGTTTGCAGCCGGATGTACGACCAGGTCAAGCCTTATCTGGACAAAACGCAGCACCTCAGTTCCAAGTGGTCGCGATAAAACACCAGAGCACTGATATGCTTTCCTGAACCGGAAACCGACCAACAGTACACGACCGGATTCAGGAAAGCCTATCCTTTTAACACCGTAGAAAAAACTATTGACAATTGTCGTCTATTCTGATAATATTATCGTCGCAAGGTAATTTTTGCTCTCCTGTTCTGATTGGGAGTAGGTTTATGCGGTACAGTATCAAAAGCAGTGCCCTACAGGTAACAGCCGATACGCTCGGGGCGGAAATGCGTTCCATCAGGGGATCTGACGGAACGGAATACCTGTGTCCTGACAGCCGGCGCAACTGGGATGGCTGCGCGCCGGTTCTGTTTCCCAATACCGGCGCGGTCAAGGATGGATATGAGCTGATCGGCGGGAAGCGTTACCCGTTTTCCCTGCACGGGTTTGCGCGGGATTCGCAGTTTTCCCTGATCTGGCACACAGATCATGAAATGACCTATGAGCTCCGTTGGTCGGAGGAAACGCTGAAAAGGTATCCGTACAGGTTTGTCCTTCAGGTCTCCTATCGTCTCGACGGGAACGAGCTCGCCGTCAAAGCGGCGATCCGGAACGAGGGCCCGGAAAACATGTACGCGTCCCTGGGGTTCCATCCCGGCTTTTCGTGTCCCTTCTCCGAGGGTGAAAGCGCCGAGGACTATGAGATCGTCTTCCCACAGCCCATCACCGCGACGCGCGTACTGCTGAGGAACGCGCTGGTCGGGGGGACTGCTGAAAAGTTCTGGAACGGGCTGTCCGTTCTGCCAGTCAGGAACGGCATGTTCGACGGCGGCTCGTTCTCCATGACCGACCTGACCGCCCGCTGCGCCCAGCTGCGCTCCAGAAAGACCGGCCGTTCCGTGACCCTGTATTTCGAAGATTATCCGTACTTTGTCCTGTGGGCGCCTGTCGGCCAGCCCATCACCAACATCTGCATGGAGCCCTGGCACGGCATTCCCGACGCGGCGGACAGCGATCACCAGTGGGAGACCCACCCCCTCACCCTGCAGATTCAGCCCGGTGAGGTCAAGGAGAAGGAGTTTCGGATCGTCTGCCGCTGATTTTGTTCATGCTCAGCAATAGAAGCTTTTACTTGCAAAGAGGACACAACCAACTACAGGAGGTGATATCTGGAGCATACTTTGATATCTTCAAGGCCTCATCCATCATCGACTTTAACAAACAAAAAGGAGAGAATCACTATGAAAAAAGCGCTTGTTCTGACTCTGGCTGTCTGCCTGCTGATGTGCATGGCCGTTTCCGCCTCTGCTGCCACCTACGAATTCAAATTCTCTATTACCCAGTCCGCTACCGACCCCATCGCCATTTATGCCCAGCAGATGATCGATGAGATTCAGGAAAAAACGAACAACGACGTCGTTATCGAGCTGCATCCCAACGGCGAACTCGGCGCGATCAATGACGTTAATGAAATGATCGCCATGGGCGCGAAGATGATCAACTATACCGGCTCTGACGCTTTCACCGCGACCGTGCCTGAGCTGGCGATCCTGAACTGCCAGTTCTGCCTGAGCGATCCCGCTCAGATGGCGAAGGTCCAGGCCTCTGATTGGTACAAGGATCAGGTAGACACCCTTGCCAAGCAGGGCAACGTCCGTCTCCTGACGCTGAACTGGTTTACTGGCTATCGTCACTTTGTCTCCAAGTTCCCGATTAATTCCGTAGACGACCTGAGCGGAAAGCAGATGCGCGTTGCCGACAATGCCGCGCTGCCGGCTTTCGCCCGCGCTCTCGGCGCTTCCCCTGTCGTGACCAACTGGAACGAGACCTATACGGCGCTGTCCCAGGGCATGGTTGACTGCGCGGAAGCACCTCTGTCCACGCTGTATAATTCCTCTCTTCAGGAAGTCACGCAGTATCTGACCCTGACCGGACATCTGGTCTCCTGCGGCGGCATCTGCATGAACGAAGAAATCTTTGCTTCCATGCCCGAAGAATATCAGAAAATCTTCCTGGATGCCGCTTGGAACGCGGGCGAAGCCTTCAAGGAGAACAGCATGGGCATTGAAGCTGAGTACACCAGCAAGTTTGAAGCCGCTGGCCTGAAGATCACCAAGATCGAAGGCGAAGCCAAGGAAGCGTTCATCAAAAAGGCGTCCGCCATGTACGCTGATCCGGCGCTGGGCTTCCCGCAGGGCCTGTTTGAGAAGATTCAGGAAATCATCAAGTAAATCTTAAATCCCGACACAAAACACGATCACCTGCCGGAAGCGCAATGCGCTTCCGGCAGGTGATTGAAAGGAAGGCTCACCATGAAAAAAGCTGGACGATTCTGTCTCAGGTGTATGGGAAAGTTTGAAGAATATGTGAGCATGACCATGATGTCGGTTACCCTGATCGTAACCGTTGTAAACGTGTTTGCCCGCTATGTTCTGCGCAATTCTCTCCCTTGGTCCCAGGAAATCAGCGGAATCGCCTGGACATGGGCAGTGATGCTGGGAATCAGCTGGGCTTACCGTTCAAACCTTCATATGGGCATCGATCTTCTGGTGCAGAAAGTAGGTCCGCGCGCGAAGCGCGCTTTGTTCATCGTTACTTACGTCATCCTTACCATCGCTTTCATTTTCATGCTGTATATGAGCATCCAGATCACACTGAAGGGCGGATATAAACTGACTAACTACTTTAAGCTACCCTACTGGGTGAAATATATTTCCGCTGTCATTGCTTTTTTTAACATGACGGTGTACAGCATCCGCTTTATCTTCTATGCCGTCAAAGAACCCAAGAAGTTTGTCGAGAGTGTTTCAATCAACGGCAGCGGCCTGGATGATTTTGATATGACCGCCGGAAAGGAGGCGGAAGCAGTATGACTACTGTAGTCGTCATTTTGCTGTGTGCTTTGTTCATCATAGGGATTCCGGTCGGCTTTGCTTTGATTATCGCGGTCATTCCGTACTTTGCGACGATTGATTCCGTTCCGATGCAGGTGATCATTCAGCGATTCATTGCCAGTACGGAATCGGTATCATTGCTGGCTATCCCATTCTTTATTGCTGCCGGTTCTATCATGACATACTCCGGGATCACTGACGTACTGATGGACCTGGCGGAACTGCTGGTGGGCCATATCCGCGGAGCATTAGGCCACGTCAACGTGGTGCTGTCCGCCATGATGGGCGGCCTGTCAGGCTCCTGCGCGGCGGACGCTGCCCAGGACTGTAAAATCCTTGTTCCGACCATGTTAAAGAAAGGGTACGATAAACCTTTCTGCGCTTCAGTCACCGCAGCCTCCAGCCTGATTACCTGCATCATCCCGCCAAGCATTGGCATGGTCGTATACGCGTATTGCACGGATACGTCTGTAGGCAAGATGCTTGCGTCCGGTTATATTCCGGGATTGCTCATGTGCGTCAGCCAGATGATTCTGGTTTCCCGGCTGGCGAAGAAGCGCGGCTATCCTGTTTCCCGCGAAAAAAGAGCGACCGCCAAAGAATTCTTCACCGCGCTTCGCAAGTCCCTGTGGGCTTTAGGGCTGCCGGTACTGCTGATCGTTGGTCTCCGTTTCGGCGTTTTCAGCGCAACGGAAGGCGGAGCTGTTTGTGCCCTGTATTCGCTGCTGGTAGGTAAATTCGTATACAAAAAGATCAAGCGCGAACATATCGTGCCGATATTACGCGATGCCGTCCGCTCTTCCAGTACGGTCATGCTGGTCATGTGCGCGGCCAACATATTCAGTTATTTTCTCAGCTGGGAACGAATCCCACAGAAGATCAGCACGGCGTTGGCTGCGACGATCTCAAATCCTACTGTATTTATGCTGATGGTCGTCGCACTGTTCCTGATCATCGGCATGTTCATGG
Organism: uncultured Eubacteriales bacterium; assembly: GCA_902760595.1. Taxonomy (GTDB): domain Bacteria; phylum Bacillota; class Clostridia; order Christensenellales; family Aristaeellaceae; genus UBA4246. The sequence goes on from CACWHI010000016.1 coordinate 26,947, forward strand.
ACGGGACCTCTGCGATGATCGTTATCGCCCCTATCTTTGCTCCGGTCGTCAAGGCGCTTGGCATTGATATGGTCTACTTTGGGTGCATCATGGTGCTTTGCTGCGCACTAGGCGCGATAACGCCACCCTTTGGCGCTGTTATTTATCTGGTTTCGCCCTTGCTCCGGATGCGGGTCACCGACTTTATCAAAGAGCTTCTGCCCTTTATCGGCGTAACGATTCTCGTGATCCTGATTATGGTTTTCCTGCCGCAGGTCGTCACCTTTATCCCGAATCTGATTTACGGATAAACTCTGCTTTGATTTTCATCTCCTTTCATAGTATAATTCTGGCGATAGGAATGGGGGTGTTCTGAATGGAAAGACTCGTAAAAACCGGCCAGATCCGGCCGAGGGCCGCGCGTGAGATCGGGCCGTCACGGCTGGGGATCGGGTTCGAGAAGCTGGACCGCGGGGCGTTCGATCCGACGACCGCCTACGATCCTGTGGCGGAGACGGGCGTGCATTACGTGCGCCTGCAATCCGGCTGGCAGCGCACCGAGCGGCAGAAGGGCGTGTACGATTTCGCCTGGCTGGACGAAATCGTGGACAGCTTCATCGCCCGCGGGCAGGAGCCGTGGATCGACCTCTGCTACGGCAACGACCTGTATACCGAAAGCGCGAAGGAATACTTCGGCGCGGTAGGCTGCCCGCCCATCTTCACCGAGGAGGAGAAGGCCGCCTGGACCGCCTACGTGGAGGCCACGGTGCGGCACTTTGCCGGGCGTGTGACCTGGTATGAGATCTGGAACGAGCCGGACGGGCAGTGGTGCTGGAAGCACGGGGTCAGCGCCGCAGAGTACGCGGATTTCGCCGTGGCGACCTCAAAGGCCATCCACCGGGCGGACCCGGCGGCCAAGGCCATCGCGGGTGTGCTCTGCACGGTGAACCTGCCGTACTTCAGGGTCATGTTTGACCGCGGGGTCGCGGACACGGCGGACGCGGTCTCCTTCCATCGCTACAACGCGGACGAGCTGAACGCGCTGAACGAGATCCGGGCGCTGCGCGCGCTGATCGACCGATACAATCCGGCCTTAAAAATCATCCAGGGGGAAAGCGGCACGCAGTCTGACTCCCGGGGCATGGGCGCGCTGCGCGGCGGCGCGTGGACGGAGCTGAAGCAGGCCAAGTACACCCTGCGGCACCGCCTGCTGGACCTGGCCAGCGAGGTGCTTTTCACCTCCCACTTCACCGCCGTGGACATGATCGAGGCGCTGAACGGCAAGGTGGGCGATAAGGCCTCCTACCTGGATTACGGCTACTTTGGCCTGCTGCACGCGGACTTCGACGCGGACGGCATCGCCAGCGGCACCTACTCGCCCAAGCTCTCCTACCGCGCCATGCAGCACCTGGCGGCCCTGTTTCCCGGCGACGTCCGGCCCTGCGAGCTGCCCGTGATCCGGAAGGCGTGGGATTCCCCGCGCGTGTTCGGCATGGACGACGCGACGGCGCAGATCGTCACCCTCGGCTTCGAGAACGGCAAGGGCGCGCAGGCGCTGGCCTACTGGAAGGCGGCGGACCTGATGCGCGAGACCTTCGACGGCACCGTCAGCTTCCTGCTGCCGGGCGAGGAGCGGGCCATCCGCCTCATCGACCTGATGGACGGCGGCATCTACCGCCTGCCGGACAGCATGGTCAGCCGCGAGTACTACAACAGCAGCGATTACGCCGGCGCGGTGACGCTCAAAAACCTGCCGCTGACCGACAGCCCGCTGCTGCTGACCTTCGGCGCCTTCTATCCGGAGGGCTGACCATGGCCAAGCTGCTGGTACTGGACATCGGAGGCACCTATATCAAGTACGGCGCGACCGATGAGCGCGGCGCGCTGCTGCCGGAAAGCGTCCGGCAGACGCCCTCCCACGCGGATGAGGAGGCCGGAGCCTTCCTGGACGCGCTCCGGCGGATCATCCGGGAAACGGACGGCGCCGAGGCCGCCTGCGCCTGCATCGCCGGGCCCTTCGATTTTGAGCGCGGCGTGAGCCTGATGAAGCACAAGTTCCAGGCCCTCTACGGCCGTTCCCTGCGCCCGCCCTTCGAGGAGGCCAGACTGCCCGCCTCCTTCCTGCACGATTCCACCGCGTTCATGCTGGGCGAGTACCACGACGGCGCGCTGGCCGGCGCGGATAACGCCTGCTGCGTGATGCTGGGCACAGGCCTGGGCTTTTCCTGGATCCGGGACGGGCGCGTATGCGTGGACGAGACGCAGACCCCGGCCCTGGCGCTGTGGAAGACGCCCTACCTGGACGGCATCGCGGAGGACTACGTGTCCACCCGGGCGATCCAGGGCGCTTACGGGCAGGCCCTGCCCGTGAAGGACATCGCGGACGCCGCCAGGGCGGGCGACGCGGCCGCGCGGGACGCCTTCCTGACAGCGGGCGCGCACCTCTCCCGGATCATGACGGCGGTCGTCGCGCGGCTGGGCTGCCGGAAAATGGCCCTGGGCGGGCAGATCGCCCGGTCCGCGGACCTGTTCGGGCTGTCACTGCCCATTCCCTGGTCCCTGACCCGGCACGTCGGGGACGCCGCGCTGCGCGGCTGCTGCCGCTACGCCGCCCTGGGCCGGGAGCGCTGTGTGCAGATTGTGCCCCTGGATTTCGGATCCATTGAATAAGGCAGGCGTATCCCATGAACTGGCTGATCGACGGACTCGGCATCCTGGGCATCATCACCACCATCGCCGTGTATCAGCAGAAAACGCAGAAGCGGCTGCTGCTCTGCAAGCTGACCACGGACACGATATGGATTCTGCACTACTGGCTGCTCGGCGCGTATTCCGCCATTGCCATCACCATCGTATCCATCCTGCGCAGCACCGTGCTGCTGAACGCTAAGCGCAGGTGGGCGCAGAGCAGATACTGGCTCTGGATCTTCCTGGGCGCGACCGTCGCGCTGAGCCTGACAGCCTGGCAGAACGCCTACAGCGCGCTGATGCTGTTCAGCTCCGTGCTGGCCATCATCGGCTATTGGCTGGGCCGGCCCTTCATGGCCCGCCTGCTCTCCATCCCCGCGGCCGCCTCCAGCCTCATCTATAACTGGGCATACCACTCCCGCGAGGGCATCGTCAGCAGCATGTTCATCATCCTGTCGTCCATCGTCGGCATCCTGCGCCACGATCTGCCAAAAAAGCTGAAAGAAAAAGGAGAACTGCTATGAGCTTCATGTTCCATCCCTATCCCTATGTCGACCACGACGCCGTCAACGTGATCTCCGGCCGGGGCGTGACCCCCGTCAAGGGCACGATCCCCGTCGCGAAGAAGATCGCGGCCCTGCTGAAGGAAGGCAAAAACGTCGCGGTGGACGCCTATCCCGGCGCGGACGTGACCGTCCTGGTCAACACGGTGCGCCAGCAGCTGGGCGGCGCCGCGGTGACCTTTATCGACGCCGAGAGCCTGCTCAAGGACGCGGACACGATCGCGGACATGCTGCTGCCCTACCTGCCCGAGGACCGCGAGGAGGATCCGGTGCTGCTCTACGGCCGGCGCTACAAGGGCGGCTACGAGGGGCTGCAGGACGACAGGAAGGTGCAGGCGCTGAAGGAACTGCTGGGCAGGGAAAAGTCCGTGCTGGTATACGGCCGCGGCGCGCTGGTGTCCGCCCTGCGGGGCTGCTACGGCGCGCGGATCTGGATGGACGTGACGCCCCGCACCGCCGCGCTGAGCTTCAAGTACGGCCATGCCCGCAACCTGGGCGCCAAGGCAGACCTGCCCTACGGCCTGCTGATGCGCCGCAACTACTATGTGGACTTTGAGACCGCCGTGGACCTGCGCTGGAGCCTGATCCGGGAAAAGCAGCTCGATTACTACATCACCGCCGACGTTCCGGAGGAGATGCAGCTGGTCTCCTTTGGCGACCTGCTGACGCTGTTTGACGAGCTGTGCGAACGGCCCTTCCGCTGCCGCCCGGTGTACCTGGAGGGCGTCTGGGGCGGCTTCTACTTCACCAGGCTGCGCCACCTGCCCAGTAAGATGCGCAACTGCGCCTGGATCTTCGACATGATCCCCATGGAGGTGTCCATCGTCGCCAAGCTGGGGGACAACGAGTTCGAGGCCCCCTTCTTCACCTTCATCCAGGCCATGGGCGAAAAGCTGCTGGGCCGCCAGGCCATGGAGCAGTTCGGCGGCTACTTCCCCATCCGCTTCAATTACGACGATACCTACCATTCCAACGGCAACATGTCCGTGCAGTGCCACCCGGACGAGGCCTACGTGGTGAAGAACCACGACGAGCTGGGCCGCCAGGACGAGAGCTATTACGTCTGCGTCACCGCCCAGGGGGCGAAGACCTTCCTCGGCTTCAACGAAAAGGACAGCTGCCGCGAGTTCTTTGAAAAGGCGCGCGAGGCCGAAAAGACCCACGAGCTGATCGACTACGAGAAGTATATCAACGCCGTGCCCTCCGTGCCCGGCACGCAGGTGATGATCCCCGCCGGCACGGTGCACGCCTCCGGCCGCAACCAGGTCATCCTGGAGATCGGCAGCCTGACGGTCGGCTCCTACACCTACAAGCTGTACGATTACCAGCGCATCGACCCCCAGACCGGTCTGCCCCGGCCCATCCACCTGAAAATGGGCAGCCGCGTCATCCACGGCGAGCGCACGAAGGAGTGGGTGCGGGACAACCTGGTCAACCACGGCTACGTGGTGCGCGAAGGCAAGGACTGGAAGGAGGTCGTGGTCGGCGAGCACGACCTGCTGTACTTCTCCCTGCGCAACCTGATCTTCTGGGATAAGATCGAGGACGACACCGACGGCCTGTTCCACGTGCTTTCCCTGGTGGACGGCGAGAAGGTCAAGGTCGTGTCGCAGGAGGATCCCAGCAAATTCTATATCATGAACAGCCTGGACATCGTGGTCATTCCCGCCAGCCTGGGCAAATACACCATCGAGAACCTGGGCGTCGGCTCCGTCACGGTGCACAAGACCCTGCTGAAAAAGGTGTAATGGTACGTGACTGTTCAGTCCAAGACTGAACAGTCACCGCAGGGGGGACTTTCGTCCCCCCTACGGAACCCCCCAGCACCCTTGCCTGTCAGACCTTCGGTCTTCCCGGGCGACAAGGGTGCAAGGTAGAAATCGCTGACGCGATTTCGTCCTCGCGGCGTACATGCCGCCGCTGCGGATTTGAATCAAGAGTGTTCCCCCTTGATAATCCCCTCAACATGTCCTTACCGGCACTCCCATCCCATCGCCCTACGGGTGGCTCCGCCATCCGCCGAATGAATCGGCGGGCTCTGGGATTCCGTGCCGGAAAGGACCCGAGTTTGTCTCACTTCACTGCACGACCGAATAGTTACAACAGGTGAAAGAATATGAAAATCCGTCTGCTGCGAAGGGACGACCTGCCGCAGGTCGTCGCCCTCTGGAATGAATCCTGCGGCGCGGGAGAGACCGTGCTCTCCCCCCTGACGGAGGCGGGCTTTGAGGCGCTGTTCTTCGCCAACCCGGAGTATGACGGACAGTTCTCCTTCGTCTGGGAGGAGGCGGGCGCCGCCGTGGGCTTTATCAGCGGCACGGCGCCCCGGGTCTTCCTACCCGGCGAAACGCCGGAGAACACCCCCGGCTTCCTGACCTGCGTCTTCGTCAAAAAGGCCTGCCGCGGGCGGGGCATCGGCGCGGCGCTGGAGACGGCTCTCGCGGACGCCTTCCGCGCCGCCGGCAAGACCCGCGTCGCCTGCAACGGCGACCGCAACCCCATCCACCTGAGCTGGATCGTGCCCGGCACCCCTGGGCACGACCACAACAAGGCCCCGGGCATGGACATGGACAGCCCCGGCTATTCCTTCCTGCTGGCCAGGGGCTATCAGGACCGGGCGCGGGAGATCGCCATGTACCTGGACCTGAAGGATTACACGCCCTGGGAGGGAATGAAGGCCAAGCAGGCCGAGCTGCTGAGCCAGGGCATATACACCGGGCGGTACGACCCCGCCCTGCGCTATGATTACGACCGCATGTGCGACCGCGTGGGCAAGGAATACTGGCGCTACGTGATCGCCTCCGAGCTGGCCTGCCACGAGAGCGGGCAGCCGAACACCGATCCGAGGATGCTGCCGGACCCGGGCAAGATCCCCGCCGGGCCGCGCCCGATGCTGGTGGCGACCCATGAGGGGCATATTGTGGCCTTCACCGGCCCGGTGGATAAGCAGCTGAGCGGCCGAGGCTGGTTCTGCGGCATCTTCACCGACCCCATGTACGAGCGCCGGGGCATCGCCTCCGTGCTGTTCAACCTGCTGATGCAGGAGTTCATCGCCGAGGGCGCGGCCTTCAGCACCCTCTTCACCGGCGAGGAGAACCACGCCCAGCGCATCTACCTGCGCGCCGGTTTCCGGGTGGTGCGCCGGTTCTCGGTGATGGAAAAAGGGCTGTAATGCCACAGTATCGATCATACAAGGATACTTTATTCTAAAATTATCCTTGTATGATCGATATTTTTCAATAAAAGTATCCTTTTATACTCGACAAACGATCCATTTGGCTGTATAATCCTCTCTGTGGAGGTGGTTTCATGCAGCATGACCTGTTGAAAAAAGTGATCCTGGATCAGCATGAAGTGATACGCCGTACAGACATCGTACCCCGGTCGACCGCCCTGCTTCCGGATATCAACCAGGTCCTGACGGGGCTTCGCCGCGCGGGAAAATCCACGATGCTGTATGATTTGGCGAAAAAGCTGGTGGCCGGCGGCGTTGACTGGAACCGCATTATTTACATCAACTTTGAGGACGAGCGCCTGACGGAGATGACCGTGGCGGACCTGAATGATATTCTCACGATTCAAAGCGAAATGAGCGGCCAGAAAGGATATTTCTTTTTCGATGAGATCCAGAATATCCCCGGCTGGGAAAAATTTGCCCGAAGAATGGCCGACCGGCATGAGACGGTCCAGATCACAGGCAGCAACGCAAAAATGCTCTCCCGCGAGATACAGTCCACCCTGGGCGGACGCTATCTTGAAAAGCATATATGGCCTTATTCCTTCGACGAGTACCTGAACGCCAGAGGAACGCCTCACGGGGAAGCTGAACAGCTTGAGACCATCGCCCACGGGAGGATCCTCGCGGCCTGCGGCGATTATCTTGAAGAGGGCGGCTTTCCCGAGGCGTTCAGGTATCCTTCCAAGCGGGAGTATATCAGCGGTGTGTATCAGAAGATCCTGCTGGGGGATATCGTCACCCGCAATGGCCTTCGCAACAGTCAGGCGATTGCGCTGCTCATCAAAAAGATCGCAGAAACCGTGATGCGCGAGGTTTCCTACGCCAAGCTGTATGGCAGTCTCAAAGCGATCGGCGTCAGAGTCAGTCGGGATTCGGTCATTGATTATATCGGGTATATCACCGACGCCTATCTGCTGTTCAAGGTCTATAATTACTTCTCTGCCTTTGCCGAGCGTGAGACCACGCCCAAATACTATTTTTCGGACAACGGACTGCTCAATCTTTTTTTGACGGACAAGAAGAGCGCCCTCCTCGAAAACGCCGTCGCCATCTGGCTGAAACAGCGTTACGGGGAAGAGGTCAGTTACCTGAAATCCTCCGTGACGGGGATCGACATTGACTTTTATGTTCCTTCGGAGGGAGCGGCGATCCAGGTGTGTCTGGCATTGAACGAGCAGTCGGCGAATCGGGAAACCGATAATCTGATGAAGGCTGCCGCGACGATGCCGGAAATAAAGCGGCTGATCATCGTTACATCGGAGGGAAAAGCCGCGAGGCATCCTGAACATCCCGAGATCGAACTGATTCCGATCGACGTTTTCCTGTTAAAGGGGCTTTCACAGTCGTGATTCGTTTTATCCCCCGTTTCCTGTGAAAATAAGGGAGGTTTCCATGGCAGTCATTCAGATTTCCCGGGTCGACACGATCGTCTTTCCCGAAAGCGCGCCGGCGCCCGTGCGGTACGCGGCGGGCGAGCTGAAGCGGTGCCTGGAGGGCGTGTTCGGCGCCGCGCCGACGCTGGCGGACCGGGCATCGGGATTCCCGATCTGGCTGGACTGCCGCGAGGGTGGACTGCCCGGCAGCAGCTTCCGCTGGGAGGCGTCCGCGGCGGAAATCCGCCTGAGCGCCGGCACGCCCCAGGGCATCGTGTACGGAGCGTACGCGCTGCTGGAAGCCCTGGGCTGCCGCTTCCTGGCGCGGGACTGCGAGGTGCTGCCCGCGCCGCCGCTGACCCTGGAGGAGGGCGGGCACGAGGAAGCGCCGGCCTTCGCGGTGCGGGAGCTGTTCTGGCGGGAGGCCATGGACGGGGACTTCGCCGTCAGGCTGCGCCTCAACTCCGCCCGCTCCTCCATTGCGCCGGAGCAGGGCGGCAAAGCCATGTTCTACAATTTCAGCCACACCTTCAACCAGCTGGTGCCGGCAGAGCGGTATTTTGACGAGCATCCGGAGTATTTCTCCATGGTGGACGGGAAGCGGCTCGGGACCCGCACCCAGCTCTGCCTGACCAACCCGGACGTGCTGCGGCTCTGCGTGGAAGGCGTCAAAAAGTGGGCGCGGGAGAACCCGGATTACAACATCTTTTCCGTGGCCATGAACGACTGGTACCAGCCCTGCTGCTGCCCCGCCTGCGCCGCTGTGGACCGGGAGGAGGAGAGCCAGGCCGGCACCATGATCCGCTTCGTGAACGCGGTGGCGGAGGAGGTGGAGAAGGAGTTTCCCGGCACGATGATCCACACCTTCGCCTACCTCTACTGCCGCAAGCCGCCCCGGCATGCGCGGCCCCGGCGCAACGTGATCGTGCGCCTCTGCTCCATCGAGTGCTGCTTTGCCCACCCCATCGACGAATGCGGCTGCGAGACCGGCGGCATCGACGTGCAGTACGGCGCGTCCCGGCCCTTCGGGGGCGACCGGCGGCGGGAATCCGCTTTCCTGCGCGACCTCAGGGGCTGGTCCGAGATCTGTGAAAACCTGTATATCTGGGATTACACCACCAATTACGCCAATTACCTGCAGCCCTTCCCCAACCTGAACGTGCTGCAGGCGAACCTACGCCTGTTCCGCCGGTTCGGCGTCCGCGGCGTGCTGGAGCAGGGCAACTTTTCCCGCGGCCGCGCCAGCGCCCTGGCGCAGCTGAAGATTTACCTGCTGGGCAAACTGCTGTGGAACCCGGACGAGGACGTGGACGGCCTGATCCGGGACTTCACGGAGGGCTATTACGGCCCGGCGGCGGAGCCGATGCGCGGATATATCGGCCTGTGGCGTCACGCCTGCGGGGAGAACGACCACGCCACGATCTACGACCCGCCCTCCGCCGCCTACCTGACCCCGGACCGGCTGAACGCCGCCGCCGCCCTGCTGGACGAAGCGACGGCGCTGGCCAAAGAGGCTCCTTACCGCGAACGGGTGGAGCGCGAGGCCCTGTCCGTACGCTACGTACAGCTGGCCCAGCTGCCCCTGGACGCGCCGGACCGGGACGCCCTGATCGACCGCTTCGCCGCCGACGTGCGCCGCCTGGGCGTCACCGAGTTGTTCGAGCGCAAGCACCTGGAGGAGTCCTTCGCGGCCATGAAGGCGAGCCGGTACGTGACGGATCGGTCCAAGGTGTCCGCGATCTCGTATCCGTTCTGACCGCTGCGCATCGGTTGCTTTTTTCTCCCGCGTTCATGTGGGATTTGGGAAGCATTTCTGAACATCCGCTGCAAATCCGGCACAAATCTTTTCTCATTCCTTGTCCGGAAAACAGGCAAAACCGTTCAAACAGAATAAAAGCATTGATATATCAAGCTATTTTGCCGATGCACGCCGGCAGATCCGCGCCTTTCAGCCTGTCGTTGATGAACATTTGTGTACCGGATATTACATTATAAATATGAGCATGTCGCATCTGGGAAATATTTTGATATTGACATAAAAGCACTTGTAAATACAGCACTTTTATCGTATAATTAACCTGTGGAAGCAATACTTGAGGCGCAACATTTGAGCATCAATGCAGCTAAATATGAGAACCAATTTCCCAAACTTCCATTGTTGAATTTGCGCAGCCTTGGCATAATAGGGCCAACGAGCAGGATTGCTCAATCAAATTTAACAGGGAGGCAACAATATGAAGAAGATTTTGGCACTCCTCATGGCACTGACGATGATCCTGTCCATCGTCCCCGCCGTCATGGCTGAGGGCGCGCAGGAGACCATCACGCTGACCGTGTTCCGCGGCGATCCCGGCGACCAGCCCACGGAAGACAACAAGATCTACAAGCTGATCGAGGAAAAGCTGGGCATCAAATTCGAAATCGAATTCCTGGCCGGCGACCTCGCCGAGACCCTGGGTCTGAAGCTGGCTGACGACGTCTATCCGGATCTGTTCGACGGCGGCAACTACGCTGAGACGCTGGAAGGCGCAGAAGTCCTGATCGACCTGCTGCCCTACATCAGTGAAGAGAAGACCCCGAACCTCTACAAGCACATCTACACCAACAACCGCATCAAGCAACTCCTGACCGAAGACGGCAAGCTGTACATCATCCCTAACTACGGCATCAACTACAACGCTCAGATCCAGAACGAGTGCAACGGCCCCGCATTCTTTATCCAGAAGCAGGTCATCGCGTGGAACAACTACGAAGTGCCGAAGACTCTGAATGAGTACTTCGACCTGATCGAGCGCTTCATGGCTGCCAATCCCACCACTGCCAACGGCACGCCCTACACCGGCTTCGCGATCCTGTGCGAAGGCTGGCGCCACTTCTGCCTGATCAACCCCGTGCAGCACCTGATGGGCCGCCCGAACGACGGCGAAGTGCTGATCGACGTGAACGATCCCGGCTTCCACACCGAAACCTTCATCGACAAGCCCTATGCCAAGGCCTACTATGCCAAGCTGAATGAGGAATACCAGAAGGGCCTCATCAACAAGGATACCTTCGTCATGAACTATGACCAGTACATCGCGGCCCTGTCCAACGGCACCGTGCTGGGCATGTTCGACCAGACCTGGGACTTCGGCCCCGCTACCGACTCCCTGAAAGCCAGCAACATGTATGAGAACACCTACCTGGCCCTGCCGCTGGTCTACGATCCCGAATACGTGGACGGCAAGGTCATCGAGGAGCACTACCTGAACGGTACCGTCATGAACAAGGACCGCGGCTTCGGTATCTCCGTCACCTGCAAGTATCCCGAGCGCGTTGTAGGTATGTTCGAGACCCTGCTCTCCGACGAATGGCAGACCATTCTCCAGTGGGGCATCGAAGGCGAAGACTACTATGTGGAAAACGGCCGTTACCTGATGACCAAAGAGCAGTATGACCAGCGTGCCGACGCGCAGTGGAAGCGCGCCAACCGCGCCCTGGCCATCTGGGAATCCTGCCCGAAGAAGCAGGGCACCATGGACAATGGCAACGCCTGGGATCCTTCCCAGCAGCCCGAAATCTACTTCGGCCAGATGAACGACTATGACAAGGCGTTCCTGACCGCCGCCGGCAAGAAGACCCCCGCTGAGTTCTTCAACCCGCCCATCGAGCTGGCTCCCTACGGCGAAGCCTGGCAGATCGACAAGGCTCCCATCGACATCGATTACAACCAGGGCTTCCTGCCCATCCAGGACCGTTGGCTGCCTACCATCATCACCTGCGATCCGTCCGAGATCGACGCCAACTGGGATGCTTTCGTTGCCGAAATCACCCCGTCTGCCAAGATCTACACCGACTTCATGCAGGAAGAAGTGCTGAAGCTGGTCGAGCAGGCTCTCAACTGATCATATTGCCTGAAAAGGGGGAGAGAGTTGTCTCTCCCCCTCTTGCCATTTTTCATGCACGAATTGGGGGTAAGAAACGATGATCCGGATTGGAAAGACCGCGAAGGCAGAGACGCTCGCAGTACCGAACAGAAAGAAGGGTTTTTTCCGCACCTTGGGCGGGCAGTGGCAGCTGATGGTCATGTCCGTGCCGATGCTGCTGTACGTGCTGCTGTTCAACTACGGTCCGCTGTGGGGCTGGCTGACGGCATTCCAGGATTACCAGCCCAAGCTGGGCCTGGCGGGCAGCAAATGGGTCGGGCTGGATAACTTTAAATTCCTGTTCGGCCGCGAAGACTTTATCCTGTCTATCCGGAACACGCTGGCCATGAGCCTGATCAACCTGGTGTTCGGTACGATTTCTTCCATCCTGCTGGCGGTGCTGCTCAACGAAGTCCGCAACAGGTCGTTCAAGCGTACGGTGCAGACCGTTACGTACCTGCCCCACTTCCTGAGTATGGTTATCGTCGTGGGCATGGCCCAGAACATCTTTTCCAGCAACGGCATCATCAACGAGCTGCTCCTGAAACTCCGTCTGGTCAACCAGCCGGTCTTCTTCCTGGGCAAGGGGGAATACTTCTGGTGGCTGGTCGGCGTCATCAACGTCTGGAAGGAAGTCGGCTGGAACACCATCATCTACATCGCCGCCATGACCTCCATTGACCCCAGCCTGTACGAGGCGGCGTCCATCGACGGCGCGGGCCGTTTCCAGCGCATCCTGCACGTCACGCTGCCCGGCATCCGCTCCACCTTCATGGTGCTGCTGATCATGAACATCGGCCACCTGATGGAAGCGGGCTTTGAGATCCAGTACCTGATGCGTTCGGGTCTGACCATGAAATACTCCGATACCATCGACGTTTTCGCCCTGCTGTACAGCTTCGGCAGTTCCCGTCCCCATTATGCCTACGGCGTCGCCGCCGGCATGTTCAAGAGCGTTGTGGGCATCATCCTGCTGTTTATCGCCAATATGACGGCGAAGGCGCTGGATGAGAACACGCTGATCTGAGGAAGGAGGGATTACCGTGACTGCCATCAATAAACCTGTTCGTCACAAGAGGCGGGACGTCGTGTTCCCGGTGGTCAACACCATTATCCTCTGTATCCTGATGTTCGTTACCCTGTATCCCGTGCTGAATACGGTCGCCTATTCCTTCAATGAAGGCATGGACGCCCTGAAGGGCGGCCTGGGCATCTGGCCCCGCGTATTCAGTATAAAGGCGTACGATGAATTGCTGAAAGACACCGCCGTTTACAAGGCGTTCCTGATATCGCTGTCCAAGACCGTGATCACCACGGTGCTCAACCTGTTCTTTACCTCTATGCTGGCCTACGCCCTGAGCCGGAAGGAATATGTGCTCCGCACGTTCATCACGACGCTCATGGTGCTGACCATGTATGTGAACGCGGGCCTGATCCCCAACTACCTGCTGATTTCCAGGACCCTGGGCCTCAAGAATACCTTCTGGGTCTACATCATCCCCACCATGTTCTCCTGCTTCAACATGATCGTCATCCGTACCTATATCGTCGGTCTGCCTGAAGCCCTGGTGGAATCCGCCCGTATCGACGGCGCGGGCGACCTGCGTACTTTCTTCCAGATCATCCTGCCCCTGTGCCTCCCCGTCATGGCTACCGTCGCCCTGTTTGTGGCTGTCGGCGCCTGGAACAGCTGGTTCGACACCTACCTGTACAACGGCAGCAAGAAAGACCTGTACACCCTGCAGTATCTGCTGAAGATGAAGCTGGCCACCACCCAGAACAGCTCCAACGCCGCCAACACCTCCGCCGAAGCGCTGGCGTCAAGCGCCAAGGTCGCGCCGATCACGGTGCGCTGCGCCATCTCCGTGGTGTCCGCTGTGCCCATCCTGATCGTCTACCCCTTCCTGCAGAAATACTTCGTAACCGGCATGGCGCTGGGCAGCGTGAAGGGCTGACGTGGCGTCTGCGACATGAGGTAATTTGACGATGGCAAACGAAGCGCCTGAACGGAGCCGCTTTCCGGACGGCTTCCGCATCCTGCATGGGCAGCAAGAGTATGTCAGCTATAAAGAGCATTCCTCCATCCGCATCTGGCCCTCGGAGGTTGCGGCGCACTACGACAATCATGTGCATTCCGCCATCGAGGTGCTGGCGCCGCAGCGGGGGACGGCCGTCTACCAGCTGCCCGATCAGACGTACCACGTGGAGGCGGGGCAGATCCTGTTCCTGCCGTCCGGGTGCCCTCATGAGCTGACGGAGCCGGAAAACATCCGGCGCTATCTGCTGCTGTTCGAGCCCGGCCCGCTGTACACGCTGCAGGATATGCCCCAGGTAGCGCTGATGACCCAGCGGCCCATTTACCTGAACGAGCCGTCCGAGCTGCGCGAGCAGGTGCGCGGCCTGCTGAACCAGGCCATCGACTGCTACCTGCAGAAGCTGCCCATGTGGAACACCCAGTGCTACGCCTACCTGCTGCAGGCCTATGCCCTGATGGGCCGGGAATACCTGAGCACCGAATCGCCCTACCTGCCCGTACGGCACCGGCCCATCGACCCGGAGATCATGAACAGCGTGATGACCTACATCTCCGAGCACTACATGGACAACATTTCCCTGGAGGACGCCGCGTCCTTCGCGGGCTTCTCCAAGTACTATTTCTCCCGCGTGTTCAAGGATTACGCCGGTATCTCCTTCTCGGAATACCTGCTGGTCAAGCGGCTGAACGCGGCCTCCAACCTGCTGATCCGCTCCAACCAGCCCATCCGCGATGTCGCGCAGGCCTCCGGCTTCGGCAGCGTCGCCACCTTCAACCGCATTTTCCGCGACCAGAAGAAGTGCACGCCGACCCAGTTCCGCGCCATTTACGGCAGCGTCATGACCGCTGACATCAACACGCCCATCTTCCACACGAAGGATGAAAATTGAAATCCGGATATAGAAAAAAGCCGCTCCGGCGGCTTTTTTCAGTGGGCGGTTTATGGTAAAATACGCTTATCCTTGGAACGGGGGCGGCAGAGACATGGCTGAACAGCTGACGGTGATCGCGCGGATCAGGAACGATTTTCCGGAAAAATTCGGGCTCCCGCGGCAGAGCGGGCTGGGCAGCGCGATCCGCGGCAGGATCGTGTTTGAAAAGCCGTACGACACCCCGGACGCACTGCGCGGCATCGGGCAGTTCAGCCACCTGTGGCTGATATGGGGCTTTTCCGGAGTGCCGGAGCGCGGCGCGTTCGAGCCGCTGGTACGCCCGCCGCGGCTGGGCGGCAACGCGCGGGTCGGCGTGTTCGCCAGCCGGTCTCCCTTCCGCCCGAACCGCCTGGGGCTGTCTCTGGTGCGGCTCGAGCGGGTGCTCGAGACGGAGGGCCACGCCGAGCTGCTCGTGAGCGGCATCGACCTGATGGACGGCACGCCGATCTACGACGTGAAGCCCTATCTGCCCTACGCGGAGGCCGTGCCCGACGCCCGGGGCGGCTTCGCCGACGCCCACAGCGCGGACGCCCTGGAGGTGGATTTCCCGCCGGAGCTGCTCTCACTGGTCCCCGGAGACCGGCGCGAGGCCCTGCTGCAGGCCCTGTCCCTGGACCCCCGCCCCGCCTACCAGAACGACCCCGCCCGCGTCTACGGCTTCCTGTTTGCCGGACTGAACGTCCGTTTCAGAGTCGACGGGAGCCGGCTGACCGTGGTGGAGGTGCAGACAGTTGCAGCTTGACATAATGAGATATATCTCATATAATAAAGACGTAAAAGGTGTTAATGAGAAGCAGGTGAAACGCAGGTGCGATTCCAAGTCGAGTTTTATGAAACAAAGGACGGCAGGATACCGGTCCAGGAATTTCTGGACTCTCTTGACCCCAAGATGAACGCAAAAATGATCGGCCTGATGGAAATACTGGAAGAGAAAGGATTTTCCCTCCGCGAGCCGTATTCCGCTCCGCTGGAAGATGGAATATTTGAGCTGAGAGCCGTGCAGGGAAGCAATATATCCCGGGCATTGTTTTTCTTCTACATCGAAGGTCGGATCATCATCACTCACGGCTTTATCAAAAAGACCCAGAAAACACCCCGGGCGCAGATCGAATTAGCCAGAAAGTACAGATCAGATTTTCTAAAAAGGCAAGCACAGCCGAATAGAGGAGAGGGGTGAATTGAATGAATCTGAAGGAATACAAAGAAAAGAAAATGAGGGATCCGGCTTTTGCAAAAGCATATGAGGAAATCCAGCCGGAAATGAGCGTCATTCGCGCCATGATCGACGCCCGTACCTCCCAGAATTTGACGCAGAAGCAGCTGGCGGAGAAAACCGGCATCGCTCAAGCTGAGATCAGCCGGCTGGAAAACGGCACAAGAAATCCCAGTATAAAACTGCTTCAAAGGCTGGCAGATGGTATGGATATGGTACTTGACGTTCAATTCAAGCCTAAGGGAGCGATACAACAAGCTGTCGCGTCAAAAGGATAGAATGCTATTCAAATCAAAAAGGGCTGCCGCAGCAGCCCTTTTTGATTTCTTGATTACGCCTTGATGTAGATGTAGTCGCCGTAGTAGATCTTGTTCTTGTCGACGATCTTGGGGTTCCAGTTGAGCAGGTCCTTCACGGTGTAGCCGAAGCGCTTCGCGATGCGGCCCAGGGTCTCGCCCTTGGAGATCTGGTACACGATGAAGCCACGCTTCACGGGCAGGGGCTTGAAGGCGCCGCCGGCCACTTCGTTCATTTCGTTCAGGTCAAGTTCCATAGCTTCCATGTTTTCAAACTCAGACATCTTCGTTCTCCTTCTTCCGCAGTGCGGAGGTTTGTCGTTTTTAGCGCTGTCAGCGCTTCCGGTTTATGGATACGCCCATATTTCGGGGCGGTCAAGAGGAATTTGTTTTATGTCAAGCCTTGATGTACATATAGGCGCCGGCGCGGATCAGGTTGCGGTTGGTGATCTGCGGATTGTAGGAAAGCAGCTTGTCCACCGTGGTGTGATAGGCCTTCGCGATCTTGTACAGGGTGTCGCCGGGCTGGATCTGGTACTGGAAGTAGCCGCGCTTCGGGGGCAGGGGCTTATACTTGCCGCCGGATACCTCTTCCATTTCCTCGGTGTTCAGTTCCATCGCTTCCATATTTTCAAACTCAGACATTTTCTTTCTCCTTCTTCCGCTGTGCGGATTCTTATTTTTCGGGAAGCGCTCTTGGCGTTTCCATTTGTTTATACGCTGCTTTTTTCCGGCTGGCAGCCGCCGCTGAAACTTTTTTTGATTTTTTTCTTACAGCTTGATGTACATGTAAGCGCCGGCACGGATCAGGTTGCGGTCCCGGATCTGGGGGTTGATGGACAGCAGCATGTTGACGGTGGTGTTGAACATCTTCGCGATCTTGGTCAGCGTGTCGCCGGGCTGGATGATGTACTGGGCGTAGCCTTCCTTCTGGGGCAGGGGCTTATACTTGCCGCCGGCAGCGGCCTTCAGTTCTTCCTCGTTCAGTTCCACAGCTTCCATATTTTCAAAGTCAGTCATTTTGATGATCTCCTTTCGATCCGTTCGGTGTTTGTTGTTTGTCCGCAAGGTTTTTTGTCCTTGCACATGTATATACGCGCGGGACCGGGGGGCTGGCAGTCCGGAAGAAAAAACTTTTTTGGTGACTGTTCAGCTGTGGGCTGAACGGTCACGGTGCAGCCAGGCGTAGACGGCCTCGGCCGCGGGCCTGTTCATGCCCTGCACCTCCGTCAGCTCCTCCATGGTGGCCTCGCGCATGGCCTTCAGGCTGCCGAAGTGGGTCAGCAAGGCGCGGCGGCGGCCCGGACCGATGCCGGGGATGTCGTCCAGCTGGCTGTGCACGGTGGCCCTGCCGCGCAGGCCGGTGTGGAAGGTGATGGCGAAGCGGTGACTCTCGTCGCGCACGCGCTGGATCAGGTGCAAAGCCGGGCTCTTGCGGTCCAGCAGGATGGATTCCTCCCGGTCCGGGAGGAAGATCTCCTCCATGCGCTTGGCCAGGCCGAACATGGGCACGTCCGCGCCGGTGGCCAGCATGGCCGTCCGGGCGAAGCGCAGCTGCTCCGGGCCGCCGTCGATCAGCACCAGGTCGGGCATGGGCCATTTTTCGGCGGGGTCCTCGCTCATGGCGCGCCGGAACCGCCGGCCCAGCACCTCGTTCATGGAGGCGAAGTCGTTGGCGCCCTCCACGGTCTTGATGCGGTAGTGGCGGTACTCCTTCTTCGCGGGCTCGCCGTCGATGAAGACCACCATGCTGGCCACGGACAGGATGCCCTGGGTGTTGGAGATATCGTAGCCCTCGATGCGCCGCGGCACGGTCTTCATGCCCAGCACCCTGCCCAGCTCCTCACACGCGCCAATGGTGCGCTGGCGCCTGATCTCCGCCTGCTGGTTGCGCTTGTACAGCGCGTCGTCCGCGTTCTTTTTCGCCATCAGGATCAAGGCGCGCTTTTCCCCGCGCTGCGGCGTGAGCAGCGTGCAGGCGGCCTGGCGCCGCTCCCGCAGGTAGTCCTGCAGCCCCTCCGCGTCCTCGGGCAGGCTTTCGCACAGCACCTCGCGGGCGGGCTTCCGGCCGTCGTAGTACTGGAGCAGGAAGGCGGATAGCACGTCCTCCGGCGCGTCGGCCCCCGGGCCTTCCAGCGCGTAGGTCTCCCCGCCCACCATCTTCCCGGCGCGGATCAGCAGCACAGCCGCCATGGCGTCCAGGTCGTCGTGGGACAGGGCGATCACGTCCCGGTCCAGCGCTTCGGTGCTGTTCACCTGCTGGCGCTCGCGCAGGCCGTCGATATCCACGATCCGGTCGCGGATCTGGGCGGCGCGCTCGAATTCCAGCTTTTTCGCCGCCTCCTTCATCTCCGCCGTCAGCTCGTCCCGCACGGCCTGGTAGTCCCCGTTCAGGAAGGAGAGGGCCCGCAGCACCTGCAGGCGGTATTCCTCCTGCGTGCACTTCCCGGCGCAGGGCGCCAGGCAGCGGCCGATCTCGTAGTTCATACAGGGGCGGCCCGGGGTCTTGCGGGGCAGCTCCTGGCGGCAGGTGCGCAGCCGGAAGGTCTTGCGCAGCAGCTCCAGCACGTCGCGCACGGCGCTGGCCCCGATGTAGGGCCCGAAGTACCGGGCGCCGTCCTTGGCGGTGCGGCGCGCCAGCGTAGCCCGCGGATAGGCTGAATTCACGTCCACCCGGATATAGGGATAGCCCTTGTCATCCTTGAGGAGGATATTGTAAAAAGGCCGGTGCAGCTTGATCAGGTTGCATTCCAGCAGCAGCGCCTCCAGGTTGGTGCGGGCCAGCACGATATCAAAATCATCCACGCGGGCGACCATGGCGGCCACCTTCGGCGTGTGGTAGGTATTCTGGAAATAGCTCCGCACCCGGTTCTTCAGGTTGACCGCCTTGCCCACGTAGATGATCTGGCCCCGCTCCTTCATCAGGTAGCAGCCCGGACTGTCCGGCAGGTTTTTGATTTTCAGTTCTAAGGTCTCGTTCATTCCTCTTCTTCGTCGTCCAGGCCGGTGCTGTCCAGCACGGTCTCCGCCGCCTTGATCAGGCGCTGCTCCAGCTCCTCGTCCTCGATGGGGGTGAACTCTTCCATGTCCTCTTCGCCCTCTACCGGCGTCACCCGCATGACATAACGGTCCGGATCCTCGGCGGTCCCCTCCAGGTCGCTGGACAGGATCACGAACTCCTCGCCGTTAAAATAGAAGTAACGTTCCACGCGCAGCTGCAGCTCGCTGCCGTCTTCCGCCTCCAGAGATACGATATCCAGCTCTTCGTCCATGGTTTTCTCCTCCTTGCGGTGATTACGCTTCGATTATACAGCGAAGCGCCTGGAAAGACAAGAGACGATTTCTGGAAAGGATTTTTGCAACATGTTGCAAAAATCCTTTTTAGGAGGGGCGCTGCAGATGGAAATCAGGAGAGATTACTACCTGAACAAGCTCATTGAGCGGAAAAACAACAGCCTCATCAAGGTGATCACGGGTATCCGCAGGTGCGGGAAATCCTACCTGCTGAACACGATCTTTTACAGGTATCTGCTGAGCCAGCTGGTCCCCGAGGATCATATTATCCGCTTCGCGTTCGATTCCGCGGACGACCTGGCGATGATCGGCGAGGACCTGATCGAGCTGGAACGGCAGAAGCGGCTGGTCGATCCACAGAAGTTCGTCGCCTATATCCAGACAAAAATGAGCGGGGACGGGCTTTATTACCTGCTGCTGGACGAGGTCCAGCAGATGGAAAGCTTTGAGCTGGTGCTGAACGGCTACCTGGTCCGGAACAACGTTGACGTATATGTGACCGGGAGCAACGCACGGTTCCTGTCCAAGGACGTGATCACCGAGTTTGCCGGCCGGGGCGACGAGGTACGCATGTATCCCCTGAGCTTTTCTGAGTTTATGACCGTTTATCCCGGCGACCGGTATCAGGGTCTTTCTGAATACATGCTGTACGGGGGTATTCCGCTGGTCGTTCTGCGGCCGGAGCCGAATGACAAGGCCTCGATGCTCGGACGGCTTCTATCTCAGGGACATCGTCCGGCGGCACAAGGTGCGCAACGCGGGCGAGCTGGGCGAGCTCGCGGATTTCGCCGCGTCCGCCATCGGCTCCCTGACGAACCCGGAAAGGCTGAAAAAAACCTTCAAAAGCGTCAAAAACTCCAGAATCACCGCCGTGACCATCAGCAAATACCTGGAATACATGGAGGATTCGTTCCTGCTGGAAGCGGCGGCGCGTTACGACGTCAAAGGCCGCGCGTATATAGAAACCCCCAAGAAATACTACTTCACGGATACCGGGCTCAGGAACGCGCGCGTGAATTTCCGCCAGTTCGAGCAGACCCACCTGATGGAAAACGTGATCTACAACGAGCTCAGGCGGCGCGGATATCAGGTGGACGTGGGCGTCGTACCCGTCGCGGAGCGGTCAGAAGACGGCTCCGTCCGGCGCAGGCAGCTGGAGGTGGATTTCGTGTGCAATCTCGGGGGCTCCAGATACTATATCCAATCCGCGTTTTCCATTCCGGATGAAGAAAAGCGCCGGCAGGAAACGTCATCCCTCCGGAAAATCGACGCCGGATTCAAAAAAATCATCATTACGCACGACGTTCTGCCCGCGCAGTATGATGATCATGGGATCCTGACGATCAATATATATGATTTTCTGCTGCAGCCGGACGCGCTGAAAAGCATTTAATACTAATCCTGGTAAAACTGCTAAGGAAACACTGATTTAATCGGCGTTGAATAATCTCCGGCAAGCCAAAGGCAGTACCTGAGTCATTCATCGAAACCGGCGCGACCTCCGTAACGCTCGACACGCTCTGGCATATTGCGGAAGCGCTGTCGACCCCGCTGAGCGAAATGATCCGGGAGGTGGAAAAGAACTGAAGTAAAAAAAGGCGGGCTGCTTTCGCAGCCCGCTCTTTTCTTTGCGCTTACTTTCCGGGAGCAGTGACTTCAAATGCGCTGGCATCGGGTCCTTCATGCGTGAGTTTGATTTCCGCCGCTGCACTGGTCACCTTGGTCTGATACTCAGTGGCACCGATGGTATAGGAGGCAGTCAGGCTCGGGTTTCCATCCTTGT
>CACWHI010000017.1 GCA_902760595.1 uncultured Eubacteriales bacterium
TCCCCTCTGCATGTCCATTCCGGCACTCCCATCCCGTCGCCCTACGGGTGTTGGAATCGCGCGCGCACCGCGGGCGCAAGCGCCTCACGCACCGCGCACCACATGCTTCGCCATCCGCCGAATGAATCGGCGGACTCCGGGATTCCGTGCCGGAACGGACCGGGCCTCGTCTCACTCTACTGTATGACTGAATAGTTACCCTGTTTTTACAATCAAACTATTGCATTTTTCCCTCTTTTCGTTTATAATCGCTTTTGCCGTTATGCGGATGGGCTCCGTGCGATGCAGCGGTGTGAACCCTGTCAGGTCCGAAAGGAAGCAGCAGTAAGCACAAGGCGCATGTGCCGCGGTTCTGTCTGTCCGTATGACGGTATTTTTGTATATTCGCGGCTGACCGACCTGAGAAGGAGAACTGCCATGCTCCCGATTCCCGAATGCCTGTTGAATACAGATCCTGAGATCGCGCGCGTGATCGCCGAAGAGGCGGGACGCCAGGAGGATCACCTTGAGCTGATCGCTTCTGAGAACTTCGTCTCCCCGGCCGTGCTGGCCGCTATGGGGAGCGTACTGACAAACAAGTACGCCGAGGGATATCCGGGACACCGGTATTACGGCGGCTGCGTCCATGTGGATGAGGCGGAGGAGCTGGCGCGGGAGCGGGCCAAGGCGCTGTACGGCGCGGAGCACGCCAACGTTCAGCCCCACAGCGGCTCGCAGGCGAATATGGCCGTGTATTTCGCGCTGCTTCAGCCCGGCGATACGGTGCTGGGCATGAGCCTGAGCACCGGCGGGCACCTGACCCACGGCAGCCCGGTGAACATCTCCGGCAAGTATTTTCATTTTGAGGGCTACGGCCTCGATCCCGAAACGGAGCGCATCGACTATGAGGCGCTGCGGAAGAAGGCGCTGGAGCTGCGGCCGAAGCTGATCGTGGCCGGCGCCTCCGCCTATCCGCGCGTCATCGATTTTGAGCGCTTCCGCGCCATCGCGGACGAGGTCGGCGCCTACCTGATGGTGGATATGGCGCACATCGCGGGTCTGGTGGCCGCGGGCGAGCATCCGTCGCCCGTGCCTTACGCGGACGTGGTGACGACCACTACGCACAAGACCCTGCGCGGCCCGCGCGGCGGCATGATCCTGTGCCGCCGGGAGCTGGCCAGGGCCATCGACAAGGCGATCTTCCCCGGCACGCAGGGCGGCCCGCTGATGCATATCGTCGCCGCCAAGGCGGTCTGCTTCAAGGAGGCCATGAGCGACAGCTTCAAGGCCTACCAGCATCAGATCGTCCTGAACGCCAAGGCGCTGGAGGAGGGTCTGCGGGCGAACGGCGTCCGTATGGTGTCCGGCGGTACGGACAACCACCTGATCCTGATCGATCTGTGCGACACGGATATCACCGGCCTGCAGCTGGAGACCTGGCTCGAGGCCTCCAATATCACCGTCAATAAGAACATGGTGCCGCGCGACCGGCGCAAGCCCACGGAGACCAGCGGCCTGCGCATCGGCACGCCGGCGGTGACCACCCGCGGCCTGGTGGAAGCGGACATGCGCGACATCGCGGACGGTATCGCGTGCCTGATCCGCGAGGGCGAGGCGGCTGTCCCGAAGGTCAGGGCGATGACCGCGCGGCTGACGGCCCGGTATCCGCTGTACGGGGGCGGCTGCTGACATGCGCTGCGGGTGCCCGCAGTGCGGGGCGTATATGATCCAGCAGGAGGGCGGGGCCTATCTGGGCTGCCACTGCCCGGCCTGCGATTACCGCTGCGACGCGTGCATGGGTACGGACACCGTCCTGAGCAAGGAGGAGATCTCCCGCTTCCATACCGCAGGCGGCGGCAGGCTGAGCGCGCTCATGCGGCTGGCGGAGGAAGACGCGGCGCTGGACGCGCCTGAGGAGAAGGATGAATCGTGGATGAACGGATAGCGGGAAAGCTGAGAGCGCTGCTGTCCGGCCTGCGGCGGCCGGTCACGCTGACGGACGGGCAGGGACGCGATCAGCTGAACGACGGCGCGCCCGCCGCGTGGGTGCCTGAGGCGCTGCCGGCGGGGGAAGCCCTGCCGGAGGCCGGGCAGGTATTCCTGCGCAGCGAGGCCATGGAAGGCCTGGTCTGGATCGCGGACGGAGACGGGGAGAGCGGCGCTGACGCGCTGCGCCTGGCGGACGCCGTGCTGGCGGAGCTGCTGGAGCAGTATCCGGAGGCGGGCGGCCCGGAGCGCCTTTACCGCCAGCTGCTCCTGGACGATGAAAGCGTTTCGGCGATGGACGAGGCGCTGACGAAGGCGAATATCCGCCGCAGGCTGCCGCGCTGCGTGCTGGTGATAAAGGCCGGTGTGCCGTGGCACGGCAATTTCCTGAAGACCATGCGGACCATCCTGCCGGCGGGCCCTTCGGACGTGCTGGTGCCGGTGGATCCGCATACGGTGGCCTATCTGGTGGATATGAGCGTCGTCGACGACCGCGCGGACCTGCTGGAGTACGCGAACGCCACCCGGGAGTCGGTGCTGAGCGAGTCCGGCTGCGACGTGATGATCGGCATCGGCGGCTGCGCCAGCGATCTGGTGGGGCTGCACACGTCCTACGCGCAGGCCGGGAAGGCGCTGGAGATCGGGCGGGTGTTCCAGCCTCAGAAGACGGTATTCGATTACCAGCAGATGATCCTGCCGCGCTTCCTGGCGGCGCTGCCGCGGGAGCTGGCCGCGGAATACCACGACATGCTGTTCAATGCGGAAACGGCGAAGCTGTTCACCGACGAGCTGCTGGAAACGGTGGCCATGTTCTTCGAAAAGGACCTGAACCTGTCCGATACCGCCAGGCAGCTGTACATCCACCGCAATACCCTGACCTACCGGCTGGATAAGATCGCCAAGATCACCGGCCTGGACCTCAGGCATTTCGACGACGCGGTGACGTTCAGGATGCTGATGGAAATGGGAAAATGCGGCAAAAAAGATACAGTAATGACTGATATTGAGCAAATGTGAGGGATCGATTATGTTTCGTACGCGTCGTATCATCAGCCTGCTGCTGGCGCTGGTCATGACCTTCGCCGCCGGCGGCAGCGCGCTGGCCGTGGGGGAAGGGCTGTTCAGCTTCTTCGACAAGAAGGAGGACGAGGTCACGATCTCCAAGGAAGAGTATGAGAAGCTGATGCAGTTCTCGAAGCTGGCGGAGATCATGGATGTGGTGGAAGCCTACTATTATGAAGAGCCGGACAGGAAGGCCATGCTGGATTACGCCATCATGGGCATGCTGCAGGGCCTGGGCGACAACTACACCTTTTATTACACGCCTGAAAACTGGAAGAAGATGTGGGAGGACGACGAGGGCGTATACGCCGGCGTCGGCATCCAGATGCTGGCGGATTTCACCGCCAACACGGTCACCATCAGCCGCGTGTTCAGGAATACCCCGGCCGAGGAAGCGGGCCTGAAGAAAGGCGACCAGCTGGTCCGCGTGGACGAGCTCCAGGTCACGGCCGAGACCATGCAGGAGGCCGCCATCCTGATGCGCGGCAAGGAAGCGGAGACCGTCGAGATCGAGATCATCCGCCGCGGCGAGCGCATGACCTTCACCGTGGGCCGGCGCGTCATCACCGTCAACACGGTGGAATACACGATGCTGGACGACCAGGTAGGCCTGCTGGCGCTGTATGATTTCGCCGGCAGCTGCGTGACGGACTTCACCGAAGCGCTGAAGGCCCTGCGCAGCCAGGGCGCGACCGCGCTGGTGATCGATGTGCGCGATAACGGCGGCGGCTGGGTGGCTGCGGCGGAAAAGATGGTGGACCTGTTCCTGGACAAGCAGCTGCTGTTCTACGCCGAGGACCGCTCAAAAGACCGCATCGACTATTATACCACCGACGGCAAGGACGATATCCCGCTGGTCGTGCTGGTCAACGGCAGCTCCGCCTCCTCCTCCGAGATCCTGGCCGGCACCCTCCGGGCCGCGGGCCGCGCGCGCCTGGTGGGCACAAAGACTTACGGCAAGGGCATCATGCAGTACGTGATCCCGCTCAACGGCCGGGACGGCGAGGAGGACGGCATGCAGGTGACCTTCGCACAGTATTTCCTGCCGGACGGCACCGTGGTGCACAAGGTGGGCCTGACGCCCGACGTGACCGTGGAGATGCCGGAGGAGCTCGTGAACGAGTACTTCGAGCTGGGCGATATGCGCGACCCGCAGCTGAAGGCGGCCTGGGAAGAAGCCGTGCGCGTCCGCGACGAGGAGCCGCTGAACGCCGAAGCCGCCGACATGGAGCCCGCCCAGGCGCCCGCCGAGGCGGACTGGAGCTTCTCCGCCCAGGAGATGCTGCCGCTGACGCTCGGAATGTAAAAAGATTTGTGCCTGTTCAGTCTGTGACTGAACAGGCACCGCATGGGGGGCTGTCGTCCCCCCTACGAAACCCCCCAGCGGTGTTTCCTGTCGTCCCTTCGGGACTCCCGGGAGGAAACACCGCAAGGAAGAGATTCCGCTGGCGCGGAATCGTCCTCGCGGCGTACATGCCGCCGCTGCGGATTATAACAGAGGGTGTTCCCCCTCTGTACTCCCCTCGGCATGTCCTTTCCAGCACTCCCATCCCATCGCCCTTCGGGTGGCTTCGCCATCCGCCGAATGAATCGGTGGACTCCGGGATTCCGTGCCGGGAAGGACAGGGGCTTGTCTTACTTTACTACAGGACTGAATAGTCACAAGAATTTTATTTGACAAGCGCACAGGATTTGTGTTATTATAACTTTTGTGTCAGGCTGTCTCATTAGCCCCGAGGCGGCTGGACGTATGTCCGGGTATGCGACCATCATAACCGGGCGAAACAATACAGTTCCGCAACGAAACAGGAGGAAACTCACTTGAAAACCTATATGGCAACCGCGCAGGCTGCGAACGCCGGGCGCAAGTGGTATATCGTTGATGCGGATGGAATGGTTCTGGGGCGTCTCGCCAGCCAGGTCGCCAATGTTCTCCGCGGTAAGAATAAACCGACCTACACCCCGCATATCGATACGGGCGACTATGTGATCATCATCAATTCTGATAAGATCCGCATGACCGGCAAGAAGCTGGATCAGAAGATCTATTACCATCACAGCGGTTATGTCGGCGGTCTGAAGGAAACCAAGTACAAGGACCTGCTGGACAAGAAGTCTGACTTTGCGGTGCGCCGCGCGATCGTCGGCATGCTGCCCAAGGGCCCCCTGGGCCGTCAGATGGCCAAGAAGCTCTATATCTACAAGGGTGAGGAATACAAGCAGACTGCTCAGCAGCCTGAAAAGCTCGAACTCATCAAGTGATCGCTGCATAAAGGAGAATTGATTTATGGCAACTGCTGATTTCCACGCCGTAGGACGCCGCAAGTCTGCTGTCGCGCGCGTTCGTCTGGTGCCTGGCGAAGGTAAAATCGTTATCAACAAGCGTGATATCGACCAGTATTTTGGTCTTGAAACCCTCAAAATGACCGTGCGTCAGCCCATGACGCTGTGCAACGTTTCCGGCTTCGACGTGCTGGTGAACGTGAACGGCGGCGGCGTGACCGGCCAGAGCGGCGCGATCCGCCACGGCATCAGCCGCGCGCTGTGCAAGGCGAACCCCGAACTGCGTGCCGCCCTCAAGAAGGCCGGCTTCTTGACCCGTGATCCGCGCATGAAGGAGCGCAAGAAGTACGGCCTCAAGGCTGCCCGCCGCGCTCCGCAGTTCAGCAAGCGCTGATGGTTTTCATATCGACTACGAATACGAGGTGTTAATATGGGTCCTACATATCATCCGAAAAAGCGTCAGCGCAGCAAGGTCCATGGGTTCCGCGCTCGCATGTCCACCAAAAACGGCCGCCGTGTACTTCAGGCAAGGCGCCGTCGCGGCCGTAAGCAACTGACCGTCTGAAACAGGCTTTAGCGCGTGCCGAGCGCGCCTGAACGGATCCTGAATATCCGCTGTTTCCAGATCAAGTGTTTCGTGGCTTAGCCCGCCCCGCTTTGTCCATTCATCAGCAAAGAGGGGCGGGCTTATTTCATCGTTAGCGGAGGTCAGTGTGCAGAAGCAGCATCGGCTCCGGAAAAACAGCCAGTTCCAGCACGTGTACCGCAAGGGAAAAAGCGCCGGCGCACGGGAGCTGGCGCTGGTCTACCTGCCCTCCGGCAGGCAGCTGGTCGGCTTTTCCGTGGGGAAGAAGGTCGGCAACGCTGTCAAGCGCAACCTGGTCAAGCGGCGCCTGCGCGCGGCCTTCCGTGAGGAAATGCCCCAGCTCAAAAAAGGCCTTTACATCGTCGCCGCCCGCAGCGGCGCGGCGGAGGCGGACTACCAGACGCTGCGGCGTTCCCTCAGGTATGTGCTGAAAAAGCAGCAGCTTTATCATACACCGTCATGAAACGTGCATGTATCCGCGCGATCCGCTTCTACCAGAAGAACCTGAGCCCGCTGAAGCCGGGCTGCTGCCGTTTCGTGCCCACCTGCTCGGAATACGCCGTCCAGGCGATCGAGCGGTACGGAACGGCACGCGGCGTATCGCTGGCGGCCAGGCGGATCGCCAGGTGCCATCCGCTGTGCGAGGGCGGATATGATCCGGTGCCTGAGAACCCGGATATGACCATCAAGAAGGGATGAAAGACTAAGAATGACTGCACTGCTTAGATCGGTACTCGATTTCATTTACCGGCTGATCGGCAATTACGGCTGGTCCATCGCCATGTTCACCATCCTCATCCGTGTGGTGCTGCTGCCCCTGGATATCAAGAACCGCCAGGGCATGATCAAGATGCAGAAGATGCAGCCGAAGATCAACGAGCTGCAGAAGAAATACGCCAACGATCAGCAGAAGCTGCAGCAGAAGCAGATGGAGCTCTTCCGCAACGAGCATTACAACCCCATGTCCGGATGCCTGCCGATGCTGATCCAGCTGCCGATCCTGTGGATCATGTTCGCGGCCATGCGTTCCCTGGCCAACGAGCAGATGGCGCGCCAGATCATCCAGTACGTCTGCGGCGAAACGCCCCAGCTGTCCGGCTGGCTCTGGGTCAAGAACGTCTGGTCCTCCGACTCCCTTTTCGCGGCGATCGTCCCGACGCTGGACAACCTGCGCCAGGTGGAGCCCGCGACCTGGTCGGCCGTGATTGCCAGCCTGCCCCAGGAAACCATCCAGACCCTCATTGCGAACATTCCCAATTATACCGAGGGCATGCTCACTGTGGCGACTTCCGCCCAGGCGCAGACGCTGGCCCAGGCCCTGTATGCCGCCGCCGAGCTGCAGCCCGCGTATCAGGCGGCCATGGAGATGTCCGTGTCCAACCTGAACATCCTGTTCCTGTTCACGGTCAATATCTACAAGAACTACAACGGCCTGCTGATCCTGCCCGCGCTGGCGGCGATCACCCAGGTGATCATGACCAAGTTCACCCAGCAGGCGCAGCCCGCGCAGAACAGCGGCAACAACGCGCAGGCGGCCCAGACCCAGAGCATGAACACCTTCATGAAGTACCTGTTCCCGCTCATGTCCATCTGGTTCTGCCTGATCTCCAGCGCGTCCTTCGCGATCTACTGGGTGACCTCCAATATCGTCGCCGGTATCTCCAACTACGCGATCTCCAAGTACTATGACAACAAGGATCAGAATACTGCATCAGAGCAAGGAGCACTGAAAGCATGAAAAGCATTGAAATGACCGCTAAGACCACCGAAGACGCGATCAGCGCGGGCCTGGAGCAGCTGGGCGTCAGCCTGGGTGACGTCAAGGTCGATATCCTGGAAGAGGGCAGCAAGGGCCTGTTCGGCCTGTTCGGCAGCCGTCCGGCCAAGGTCCGCCTGACCCTGACCGAGGAAAGCTCCGAGGACGAGGTGCATGAGATCTTTGCCCATGCCCTTGGCAACGTGAACGAAGAGAAACCCGCGAAGGCCGAAAAGCCTGTGAAGGCCGAAATGCCCGCGCCGGCGGAAGCGCGTCCGGCCGCGAAGCCCGCCGCGAAAAAGGCCGCGCCGAAGAAGGCCGCCGCTGAAGCGAAAGCGGAGGAGCCCAAGGAAGAGGCGGCTGTGCAGGAGCCCGCGCCCAAGGCGGAAAAGAAGAGCGCCGCCCCCAAGAAGGCGAGCGCCCCGAAGGCGGAGCCCAAGCCCGCCGCGGAGGTCGTGCCCGCTGAGCAGCTGGATCCGTCCACGCTCGCCGGCAAGGCGCAGGACTTCCTGAATCACGTGACCAAGCTGATGGGCGTGGAGACCCAGGTGCACATGGCCACCGACGAGGAAGGCTTCCTGCACGCTGACCTGCAGGGCGATACCTCCGGCATCCTGATCGGCCGCCGGGGCGAGACACTGGACGCGCTGCAGCACCTGACCAGCCTGTACATTAACAAGGGCAAGAGCGATTATACCCGCATCACCCTGGATACCGAAAACTACCGCGCCCGCCGCGAGGACACGCTGATCCGCCTGGCCAACCGCTACGCGAACCGCGCGGTCAAGACGGGCCGCCGTGTGTCCGTGGAGCCGATGAACCCCTATGAGCGCCGCATCATGCACAGCGCGCTGCAGGAGAACGAGCTGGTAGACACGCATTCCGAGGGCGAGGAGCCCAACCGCCACATCGTCATCACCCCGCGCAAGCAGGGCGCGCGTGAGCAGCAGGCGGAGTAATGCCATGCTGGCCCGGCTGAGCAAGGCAAACCGAATCACACTGATCATTCTGGCGGCAGTCGTTCTCGCAGTGGGCGCTGCCGCCTTTTTCGTGAGCCATGAGGCCGCGCCGGCGGCGGCCACCCGTGAGGTGCGCGTCTACCGCAACGGCCAGCTGTACGCCACCGGACGGCTGGGCCAGAAGGACGATATCGTCGTTCGCGGGGAAAACGGCGAGGAAAATGTCGTTTCCTTCACGGAGAACGGGGTGTTCATGAAGAGTGCGACCTGCCATAACCAGCTGTGCATCGACCAGGGACAGCTGACGCTCGGCAATTATATGTCGCGCTTTTACCGCAACGAGATCATCTGCCTGCCCAACCGCGTCACCGTGGAGCTGGTGCTGACGGATGAGGAAGCGGCGGATATACCGGATGTATAAGTGACTGTTTCGTAAGGAGTGAATCATATGGACTTTTATCCGATCATGCTTGAGAGAATGCCGGAGCTGCAGGAGTTCAGACGTACGCTGCACCGGCACCCGGAACTGTCCAACCACGAGTTTGAGACGGCCAGGTTTGTCGAGCGCAAGCTGGACGAGTGGGGGATCCCCCACGAGCGCGTCGGGGAGACCGGCGTGTACGCGGAGATCCGCGGCGGTCTGGGCGAGGGACGTACCGTGGCGCTGCGCGCGGATATGGACGCGCTGCCCATCCAGGAGGAGAACGACGTGCCCTACCGCTCCGAATGCCCGGGCGTGATGCACGCCTGCGGGCACGATATGCACACGTCCTCCCTGCTGGCCGCCGCGAAGGCGCTGCAGGAAAACCGGGACAAATTCGCCGGCAGCGTCCGGCTGATGTTCCAGCAGGCGGAGGAGATCGGCGAAGGCGCGCGCCTCTTCGTGCGCGGCGGGAAAATGGACGGGGTGGACCGCATTTTCGGCATCCACACCGCGCCGGATCTGAAGCTGGGCACCGTAGGCGTCAAGAGCGGCCCAAACAACGCGTCCGTGGACTGCTTCAAGGTGAAGATCCACGGGAAGGCCGCGCACGTGTCGACGCCGCAGCTGGGCGCTGACGCGCTCTTTGTGGCGGCGCAGAGCGTCGTCGCGCTGCAGTCGCTGATCACGCGCCGGACCTCGCCGATCGACTCCGTCATCATCGGGGTCGGCAAGCTGACGGCGGGCACCGCCTATAATATCGTGGCCGAGGAGGCCTATTTCGAGGGCACGACCCGGCTCTTCACGGCGGCGCTGCGCAGGGATGTCAACGATATGGTCACCCGGACCATTCACGCGGTCGCGGAGCTGTACGGCGCGAAGGCGGAGATCGAATGGCTCGACTTTACGCCGCCGCTGGAGAATCCGGAGGACATCTGCCGGGAGGTCCGGCCCGTGGTGGCGGACATGCTCGGCGCGGACGCCGTGGTCACGGACCGCGCGCTGTCCTGCGGCGGCGATAACTACGCGGATTTCCAGCTGGCCGCCCCGGGCGTATACGCCTATGTAGGCGTCCGGTCGCCCGAGGTGCCCGGCTCGGAGGGCCCGCTGCACAACAGCCACTACAACATCGACGAGCGCGCCCTTCCCATCGGCGCCGCGCTGTACGCGCAGATGGCATGGCACTGGCTGGCGGAAAACTGACCGAATCCCGCAAAAAGTAGTTGCATTCCCCGGATAAGCGTGGTAGAATAGCGCAGACAATAACCGAGTGACGGGAGCGTGGTATCACATGCCGGGAGTCGTTATGGCTGCGCCTTTTACTTCTTCGGAGGCCCTGATCCGTCTGGGGATCGCTGTGGCCATTGGCTGTGTGGTCGGCATCGAGCGCGAGTACAAGAACCGTCCTGCCGGGCTGCGCACGCACGTACTGGTATGCCTGGGCTCCTGCATGATCGCGCTGATCGAATGCGCGTTCATGCATCAGATCGACGAGCAGGCGAGCGTGCACACGACCTACAACTTCGGCCGTATGACGGCCCAGGTCATCAGCGGCATCGGCTTCCTGGGCGCGGGCACGATCTTCATGCAGTCGAAGAAGATCGCCGGCCTGACGACGGCCGCCTCGCTGTGGAACACGGCCTGCCTGGGCCTGGCGACCGGCTACGGCTATTACTGGATGAGCATCATCGGCGGCGCGATCGTGCTGCTGGTGCTCCTGGCGCTGCAGAAGATCATCCCCGTCCACTCGCTCAAGCGCGTGGAGGTGCGCTTCATCCACCGTCAGGAAACGATGCAGTATATCAACGATTTCTTTGAGAAGTCCGGCATCAAGGTGCTGAACCTGGATTTCCATATCGAAACGGTGGAGGGCAAACGCGACGGCGACCCGAACGTGTATACGAACATCTATTCCCTTCACCTGCCTTCGACCCTGAACTATACCGACGTGATCAATTCTCTGGCCACCTATCCCAATATCCAGGTGGTCCGCGCGACGAACAGCTGATATCCCTGCGATCACAGGAGCAGCATGGCCCCTTTCCTGACCGGGTACGGACAGGAAAGGGGCTTATACTTTGCGCCATGGTATTCCGAATCATTCCTTTTCAAAAAATCCCCCAGGGTAAGGTATTGCTCGTTACGCTGCGTCATATCGTAAAATGCGCGGCGTAAGGCGATTCCAAGTCAAGGCTCTGGAGGAGGTAACGTGAAATGACAACGCAACTGAAAAAATACAGAAAGCCCCTGCTGTTCGCCCTGGCGCTTGTCCCCATCGCGGTGGTCGGCGGGTATTTTTCGGGGGTCTACAGCTGGTCTGGACTGACGGAGGAGGTTAAGCGCCAGATCCAGGCGCAGATCGGCAACGATCAGAGCCTGTATTATCTGATCACCGCTCTGCAGACCCTGATATACGCGCTGATCTTCGGCTTTGCCGGCTATATCCTTTCTGAAAAAACCGGTCTCATGAAGCCGTTGAGATTCGAAAAAAAGCCGATGGCGGTCACCGCCGGGATGACGCTACTTACCGGCCTCGTTCTTTGTACGGATCTCTTTTATTTCAGGAACCATATCCCGCAGGTCGCGGCGATGTATCAGGGAAAGCCGTCGTTCGCGTACTGGATGGCATCGGTGCTCTACGGCGGCGTGATCGAAGAGATCATGCTGAGACTGTTCCTGATGTCCCTCATCGCCTTTATCGCATGGAAGGTTTTCTTCCGCCGGGAAGCGGATCCCCCCGCGGGCGTCGTGATCGCGGCCAATATCATCGCCGCGCTTCTCTTTGCCGCGAGCCATCTGCCGTCTACCCTGCAGATGTTTGGCGAGATCACCCCGATGCTCCTGCTGCGGTGCTTTCTCCTGAACGGCGGTGCCGGACTGGTCTTCGGATACCTGTACCGGAAATATGGCATTCAGTATTCCGTGCTGGCCCATGCCGGGGCGCATATCGTATGGAAGCTCATCTGGATCATCGTGCTATAAGAGACATAATACTAATCTCAGATTAAAGCAGCTCATCTTGCACCCGTCTTTTCCGCCCTGGCTGCGTCAGCCACCCTCACCGTACCTATGGGTACGCTTTCGGATCTTTCGCTGCTTTAACCTGAGATTAGTATAAAACC
This sequence comes from uncultured Eubacteriales bacterium, assembly GCA_902760595.1. Taxonomy (GTDB): domain Bacteria; phylum Bacillota; class Clostridia; order Christensenellales; family Aristaeellaceae; genus UBA4246. The sequence continues at coordinate 12,155 of CACWHI010000017.1, forward strand.
GGATTTCACGGGGCTGTTGCACAAGCCCGAAAAAAAAACGGGAGAAAACCAAAAAACCTGCGTGCGTGCGTGTAGGTTTATTCCGCATGGTCTTTACACGCACGCAGGCTATCAGGGCATCACGCGCACAAATCCTGATCTGCTCTATCAATATTTCCAGCAGCTCGGTCTGATCCACTTCGAACACCTCCATCCTCTGATTTCCTTGTGATAGAAGTATTCGACCTAAGGGGTTGGGTATCCTTTTGGTAAAATGTTACATTTTTATTACATTAAACTATGCGACTGAACAGTTACAACATTTTTTATTTTGAGAATCTCACACTATGCTTTGTATCGTCACCAGAATATTCAATTGAATACCACGGGAATCAGTACATTATCAACAGAAAACCTGTTGAATGTATTAACAAACCCGATGAAATCAAAGTTGACTAAGTAATTATATTTGAGTCACTCTAAAAACCATAGAAACACAATCAAGCTATAGAAGCGGTCAATCGTTTTTTATAGTTGTCTTTGTACAGCGTTTTCGATCCAATTTGTCAGCACAGCCTGTAATGAGTATACATTTGCGCCTCGATTACGAATCTGCTCAGGTTTATCAATAAAAGGCGGTGCAATATTGGCCACAACAGCGAAATCAAGACGGTTCGTTGAATCTATGGGATCCATATCGAGTTCTAATAACTGTATAAAGCCTATGATTTTCGAGCTCGAACCATATCCAAGTATCGTATCAAACAGATATTTGTAGTCAAATCGTTCTTGTATCTTCTCTTTATCTGCACAATCACATACTAAAAAGTATGGATATTCACTGTATAGATTATCAGGTGCATATTTTGAGGGTTTACATGTATGGATTTCAGCTAAGTGTAAATAAACATTTGCGCGTCCTGTATCAACCATCGGATTGGCAAGCGGCACCTCGATGATGTCACCAATCTTCCATGGGCAATGAAACACTGGTAACGGATGCAATGTGCGTCCTTTGGGCAACGGCTTTTCCAATTGTTGGGCAAGCTTATCTAATATACTCTTTCGTTTATCCTTTTGTTTCTGTTTTTCCCACATATGTAGGTCAGCGCCTTGAGCTATTATAGAAAGTGCTTTTTCCTTCACATATTCAGAAAGCTTATAGCCACACTTCCATTCTGTATCCGCTAGTGCCAGCCATCCCGAGCTTTCGTCCAAATCCAGGTTTTCCATTTTGAATTCCTGTATAACCCGCGCTTCTGCTTCTTCGGGGGTGGCACCATATATGATCAGATCTTCGTATGCGCCTCTAATATCACATGCCAAATCATCCGAGTACAAGGCCGTTCCCCAACTTCCCATTACTGTTTACGCCCCCCTATTCCATTACGTTGGATAAACGTTACCTACTTTGAAGATAATACAACACTATCTTTCCGTTGTACACATCCGCTCTATAGCGGAAGTCCTGAATCTTGCCAAGCGTGCCTGCCATACTGTCAGTCGTGCTCAGAACTTGGCTCCACTATACTACCTTTCATTCCATAGTTGATGTATATTATGCATTGCTTCCCGATACTCCGCCGGCATGGCATCCATAAATAGTTCCTGAGCATAAAATGCATTCCGTTTTTTGATAAACTCACTCAATTTCGTCGAATCAAACATTGGGAGGCTGTTGGTTATGATACCCAGATTTCCTTTTTTAGGTGTCAAATCATAGCATTCCAAACAGTCGCGAACTCCCACTTGGTGGCAAGTCAACAATTCCCCTTGCTTAAATATGCCCATCGCAAAGCCTTCACCGGTAAAACCACTCATATATAATATTTGATTTGGTATCAGTTCTGAGAGGCTCTGTGCATAACGCTTTGTATTCATCAAAGAAAACTCTTTATGATAGAACAATGAAAACGAATCAGCCTGAAAGCATAATACATCATAATGCTTCCGTTCAGCTTCGATTAATCGCAAGTATTCTATTGAATCCTTCAGCTGCTCATCTGGGAGGTGTTCGCCACTGAGCAAATAGTATCCATCAATATGATCTTTCAATGCTCTATCAAAATCAAATCGAAAATCATTATTAGCTTGTTCTATCCATGCTTGAATGTTCTGGCTATCTTCCGATTGGCTTTTTGATTGTATGAAAATATACCCAAATGTTATACTCATACCCCACACCTTCACTGTTTATTTATCGCTTTTGCTTAGGCTGCAGCATTTACCGTTTTATTAGAGATTTCATTTTATCGCTTAAAAATCTGACGGCCAGAAGGTATTATATGCGGATATCGCTGCTAATAACGGATTCCAAATCTTCTATAATTCCAGTAAACATAATGGTCTAAGAAGCCAGTGTTACGCCCCCGATATGCAATGATCGGATAGGGAATATCATCCTTGTTCTCCATCATTGGATAATGAATATCTGGAAAGTTTCCCAGTTTGGTAAGCTGGAACGCATCCAAGCCCTTCCGGCTTCCGACCGTAATTGACAATCTGAACCCGTACTGTTTGTCTTGATAATGCCCCGGTATATAGCTGAGCGCATTCAGTTCGTGATCATTGGTCGGCAAATGGTCCTGATCGCATATTGTTAAGTAGAAGATTTGCTCATAATTGTCATTGCAATCCAATTGCTCTTCGATTTTCCGCAATAGAATTACTTTGTTCTCAAGCGGAGGCTCTTTGCTCTCCAATTGAACAATAAACGTATCTCCTACCTGCCAGTCGGGCCTGAAGCATTTTTTTTTAGGATAAGGCGATTCGTTTCCAATTAAGCTTATATCGCATATTTTCATCCTGGCTTTGAGCAGCTCATTCTTTATGTCGGGAAACGCTTTCTCAAGCGCATCAAATGACGTTTCGGCCCTGGCTAGCAATTCCTCAGTCAGCTCATTCTTCGATCCTGTTATTTTTGCCAAGCCGATCCAGACCTGAGGCCCGTCATCTGCATCCTGCAATTCTTTTTCATTTTCTTTTATAACGTATTGGCAGGCTTCCTCGCGGCTCATTCCTCTGCGACGATATAACCGATAAAGATCTGATATATCCTTGATCAACGGAAAAATCGTTTCGAGATTCATCATTACGCGTCCTCCGGCGTGATCTGCCCGATCAGCGCGCCGAGATCCATCTTTTCGGCGGTCCGGGGGACGATGCTCGTGTTGGGGGCGTTGCGGCGGCAGATATCGTAGGCGTCGCACGAGGCGCAGGGGCTGTCCTCGTTCGGGAAGGAAAGGGGAGAGGCGGCGATCTCGCCGGTGTTGATGGATTCCGCCAGGTGCGAGGCCACGTTGCTGGCGTGCTGGATCAGCAGGCGCATCTCCTCGAGCGTCGCCAGGGGCTTGCCCTGGGCGAAGTCGCCGTCCGCTTTCAGCAGGGCGGGCATGGACAAGGGCGGCTTGCCGTCGTCCATCAGGCGGATGATGGAGGCGTCGCGGAGCGTGAGGCCCTTGAGGCCCAGCGCCTTCGCCAGCTGGCTCTCGATGTCGGACTGGATCTCTGGATCCTCCAGCAGCGGATCGGAGAGGCGGAAATAGTACATCCCCGCGGGGATGCCGTTGGGCTCGGCGTTCAGGAGCGCCTGCATGTAGATCAGCAGCTGCAGCTGCGCGCCCCAGAAGATCTTCGCGGGGTCCAGGCTCAGGTTGGCGGTCTTGAAATCGATCAGGCGGATGGCCATGCCCTGGTCGCCCTCATAGCGTTCCACCCGGTCGATGATGCCGCGCAGGTAGATGCGGCTGCCGTCGGAGAGGCGCAGGGGCACCGCGGGCAGGCCGTCGTCCGGATAGCCGAAGCGCAGCTCGGCGTCTCCCTCGTGGGCCCTGAAGGCGGAATGGCGCGCGATCAGCGTAAAGGTCCAGCCGACGCGCTGCAGCAGGCGCCTGTATTGGCGGTATTCCCGCTTCTGCCGGGCGGAATCGCCCATGACGCCGGTGATCAGGTCGTCCAGCGCCTCCTCGGCGGCGCGGTCCATCAGCCGGTCTACCTGGGCGCGCGTGACATCCGGCCAGTTTTCCAGGTTCTGCAGCTCCCGGGTAAAGCCCTCCAGGGCGCGGTGGTAGAAGGAGCCGGCATCCGTGCGGTTGACCGCCCATTCGCCCCGGGGCACGGGCTTGAGCACATAGCGCAGGAAGTGCCGGAAGGGACAGACGGCGAAGGACTCCAGACGGTGTACGGAGGTCACGCGCTCCAGATACAGGCTGTGCACCAGCTCAGCCGGCAGCGGCGCGGGCGTCGGCGCCGGCCGGAAGGCCTCGCACAGGGCTTGTGTCTCGCCGGGCAGGCGTTCGCTCAGGTAGTGCCACGCCTCGCGCCATTCTTCGGGCATCTCCGCTTCGCGCAGATGGGTGCCGATGGTCTCCAGCGCGGGGACCACGCCGTAGGGATGGGCGCAGCCCTGCGCCGCCGTGACGCCGCCCTCCTCGACCAGCGCCGGCATGACGCGCCGGACGCGGACGAGCAGGTCCAGGGGCCTCAGGGCGGTGCCGTCCTGAAGGGCCTGCGCGTGGGACAGGTACAGCTTCTCCGAGGGGGAATACACGGCCTTCTGCAGCTCCAGCCGCTTGAGCTGGAAGCGCTCGTCCTGGTCCAGGGCGAAGGAGGCCTTGAAGGCGGTCTTGAGCTTCTCCTGCTCGTCATCGGCGATGAGCCCGCGCTCCGAGATGTCGAGCACGCCGTCGTTGAGGGCCAGGATCATGGTGACCCTCGGGTGGTGCACGGCGATATTGCCCAGCAGGCCGCAGGGCAGCGAACCGGCGCTCTGCGGCAGGGCCGCGATCTCCGTGCCGCTGAGCCCGGCGTCCAGCAGGCGGTACACCTCCTCGATGGAGGGCTGATCCTGCCGGGCGATATCGTGGGCCTGGTCCAGCAGACGCATCAGCGCGTTCCACACCTGGCGCAGCTGCGCGGCCTCCGTGAGCAGCTTTTCCTGCTCCAGCCGCGCCGCATCGGCCTCCAGGCGGTCATAGACCCCCATCTCATCCAGGAAGCTCATCAGGGCCGTCAGGGCGTCGTCCATGCTTTTTGCCTGCCTGAAGGCGGTCTCCATGCCGAGCAGGGGAGCCATCAGGCGCTGCCGGGCGTCCTCCAGCTGCTCGCCCTCCTCCTTGGCGGAGACGAACGGCTTCGTGAACTTCCAGTTCCGGATGCCGTACTGCAGGATGACGTTTTCCAGCCGGAAGCGCTCGTCCGGGCTGACGGGCGCGTAATCGCTCTTCAGCAGGCGGAGCATGTCCTCCTGCGGGTAATGGCGCATGACCGCTCCCAGGGCCGACAGCAGGAACTGCGCGGCGCCGGTATGCGCGGCCACGGTCTTCCGCGCCAGGTGGTGCGGGATCCGGTAAATGCTCAGCGCGTGGTCCAGCACGGAAAAATAGTGGCCCTCATCCGCGCACAGCACCAGCATATCCTCCCACGAATACCCCTGTCGGTGCAGCGTCAGCAGCTCCTCCGCGGCATGACACGCCTCGGCGTAGGGCGTCGGCGCGGCATACAGGCGGATGCTGGGCGGGGGAGCGGGATACTCCTCCGGATGCGGCTTCAGCAGCTGCGCGGCGAGGTGCCGGATGTCCCGCGGGCGTTCGAAGGCGGGCAGCAGCCCGTGCGTCCGGAAGGGTACGCCGGACTCGCGCAGGCTTTCCTGGAAGCGCAGCAGGCTGTCCACCGCCGGCTGGCAGGCGGCGTCGTCCGTGTCCGCGCACATGAGCAGGCGGACGGATTCGCTCACCTGCCGCAGGGCGGTGAGCAGATGGGCCATCTCCTCCGTCAGGATATCGAACCCGGCTACGATCACCCGCGCGCCGTTGGCCATGGGCGCCTGGGGCAGGCGCCGGATCAGCTCGCGCTGGACGTCCTCGCCATCCACGAAGCGGCCGCTCAGCAGCTGCTCGTAGGCGGCGTAGATGAGCGCGAGATCGCTGAATTTGTCCGCCAGCGCGCCTTCTGAGAGACTATTCCGGAAGCCCTCCAGCGCTTCCGGGCTGATGCGAGCGCGCTTCATATCCGCGATCATTCTGCCGGCGTTCTCGATAAAGCCCTGGCGGTCGACGGCGCTCTCGTAGTATTTCAGCCGGCCCCGGCAGCTCTGGACGGCGCGGCTGACGGCCATCAGCTTGCCCTGGGCATCGATCCGGGTCCGGCTGTCGCAGCCGGCCTGGGCGAATACGCGCTGGCTGAAGCGGAGCGGCGAGACCACGTCCACGTCAAAGAAGCCGTCGACCTTCAGGGCACGGATCAGCGCGCGCTCCGCCGTCAGGGTGTACTGCTGGGGCACGATCACGATGACCGGCAGGCCCTGTTCCCGGGCTTCCCGGGTCAGCTCGGCCGCCTGAGCCCACGGCTGGGGCTCGCTTCCCGTATACAGATGGATCATATCAGCCTCAGATCACTGTTCGTTCGATTTGTCGGGGCAGTCGAAGGTCTTTCCGCGCAGCAGGTTGACGGCGCGCTCCAGCGCCTCGTGGATGCGCGGGTTGTTCTTCTGCTCCGAACCGTAATGAAAGCTGGAGCACAGGGCGTCCAGGTCCTCCTGCGCGGTCCGCAGGGAGGCGTTCAGCTGGCGGGACAGGGCCTCGGACAGGCTCTTGCGCGCGGCGGGCGGCAGGGACTGCGCCTTCTCCAGCAGCAGCGGCAGGTCGTACAGGCAGACGCCGGCTCCGCGGCTGAAATCCTCGCGGAAGGCCGCGTCCTCCCGGTACAGCTTCATGAAGATCTCCATATACCGGCTGACGGTGTTCTCCATGCTCTCACAGACCAGGCAGCGCGCTGTCGCCTCGGCCGCCCGGTGCTGGAGGGCGGCGAGGTTCTTTTTTTCAAAGAGCGAACCGCCGCCCAGGCTCCGGATGGCCGGGGACAGCTGTGTGCTGACGGTCTTCAGCCGCGTCTGCATCATGAGCGCGTAGCCGTGGTAGTCCTTCTGCGCCATCAGCTGCCGGTGATGGGCGCGGCAGAAGCCCGCGGCGTTGGTTTTTATGCGGATATCGGGCTCCATGACCGCGCCGCCCAGGTAGCGCTCGATGGTCTGCCGCTCGATCATGTCCCGGAGCTGGCAGAAGGGGCAGTCGCCGTGGTGCAGCGCGTCGATGACCGGAGCGGTCTCAAGATGGTCCTTCATAGGCGTCTCCTTACGAATGTGGCCCGTGACTGAGCAGGAACCGGGTGACCTCGGCGTTGAGCCGCTCGCGTTCCGGGCCGATGGTGATCACGTGGGGCGACGTGTCCAGGGTCACGTGTTGGCGCTCCGGCGAGGAGACCTCCCGCATGATGATGTCGGCGCTGCCGCGTGTAATGGCCCCGTCCGCCTTCGACTGCGCGCACAGCAGCGGACAGCGGATATCCGGCAGGCTCCTCCGGGCCGTTTTGATCAGAATGTCCAGGTCGTGGCACTTGGCGGAGGGAATGTCGTCGTAACCGATATCGTAAGTGATATCATACAGCTGCCGTTCCTGCGCGTTGTGCTTGTGCACGAGGGGCAGGAAGGGAGCGAGCAGGTGCCCGAAGGAGCCGAAGGGATTGGCCATGCCCATCGGGGCGGACAGGGTGACGCACGAGCTGACGCGCGAGGGCTCCCGCGCGGCCAGGATCAGGCTGAGCACGCCGCCCATGGACAGGCCGCATACGCTGACGGCCGGATAACGCTCCGCCAGGGCCTGGAAGGCGTCCTGCGCGTCCCGCAGCCAGTCCTCCCAGGTGCAGGCCATCATCTCGCGGATATCGGTGCCGTGTCCCTTGAGGCGGATCCCCTGCACGGTCATTCCCGCGCTGTGCAGGGCTTCGCCCAGGGGCCGCATATGGGCCGGGCTGCCAGTAAAGCCGTGGATCAGCAGCACCGCGTGAGGCCCGCCCTCCAGCCGGAAGGCCTCTGCCAGGGGCGATATCAGGGAAACGTGATTGGTCATGCGATCATCTCCTGAGACATATACAGCTCCGTGAGCTGTCGATGATAAGATTATACATTGAAACGCGGCCCGGCGCAAGGAAAAAGCGCGCAGGATTTGACTACCGGTCCCCTTTGTGTTATCATCACAGGCGTTGCGGTATCAGCCGCAATGTGCCCGGCAAAGCTTGACAGGAGTTAATTGTGGTCAAAACTGATTCCGACATGACGACCGGAGAGATCTGGCGGCATTTACTGACTTTTTCCGTCCCTATGGCGCTGGGGCTCTTGTTCCAGCAGCTGTACAATATGGTGGATACCCTGGTGGTCGGCCAGTTCGTGGGCGAGACGGCGCAGGCGGCGGTCGGCACTACCGGCTCGATCATCAATACCATCGTCGGCTTCTGCGCGGGCCTCGCGACCGGCGCTTCCGTGCTGATCTCGCAGCGCTACGGCGCGCACGATATGAAGGGCCTGAGCAGGGCGGTACATACCACCATCACCATGACGGTGGGGATCAGCATCATTTCCACGGCGATCGGGCTGCTGATCGTCGAGCCGATGCTGCGCTTCATGCAGACGCCGGAAAACGTCTGGGACGAGGCGAAGGAGTACCTGACCATTTACTTTTCGGGTGTCACGGGCGTCCTGTTTTACAATATGGGCAGCGGCATCCTGCGCGCCGTGGGGGATTCGAGGCGGCCGCTGTTTTTCCTGATCATTTCGGCGGTGCTGAACACCGTGCTGGACCTGGTCTTCGTGCTCTCGTTCCATCTGGGCGTCCGGGGCGTGGCGTACGCCACGATCATCGCCCAGTTCGTTTCCGCCGGGCTGATCCTGCTCGCGCTGGGCAGGGAGCACGGCGCGTACGGCCTGCGCTGGCGGCAGCTGGGCATCGACTTGGAATCCCTGGGCAGCATCCTCCGGGTCGGCCTGCCGTCCAGCATCCAGTCGGCCATCACGGCGTTTTCCAACGTATTCGTGCAGAGCTACATCAACAGCTTCGGCTCCGCGTGCATGGCGGGCTACGGGGTGTATAACAAGCTGGACGCCTTCGTGCTGATCCCGGCCCAGTCCATCAGCATGTCCTCCACGACCTTCGTGGGCCAGAACTGGGGCGCGAAAAAGGCCCGGCGGGCGAAGAACGGCGTGCGCACCGCGCTGATCATGAGCGTGGCCGCGACCGCGGTGCTGGGCCTGACGGTGCTGCTGCTGTCACACCAGCTGCTGGGCTTCTTCTCGCCCGTGGAGGAGGTCGTGGCCTACGGCGCGCGCTTCCTCAGGATCGCGACGCCCTTCTATGTGCTGCTCTGCTTCAACCAGATCCTGTCCGGCGCGCTGCGCGGGACCGGGGACGCGACGGTGCCGACCGTGATCATGCTGGGTTCGTTCGTCGTCTTCCGCCAGATCTATCTGTATATCACGCATATGCTGAATCTCGGCTTCGTGTCCGTCGCGCTGGCCTATCCGATGGGCTGGGTGGTGTGCTCGACGCTGCTGATCATCCGCTACCTGAGAAGTCCGCTCGGCCGGGGGATCATCCCCGACGAAAAATAAAGAGGAGTCCGGCGGGATATGCCGGAAAAGCAATGAAAGGAACACCTATGGAATCAGAAAACACGAATCTCATCGAACAGGAAACGCCAGTCAAAAAGCCCTCCGGCAGAAGACGGACGCGGAAAAAGCCCGCCGCCCCGGCGGAGACGGTCCAGACAGCGGAAGCGGAAAACAGCGCGGCCCCCGCCGCTGAGCCGGCCGCGGACGCTCCCAAGCCGAAAAAGAGGTCCAGGAAGCGCGGCGGAAAAAAGGCCGTTGCCGCCCGGGATACGGCGCTGGCAGCTGACGCCGCCGGACGGGCGGAGGACGTAGAGGCGGAGGCCGACGAAGCTCAACCGGCGCCCAAGAAGCGCGAACCGAAGCCGGCGGTCATCCCGGAGGGCTTCCAGGGCATGGACATCTCCGAGGAGGTCCTGAAGGCGATCGGGCGCATGGGCTTCGACCAGCCCACCGATATCCAGAAAAAGACCATCCCCCTGATGATGGGCGGCAGCGATATCATCGGCGTCGCGCCGACCGGCACGGGCAAGACCCTGGCCTTCGGCATCCCCATGCTGGAGTATATGGATCTGAAGGAGACGCAGCTGCAGGAGCTGGTGCTGGCGCCGACGCGCGAGCTGGCGATGCAGATCGGGGAAGAGCTGCAGAAGCTGGCCTATTATATCAAGGGCCTGCGCATCGCCGTGCTGTACGGCGGGCAGCCGATCCGCCGGCAGCTGGAGCAGCTGGGCAGGCACCCGCAGATCGTGGTGGCGACGCCGGGACGGCTGCTGGACCACCTGGAACGGCGCACGGTGAGCGTGCACGCCGTGCACACACTGGTGCTGGACGAGGCGGACGAGATGCTGAATATGGGCTTCGTCAAGGACGTGTGCAGGATCATCGACCAGACGCCGCCCAACCGCCAGTTTGTCATGTTCTCCGCCACCATCAGCCAGGACGTGATGACGATCTCCTGGAAGTACCAGTACGAGCCGGTGCAGATCACTGTGGAGGCGGTGGACGAGAACAAGCCCCAGATCACCCAGTACGTGATCCCCGCGGAGCGGAAGGAGAAGCAGGACCGCCTGACCTACCTGCTGGACGCGAACGTCTACGAGCGGGTGATGATCTTTACCGACACCAAGCTGATGGCGCACCGGGTCAATACCGCCCTGCAGAAGAGCGGCTTTGATTCGGAGGAGCTGCACGGCGACATCCCGCAGAAAAAGCGCAGCGAGATCATGCGCCGCTACAAGCAGGGCAAGTTCCCGATCCTGGTCTGCACGGACGTGGCCGCCCGCGGCATCGACGTGGACGACGTGGAAGCGGTCATCAACTATGACCTGCCCAACGAGAACGAGTATTACCTGCACCGCATCGGCCGTACGGGCCGCGCGCACAAGCACGGCGTGGCCTTCACCCTGATGACCTACTCCGAGTCCGTGCGCATGGACGCGATCCTGAAATACATGAAGTCCGAGCCGACCCCTCTGCACTTCGACGAGGTGGGCATCCTGCGGCGGGAGGACGAGAGCGCGTTCTTTGAGAATATCTGAAATCTATCTGAACTATCAATAAGCCCCGCTGTCTGACCGGACGGCGGGGCTTTGGACTGGGGATGAAGGAGAATGGGGATATGACTTACTTGATGCCGCTGTGGACGAAGGACTCGATGAACCGCTTCTGGAAGAACAGGAACAGGATCAGCAGGGGAGCCACGGTCAGCAGCGTCGCGGCGCAGGTGTCGGACCACAGGGCGCCGATCTCGCTGGCCTGGGCGAAGATGGCCAGGCCGACGGTCAGCAGGCGCTTGGTGGGCTTGTTGATCACGATCAGCGGCCAGAGGAAGTTGTTCCACTGGTAGGACGCGGCGATCAGGCCGTGGGCGATATAGCAGGGCACCAGCAGGGGCAGGTAGATGCGGATGATCATGTAGAACAGGTTGCAGCCGTCGATCCTGGCGGCCTCCTCCAGCTCGTAGGGGATGGTCTTGATGGTCTGGCGCATCAGGAAGGTGCCCATCGCGGACGCGAAGAAGGGCAGCATGGCGCCCAGCAGCGTGTCGTTCAGGCCCATGCGGGTGATGGTCATATAATTGGGCAGGATCAGTACGTCCGCGGCGATCATGATCTGGGTCAGGAACAGGATGAACAGGACGTTTTTCCCGTAGAAGTTCAGGCGCGCGAAGGCGTAGCCGGCCATGGTGATGGTCACGAACTGGGCGGCTAAAACGCCGGCCACCAGGATGATGGTGTTGATGTAGTAGTTTCCCCACGGGGCCATGCTCCAGATGCGCTTGATGTTGTCAAACGTGGGCGTCCAGCCCACGGCGAGCATGTCCAGCTCCAACTCCCGGGGGACGAAGGCCGTGCGCACCAGCCAGATCAGCGGGATCAGGCAGAGGATGGCGAACGCGTACATGAAGAAATACATGAAAAACTTGCCCGGCGTCATTTTCCATGCCGCTTTATGGGTCTTTTTTTCAGCGGGGACGGCAGTCATCTGTATTCCCTCCTTCCTCACGCGTAGAACGTGCGCTTGTCCTGGGTGAAGAACTGCACGCAGGTGATGATCAGCAGCAGGACGATGACCACCACGGTGATGGCGGAGGCCATGCCGTAGTTGGTCTGGTCAAAGGCCTTCTGGTAGACGTAGAACAGCAGCATGTTGCTGGCGTTGCCGGGCCCGCCCTTGGTGAGGATATACAGGTGGTCCACCATCTTGAAGGCGTTGGTCATGGTGATGATCATCACGTACAGCGTGGTGGGCATCAGCATGGGCCAGGTGATGCGCCAGAAGGTCTGGGTCGGGTTGGCGCCGTCGATGGTCGCGGCCTCGTAGAGCTCCGGGTTGATGCCCTGGAGGCCGGATATGAAGAAGACCATGACATAGCCCGCCTGCTTCCATATCAGCATCACGATCAGCGCCCACAGCACCGCTTTGGGATCTGTCAGAAAATGCCAGGTATTATTGTTGAAAATATACCCGAGCATGCCGTACCCGGGAGTGTATATGAACAGCCAGATGTTCGCCACGGCGACCATCGGAAGTAATGTCGGATAGAAGAAGGATACGCGCACCAGGCCCTTGCCGATCCGGACCCGGTTGGCGAACATCGCCATCAGGATAGACAGGATGATGGAGGTCGGCACGGTCACCAGCGCGACGATGATGTTGTTCTTGAAGGCTTCGCGGAAGATCTTATCCTTCGTGAACAGGGTAACGTAATTCTGAAAGCCGATATATACCGGACCGGTGCGGATGGTGGCGTTATTGTCCTTGTAGAGGGAATTCCAGATACTGTAGCCGATGAGATATTTGTCAATAACAATAGCAAATTTTATCATTTTATACAAATGGTTTGCAACTTTGAAACAGTTCGTGAAAAAAACAAACACCGGGGACCGCTTTGCAGCGATTCCCGGTGTTTGCACAGGCAGATTTTATTCAGCCTGCCACTCTTCGGCCTTGGCCGCGCTCATGCGCTTGATGGTCTCCTCGGCGTAGGGGGATTCTTCACCGCCGTTGCCGTAGATGAAGAACTTGCCGTCGGGGGTCTTGAAGAGGCACTCTTCATAACCGGCCGCGTCACCGAAAGCGCCGACGGTCTTCTTCTTGATGAATTCGGCGGTATCGGTATCGTATTCAACCTTGCAGATGACTTTCTTCATTATTTTACCCTCACTTTTGTTCGCGCGCCAAAAGGGTTGCGCGCCTCAGATAATGTATTTGGTGTAACCACCATTGACATCATAACACAATTTCGCTCAGAATGCAACAGTTTTCTTATTGTTAGGGCAAAATGCGCGATTATGGGCGATTATTTTCAGTCTGACACGTCCACATCGGGCACGATTTGGATGTTGTAATCCGGATAAGCCTGGCGGATCTCCCTGTACAGGGTCTCCAGGCCTTCCTTGGGCTTGATGTCAAAGCTCATGACCACGTCGAAGCGCATGTCCTTGCTCTCCGGCTCAATGTAGAAGCCGTGCATCTGCAGAGCCCAGTCGTGGGACATCACCTTCGCGCGCACGTCGTTTTGGATGCGGGCGGCCTCGCTGTCTCCGGTGTTGTAGGAGTATACGCTGACGCCGGTCAGGATGACGCCGGTCTCCTTGTACACCCGGCCTTCCGCCCGGCGCGTCAGCTTGTCCACCTCGCTGACCTTCATGGTGTCGGGCAGCTCCAGGTGAACGGAGGCATAGTTCTTGTCCGGCCCGTAATTGTACATGATCAGGTCGTAGGCGCCGCGCACCTCGGGCTCGTCGTTCAGGATCCGCTTGACCTCGCTGGTCAGCTCGGAATCCGCGCGCGCGCCGAGGATATCGTTCAGCGTCTCGCTCATCATCTCAATGCCGGACTTGATGATGAACACGGAGATGACCACGCCGACATAGGCCTCCAGGGATACACCGGTGAGCATGAAAATGATGGCGGACACCAGCACGGAGGAGGAGAGGATGGCGTCGAACATGGCGTCAGAGCCGGAGGCGATCAGGGAGCCGGAATTGACTTTCTCGCCCTGCTTTTTGACATAGGTGCCCAGGACCAGCTTGGCGACGATGGCCACGGCGATGATCACCAGCGAAACCACGGAGTATTCCGCCTTTTCGGGATGGATGATCTTCTTGACGGACTCCACCGCGGAGGTGATGCCGGCGTACAGCACGATGCCGGAGACGATCATGGCGCTCAGGTACTCGATACGTCCGTAGCCGAGGGGGTGCTTCTTATCGGGCAGCCGGCCCGCCAGCTTGGTGCCGACGATGGTGATGATGGAGGACAGGGCGTCCGACAGGTTGTTGACCGCGTCCAGGATCACGGCGATCGAGTTGGAGATGATGCCGACGCCCGCCTTGAAGGCTGCCAGGAATACGTTGGTCAGAATGCCGATGACGCTGGTGAGGATGATGACGCGGTCACGGCTCTGGGAGATCTGCGAGGGGGTATTTTCTGACATGGCTGAGACTCCTTTTGATTATGGAAAAGTGTCAAGATGAAAGAAACTGCGCTGAGCGCAGTTTCTTCCATAACTTCACACTTCACTCTGCACGCTTCACACTGTGTTCAGCAGAGCTTCGCTCCCGCGGGGATGTGCGGATCTACCATCAGCAGGTGCAGGCGTTCCTCGTCGCCTTCCTTATGCACGGCGCTGATCAGCATGCCGCAGGATTCGATGCCCATCATGGGGCGGGGCGGCAGGTTGGTGATGGCGATACAGGTCTTGCCGATGAGCTCTTCGGGCTCGTAATAGGCGTGGATGCCGCTCAGGATCACGCGCTCCTGGCCGCTGCCGTCGTCCAGGGTGAACCTGAGCAGCTTCTTGGACTTGGGCACCGCCTCGCAGGCGAGCACCTTCACGGCGCGGAAATCGCTCTTGCTGAAGGTTTCAAAGTCCACCTGGTCTTGGAACAGCGGCTCGATGACTACGTTGGAGAAGTCGATCTTCTCTTCCGGGACGGGCACCTGGGCAGGCGCGGGAGCGGGTTTTTCTTCCTTTTTCGGCATATCCAGGGGCTTCATGGTCGGGAAGAGCAGCACGTCGCGGATGGAGGGCGCGTTAGTCAGCAGCATGACCAGGCGGTCGACGCCGACGCCCAGGCCACCCGTAGGCGGCATGCCGATCTCCAGCGCGTTCAGAAAGTCCTCGTCCACGCCCTGGGCTTCCTCGTCGCCCTGGGCCTTGAGCGCCGCCTGCGCCTCGAAGCGCGCGCGCTGGTCGATGGGGTCGTTGAGCTCGGAGAAGGCGTTGCCCATCTCGCGGCCCAGCATGAAGACCTCGAAGCGCTCCGTATAGCCGGGGTGCAGCGGATCCTTCTTCGCCAAGGGGGAGATCTCCACCGGATGGCCGTACAGGAAGGTGGGCTGCACGAGGTTCTTTTCGACGTACTCGTCAAAGAACAGGTTCAGGATGTCGCCCTTCTGGTGGCGCTGCTCGTACTTGATGCCGCGCTGGTCGGCAATGGCCCGCGCCTCCTCCAGGGTGCTGATCTGGTCGAAGTCCACGCCCGCGTACTGGCGCACGGCTTCCACCATGGACAGGCGCGCGAAGGGCTTGTCCAGGTCCAGCTGCACGTCGCCGCAGTCAATGAGGCCTGTGCCGTTCACCTGGTGGGCCACGTAGCGGAACATCTCTTCCACGATGTTCATCATGCCTTCGTAGTTGGTAAAGGCCTGGTACAGCTCCAGCATGGTGAATTCCGGATTGTGCCGGGTGTCCATGCCCTCGTTGCGGAACACGCGGCCGATCTCGTACACGCGCTCAAAGCCGCCCACGATCAGCCGCTTCAGGTGCAGCTCCAGGGCAATGCGCAGGTACATGTCGATGTCCAGCGTGTTGTGGTGCGTGATGAAGGGCCGCGCCGCCGCGCCGCCGGCCTGCGTGTGCAGCACCGGGGTCTCCACCTCCAGGAAGCCCTTTTCGTTCAGAAAGGTGCGGATGGCGCTGATGACCTGGGAGCGCTTGATGAAGGTATCGCGGACCTCGGGGTTCACGATCATGTCCAGGTAGCGCTGGCGGTAGCGCAGGTCCTGGTCCTGCAGGCCGTGGAATTTCTCTGGCAGGGGCTTCAGGCACTTGCTGAGGAGGGTGATCTCCTGCGCGTGCACGGAGATCTCGCCGGTCTGGGTCCTGAACACGAAGCCCTTGACGCCGATCACGTCGCCGATGTCCCAGGACTTGAACTTCATGTACTCGTCCGCGCCGACGTCGTCGCGCTTCACATAGGCCTGGATGTCGCCCTGGCCGTCCAGCAGGTGGCCGAAGGACGCCTTGCCCATGACCCGGCGGCTCATCATGCGGCCCGCGATGCAGACCGTTTTGCCCTCGAACTGGTCAAAGCTGTTTTTGATCTCGGCGGAATGCGCATCCACCGGGAATTTGGTCAGCAGGTAGGGACTTTCCCCCTGGTCGAACAGGGTCTGCAGCTTCGCGCGGCGGATCTGTTCCTGCTCGGAAAGGGAAGGCGCGGATGCGTGGTTATCTGTGTTTGCCATATTTTCCCTTACTTTCTCGCTTCGATGCTGTTCAGCCTGAAGGTGACGAACTGATCCTCCGGCAGGAGCACCTTTACAGTGTCGCCGATGGCCTTGCCCAGCAGCGCGGCGCCGATGGCGGAGTCGTTGGAGATCAGATGGCTGGCCGGATCGCTCTCACGCGCGCCCACGATGGTGTAGCTCAGCTCTTCGCCTACTTCGTAAAGGTCGGCGTCGCTGGTGTCCACGCACTCCACGGTCACGGTGGTGCCGATGTTCACGCTGTCGGTGGTCACGTTCGCGTCGTCCATCACGATGGCGGTCGCGATGGCCATCGTTAGCTCCTGGATCTCGGCTTCCAGCTTGGACTGCTCGTTCTTGGCGGCGTCGTATTCCGCGTTTTCACTTAAATCGCCGTAGCCGCGGGCGATGCTGATCTGCTCCGCCACCTGGGGACGGCGCACGTTTTCCAGATAATGCAGCTGCTGCTTCAGTTTTTCCATGCCTTCGGGGGAAACGACGATGCGCTTGCCCTGTTCCATTGCTTCACTCATGATGATCGGCTCCTCTCTGGTCGGTTCCTATTATGACACATAAAGTGGCATTTACACACACAATAGCCGGGCGAAGGGCCCGGCTGATTGGCACAGTGCGTATTATACACACAAATACGCTGGAATGCAAGCGAATTGTGGATGGCTGACGGTTTATTTTCCGATTTTCGCGGTATATTTGAACACCATGGGGTAGAGGGCGAACGCGGCGAAGGCGGCGATCGCGTAGCGCGCGCCGCGCACCAGCAGGGCGGCGTAGGAGCCGCCGTTCAGGAACTCGGCGGAGAAGGGCAGCTTGAGCAGCGAGTTCAGGCCGAGGAAGACCGCGCCGCCGCCAAGCACGCGCAGCACGGCGCGCACGGGCTGCCGGGTGTTCTCAAAGTTCACGAAGCGCTCCTCTACGGCGCTGCCGGCGATGAAACCGATCAGCAGGCCGAGGCCGGTAAAGTAATCCGCGCTCTTGCAGTAGAAGAGACCCGGCAGCGCGGTCAGCAGCAGCACGCCGTTGAACAGCCGCCGGTCTGTGATCTTCCGGTCCAGGAAGAAAACGATCCCGGTCACCAGCAGGCCCAGCAGCCAGCCGCACAGCACGTCTGTTGGATAGTGCGCGCCGACCACGACGCGGGAGACGCCCACCAGCAGGGAGAAAACGACCGCCAGGCAGACGAGGAGCTTTTTCCTGAAGGACCGGGCGACGGACGCGCCCAGACTGGCGATGTTCGCTGAATGGCCGCTGGGGAAGGAATAGCCCTGGGCCGCGATGTCGTTGGGGTCCGCGTCCGGCGCGATCAGGCGCTTGAGGGTGATGCCCTCATGATCCATATAGGGCCGGCGGCGCAGGATGACGTTCTTGATCATCGGCGCCCAGACATTGACCATCAGGATCACGAGCCCCACGCGCCGGCCGACGCGCTTGTCATAGCTCCAGTAAAGGAAGCCCAGGATCAGGATCAGGAAGATCTCCTCCCCGAAGAAGGAGAGCTTCGACAGCAGCGAGATGAGCGAGTCGGACATGTGGCTCTGCAGCCAGACCATCAGGTCCACTTCCCAGGGAAAGGCGAAGGTGTTTCCAACCAGTTCCATTGCATTCACTCCATATGTCGATGATTCAGACGTGTGGTAAAGAGAGATTAGATTCTGCCGGAACAGGCACAATTACCACCAGTAGTTCCAGGTGATGACGGTGCAGACGATGTGCATGGCGGCGCTGCCGGCCAGCAGGAGGGCACTGAAGGCGCGGTATCCCCGGGTATCCGGAGCGGACAGGCACAGGGCATAGAAGATGAAGGGCATCACGTCCTTCAGGTAGCGGTTCCCGAACTGCCACCCGCCCAGCGTGCGGTGGCAGCAGAGAATGAACACATAAACGAGGCTCAGGGCGAAAATGGTCAGCGTCAGGCCCCGGTTCCGCCGGCCGTCCGCGCGGAGCGACTGCCACAGGCAGGTGACGATGGCGGCGGCGCTCATGGGATCGATGAGCGCAAACAGGTAGGTATCAAACGGCTGGAAGGTCAGCCGGTGAGTGGAGGCGTCCCAGCCTGGCAGTCGGAACAGCAGGGGCAGGTTGTCCTTGAGATAGGTCAGGCTGAACTGCCCGGTCTCCACGCGCTGGAACTCAGGCAGGTAGTTGTGGCCGAACTCCAGGACGTTTCCGAAGCGCAGCCAGTTGAGCAGCATATAGCTGCCGCCCAGCAGCAGCGGCCCCAGCGCCCAGTACCAGTGCCTGCGGACGGCGCTCAGCAGGCTGTCCCGCGGGTGCGCTTCGTGCCAGCTGCGCCAGAGGATCATCAGCAGCGCGGGCAGGTACAGGATCGCCATGGGCCGGCAGCCGACCGCGGCGGCCCAGCAGGCCAGGCTCCAGCCGCCCCGGGCCGTGGCGGCAAAGTACAGCGCCATCACGCAGAGGTTGAAGCACAGCGTCTGCGCGAAGAACCAGACCGCCGGGGTCAGCGCGATGAACAGATAGCCGGTGCCCAGGTACAGGCAGAGGGTCAGCAGCACCGCCTGGGCAGGCCCCTGGCCTGCCTTCCGCGCCAGCCGGACACACAGGAAAATGCCTGCCAGGCTGAAGCACAGGCTGATCAGCCCATCCGGCGTGTGGGTGCCGAATAACAGGGAAAACGGCAGCAGCACATAGGAAGGAAAGGGGGGGAAGCTGACATAGTAGCGTCCTTCGTAAATCGCCAGCTCCAGCCAGGGGTAGTCCTGCCCCAGGTCCAGCCGGCCGTGCAGCCAGGCGTCCGCCTGCAGCGCGTAGCTGTGGTAGCCGTTGGCGTTCCAGCACCACTGCCCGGTCATGGCGGCGATAACGGCCAGGACCAGCAGAAAACAGCCTGCCGCGCACAGGCTGGGCAGGCTGTCCCTCAGAACACGCTTACCGGACGGCATCCACGATCCAGCGGACGGCCATATCCAGCGGGATGACCGCCGTATTGATCGTCAGGTGGTAGTTTTTGACGTCGCCCCAGTCGCGGTCGGTATAATGCTTATAGTAGAGCATGCGCTTCTTGTCCTTCTCCTCGAGGCGCTCGCCGATGGTCTTGCCCTCGATCTCGCCGTACTGCTCCAGGATGCGCTGCTGGCGGTATTCGTCGGAGGCGTGCAGGAAAACGCTCAGCACGTCGTCGCGCTCGCGCAGGATGTAGTCCGCGCAGCGCCCGACGATCACGCAGGGTGATTTCTCAGCCAGGTCCTGGATGGTCTTGGTCTGGGCGATGTAGATCTTGTCATAATTGGACAATTCCCCGCCCGGTACGGCCGTGACGCTGTGGGAAAGCAGCAGGTTGAACAGGAAGCTGTGGGTGGTGGAGGCGTATTCGCCCGCCTCGCGGACGAAGTCCGGGGAAAAGCCGGTCTCGGCGACGGCATGGTCGATGATCTCCTGATCATAGAACAGGATGCCGAGTTCCTCGGCGACCTTTTTGCCGACGGTGTGCCCGCCCGCGCCGAACTCACGGCTGATAGTGATGATGCGTTTGCTCATAAAACTGTCCTCCTGCATATAGTGCGCAGAACATTGTTTGTTCCTTTCAGCAAAGCCATTATAACCCAAAGACCGTTTTTTCGCAAGGAAAACTTCGGCTGCCTGCGGGTCATATCAGGCTGTAATTCGGCATCGCGTTGAGGGTCAGGTCCGCGATCTGGCCCCGCATGAGCCTGTAATAAGCCGCGGAACCGATCATCGCGCCGTTGTCGCCGCAGAGGTCCAGGCGCGGGCAATAGAAGGCGATCCCGCGCTGTCCGCAGGCTTCCTGCAGCTGCGCGCGCAGGCGGCGGTTGGCGGATACGCCGCCGGCCAGCGCCAGCTTCCGGTATCCGGTGTCCTTGAGCGCCAGCAGGGTCTTATCCGTCAGCTGGTCGCACACCGCCTTGCGGAAGGAGGAGGCCAGGTCGGCGGGCGGCATCATCTCACCGCTCATACGCTGCTGGTTGACCGCGTTCAGGAAAGCCGTCTTCAGGCCGGAAAAGCTGAAATCATACTTTCCGTCGGTGTGCGAATGGGGGAGTCGCAGGGCTGTATCGTTCCCTTCGTCCGCCAGCCTGTCCAGCCGGGGGCCGCCGGGATAGGGCAGGTCCAGCACACGGGCGGCCTTGTCGAAGGCCTCCCCGGCCGCGTCGTCCTGGGTGCAGCCGATCAGCCGGTAGACGCCGTAATCCTCCACCGCGAACAGGTGGCTGTGCCCGCCACTGACTGCCAGGCACAGAAACGGCGGCTCCAGTTCGGGAAAGGTCAGGTAGTTCGCGCAGATGTGCCCTTCGATGTGGTGCACGGGCACCAGCGGCTTGCGGCAGGCGAAGGCCAGCCCCTTCATGTAGCTGACGCCGATCAGCAGCGCGCCGACCAGGCCCGGTCCGCAGGTGACCGCCAGCGCGTCGATGCCGTCCATGCTCACATCCGCTTCCTTCAGCGCGGCCTCCACGATCTGGCTCACCTTCTCCACGTGCGCGCGGGAGGCGATCTCCGGCACCACGCCGCCGTACAGGGCGTGCAGGTCGATCTGCGAATACACCGCGTTGGAGAGGATTTTTCTCCCGTTCTCCACCACGGCGGCTGCCGTCTCGTCGCAGGAGGTCTCCAGCGCGAGGATGCGCACATGCTCCTGCTTTTTCAGCGCTTCCGCGCGGGCTTTCATTTCCTGAATGTAGGTCATAAGCTACTTTCCCATCTCTTCCATCTGTCTGATCAGGAAGTCTTTGAGCTGCTCCTTATCCGGCAGCTGAAGCATATAGGTCGATACGAACAGCTTGTTATCCATCCCTGAGAGCGCATATTCGACCATCTGAGGGCCCTTCTGCGTACAGAGGAGTATACCCACCGGCGGATTGTCCCCGGGATTCATCTCATTCTTTCTGTAATACGAAACATAGGCGTTCAACTGGCCGAAATTCTCATGGGTGAATTTATCGTCCTTCAGCTCGATGATGACGCTGCAGTGAAGGATCCTGTTGTACAGCACAAGGTCGATGAAGTAATACTCATCGTCGATGACGATCCTTTTCTGCCGTGCTTCAAAGCAGAAGCCCTTGCCCATTTCCAGAAGGAAGTCCGTCAGGTGGTCCATGAGCACCTGCTCGATATCGGATTCATCTACAGTGTCTTTTGCGTCTAAACCGAGGAACTCGAACAGAAACGGATCCTTGAGCGAAAGCGTATTGCCGGTATCTTCGCGGCTTGCCTTTTCAAAAAGCAGTTCAGGCTGACGGCTGACGCCTGCTCTGTAGAACAGCGATGTCGCGATTTGCCTTCTTAGCTCCTTCACAGACCAGCCGCTGCGTATGCACTCAAACTCATAAAAATAGCGTTCAAAAGGGTCGTCGATGGTCATGATTTCGCGAATATGGGAGAACGAAAGCTTACTGATCAGTGTTTCCGGAGGAGTTGTAAATCTTTCATCTGCGGTGCTGCCGCTGTCCGTCCTGGACAAAGCCAAAAAGTGCGACGGCATCGCACCAATTCCGGCAATCGGGCCTTTTGATGATAAGTGCGACACCATCGCACCTATTTGCGGATATGTCAAATAAAATTTCCTGCTGAGTTTAAACAGTGTCTGTGTAAGACCTCTTTCATTGATTTCTTTTTCAAGGCGCTCCAACAGATGTGTTCCGTATGCGGCACGTTCTTTGCCGTGCTGCTCAAACTCGACAATGTAATAACCTATCAGCCAGTTTCTCAGAGTCAGAGACTGGTTCAGTGCGCCTTTGGCATAGGACTGTGTTTGAGCGCTCACTTCTGAGATGTGTTTTGCCAGTTGATCGAATGTCAGGCTTTCGCTCATTTCATCTCTCCGTTGATGTCTCGCAATGCTGTTTCCCTAATCTCATCCTCGCCACGATCACTGCCGCCATCATCGCCAGCACCGGCCAGCAGGCCAGGGCGATCTGCCCGGCATACCAGACGAAAAAGCGCGTGGGCATCAGCATGATCAGCAGATCCTGCCGGGGATTCAGCAGCCAGAGGTCGTTACGGAAGAAGACTTTGTGGAAGGTGACGAAGAGGCCGGTAAAGTTGACGGCGCCCCATATGCCCAGCGCCAAAACGATGCCCAGCAGGAGGTAGGCGCCTCGAGCCGCGCCTTTGAGGACATCGGCCAGCAGCTTCTCCCGATCGGCGCTGTGCTGCCTGTGGAACCAGTACAGCGCCAGGATCAGCAGGGCAAGACCGCCGGCGGCATACCGGAGCAGGCTGAGCCCGCGCACGAGGCCGCGGACGTCCGCCATGTGGGCCAGCTCTTTTTCAGAGAAGCCCGGTCGCTGCGTGCCGTCCGCGGCGGTAACAGTCAGGTCGCTTTGCTGTCCGGTCAGGTAGCCGGTGATAGCCTTCGCGTAGTCCGGATAAGCGCTTGCCGGCACACCCTTTGAGGACGTGTCGGCAAACTGAAGAAAGCCGTTCAGCATCTGGCTGGTGCTGGTGACCTGCGTATAGGCGATGCCGGAGAGGATGCACAGGAAGGCGCACAGCCCCGCCAGCGTCATGGCCATTGATCTTAATGGTTTCATTACTGCATTTTCAGGTACGCGGTGGTAAAGCCGTCCAGGCCGCCGTTCATGACCTCATCGATATTGCCGGTCTCATAGCCGGTGCGGTGGTCCTTGACCATGGTATAGGGCTGGAAGACGTAGGAGCGGATCTGGCTGCCCCATTCGATCTTCTTCATCTCGCCCTTGATATCCGCCATCTGCTGCTCCTTCTCGCGCTCACGGATCTCCAGCAGCTTGGCCTTCAGCATCTTCAGACAGGTCGCGCGGTTCTGCACCTGGTCGCGCTCCGTCTGGCAGGAGACCACGATTCCGGACGGGAAGTGCGTCATACGAACGGCGGAGCTGGTCTTGTTCACGTTCTGTCCGCCGGCGCCGCTGGAATGGTAGGTGTCCACGCGGACGTCCTTCATGTCGATCTCGATCTCGTTGTCGTCGTCCTCCAGGATCGGCGCCACGTCCAGGGAAGAGAAGGAGGTGTGCCGGCGCGCGTTTGCGTCGAAGGGGCTGATGCGCACCAGGCGGTGCACGCCCTTCTCGCCGCGCAGATAGCCGTAGGCGTTCTCGCCGTCCACCTCAAAGGATACGGACTTGATGCCCGCCTCGTCGCCCTCCAGATAGTCCAGCAGCTTCACCTTGAAGCCCAGGTGCTCGCAGTAGCGGGTGTACATGCGGTACAGCATCTGCGTCCAGTCCTGGGCCTCGGTGCCGCCCGCGCCCGCGTGCAGGGAAAGGATGGCGTTGCTGTCGTCATAGTCGCCGCGCATCAGCGTCTCCAGGGACAGGGCTTCGATCTGCTCGTCCAGGCGCGCGCTTTCGGCGGTGATCTCCTCCAGCATGCTCTCGTCGTCTTCCTCGTTGGCCAGGTCGATCATGACGTCCAGGTCGTCCACGGCGCTGACCAGGGACTCATAGTGCTTGATCTTGCCCTCGATGGCCGCGATGCGCCGGTTGACGTGTGTCGAGCGCTCCAGGTCGTTCCAGAAGCCCTCGGCGTTCATTTCTTCCTTCAGCTCCTCCAGCTCGCGCCTGAGGTCGTCCAGGTGCAGGCCGCCGGCGATCTCCTGCAGCTTGCCGCGCATCGCCGCGGTGGACTGCTTGTATTGTTCCAATGCCAGAATCATATATAACCCTCATTTCGTATGGTTGATCAGTTTCGGTGCTGCGGCGCGTATCGCGGCTACCTGAATACCAGCCCGGCCAGTAGCGCCACTACGGAGGCGGAGGCCGCCACGGTCAGCAGGCTGCCGCCCGTCCAGGCCAGCGCGGCCCCCGCGACCAGCGCCAGCGCCCCGGCCCAGACAGAGTCCGTGGCCAGCAGGATGTCCGGGAAGGTCATCACCGCCAGGGTGACATAGGGCACATAGGTCAGGAAGCTGCGGATAAAGCGGCTTTTGATGGGCTTGCGCAGAAAAGTCAGCGGCAGCGTGCGGATGAGCCAGGTGACCCCGGCCATGACCAGCAGGTAGAGCCAGATGTTAGTTTGCATCGGCCGCCTCCTCCACAGGGCGGATCAGCGCGGCCGCCGCCGAGACAGTCACCGTCAGCAGGATCACGCGCATCCCGGAGGACAGCGTTTTCACGCCCGGCAGCACGGCGCACAGCCCGCTCAGCGCCATGGAGGTCAGAATGACCGCGCGGATGAAGCGGTCCTGCCGCGCTTTGGGCACGATAGCCGCCAGGAACATGCCGAACAGGCTCACGCTCAGGGCGCTGACCAGCCGCGCCGGCAGCGCGTTGCCCACCACGACGCCCAGCATGGTACCCGCCGTCCAGCCCGTGGCGGACACGGCGAACATGCCGTAGGGATACCAGGGATTCAGCATCCCCGGGCTGGCAATGGAAAGGGCGAACATCTCGTCCGTCACCGTCATGCCCAGCAGCAGCCGGTGCGGCGTGCGCAGGTCCGGCGCCAGCTTCTGGGATAAGGCGCAGCTCATCAGCAGGTACCGGGCGTTGGCGATCAGCGTCATCAGCGCGATTTCGATCAGGCTGCCGTGTTCCCGGATCACCTGAAAGCCGGCGTACTCCCCGGCGGAGGCCATGTTGGTCAGGCTGGCGACCCCCGCCTGGATCACGTTCAGCCCCGCGTTGCGCGCCGAAATGCCCAGCGCAAACGAAACAGCCAGATAGCCCAGCATGATCGGGATCCCGTGCCTCAACCCGAGGCGGAAGGCGTCCGAATTCTGTGCGCGCAAAGCTCTTTCCTCCGTTTGGCCCAATGAGCCGTATATATTGTAGCGCAGGACGGCGAACGATGTCAAGCCGGCGGGATCAAAGCGGAAGGCACTCCCGGATCACCTGAGAGCAATCGCCGCTGATCATGAGGGTCCGGCTCTTCAGCTCGTCCGGCACCGGGCTTTCTTCCATATTGAGGCAGGCGTACAGGGCCTCTTTGTTCTGATAGGCCTGCTGCCAGAAGTTGTATTTGATGATGCCGGGGGTGTTGTAGCCCACGCCGAGCTCCAGGTAGAGCACTTTTCCGCCCCTGTGGGCGGCTGCCCACGCCTCATAGCCTGCCGCGGCCTCTTCCCAGCCGCCGTCCTCGACAAAGGTGTCGTCAGAGCGCAGGTTCAGCGTGAGCGGACGCCCGCAGTTGGGGCATTTGGGCAGAAGCTCCGTGGGGACGCGCATCGACGGCGCTTTTCCTTCCGGAAGCATCAGCTCGTTGCGTTCACCGATCGTGAAGCCCTGGGCGAGCAGCATCCGCCGCACGGCGTCTTCATTGTCCCAGGTCTTTTTGCAGCAGGGCTTGCTGCACTGGAAGAGGCCGTAATCGCCCTGGGTGTAAAACAGCCGTTTTTTGTCGAACCCGGCCTTCTGGAAGCAGTGGTCCACGTTCGTGGTCAGCACGAAGTAGTCCTTTTCCCCGACCAGCCGGAAGAGGTCGCGGTAGGTGGGCTTCGGCGCGTCCATATACCGGTTGATCCAGATGTTCCGGCTGAAGAAGGCCCAGAATTCCTCGGGAGCTGGAAACGGATAAAAGCCGCCGGAATACATGTCCCGGAAGCCGTATTTCTTGCCGAAATCAGAAAAATAGCGCTCAAAGCGCTCGCCGCTGTACACAAATCCCGCGGCGGTGGAAAGCCCCGCTCCCGCGCCGACCATCACGGCGTCCGCCTGCCCGATCCATTGCTTCAGTTCGCTGATCTTTTCGTTCATCGCGTTTTCTCCCTGCCGCGTATGTATTTCTGCCGCGGCAAGCGTATTATATAACAGGAAAGGAGTTTTGCAACAGCATAATTTCCGCAGAACGTGCTACCGTACGTAAAAAACGGCTGCTGCAAATCGTTCCGCAGCAGCCGCAGAATGCGCTGAAGTATGAAAGCCGCGTTATTCAGCGTCTTCCTTCAGCTCGTAGAAACGGATCCACAGGCCGCGCTCGTCCCGCAGGCCCTGGCCCACAAAGTGGTTGCGGTGCAGGAGAGGAGCCAGCGCCTTGGAATCGGTGATGAAGGTCGGAACGGTGCGGAAAGGACGCGGTCGGTTGCCGTCGGTGAACCAGGCGTTGTTTTCCACGTAGATGTGGCAGGCCTGCCCCTCGCGGTCGTGGCCGGTGAGCATATAGCGGGCGGACATGTGGCGTACATCGTTCTGGTTGGTCACCTGGGTGTCGACGCCGCAGGGCTCCACGATACCTTGGAAGATTTCGCTCTGCACAGTGCCTTTGAATGGGATCATTTTCACGTGGCCGATTTCGCTTTCGAACTCTACGGTGCCTTCCGGGTCCGTCTGCACCAGGATCTCCAGGATGGGTTTTTCATTGAACGCTTTCATGACGTAGGACCTCACTTTTTGAGATATTTATCCAGGAAGTCCAGCACCAGCTGCTTGCATTCGGGCTGGAACAGCTCGCGGGTGCCGTGGCCACCGTTTTTGACGATGTACAGCTCGCTCTGGTCGGCCAGGCCGGCCTTTTCCAGCCGGGCATAGAAGTCCTCGCTCATGGACACGTCCACCAGCGGATCCTGGTCGCCGTGCAGGATGATGATCGGCGCGGTGCGCTCGCTGATATGGAAGATAGGGCTCGCCGCGTCGCTGCGCTCCACCATCGTGGCCGGATCGCCGCCAAGAAGCGCGCCGCCGTGGGTCTCTTCGATCCTGTGCCAGCGGTGCCTGGGATCCTTGAAGTGCTCGATCTCCGTCAGGTTGCAGGCCTTGATATCCACTGGCCCGAAGAAATCCACAGCCGCCTGTACTTTGGAGGAGACTCCGGCCCATTCGGCGCTGTCAAAGCCGTCGGTGTTCATGGCCATCCAGGCGGACAGGTGCCCGCCCGCGGAACGGCCCATGGTGGCGACCCGGTCGGGATCGAGGCCGTACTGCCCGGCGTGGGCGCGCAGGAAGCGCACGGCGGTCTTCACGTCGATCAACTGATCGGGGAAATGCCCGACGCCGGAATGCCGGTACTGGATGCAGGCGACGGCATAGCCGTGCTCGGCGAAGAATTCCATTTCCGCCGCCATCAGGTTTTTGTCGCATTTGCGCCAGCCCGCGCCGTTGATCCATACGATCAGGGGCTGCAGCCCGGTGGATACTTCGTCGTCCCGGCCGGAAGCCAGGCGCATTTCGCTGTTGCCGTTCTGCACCATCAGCGACAGGTACAGGTCCAGCGGGTTGCCCTCCAGGTCCGTGACATGGGAAAAGCAGATGTTATCCAGAAAATTGATGGTCCGGCGCTCCTTGCCGGGGTCGATCACGATACGCATGGCAGATTATCCTTTCGGTGAGGTTCTCATACTAATCTCTGGTAAAACCGCTAAATCTTGCGCGTGTCTTTACGGGTACGCTTTCGTGCGGGTTCCTTGATCAAACGCCAAATCCACGCACAATCTTTTAGCATTTTTACCGGATATTAGTATCAGAGTCTGGTATTCCTGATCGCTTTGACGATCATCGCGCCGGCTTCCTTCCATCCGGCCATGAAATGCGGGATGAAGCCGTGGACGGCGCCGGGAAAGATCTTCATGGTCACTTCTACGCCCAGGGAAGCCAGGCGGCGTCCCTGCTCCAGGTTCTGGAAGCGGAAGGGACACTTTGAGCCGCCCAGGATCATGGTGGCCGGCAGCTGAGCCAGCGCTTCCTCCGGGGCCCTCATGAAATCGATGGAAACATCCTCCATCAGGGCGGGATCGTCGTCAGACATCAGAACGCCGAAGCCCGCGTTGCGGTACTCACTTGTTTTCCAGAACTCGGGCACAGCCTTGGCCTTGGCGTCGTCATAGACCAGATCGTTCGGGCCGTAGCCGTTGATCAGCAGGCTGAAGGGGAGCGGACTGCCCCGCAGGACAGCCACTACGGCAGCCGAGAGGGTCAGCTGGCCGCCGGCGGAATATCCGCCGCAGGATACCCGCTTCGGATCGGCGCCCCAATCCCGGAGATGGTCAAACACGTAGCGGGCGGCGTCCAGGCATTGCTCCAGGGGGACGGGAAAGGACGCGAATTCCGTAGTCGTATAATCGATGTCTACGACTACACCGCCGATCTGATCCGCCAGCCAGGCGCACCACAGGGTGTCGTTGGGCATATGGCCGATGAGCCATCCGCCGCCGTGAATATTGATGTGGAGGGGGCAGTCCGGCGTTTTATTCTTTGCGGTGAAAACATACATCCTATAAGGCCATCCGTTCACGGCCGGGCGGTCCAGGGTGGTCATGTCCGCCAGGCTGATGAACGACCGGCATTCTTCCGGGATATCGGTGTCGCCGTCAAACTTGCGGTTGCTCATCATATCTCGCGCCATTCTGGCGCGCATCTCAGGGGTCAAAGGCATATGGTCATCGCCTCCTGTTAAAGATGGGCCGCCCGTCCCGGCTCGGGAGACGGGCGGCTGCGGGTACGACAGGCGTGGAAGCTTTTACCTGCCTGTCGGTAAAGGCCTTATGCCTTTATTTTACTTCGCCCTTTTTGGCCGCGCGGCGGTTTTTGATGGCCTTGGTAATGATAGGACCGACCACGCTGTATACAGCGATCAGGATGAAGATCAGGGAGATGGGACGGGTCAGGAAGCGGGTATAGTCGCCGCGGGCGTAGGATACGCCGGTGCGGAAGTATTCCTCGATCTTGGGCCCCAGGATGAAGGAGAGCATGAGGGGCGTCATGGGCATTCCGAACATATCCATGACGACGCCCAGCACGCCGAAGCCGATCATCAGGTACACGCTGAACATGCTGGTGTTGGCGGTGAACGCGCCCATGAAGCAGATGGTCAGGATGGCGCTGAAGAGATAATGATAGGGCGCCTTCAGCAGATAGGGGAACCAGCGCTTGGTCCCCAGCTCGGTGAAGAAGATCAGGACGGCGCTCACCAGCACGATCAGGAAGATCAGGGCGGCGACTACAGGATTGGTCTTGATGAACATGGGGCCAGCGGTCAGACCCTTGATGGTCATGGCGGAGAGCAGCAGCACGGTGGTGGCGTCGCCGGGGATGCCCAGGGAGATCATGGGGATCAGGGCGCCGCCCACGCCAGCGTTGTTCGCGACCTCAGTGGCCCACACGCCGGGGTCGTAGCCGGTGCCGAACTTTTCGGGATGCTTGTCCATCTTTTTGGCCTGGCCGTAGGCGATCAGGTTGCTGATGCCGCTGCCCATGCCGGGCAGGAAGCCGATGAACAGGCCGATGACCAGGGACACGATGATGGTCTTCAGGTTGGAGGTGAAATCCTTCAGGGTCAGGCCGAAGCCGCGCAGGGACTTGGTATCCACCGGGGGCATCTCCTGCTGGCCCTTGGCGTAGGCTGTGGCCACCTGCTGCAGCGCGAAGGTGCCCATCAGCAGGCAGATCATGTTGATGCCGCCGAACAGGTTAGTGTTGTTGAAGGTGAAGCGCAGCTGGTTGGTGACCTTGTCCGCGCCGATCATCGCCAGGAAGAAGCCGATGAAGGCGGACAGCAGGCCTTTGTAGATGGAGCCGTTGCTCAGGCCGACCACCATGGTGATAGCCATCAGGCACAGGGAGAAGTATTCCCAGGGACCGAGGCTCAGGGCGACGTCGGCGATGGCGCCGGAGCAGAGCATAGCCACGATGATAGAGATGAACGTGCCGATAAAGGAGCCGGTGATGCCGATGGACAGGGCCCTCGCGGCCTGGCCTTTCTTGGTCATGGGATAGCCGTCGTAGCAGGTGCCGATGGAGGCCGCGGAGCCGGGAATGCCCACCAGCACGGCGGCGATGAAGGAGCCGCTGACGCCGCCCACGTACATGCCGACCAGCATGGAGAAGCTCAGCTCCTTGGTCAGCGCGAAGGTCATCGGCAGGATCAGGGTGATGCCCAGACCGCCGGACAGGCCGGGAATGGCGCCCAGCACGCATCCGATCAGCGAGCACAGGTACATCATGATGAAGTTGGTGGGCTGGAAAAGAATGCCCAGCGCCTCAATATAGGATTGCAGCATATTCTTGTCCTCCCTTACGGCATGGTGATGCCGATGGCATCCCACAGTTCACCCTTGGGCAGCGGGATGTGG
The DNA here is from genome assembly GCA_902760595.1 of uncultured Eubacteriales bacterium. Classification (GTDB taxonomy): domain Bacteria; phylum Bacillota; class Clostridia; order Christensenellales; family Aristaeellaceae; genus UBA4246. The sequence continues at coordinate 42,529 of CACWHI010000017.1, forward strand.
AAGCCCTGGGTAAAGCCGAAATAGCACAGGGAACCTACGCCCACGCACAGCAGAATGGCGAAGAGCAGGTTGATCTTCTTTTTGCCCTTCAGCGTCCAGATGAACATGAACATGCCGGCCATGGAGGTGATCCAGAAGCCCAGGTATTTCATGCCCAGCGCGAAGACGACGGTCTCCGCCATGATGACGCCCAGACGGATCCAGCCCGCCTTGTCCAGGTAGGGCTTGTTGCCATTCTTGGCTTCCTTGGGGCCGTCGAAGATCATGGACAGGATGGCGAACAGCGCGATGCCGGCGGCGGAGATATAGGGGAAGAAGCGCGGGCCGGGCTCGCGGGCTACCAGGCGTGTGGGTACCTGGCCGGTCTGCCATACGATCCAGGCGGACAGCGCCAGGCACAGACCGCCCATGACATAAGTGCGGTTGAATTTCTTCATCGGAGACAGCCTCCTGTTTTGAGTTTTTTAGTAAATAAGCCCGGCAACAAGGCCGTTGCCGGGCCGTCAACAATCGTGACTTATGCTTTGATCAGCGGGTCTTCAGGCCCAGACCGGTCACCAGGCCGTCCAGGAATTCCCACTCGGTGGTGAAGGCCGCCTGGGTGTCTTCGAAGTTCACGGGAGCCACGAAGGTCGCCATGGCCTTGTTGCCCTCCACGAAGGAAGCGGCTTCGCTGGCCTTGCAGATGGCCTCGTTGATGGCCTGGCAGACTTCGTCGGGGGTGCCGGCGGGAGCGTACACATAGTAGTTGCTGTCCCAGGTGGCGGATTCGACGCCCTGTTCGGGGCCGGAGGCATACTGGCTGCCCAGCTCGGTGCCCAGCAGCTCGCTCATGCTCGCGATGGTGGACATCTTGGGACCGATGGTGCCCAGGATGGTCAGGCGGCCGTCCGCTTCATAGGACAGGGCGTTGGGGATGGAGCAGTTGGCGATGTCGATGGAGCCGGAAGCCACGTTGGTCAGCTTGTCGGCTTCGGAGGCGCACTGCACATACATGGCCAGGTCCTTGTCGCCCGCGATGGCTTCCACGAAGGAGGTGAAGATCATCTGGGTGGTGCCGCCCAGGGAGCAGCCGATCATGACGTAGCCGGGGTTGGCCTTCAGGTATTCAGCCAGCTCGGTGAAGTTCTTGTAGGGGGCGTTGGGGCCGGCGATGATGGCCTGGGGGCCGCCCAGGTTCATGATGCCCACGATCTTCGCCTGGTCCTTCAGGTTGATGTTGGAGGAGCCGGTGTACCACTGGATGATGGCGCCGCCGTGGCAGGTGCCCAGGTTGTAGCCGTCGGGCTTGGCGTTGATGACGGTGGCCATGCCGACTTCGCTGGTCTCATAGTTGTTCACGACGAAGTTGACGCCGGGGCAGACTTCGCCCAGGGCCTGGGTCAGGTAGCGGGTGTACAGGTCAGTGCCGCCGCCGGCCTTGGCGTTGACGTGGAAATACACGGTGTCGCCGGCCTTCCAGGCATCCGCCATCGCGGGAACGGCCAGGGCCAGGCAAAGGATAGAGACGAGCAGGACAGCGAGGAACTTCTTCATGCGTTGTTACATCCTTTCTTGTTCAGTTGTCACGGGATAAAAGGCACGATGCCTTGATACAGTAAGTATGATAACGTGAAGGCTGCCGGTTGACAATCCCCGCTTTCTTGTATATGATATGCCTAAAAGTTGTAGGCAGGTGACGGCGATGAACCTGGATCAGCTACCTTATTTTGTGGCGATTGCGTCTTACGGGAGCCTTTCTTCCGCTTCCCGACGGCTGGATGTGTCCCAGCAGGCCCTCAGCAGCTATCTGGCCGAATTGGAGCGGGGCGTTGGAATGCCTTTATTTTTCAGAAGCAGGCAAAAGCTGTACCTGACCGAGGCGGGGAAGCGCTACCTGAAGGGGGCGCAGGATATCCTGAACGAGATCGGCCGGGCCCGCAGCGCCATCCAGATGCTGGACCGGGGGCCGGACCAGGAGCTGCATATGGGCATATCCGCGCACTCTGGCGCTCTGTTGCTGGCGGATTGCGCGCTGGAATTCGGGCAGCGCTATCCGGGCGTGCAGCTGATCTCCCATGAAGGCTATTCCATGGACCTGAGGCGGATGGTTCAGGAGGGGATCGTGACTTTAGCCCTGACGGCCCTGGAATCAGAATCATTCGCTGGTTTACAGGTGATCCCTTTATGCCGGGATGAGTTTGTTCTCGCGATGCCGGCCTATCATCCCCGGGCGAAGCGGGCGGCCTCCTTTGAAGAGCTGCCGGCGGCCGACCTGCAGGAATTCCGCGATGAGGTGTTTGTCCGCTCCACGCCGGAGACATCGACGTACCGGATGATGGAACCGCTTTTTGACCGGGCGGGCTTCCGGCCGACAGTGGCGGTTTCCTCCCCCAACATCAACATGATCAAGAAGCTGATCCGCACAGGCTGCGGCATTGGCTTTCTGCGCTACAGCAGCGATCCCGCCTTCTGCTATTACAGACTGAAGACTCCTCCCTATTCCTTTAACAGCGTCATCGCGGCCCCGGGACATGTGTTCAGCGAACCCGAACGCTATATGATCTACCTGATCAATAAGTATATGGTGCACGAAAACGCCGTCCTGATCAAGACGGATGCCCTGATGAGCATCATCCGTGAGTTCAGCCCGGAGGATTACCAGGCGGAGGTGATCCAGTGAATACGAAGATCCTGGAATACATGATCGCCATTGCGCAGGAGCGCTCCATCTCCAGGGCGGCTGAACGCTTTTACCTGACGCAGCCGGTCCTGTCCAGGCATCTGAAGAAAATCGAAGCCGGGGCGGGCACACCGCTGTTTCTCCGCCAGAAGGACGGCATGGCGCTGACCGAGGCGGGGCGCATCTATATCAACAGCGCCCAGAATATCCTGCACATGGAAGCCGAAATGGAAGCCGACCTACGCGCCATGCTGGAGGAGGAGAAAAACACGCTGCGCGTCTATGTGGATTTTCCGTACATCAGCCTGCTATCGGAGCGCATTCTGCCGGAAATGCGTAAAAAGCACCCGCATGTGCGGGTCCACTTCATATACGCCGGTACAGATGACATTCAGTCGTCCTTTTCCTCCGGAGCGGCGGGTATCGGTATCCTGATCTCTCCGGACCGCCGGTTTACGGGCCTCGAATATATCCCGCTCCGTACGGACGAAGTGGTGGTGATCAGGCCCAACGGTCATGGGGCTGAGGACACGATCTTCATGCAGCCGCTGGGCACTTCGCTGCGCGCCGCGGAGGACCGCTGGCTGAAGCGCCAGGACGCCGCGTTCGGGGTGATCATGGAGGTGCAGACCTTCCGGGCCGGCCTGGAGGGGGCCTGGGCGGGCCAGGGCTGCGCCTGCGTGCTGCGGAGCATGGCGGAAAAGGAAGACCTCCAACGGCTGGAGGGCGTTTCTTCCCTGCCGTTCGAGGTCTGTGTGGCGTATCCGAAAAACATGGTGTTCCGTCCCGCCGGCCGCGCGCTGCTGCAGGAGATCCTGCGGGTTTCCGGCGATTATTTCAGGTAGGCGCGGGGGCCCGCCTATGTGCGCGTATACATGTCATCTATGCTGTACAGTCTGCAATGGCGTGCGCTGTTCCCTTGTCTGCGTTAACTGCTTGTTCAGTATGCTCAGCTCCGCGATTCGACCTCTGAAAACCATTTCGATGGCGCCTTCAGCAAAATTGAAATCACCGAAATCGAGTTGAGCGAAATTGATTTCGGCGAAATGCATTAGATCAGCATTTAAGCCTGAAAGCAAGCGCGATCAGTAAAACTGATTGAGCATTTCCGGGTTATGATTGGACACGGGAAGCGCCGTCTCATCATGCTTCCCGGCTCAGCAGCCGCTCATAGATCTCCCGGTCCAGATCCTTATAAACGTTGAAAACCACTTTCATCCCGCTTCCGGTCTCGTCCAGCCAGTTCCGAACGGTTTCCACTGCGATCTCGGCTGCCCTCTGATTCGGAAACATAAAGACACCGGTTGAGATACAGCAGAAAGCGATACTTTCAAGATCGTTTTCCGCCGCCAGCCCGAGGCAGGAGCGGTAGCAGGAGGCCAGGAGCCGCTCATGCTCAGCCGTCAGCGGACCGTCCACGATGGGGCCGACCGTGTGCAGCACATATCGGGCCGGAAGGTTGAAGCCCGGCGTGATCTTCGCCCGGCCAGCCGGCTCCTCATGCCGCTGTTTCCGCATGATCTCGTGGCAGGCCAGGCGCAGCTGGATCCCCGCCATGGTGTGGATGATGTTGTCGATGCACCCGTGGCACGGTGAAAAACAGCCGAGCAGCTGGCTATTGGCGGCGTTGACGATCGCGCCGCAGCTGAGCCGCGTGATATCGCCCTGCCAGAGGACGACGCGCGGATCCGCCGCGGACGGTTCCAGCGCCGCGGCGTCCACGACGCCTTTTTCCGCCGTCATCTGCCGCAGGAAATCGTCCTGTACGCGCAGGAAGCCTTCGTCCGCGGGCATGGGCGGGCGCACGTTCATCAGGCTCCGGAGCAGCCGCCACCGGCGGTCGGGCAGCGCCGGCACGGGCGTGTCCGCGTACTCCGGCATTTCTTTGAGCAGCTCGTCGATCAGCCGCTTACATCTTTCCTGCTGGTCCATGCGTCCTCCTGTGCTCAAAACAGCTGCGGGGCTGCGCTGGGGCATTGCGCAACCGTCCCTGCGTTCATTCTATCGTGCCGCGCCGGCTGTGTCAACGGCAATAAACATGGATGTCATGCCTGAAAGATGAATGTGCTCTCAAAAGCAAAACCCTCCCGTTTCCGGGAGGGAAATTTGCTTGGCCAGTCAGGCTGTTAGGCCTGCTCGGGAGCGCCGACGGGGCAGGTTTCCGCGCAGGTGCCGCAGTCGATGCACTTATTGGCGTCGATTTCGTACTTGCCTTCGCCCTCGGAGATCGCTTCTACCGGGCACTCAGCGGCGCAGGCGCCGCAAGCGATGCACGCGTCAGAAATTTTGTAAGCCATTGTTAAGCCTCCTTCATCGAATGAACAGAATTGAGCGGGTCACTCATACTGTGCGCCTATCATATCATCAATTCCTGGAAAATGCAACAAAATTAGACTATTCTAACTAAAAATAACATGGATTTGCAGATTGAACATATGTTCATGTGTTATGAGGCGAAAGCGCCGGCGCCACCGGCGTTTACCGGAGGCCCTTCGCGGCGTGGATGCGGGCGTCCAGCCGGCTTTCAAGGTATCGCAGCAGGGGGATCAGCGGGGCGTCCCTGGCCGGGAGCGCCGTCTTCTCAACGCCGTTGATCATGACGTCGCGGATCCACGCGATCTGTTCGGGCGTCAGCGGCAGGGCCGGGGTATCGGCGTTCACGCAATCCCGGCAGCGCAGTCCGCCGCCGTCGATATCCATGTAGGCCGGGACGCCGGGCGGAACGGGCTTCCCGCAGTGGACGCAGGCGTCCAGGCGGGGCCGCCAGCCGGAGAGGGCGGCGTCCATCAGCAGGAAGGCGGCGGTCACCGCCCGCGGGTCCAGCGGCAGGTAGCACAGGCGCTTCAGGCTCCTGGCCAGCAGCAGGAAGAGCTTCGCGTTGCCCTCGCCCGGCAGGGCCTGCAGGCGCAGGACCTCCAGCATGCAGGCGGCGTAGCGCAGGCGCTCGTAATCCTCCCGCAGGGGATAAAAGCTGTCGATCAGCTGGAAGGAGGTGACCGTCATCCGCCCCTTGCCCTGGTACAGCACGTATTCACCGTAGGTGAAGGCCTGGGCGGCGGACATGAGGGGACTCTGGGGCTTCTTGCAGCCCCGGCACAGCGCGTCCAGCTGCCCGTACCCGGGGGAAAGCAGGCTCAGCATGCGGTCATTGTCACGGTAATCCGCCGTATGCAGCACGATGGCCTGGGTGGTGATGTAGGGCATGTCAGGACCTCCCTTCCGCGATGACGCGCCTTTATGGCATGACTGACGACTTTCGGCAGCGTTTCTTTTTCTGTTTTGTGGGCGTGAAATAGCGTCCCGCGCCGGGGGCGATGGCCGCGCAGAGCAGCTGCACGTCCGCCGCGCCCTGCTCCCGCAGGACCCTGGCGCAGGCCAGGGCGGTCGCGCCGCTGGTGCGCACGTCGTCCACCAGCAGCACGCGCTGCCCGCGGATATCCGCGCCGGGCGCGGGAGCGAAGGCCCCCGCCAGGTTCCGCTGCCGCTCCTGAATGGTGTGGATGCCGGACTGGCGTCTGGTGTTCCTGACGCGGACCAGGCACTCCCTGACGGGCAGGCCGCGCAGGCGGCCCACGAGCATGGCCAGCAGAAAGGACTGGTTGTAGCCGCGCTCCAGCTGGCGCCGCCTGCCGAGCGGCACGGGAACCAGCACGTCCGCCCCGGCCTCCTCTGCCGCCTCCGCCATGCGCGGGGCCAGCAGGGCGGCCGCCTGGGTATCGCCCGAAAACTTGAGCCGCAGGATCAGCCCGCGCACCGCCCCGCGATAGCGGTAGGGGGAAAAGGTGCGCGTGATCAGGCGCTCCGGATCGCGCCTGCAGACGGGGCAGGCCTGTCCGGCGCGCAGCACGCTCAGGCACCGCGGGCAGAGGGCCTCGGTGCGGTATCCTGCGCGCAGCAGCTGCGCCAGGCAGTCCGGGCACAGCGGCAGGCCGTCCACGATGTCCGACGTCTGCCCGCAGGCTGCGCAGTGCGCGCCGACGGGACTCAGCAGGTGCGGCAGCATGGCTATTCGAAGTCCGGCTGCGGGGCCGCGGGGGCGGCCTGCTCCCGCAGGCGCTGGCACAGCCCGGTATAGCGGGTGGTGATGTAATTGTTGTCCACCATGGTGCGGATGGCGTCCTCGGTGCCCACCAGCACCACGAATTTCCGCGCCCGCGTCAGGGCAGTGTACAGCAGGTTCCGCGTCATCAGCAGGTGCGGCCCGCGGATCACGGGCATCACGACCACCGGAAACTCGCTCCCCTGGCTCTTGTGCACGGAGGTGCAGTAGGCCAGGTCCAATTCGTCCAGGTCCGTCCGGCTGTAGGTGGCCAGCCGCCCGTCGTCAAAGAGCACGGTCAGCTCGTACCGGTCCGGGTCCAGGTCCCGGATCATGCCCATATCGCCGTTGAACACGCCGTCGCCGTCGTCGCCGTCCTCCGTCTCCCAGTGGAGCTGGTAGTCGTTGTGGATGTGCATCACCTTGTCGCCGCGGCGGAAGATGTTCTCGCCGTATTCGATCTGCGGCTTGCCGCGCCTGGGCGGGTTATAGGCCTGCTGCAGCAGCCTGTTCAGCTGGATGACGCCGGCGGGCCCCCGCTTCTGGGGCGAGAGCACCTGGATGTCCCGGCACGCGTCGCGCAGCCGCAGGAAGCCCGGCAGGCGCTGCGTGCACAGCTCCACCACAGTCTTCGCCGCGGCGGAGGGGCCGTCCTGGCGGTCGAGGAAAAAGTCCGAGCCCCGGCGGTTCAGGTAGGGCATCTCGCCCTCGTTGATGCGGTGGGCGTTGACGGCGATCATGCTGTTCTCCTCCTGGCGGTAGATGTCCGTCAGGCGGGCGTATGGCAGGACGCCGGACTGCAGGATGTCCTTCAGCACGTTTCCCGCGCCTACGCTGGGCAGTTGGTCCTGGTCGCCGACCAGGATCAGCCGTGTGCCGTCCCTGAGCGCGCGCAGCAGGCTGCGCATCAGGAAGATATCTACCATGGACATCTCGTCCACGATCACGCAGTCGCATTTCAGCGGGTTGTCCTCGTCGTGTTCGAAATGCCCTGTTTCCGCGCTGAAGACCAGCGTGCGGTGGAGGGTCTGCGCCTCGTGGCCCGTGGCCTCCGTCATGCGCTTCGCGGCGCGCCCTGTCGGCGCGGTCAGGAAGGTTTTGTGCTGGTGCCCGAGCAGGTACAGGATGCACTGGATGATGGTGGTCTTGCCGGTGCCGGGGCCGCCGGTGATCACGAACACGCCGTGCTCCACCGCGCCGGTGACCGCCCGCTTCTGCTGGTCGGACAGGGTGATCTGCCGCCTGCGCTCGAAGGCTTCTATCTGGCTGGCGGCGTCCCCGGCGTCCATCACCGGGGCGGTCAGCCGCAGCTTGATCAGCCGCATGGCGGTCTCCACCTCGGCGTAGTACATGCCGCTCAGGTAGAGGTAGCTCTGCCCGTCCCGCTCGGAGAGCACCAGGTCACGGCGCATCAGCAGCGCCTGCGCGTGCCGCTCCAGCGCCTGAGGCGGGCAGCGCAGCACCTCGGCCGCCCGGGCAAGCGCCTCCTGCGCGGGCAGGCAGGTATGTCCGGCGCTGACTGCGGCCTCCTCCAGCACATAGCGGAGGCCGTACTGCATGCGGTGCTCACTGTCCGGGGCCAGGCCCATGCGCAGCGCGATCTGGTCCGCGGTCAGGAAGCCGACCTTGTCCACGTCGTCGATGAGCTTGTAGGGGTTCGTGCGCAGGATGGCTTCCGTCTCCGGGCCGTAGGCCTTCGCGATGCGTGCCGCCAGGGCGGGCGGCACCCCGTTGCGCTGCAGGAACATCATCTGCCGCCGCTCGCCGAACTGCTCGGCGAAGCTTTCGGCGATCATCTGGGCGCGGGTGGCGCCGATGCCCTTGACCTTTACCAGCTCCTGCATGTTCAGCAGGACGTCGAAGGTCTTTTCCTTATAGGTCCGGACCAGCAGCTCGGCGGTCGCCTTGCCGATGCCCTTGATCTGCCCGGAGGCCAGGTAATTGTAGATATCCGTCAGGGAGGTCGGCTCCTCGACCTCGCAGCCGCTGGCCTTCCACTGCCGGCCGTACTCCCGGTGCTCCACCCAGCCGCCGTAAAAGGTCACGTTCTCCCCGTCGCCCAGCGGTGGGAGCACGCCGACCACGTTGACCTCTTCGCCCTTCACGGAGACGGAAAGCACGCTGTAGCCGTTGTCCGGGTTGCGGAACACAGTGCTTTGCACGACGCCCGTCAGCTTCTCCTCCGCCACGCGCTTTCCCTCCCTTCGCCGTTCAGGTGAAATGTGTGATGCGATTATACGACAAATCCGGGGGAGATGCAATGAGGAGGGAGAAGGGAAGTACGACTGAGTGTGGAGAGTGGAGTGAGGAGTGAGGAGTGAGGAGTGAGGAGTGGCGGAAGAAATTTCTCCGCTTCGCTGCGAAGTATTCTTTGATCATTGCGGCGGTGAGCGCGCGATATGGTGATGCGGCAGGATCATGGCATCCTGCGGGAGCGGGACATCGGCCATCTCGTGCGCGGCGCGCGAGGCGCTGATTCTACCGCCCGCCCCGTTGGCGTAACGCCATCCCGCCTCCCCGCATGCGGGATAATCGAAAAAAACGGGAGGATATGCCAAAACTCTGCGTGCGTGCGTGTAGGGTGAGGAACCGCTGATACGGAATGAGAATTGATCCATGTGTGAGATGAACGATTTTCAATTCCGCATTGCCCTTACACGCACGCAGGGTTTTTGGTTTTTACTCAAAAACTTTTTCACTTCATCCGGAATATGGAATTGGATCAGGTTTACACGCACGCACGCAGGTTTTTTGATTTTTCTCCCCATTTTTTTGATCTTCACGGAAACATTGCGCACCATAGGGCGGGGCAGGGTGCGTCCCGCACTTTCCACACAGCGTTTACGCGCCACAGGGCGGGCGGGCCAGTGTCCCGCCCGCCCCGTTGGCGTAAAGTCAATCAGGCATATCCGGATACAAGCCGGTCAGACAGACATAAATCTTCCACGAAACAGTTTCAATTTCGCCAGGGTGCGTCTGCACATTCTAAGCAGCGTTTACGCATCACAGGGCGGGCCAGGGTTCGTTTGCACATTCTACATAGCGTTTACGCGTCACAGGGCGGGCGGGCCAGTGTCCCGCCCCTACGAGGCCGTCCTTGTTGAATCAACGAAATATGTATGCTGATCATATGAAAGAATCAGACAGGAACCATCGGAACGGAAACAATCAACGCCACCTTGTAGGGGCGGGACACTGGCCCGCCCGCCCCGTTGGCGTAAAGTCAATCAGGCATATCCGGATACAAGCCGGTCAGATAGACATAAGTTTTCCGCGAAACAACTTCAATTTCGCCAGGGTGCGTCCTGCACTTTCTACGCAGCGTTTACGCGTCACAGGGCGGGCAGGGTACGTCTGCACATTCTACATAGCGTTTACGCGTCACAGGGCGGGCGGTTGAATCGCGCGCGCACCGTTGTATCGCGCGCGCACCGTTGTATCGCGCGCGCACCGCGGGCGCAAGCGCCTCACGCACCGCGCACCTTGTTGAATCAACGAAATATGTACGATGATCATATGAAAGAATCTGACAGGAAACATTGGAACGGAAACAATCAACGCCACCTCGTAACAGGGGCTAATGGTCCATCCCGCCTCCCAGCATGCGGGATAATCGAAAAAAAACGGGAGAAAACCAAAAAACCTGCGTGCGTGCGTGTAAGCTAAAGAATCGCTGATACGGAATGAGAATGAATCCATGTGTGAGATGAACGATTTTCATTTCCTGGTTGTCCTTACACGCACGCACGCAGGATTTTTGGTTTTTACTCAAAAACTATTTCACTTTCCCGGTTTGGAGCCGCAAAAGAAGAGGAAACCATGGGCTGGGATGGCGGCGGCCCTACTTCCTTTTGAGCTTTGAGATGAGGTGATAAAGCGCGATATCCTCCCACTCGATCACCTCGATGTTCAGCTCGGCGGCGCGCTTGAGCATCACGCGGCGGCTGCGGGTGGCGCTGGCGGAGGTCACGATGGCGGCGCGGGAGCCTTTGCCGCCGAAGCGGTCGCGCAGGATGGCCAGCTCGTTGAGGGCCTCGGTCTTGATCTCGCAGGTCTTGCAGCTGATGAACAGGGGCATCACGCCGCGCACGCACATGACGTCGATCTCGTTGGTGACGGCCTGGGCGAGGGGATCCGTGTCCTGCCAGTTGACCACGGCGCTCAGGATCACGTCGTCGAAGCAGCCGGCCTCCAGGCAGGCGCGGTAGACCTGCAGCTCAAGGACCGAGCCCATGTCCCGGAGCCAGAAGCGCACCGTTTTGTCCGCGAACCGGAAGGAGACGCGCTCGCCGTCCAGGCGCAGCTCGCGGATCAGCCCGTTTTCCTCCAGCTCGCGCAGCAGCTCCCCGTCCAGGGTGACGGAGCGGTTGTTGGCCTTGCCCTGGCAAGCGCCTTCCGCCAGCAGGTCGGGATCGTCCGACTGTGAAATGCGCTGGATGTAGGCGATCTGGTCGTTCCAGGCCCGGCGGTGCCGGCTGTAGACCCCGAACAGCCGGTCGATATCCTCCAGCCGGTCACGCAGGAGCGCGTTGTCCTCACGCCCGGGCAGCAGCTCGCCGCCCGCCATCATCAGGCAGGCGCGGGCGTCCAGGCGCACCGTGCAGGGCACGTTCCGGGCGAAGGGGGCGTTCTTGATCTCATAGAAGGTGTTCTTGCCGCGGCTGTAGGTGATGACGGGGGTGCTGTCGCCGGCCACCGCGCCGGCGGCGAACAGGGCGGCGTCCGTACCGCCGGAGATGTCGATGGCGCAGTCCTCACGGGTGTCGATGACATGCCGGATCTTCGCTTCGATCCTGCCCTCGTCCAGCATGCTGACGGGCTCAAAGGTCAGGCGCGTATCGCAGCCGCGCAGCTTAAAATAGCGCCGCATGACGCTGGTCAGCTTCCGGTCGCGGGCCACCTCCGGCGGGCAGATATACACCGTCTCTTCAGGCCGGAACATCTCGGTGGCCAGCACGTTGTCCAAAGGCCGCTCGTCATACAGCTCGATCAGTGTTTTCATCTGCAGCGCTCCTTATCCGTTCGGGCATCATGCGTTCATTGGCTTTGCTCGTAGGGGATATCTTAACACAGGCTTTTCACTGTGTAAAGCGCGGTGTGTTTCTATATGAAACATGCCTTTTTTGTGTGATGATCAGTGAAAAATGATGCATAATTGGACATGCACATGCTTTTGTACTGTCGAATGAGCGCAAAAAGTTTTTTTGCTTTCCGTCTTGTATTTTTTCTGTATTTGTTGTAAAATGAGCACAAGAAGATGCACGCGAAAAGGTATCTTCAATAATATTATCTCAGGAGGCATTTATATGCGTAAATTGCTTGCTGTGCTGCTGGCGATGACCATGGTCGCCGGCGTGTGCGGGATCAGCGTCGCTGAGCCTGCGCAGAAGGGCATGACCCCCGGTACCTATGAGGGCTCCGCTCAGGGCCAGAACGACAAGGTCGTCGTGGCTGTGACCGTCAGCGAAAACGCGATCGAAAAGGTCGAGGTCGTCGCTCATCAGGAGACCCCCGGCATCGGCGCTCCCCTGACCGAGGAAGGCCTGGAGGGCGACACCCCCATCGCGGTGCTGCCCCAGCGCATCGTGGACGCCCAGTCCTACAATGTGGACGCGGTGTCCGGCGCGACCATCACCAGCTTCGCCATCAAGAACGCCGTGAAGGCCGCTCTGGAAGCTGCCGGCGCGGGCGCTGACGATTTCAAGGCCGCTCCCGAAAAGGCGGCTCCCGAAGCCAAAGAGCTGACCGCTGACGTGGTCGTGCTTGGCGGCGGCGGCGCCGGTCTGGCGGCCGCGATCTCCGCGCTGGAGAATGGCGCCGAGTCCGTCATCGTGGTTGAAAAGTGCGGCGCTGTCGGCGGCGATACGCTGGTCTGCGGCGCGATCTACAACACCCCCGACGAGCCCCTGCAGTCCGTGGAGACGATGACCGACGCGAAGCGCGCCACCATCGAAGCCGCGCTGGCCAAGGAGCCCGTGAGCGAGGCCCATAAGGAGCTTCAGGACACCGTCCGCAAGGAGTTCGAAGCCTACAAGGCCGCCAACCGCACGGATATCTTTGATTCCGAAGCGTGGTACGCCCTGCAGACCTACGACGGCGGCGACGACGTCGCTGACCTGGACCTGGTTAAGGTGCTGACCTACAACGCCAAGGACGGCTTCGACTGGATCGTGTCGAAGGGCATGCAGTTCTCCGACAAGATCGGCCAGGGCGCCGGCTCGCTGTGGCAGCGCACCCACACCTCCATCAAGCAGATGGGCACCGGCTTCATCACCACCTATGTGGAGAACCTGAAGAAGTTCGGTGACAAGTACACCCTGCTCACCTCCACCACCGCCAAGACCATCGTGCGCAACGCCGAGGGCAAGGTCGTAGGCGCGACGGCGGAAGACAGGAACGGCAATACCTACACCCTGACCGCCAACAAGGGCGTCGTGCTGGCCACCGGCGGCTTCTCCGCCAACAGCAAGATGGCGCAGGAATACAACACCTCCGGCAAGTGGGCGGACCTGAGCAAGGTCAAGACCACCAACCGCTGGGCCTGCTCTCAGGGCGACGGCATCGAGATGGCCACCGCGATCGGCGCCGACCTGTTCCAGATGGAGCAGATCCAGCTGCTGTACCTGGGCAACCTGAAGGATGGCCAGCTGACCAAGTACCCGACCCGTGTGGTCAACGGCACCGATCAGGAAATCTTCATCAACAAGGAAGGCAAGCGCTTCGTGCAGGAAGACGGCCGCCGCGACCAGATCTGCCTGGCTTCCCTGCAGCAGACGGACGGCATGTTCTACTTCCTCGAGTCCGCTGACGGCAGCTATGTCGACATCGACCAGGCGATCTCCGCCGACGGCTTCACCCTCCGCTTCCTCGAGGAGCAGGGCTACATCTACGTGGCCGACACGCTGGACGAAATGGCTGAGAAGCTGAACAAGGCCGGCGCGAACATGACCGCGGAAGACCTGAAGGCGACTGTGGCCGCGTTCAACCAGTGCGTTGAAAACGACGCCGATCCCGAGTTCGGCCGCACCCTGTTCTCCATCAAGCTGGAGCACGGCCCCTGGGTCGCCACTCCCCGTCAGGCCTGCCTGCACCACACCATGGGCGGCGTGCACATCAATCCCGAGTGCCGCGTGCTCGATACCGAAGGCAACGTGATCCCCGGCCTCGTGGCTGCGGGTGAAGTCACCGGCGGTATCCACGGCGCCAACCGCCTGGGCGGCAACGCTGTGGTCGACACCGTGGTCTTCGGCAAGCTCGCCGGCGAGACCATCGTCAAGTAATCCCGCAAGATATTTTGTGAGCAGCCCCCTTCCGGAGCCCGAGCGCCCCGGAAGGGGGCTTTCGTATGGCAAAAAAGCCCCGGCCAAAATTGACGCGGCCATGCAGCTGTGGTATAATCCTGTCGTATTCGCGGCACAGGAACGTATGGCCGCAGATTGAAATCGGAAAGAGGGATGCGCCGTGGCCCAATGGACGACCGACACGGAAATGTTTGCCCTGATGAAGGAAAAGCTGTATACCCCGGTGGTGGGGGATATCCTCGACCAGATGGGGTATAACCATCAGTTCCTGCCCGCCTCCATCCGCCCGCTGGCCTCCCAGGTGCCGGCCGGGCTGCTGACGGGCGTGAAGGGGAGCCACTGGATGAAGGTGGCCGGCTATGCCTGCACCGTGCTGGAAAACGACGTGTACGGCACGCCGAAAAAGCCCTTCGGCTATATGACCGAGGCGCTGGATCAGCTGAAGCCCAACGAGATCTATATCGCCACCGGCGCGCACAACAGCGCCCTGTGGGGCGAGCTGCTGACGGCCAGCGCCAAGGCGCGCGGCGCGGTCGGCGCGGTGGTGGACGGGTACACCCGGGATACCGCCATGGTGCTGGAGCAGGATTTCCCCGTTTTCTGCAGCGGCACCTGGGCGCAGGATTCCTCCATTCGTACGTACGTATTCGATTACCGCTGCGATATCGAGATCGGCCAGGTCACCGTGCATGACGGGGACGTGGTGTTCGGCGATGTGGACGGCGTGCTGATCATCCCGAAACAGATCGCCGGGGAGGTGATCGAGAAGGCGCTGATCAAGGCGAGCACCGAGAAGACCATGCGCAAAGCCATCGAAAACGGCATGCTGGTCACGGACGCCTTCGCCAAGTTCGGCGTACTGTGAGGCGCGGCCATGGAACAGACGGCATTCCGGATTCATCCGGAGGATAACGTGGCTACCGCGCTGACGCCGCTCGCGCCGGGCGAGGTCAGCATCCTGGGCGACGGCGCGCCAGAGCGGATCGCCTGCGTGGAGGCGGTGCCCAATTCCCATAAGATCGCGCTGCGCGATATCGCCGAGGGGGAGAAGATCATCAAGTACGGCGTGCCCATCGGCTGCGCCACGAAGGCCATCCCGCGGGGCAGCTGGGTGCACCTGCACGTGATGCGCAGCCTGTACGACGAGCGCAGCAGCCATCTGGATATCAATACCGGCGCGCCGAAGGACACGAAGTATGAGTGAAACGACATGGCAGGCTTATGCCCGCAGAAACGGCAAAAAGGGCATCCGCAACCGGGTGCTGGTCATTTACACGGTCAAGTGCGCCGAGTTCGTGGCGCAGGAGATCGTGCGCCAGAGCGGCGACGCGGACGTGGAAATGGTGGGCTTCGACGGCTGTACGGACAACCAGTACGCGGTGAACCTGCTCATCAGCCTGATCCGGCATCCGAACATCGGCGCGGTGCTGGCGGTGGGCCTGGGCTGCGAGTACGTGCAGCCGGAATGGCTGGCCGATATCGCGGCGAAGGAGGGGAAGCCGGCCCAATGGCTGTTCATCCAGCGGGAGGGCGGCACGGCGAAGACGGTCGAAAAGGGCCTGACCTGGGTGCGCTCCGCGCTGGAGGAGCTGCGGCATACGCCGCGGGTGCCGATGTCCTTTTCCGAGCTGGTCATCGGCGCAGAGTGCGGCGGCAGCGACGCCACCAGCGGCCTGGCCGGCAACGTGGTGGTGGGCCGCTTCTTTGACGCGCTGGTGGACGCGGGCGGCACCGCGGTCTTCGAGGAGATCGTGGAGGCGATCGGGCTGGATCAGTGGCTGCTCAGCCGCGCGGCCAGCGAGCAGGCGAGGCGGGAGCTCCGCTTCACCTACGACAAGGCGCTGGACTATTGCCGCCAGGTGCGGCAGTACTCCATCAGCCCGGGCAATTTCGCCGGCGGCCTGACCACGATCGAGGAAAAGAGCATGGGCGCGGTGATCAAGAGCGGCTCCCGGCCCATCCAGGGCGTGATCAAGGTATCCTGCCCGCCCCCGAGCCCGGGCCTGTGGCTCCTGGATTCCACCCCGGACCCGTCCTGGATGCAGTTCGGCATCACGAACCCCAACGACAACGAGGGCCTGATGGACCTGGTCAGCTGCGGGGCGCACATCGTGTTCCTGGTCACGGGACGCGGCAACGTGGTGGGCAGCGCGGTCAGCCCGTGTATCAAGATCACCGGCAACGCGGAGACCTTCGCGCGGATGAGCGGCGATATGGACTTTGACGCAAGCCCGGTCCTGCGCGGCAAATGCGGCATGGACGAGCTGGAGCGCAGGCTGGAGGCGCTGGTCGTCTCGGTCGCTGCCGGCAGCCCCGCCAGGGCGGAAACGCTGGGGCACCGGGAATTCTTCATCCCGTACAAATATCAGGAAAAACAGGTGGCTTTCCCCAAGCCCTGTGAACAGTAGGAGGTTTTGGATATGGCAGCTTTTACGGAAGAGCAGATGAAGCAGTTTACCATGGCGAAGTGGTATGACCTTTCCGGGCAGGTCGCCATCGTGACCGGCGGCGCGACGGGCCTGGGCCTGGCGATCACGCGCTGCCTGATCAGCGCGGGCGCCCGCGTGGCGGTGCTGGGCCGCAGCGCGGCGGAAACGGTGGCACCGGCGCTGGCGGAGTTCGGCGGCAGCGCGGTCTATTACCGCTATGACGTGACCGAGACCGACCGCGCCCAGGCGATGGTGGATCAGGTGATCGCCGATTTCGGGCAGGTGGATATCCTGGTCAACAACGCCGGCAACCACTGCAAGAAATTCATCTGGGACATGACGGTGGAGGACTATACCTCCGTGCTCAATACCCACCTGGTCGGCGCGTTCGCGCTGACGAAGGCCGTGGCCCCGCACATGAAGGAGCGCCGGCACGGGCGCATCATCTTCCAGGCGAGCATGACCAGCTTCATCGGCCAGCCCATGGTATCCGGCTACGCGACGGCGAAGGCGGGCTACCTGGGGCTGATCCACACCCTGACCGCCGAACTGGCGGAATACGGCGTGACGGTCAACGCTATCGCGCCGGGCTGGATCGACACGCCTATGTTCCATAAGGCTACCGATACCGATCCCCAGCGCCTGAACAAGATCCTGGGCCGCATCCCCGCCAAGTCGGTGGGCGACCCCATGGATATCGGTATGTGCGCCGCCTTCCTGTGCAGCGACGCCGCGCGGTACATTTCCGGCGCGTGCATCCCCGTGGACGGCGGCGCGCTGATCGGGTTCTGATATGGCGGCGCCAGGCCAAGCCCCGGCGATGATCCCCGTGAGGCGGATCATCGAAAAGATGGACGAGTATATGAGCCGCCTGGACTATGCCGGCGCGCAGCGGCACCTGGATTACTGGCTGGCCGAGGCGCGGATGCTGGGCGACCGGCGCGGGGAGCTGACGGTGCTCAACGAGCTGATCGGCCACAGCCGCAAAACGAACCAGCGCGAACAGGCCGAGCGCTGCGCCGCCGAGGCGCTGGCCCTGCTGGATGAGCTTTCGCTGGACGACGGCGCGACGGTGGGCACGACCTGCGTCAATATCGGCACCGCGGCCTACGTGTTCGGGGACTACGAGCGCTCCATGGCGATGTTCCGGCGCGCGGAGGCCGCTTACCGCCAGGCGGCGGACACGGACGCGAAGCTGATGGGCGGGCTGTACAACAATATGGGCCTGACCCTGACGGCGCTTTCCCGCTGGGACGAGGCGATGGACGCCTACAGCAGGGCTATCGGCTGGATGGAAAAGGTGCCGGGCGGCGCGCTGGAGCAGGCGGAGACCTGCCTGAATATGGCGAACACCCTGGAATATCAGTTCGGCTCCGTGGAGGCGGAGCGGCGGATCTGTGAGTTGCTGGACCAGGCGGAGGCACTGCTGGACCGCCCGGACCTGCCGCGCGACGGCTACTATGCCTACGTGCTGGATCACTGCGCGCCGACCTTTGAGCGGTACGGGTATTTCCTGACGGCAGATAAGCTGAAGAAATGGACGAGAAGCTACTATGAACGGACTTGAACTTTCCCGCGCCTACTATGAAAGCTACGGCAGACCCATGCTGGAGCGGGACTTCCCTGATCTGCTGTCGCTGATCGCCGTGGGGCTCACCGGCAGCGGGTCGGAATGCTATGGATATGACGACGAGGTATCCCGGGATCATGATTTTGAACCGGGCTTCTGTATATTCCTGCCGGATGAAACTGTGGTGGACCGCTCCCGGGCCTTCCGGCTGGAGCGCGCCTACGCGAAGCTCCCGAAAACCATGGACGGGGCGTCCCGCTCCCTGGCGGGACCGACGGGCGGCGCGAGGCGCGGCGTGCTGCGTACGGCGGAGTTCTTTGCCGATAAGGTCGGCGCGCCGGACGGCAGGCTGACGTCGGAGCAGTGGCTGCGGCTGCCGGACTACGCGCTGAGCGAGGCGACCAACGGCGAGATCTTCGCGGACGGTTATGGCGAGGTGACGCGCATCCGGGCGGCGCTTTCCGCCCAGCCGGAGGACATCCGGCTGAAGAAGCTGGCCGGGCACGTGCTGCTGATGGCTCAGGCGGGGCAGTACAACTACGGCCGCTGCCTGCGCCACGGGGAGACCGGCGCGGCCCAGCTGGCCGTGGGCCGCTTCGCGGACAGCGCGATGCAGGCGGTGTTCCTGCTGAACCGGGTGTACATGCCGTATTACAAGTGGGCCTTCCGCGCCATGCGCGCGCTGCCGAAGCTGGGCCTGCTCGCGGAGCTGCTGGAATACCTGCTGACTACCGACAACGACGGTGAGCGCGCGGAGGAGAAGCAGGACGTGATCGAAGGCATCGCGGCGGACATCATCGACGAGCTGATGGAGCAGGGCCTGACGAAGGCGACCTGCGGCGACCTGGAAAAGCACGCCTATTCCATCCAGGACGGCATCCGCGACGCAGGCATCCGCAATATGCACATCCTGGCCGCTGTATGAGGAGACGAACATGCTGAAGATCTATGGCCTGCAGAAGATGACCCTGCTGGACTATCCGGAGCACGTGGCCTGCACGGTGTTCCTGAACGCGTGCAATTTCAAATGCCCCTACTGCCACAATTTTGAGCTGGTCACCGGCGACGCGCCGCCCGTGATGGAGACGGAGGAGCTGTACCGCTTCCTGGACAGGCGGCACGGCCTGCTGGACGGCGTGGCGATCACCGGGGGAGAGCCCTGCCTGCATCCGGAGCTGCCGGAGCTCATCCGCGGCATCCGGGACAGGGGCTTCGGGGTGAAGCTGGATACCAACGGCTGCTATCCGGATATGCTGCGCGGGCTGCTGGCCGGAAAACTGGTTGACTATGTGGCCATGGACGTCAAGAACAGCCCTGCCCGCTACGCGGCCACGGTGGGCCTGGACCGGCTCGACCTCACACCCGTGCGGCAGAGCATCGCGCTGCTGCTCAGCTCCGACGTGGAGTACGAGTTCCGCACCACCGTGGTGGACGAACTGCACAGCGAGGAGGACTTCGAGGAGATCGGCCGGATGATCCGGGGAGCGAAGCGGTACTTCCTCCAGGCCTTTACCGACCGGGATACCGTGCCCTTCGACGGCCTGCACGCCCCCAGAGCGGAAAAAATGAAAAGCTGCCTCGCCCGGGTGAAACCGTGGGTCGAGGCAGCGGAGCTCAGGGGAGTAGACTGATTAATCTGTATATCCGTTTTTCAGGTTGGCGTTATAGATGGTCTCCGGCCTGGGCGGGGCGGAGCAGGTGGCGCAGGGCGTCAGCTCGTTATAGGGCTTCAGCGTCAGCTCGCCGTAGTGAAAGGGCGCCAGGGGCCAGTAGCGCTTGTTGACCGAGGAACACTTGGCGGTCGTGTGGTAGCGGGAGCCGCCCACCGTGTTATAATACAATACCGTTTCATCCGCCGGGTATTCCGTATAGCGCGTCGCGTCGTCCCAGACGAAGACGCGCGTATTTATTTTCAGGTGGTTGTACAGCCATTCCATATTCTGCCCCTGGGCGTTCGCCTTGCGCTGCACGCGGATGCAGCCGTGGCTGGCCTTGTGGCCCAGCTTTGGCTCCGTGCTGGAATAATCATGCAGGTCATCCCCATAGACCACGCTGGGCACCTGGTGGATCAGGCAGCCGTTGTTGAGCAGCAGCCCATAGTCACAGTACAGGTTGCCCGACCAGAAGCCGCCGGATTTGCTGACGATCAGGAATTCACCCGCGGGCGTTTCGTTCCAGAGCTGCTCCTTGTTGTTGAGGCCGGTGGAAACCAGCAGCTCGCCGGTCAGCTTTCCCTTTTCAAAAATGTACATGGTCTGGTTCCACTTGTCGATCACCAGGCCGTAATCGTCGCGCGGGGTCACCTGCTTCAGGATATCGGCGGGAAGGTAGCCGCGCAGCTTTTCCGCCGTGACGCCGTAGCCCTGCTTGCTGCGGGAGCGGCGGTAGGCGTCGCCGTAGCTGGTATTGTATACCTCCACCAGCGCCCAGCCGTCATCGGTGGTCTCCAGCACGTGCACGCCCTGGCTTAAGTAGGTGACCTCGCCGATCACGTTGTCCTTGCTGCTGCCGTCCGGCGTGCTGCGCAGCAGGCAGGTGGTCTTGCCGTTGTGCTTGCCGTCGTCCAGGATGGTGATGGGCTGCATCATCGCGTCCCAGATCGCCTGCTCGTCGCTGAGGTCGCCCATGGTCATAGTCCAGTAATTGGGGGCCGTTTCTCCGGCCGCCTGGACGCCGGGCGTCACGTTGTGGGAAGGGGGCTCGGCGTTTTCGTCGATCACCTGATAGTGCCTCAGCCCGGCCGCTTCCCCGACGTCGGGCTCCAGGTCCCAGACGGAGGGCGGCGCGTTCTCGGGATCGTTTTTCAGGGTGACGGTGATGGCTTTTTTGTCGGTGTCCGCGCTTTCGCCGCTGCGCAGGGTAAGGGTCAGCGTGTAGTCGCCGTCTGGCGCGCTCATGCCGTCCTCCCAGACCTCGATGCTCAGGTCGTTGCGGCCCGGCTCCACGGGTGTCTCAAAGACCGGCGCGCCGGCGATGGGCCAGCTGACGGACAGGATGCCCGCGCAGCCGGAATTGACGGCGATATCCAGGCGGTTGTCAGCGGGCAGCGCGATCTCCGTGCTGTGCCCCAGCAGGGTCAGGCGGACGGCGGCAGGCTCCTCCGCGCCGGCAGGGCTGAGGCTGATCAGGATCGCGCATATGAGCAGGAAAGCCCGGAAACGGGCGAAACGTCGTCTGATGGGGATCATCCTTTCTTACGGTAGACGATCGGCGCGCTGGCGCCGGTCAGGCCGGGCTCCGCGGGATCGAAGCGGATGGACTGGCCGTCGATGCTCACGGTGCCGGTGGAGCCGCGCACGGTCTTCTGCTTCAGCAGCAGCGTGACCAGCCTGCGGGTCAGCTGCGGGCCGCCGCCGCGGGTCAGGCAGTCCTTCCACAGGGTGAAGGCGCAGCCGTTCTGCCAGTTGCTGCAGCCGAAGGCCTTTTCGGACTCCTTGACGGGCTTTCCGCACAGCGGACACGCGGCGTCCTCCAGCAGGTCCTGCTTCCTTGCGGCGCCGGCTTTGCTTCCGCGCTTGCCCCGCCGGGTCTCTTCGGGAAAGCCGCCCTCCACCGTGGTGGATTTCGCGTAATCCACCAGGAATTCGCTCAGCCGGCGGATGCCCTGCATGAAGCGCTCGGTATCGCGCCTGTTGGCGGCGATCTCGTTCAGCGCCAGCTCCCACTTGCCGGTGGTCTCGGGGCTGGCCAGCTCCTGCGGACAGATGCCGATCAGGGCGATGCCCTTGGGTGTGGCCTGGATGGTCTTGCCCTTGCGTTCGGCGTAGCCTACCTGCAGCAGCCGCTCGATGATGGCCGCGCGGGTGGCCGGGGTACCGAGGCCGCTGCCCTTCATCTGCTCGCGGAGGGCTTCGTCGTCCAGGTCGCGGCCCGCGTTTTCCATGGCGGCGAGCAGGCTGGCGTCGGTGTGCGGGGCGGGCGGCTTGGTGGCCTCTTTCTTGACGGAGGCCTTCTCCACCTTCCGGGTGTCGCCCTCGGCCAGCGCGGGCAGGGCTGGGTCGGCGTCCTTTTTTTCCGCCTTCGCGGCGCCGCGGTACACGGCCTTCCAGCCGGGAGCGCGCTCCGTGCGGCCCGTGGAGCGGAAGCGCTCCCCGGCCGCCTCGGTCACGACCTTCACCTGGTCGTACTCATACGGCGGATAGAAGGCGGCGATGGCCCGGCGCGCCACCATGTCGAACAGCGCGCGCTCATCGGGGGACATTTTTTCCACCGGCGCGCGGTTCAGGGTGGGCAGGATGGCGTGGTGATCGCTCACCTTTTCGTTGTCGAATACGCGCCTGCTCACGGGCAGGCCGCCGTTTTCGTTTTTGGGGATGCCCTGCACCAGCGGCTGGTATTCGTTCGGCAGCTGCTGGAAGGTCTTCGGCAGGCGCTTCAGCATGTCCATAGGCAGGTAGCGGCTGTCTGTACGCGGATAGGTCAGGGCCTTCCAGCGCTCGTACAGGCTCTGGGCCAGCTTCAGCGTCTTGTCCGCGGTGAAGCCCAGCTGGCGGTTCGCCTCGCGCTGCAGGCTGGTCAGGTCAAAGAGCTGGGGCGGCAGGTCGCGCTTCTGCTCGGAGGTGACGCTGAGCACCTTCGCCTCCTGTCCGCGCACCTTCTTTGCCAGGGCGGCGGCCTTGTCCTTGTCGGGGATGCGGTTGGCCGTCTTCTCGTCCTTCACGGCGGGGTCGAACCACTGGCCCTGGTAGTCTCCGAAATCGGCGGTCAGGGTATGGTACTCCACGGGCACGAAATCCGCGATCTCCTTGCCGCGCTTCACCAGGATGGCCAGGGTCGGCGTCTGCACGCGGCCCATGGACAAAAGCACGTTGTACCGGATAGTGAAGGCGCGGCTGGCGTTCATGCCCACCAGCCAGTCCGCCACGGAGCGGCACTGAGCGGAGCGGTACAGTCCGTCGTAATCCGCGGACGGCCTGAGCTGCGCGAAGCCCTCCTTGATGGCCTCGTCCGTCATGGACGAGATCCACAGCCGCTCCACCGGCTTTTTGCACTTCGCCTGCTCGTAGATCAGGCGGAAGATCAGCTCCCCCTCGCGCCCGGCGTCGGTGGCGCAGATGAGGCTGTCCACCTCGGCGGAGTTCATCAGCTTTTTGAGCACGGAGAACTGGCTGCGGGTCTTGGGGATCACCTTGGTAGGGATCGTTTCAGGCTCGATGGGCAGGTCCTCCATGCGCCACTTCTTGTAGCGCTCGTCCAGCTCGTCGGGCTCCATCAGAGTCACCAGGTGCCCGAGGGCCCAGCTGACCATGTAATCCCCGCCCTGCATATAGCCCTCTTTGCGCTCCCCGCATTTGAGCACCTTGGCGATGTCGCGGGCTACGGAGGGCTTTTCGGCAATGACTAATTTCATGGATATATCTCTTTCATGGCTTCCAGAAAGTCCGGATCCTGCTCCATCACGGCGCGGGTCGCCAGGTCCATTTTGTAGGTGACCTTCAGGCCCATCTGTTTCTGATAGCTCTTCAGCGCGAGGACGACGGTCCGGTCGACATTCTTCCGGTAAGTCTTGCGCGCCTTCAGCAGACCCTTTCGCGTCAGGAAGGACTGCAGCACGAAGGCGTCGTCACAGTCGTCGTACAGGCCGACGTCCGTATAAGCGCGGCGCACCGGCGTGCCGAAGCCGTAAATCAGCTTGTGGCTGAGGGGAAACACGTTGCGCTGCACCCGGTCGGGGTTGTTGCCCTCGAGCACGTGGATCTGCACCTCGCCGTTCGCGTCCCGGGTCACGCCCTCCACGATGGCGACGTGATCCGTGCCCACCTCCGGCGAATACCAGGCGATCCATACGTAATCGCCCGGGAAGGGGATGTACTCGTTATTGACCAGATAGTGGTCCGCGCCGATCAGCCATTGCTTTTCATGGCTCTTGGGAATGCGGTCGTCGTCGGTGACGAAGCGCCCGCGGGCCACGAACCATGGCGCGCCTTCCTTGGCCTTGCCGTACATGGGGTAGATATCCCGCAGCATGGTCGTGCCGTAGCGGGTGTCCGCCTCATTGACGCACCAGGTCAGAAATTCGGCGCACCAGGCCGTCTGCTTGCCGGCGTACCAGTCGCCGTACTTGCTTTCGTCCTTACCGGGACCCTCCACATAGCCCAGCTCTTCCTGGGCCACCTTGATGACCAGCAGCCAGGGCTCCGTGTCCTTTACCGCCTCCGGGTCGATGACCGGCGGTTCCCAGCCCTCTTCAGGCGGGAGCACGCGCTCCGTGGGGAGGATGGAGGGCTGCGGAAGCGTGTATACGGTGGCCTGCGCATCTTCCGCGGCGGCCTGCGTGTTTTCCGCGCTCGCGGGACCGAACAAACACAGAATGGCTGCCGTGATCATCAGTGCGGTCAGGGTGATTCGGCGTTTTGTCATCAGTGCCCCTCCATCGGATTCGTCGAAATCACCCGCTTATTATACCCCGGTTCGCGGGAAAAGGCAAACGAAACAGGAATTGTTACAGTTGCCGCCTTTCATCCGTGACAAAGTGCCTGACCCCGTTTTCCGGATGCGCCACCTCATCCCGGAAGAACCCGGGATAGTAGCGGACCGGCGCTTTAGGATCGATCCACTGAAGAAACTCTTCGTGCCCGTCCTCCGTGAAGCTGACGCAGGCCGGAGAAAAGTCCTCCGGCACCTTCATATAAAAGTAAAACGATATCTCGTAAACCAGCTTTCCGGCCTTGGACGGATCATCGCCATAAAAGTAGTTTTCGTGGACGAAGCCCAGCCGGTCAATCTCCATCCGGACGCCTGTTTCCTCAAACACTTCGCGGATCACGGCCTCTTCCGCGGTCTCGCCGAACTTGATCCTTCCGCCGACGGAGTACAGGTACTCCGGGCGGAGCCTGTTTCCGGCCATCAGCAGCTTTCCGTCTTTGAGGATGATCGCTCCGACACGGAGATTGATCAACCCGTTTTCGCAGGGAACGCACATATCCTGTGCCATATATACCTCCGCGGGTCAGGTGATCCCGCCGTCCGCTGTATGGGTGATGAACGCTTCCGTCAATAAAAAGCCGGGTCGCCCCGGCTTTTGCTGCTCCCTCTGGCAGGGAGCGGTCGATAGGTCATTATTCTTTTTCGGTCCGCAGGTACTCGCTCCAGGCCATCATGAACGGGCCTGCGCCCTTGGCGTCATCGGGACCGACTTTCTCGCTGAGGTAATAAGCCACGCTGCCGTCGCGCTTCTCGCCGGGACCGAGGCCGGCCACCAGGCAGATGTCGTCCAGGTGCCATTCACCGTCCTCGCCCAGGTTCAGCTTGCGGTCCGTCAGGCTGCGGAAGGCCTTGAGGCCGGGGGCCAGGTAGCGCTCCGGATCCAGCAGGCCCAGGCGCACGCCCTTCATGAGCGCGTAGGCGACCATGGCGCTGCCGGAGGTCTCCAGGTAGTTCTCCGGCACGTCGGCGCGGTCGATCACCTGATAGAAGAGCCCCGTGGCGGGGTCGGCATAGGGGAGGATGCCCCTGACGGCCTCCAGGAACAGGTCCATGAGCGCGCGGCGGTGCTCATACAGCTGCTCGGACATCAGGTCGATGCAGTCCACCAGTGCCATCAGGTACCAGCCCATGGAGCGCAGCCAGAAGTTGGCCGAGCAGCCGGTCTCCTTATTGGCCCAGGGCTGCACTTTGGCCAGGTCGCAGGCGTGGTAGTACAGCCCCTTGTCCGCGTTGTACAGGTAGGTGCGCACGTTGCGGAACTGCTGCGCAATGTCGGCCGCCTCCAGGCCGGAGAGGAAGCGGCGGTCGTACTCCGCGCGGAAGGGCTGGGCCATGTACAGGCCGTCCAGCCAGATCTGCTCGGGATAGATCTCCTTGTGCCAGAAATTGCCCACCGCGCACCGCGGATGCGTGCTGAGCCGCTCGTGCAGGAAGTCCGCCGCCTTGCGGTACCGCTCCTCGCCGGTCTCGTCCAGCGCGAAAAACAGCGCCTTGCCGCAGTTGATGGCGTCGATGTTGTAGCTGTCCGTGCGGAAGGACGGGATGGCGCCGTCCGCGTCCACGCGGCGGGACAGATAATCCAGCACGTACTGCCTGTCCGTGGGATCGCCCGCGGCGCGGTAGAGGTCGATGAGGCCCTTGAGGACGCAGCCGTCCTCGTAATTCCAGTAATCCTTGTAATCCTGGTATCTCGCCTTATACTGATTAACGAAGATCCTGATGTTCTTCATACAGCTCTCTCCTTTATTTCTGTTTGGCCGTGCCTGTGCTGCACCGGACGCCTCTGTGTTCCCGGCTGGCCGCGGCGGATATCTGTTCAGATTGTAGCGAATTGACGCTTCAATGTCAAGGAAAATCCGCTGTTCAGCCTTGACGTTGCCGATTGGAACATGTAAAATGGCCTTGCGGTCGGATAAGCGCCGCGAAGAACAGGAGCGGATATGCGCAGAAAAGCGTTTTTTTTCGATATCGACGGCACGCTGTGGGATGAAGAGAGCCGCATGCCGGACAGCGTCTTTGAAACCATCCGGCAGATCAGGGCCGCGGGGCACGCGGCCCTGATCTGCAGCGGCCGCAGCAAGGGATATATCTTTGACCCGCGGCTGGCGGACATGGGCTTTGACGGCTGCGTGTCCAGCGCCGGGGCGATGGTCGAGATCGGCCGGGAGACGCTGTATTGCCGGATCGCTCCGACGCAGAGCCTGGTGAGCGCGGTGAATACCGCGCGCGCCTTTCATTACGCGCCGCTGCTGGAGGGCAACGCCTACCTGTACATGGACCGGGAGGATTTTATCCCGACCCCGTATATCGATAAGCTGTACCGCGAGCTGGACTGGCGCATCCGGTCCCTGAACGGTACCTTCGGCGACTGGCCGGACGTGACCAAGCTGAGCATGATCGCGGCTGGCAAGCCGGCGCCTGCGGAGGTCGTCGCCGCCGTGAAGCCGGACTGGGACGTGATCGTCCATACTCCTGAGGTACTGGAGCTGGTGCCGCCGGGCGTGGACAAGGGGACCGGGCTTCGCCTCGCCCTGGACGCGCTGGGCATCGACCGCGCGGACAGCGTGGCCTTCGGCGACAGTCCCAACGACATGGCCATGTTCCGCGAGTGCGGTATCCGGATCGGCATGGGCAACGGCTCGCCCGCGCTGCTTGAGCAGGCTGATTACGTGACGCCGCCCCTGCACGAGGACGGGCTCTGGCACGCCTGGCAGTGGCTGAAAGGCACCCTGTGAGTACGCGGGATATGACGCGCGGCGAAGCGCTGCCGCATCTGTGGGCCTTCGCGCTGCCGGTGCTGCTGGGCAACTGGCTGCAGCTGATGTACAACGCCGTGGACGCCATGCTGGCCGGGCAGTTCATCGGCCGGGACGCGCTGGCCGCGGAGGGCATCGCCGCGCCGGTCATGAACCTGGTGATCCTGGGCGTGAGCGGCCTGTGCACCGGCGCGGGCGTACTGATGAGCGAGCATTTCGGCGCGGGACGTCTGCCTGCCCTGCGCAGGACGCTGGGGGCGCTGATCCGCTTCGGCCTGATCGCTTCCCTGGCGCTCGTGATCCTGGGCTGGGCGCTGTCGCCGCTTCTGCTGTCGCTGCTCAATTGCCCGGCGGAGATCCGGGAGATCGCGGCCTTGTACCTGCGCATCACCTTCCTGGGTGCGCCCTTTACCTGCATGTACAACGCCCTGGCGGCGGGGCTCAAAAGCGCGGGAAACACCCGCGCGCCGCTGCTGTTCCTCACCTGTTCGGCCCTGCTGAACGCTGGGCTGGACCTGTTTTTCCTGGGCGCGCTGCATTTCGGCGTCATCTGCAGCGCGGTCACCACCGTCGTGGCGGAGGCGGTCAGCGCCGGGCTGGCCTTCTGGTACACGCGCCGCCATGTGTCCGAGCTGTGCCCGGCCGCGGGCGACCTTGTCCGGGATCCGGAAACGACGCGGAAGCTGTTCAGCTATGGCGCGCCTGCCGCGCTGCAGCAGGCCATCCAGCCCATTGGCAAGGTGCTGATCCAGGGCCAGGTCAACGCGCTGGGCGTCAGCGCCATCGCGGCCTATAACGCCGTCACGCGGATGGACGACTTCGCCTGCATCCCGGAGCAGGGCATCGCCGCGGCGGTCTCCACCTGGATCGCCCAGAACCGTGGCGCGAAAAAGCCGGAGCGGGTCACGAAGGGCTTCCGCGTGGGTCTCATGATGGAGCTGGCCTACGGGGTGTTCATCGCGCTGACCGCCTATCTGCTGCGCGGGCCGCTGGTGCGCCTGTTCGTCCGCGCGGAGGACGCCGCGGCCGTGGTGCCTCTCGGTATGGACTACCTCAGCCTGATGGCTTGGCTGTACGTGCTGCCTGCGCTCACGAACTGCTTCCAGGGCTTTTACAGGGGAACGGCGCGCTTCCGCGTGACGGTGATGGGCACGCTGATCCAGGTGACGCTGCGCTTTCTCTTCACCTGTATCCTGGCGCCGGCGATGGGCATCCGAGGTATTGCCGCCGCCTGCGGCATCGGCTGGACAATCATGCTGGCGGTCATCGTGCCGTATTATTTCGTGCTCAAACGCCGGGACTCCGGGAGCGTCCCGGAGGCGGCCCAATAAATTTTTACTGGTTTGCAGGAATTGATGCCGGTATTACGTCTATATCACTGAGGAGGGTGCTTTGCTATGCGCTGGAGAACGATGCTCGCGCTGCTGTGCGCGCTGCTGCTGGTGGCTCCAAGCTGCCTGGCTTTTTCCGATACGGCGGCCGCGCTGGACGCGGCGGACATCCTGACGCTGACGCTGAACGGCCTGAAGGTGACGCAGCTCAACGGCAACGACCGGGGCAGGGAGGCGCTGAATAGCTTCCTTTCGCCGCTGGCGGCGCGGGTGGCGCTGGACAAGGAAACGGCGCGGCTGGCGCTGCTGGCGGACGGCGCGGAGTTCGCTTCGCTGGCTCTGGCCTCCGGCGAATGGCCGGACCCGGGCACGATGCCGCACAGGGCCCTTGAGGCGGTGTTCAGCGAGGCGCTGCCCGCTCTGTACGAGGCGTGCCTGCCCGTGGAGGAGCCGCCGGAGCCGGAGGAGCGCAGCGTCAGCATCCGCAACCTGGGCCGCAGTCCGCGGCGCACGACGCTGACGGTCATGCCCGAGCAGTTTGCCGGCGCGGAAACGGCGCTGGCCAGCCTGCGCGAATGCGTCGCGCGCCTGAGTGTCCACCTCCCGCACGCGGCCGAGCTGAACGCCTGGATGTCCGAACTGAACGCGGCGTCCGCCCTGACGCTCAAGCGGCTGGAGGGCGAGGACGGCCAGGCGCTGGCCTGGCAGCTGACCGGATCGATCGCCAGCGGGGGCAAGGATGTACGGAAACTGACCCTGTACGGCGGCGTCAAGGGGAACGACGCTTATGTCTCCCTGAAGCTGCCGGCGCGCTCGGGCAAAAACAGCCTGACCCTGACCGTCGAGCTGAAGGACAAGGCCGGCGCGAAAAAGAACACCTGGACGGGGACCGTCACCTATAAGCGGAGCATGAACGGCGAAGCGTGCACCTGTAAGGATACACTGAAGCTGGAAAACGAGCATGACGGCGGCGAACGGATCACGGGAACGCTCAAGCGGGAGTATACCGCCGGCGGCATCAAGACGGTCTGGACGCTGACCCCGAGCCTGCGGGACGACGGCGGCGGCCTCACCGGCACCCTGACCCTGAAAAAGAAGCATGCCCAGACCCAGGTGTGGCAGGCCTCGCTGAACGTATCGCTGACGGCGGGCGCCGAGCAGGGCGAAAGCGCGTCCGGCGGCATGGCGGAGTTCTCCGCGGGGGCGCTGGCTTACCTGACCCGGTACCGCGACGCCCTGCCTGAAGCGGACCGGCGACTGCTGGATCATATGCTCCGCACAGACGCATGGATGAACGGAACGGCCGTGCCCGCTCCGCAGTCATACGAATGAACCTGCATAAGGAATGGAGGTAACCCTGATGTTGAAAAGAATGATGGCTCTCTGCCTGTGCGTGGCGCTGGCGGCCGCGCTGGCGCTGCCCGCGTTCGCGGAAACGAACCAGCTGACCAAGCTGCAGGGACAGTGGAAAAGCTCCGGCTTCCGCGGCACGCTCACCGGCCAGGTGACGGGCGAGGCGTCCAGGCTGACCGGAAAAGAGCTCTGGGATACGCTGAAGGCGCTGTTTTCCGCCCATGAGCTCAGCATCACCCACACCGTCAAGGATTCCCGCACCAACGAGGGCGACGAATCGGTGATCACGCTGAGCGACACCGCCGGGAAGGAGATCGGCCGCCTGAACGTGCTGACCGACGCCTCCGGCGTGGTCTACCTGCAGTCCGACCTGCTGGACGAGGCAGGCCTGTACTACGCCTTCGACAGCGGCTTTGACTGGACGAGCCTCTTCAACGAGAACGGCTGGCCTTCCATGCTGCACGTGCTGATGGAGATCAGCCGCGCCAGCAAATCCTGGCAGGAGAAGGCCCAGCCCTATATGGAGCAGGTATCGCTGGGCATCTCGCGCTGGCTGCAGGGCTATGTGACCACCGCCACCGCTCAGGATCCGGATGGCTCCTATGTCACCACCGCCGTGTACGAGATCCCGGCTTCCGCCCTCCTGCAGGAGACGAAGCAGCTGCTGGTGGACCTGTACCAGAACCGGGAGCTGCTGAACGTGCTGGCCGAGGTCATGACCGCGGAGGAGCAGGCGGCTTATCTCCAGACGGGCATGCTGCTGCCCTTCCTGCAGATGCTGGACAATGTGAAGCTGAGCGGAACGGTCACCGTGCGGCGGCAGTACGCGGCCACCACGGGCACCGTGCTGTACGACAGCGTGACCCTGCCGTGCCCGGAGAGCCTGCCGGTCAGCACCCTGACGCTGGTGCACGTGCCCTCCGCGCCGGAAGGCGAGCTGTGGCAGCTGAGCATCGCGCTGGACGCCCAGAAGCTGGGCGTGGCGCTGGATCAGGAGCTGCGTGTGGATGTGACCGCGCAGAACACGGAGCCGGACGTATGGACGGGCTCCATGCTGGCGCTCCTCCCCGCCTCCGAGAATCCCGAAGCCCTCAACAAGGAGGACCAGACGCTGTTCTCCTGCACCTATAACCTGAACGCTCCGGCTCCCAAGGACACCAACGACGTCTACCAGAGCCGCTACGAGCGCGCCTATGAGGCGACGCTGGTGGTTAAGCCCGACGAGGCCATGGACCTGCCCGCCTTCAGCCTCGGCGGCAAAGCGGTGATCTATTCCAAGAGCTCCGCCGCCAGCACCGTATGCTATGTGGAATCCAGCGTCAGCCTGCATGACCTGGACCAGGACAGCGCGGTCACCCTGAGCTTCAACGGCCGCACCACCTCCCGGTGGACGCCTACCATGCTGACCGACGCCCTGTCCTCCGCCCTGCGTATGGATATGATGAACGCGGGCAACCGGCTGGAACTGCTTTCCCAGCTCTTCAGCTATCTGACCGCTACCCTCGCCGCCCGCGTCGCGCAGAAGTAAAGGAGATACCCGTCAATGAGCAGATTGGGAGACCTGATCCGCCTGGAGCGCACCCGCCAGAAGCTGACCTATAAGCAGGTGGCGCGCAAGTGCGGCGTCAGTGAAAAATACCTGGAGGAGGTCGAATCCGGCCGCCGCATCATCCAGGACGACCAGGCCCGGCGCATCCTGCGCTCCATGGGCATGCAGCAGCAGACCGAGGCGGATTTCACGCTGGATGACATCGCCGCCACGGTGGACCTGCAGAGCGCCGCTGTGCCCGCCATCGCGAAGGCGGCTGAAAAGAAGCTGACCAAAAAGGAAAAGCATGAGGGTACGGAGGAGGAAAGCGGCGGGACCGTGGCTGGCTCCATCTGGCTGGACGCGCTCTCCGGCGTGCTCAAGCACGTGCCGGTGATGAACGCCGCCATGAAGGAGGTGGGCCACCGCCTGCTGCCGATCACCAACGGCAAGATCGAGGGAGCGAACCCGGACAAGGTCTATTACCTGATGGCCCCGGACAACGACCTGCGCGGCTTCCGCGTGATGAAGGGAGACCTGCTGCTGGTGGTGCCCGCCCAGGCGCCCGTGGACGGCGCGATCATGGTGCTGGATACGCCCTTTGGCAAAATCATGCGCAAGACCGTCGCCATGCCGAACTTCCAGGTGATGCTGCAGAAGTTCGATCAGTCCTGCGAAAGCGAGATCAAAAACCTGAACGCCGTCACCGTGGTGGGCCGCTGTGTCCGCCTGGAGGCGGAGCTGTAACAGCCGCAACAGGGCAATGTGGTCCGGCGGCAGGCAAATGGAGTTTTCATGCGCCTGCCGCCGGCCTCTTTTCACCTCTTGATATTCCAAATCGAATCGGTTATAATGCCAGTCAGACCGGGTGCAAACCCGGCCTGGTACGGTGTGCTTTCCGGCACGGCCGCGCCTTCTTTTTCTCCGCAATGCCAAAGGAGTCAGAATGGCTGATGAGATCATCGTCCTGAAGGACGTATGCTACAAGTATGAGGACGCTGCCCGCAACGCGGTGGATCATGTGGACCTGACCGTCCGGCGCGGCGAGATGACCGCGGTGCTGGGACGGAACGGCTCCGGCAAATCCACCCTGGTCAAGCTGATCAACGGGCTGATCCTGCCGGACAGCGGCACGGTGACGACCGACGGGATGGACACGCAGGACGACGCGCTTGTGTGGGATATCCGCCAGCGCGCGGGCATGGTGTTCCAGAACCCGGACAATCAGCTGGTGGCCACCGTGGTGCGCGACGACGTGGCCTTCGGCCTGGAAAACACCGGCGTTCCCTCCGAGGAGATGCCCGGGCGCATCGAGCAGGCGCTGAAGGCGGTCAATATGCTGAAATACGCCGAGCGCGCCCCGCACCTGCTCAGCGGCGGCCAGAAGCAGCGCGTCGCCATCGCGGGCATCCTGGCCATGCGCCCGGATATCATGCTCTTCGACGAAGCGACCGCCATGCTGGACCCGCGGGGCCGCAGAGAGGTGTTCGACACCGTGCGCCAGCTCAACCGCGAGGGCATGACCGTGGTCTGGATCACGCATTTCATGGAGGAAGCGGCCCAGTGCGAGACCGTGCATATCATGCACGACGGCGCGGTGGTGCTGTCCGGCACGCCGCAGGAGGTCTTTTCGGACCGGAAGCGCCTGGAGCCCTGGCGGCTGGACGTGCCGCCCATGGCCGCGCTGGCCCAGCGCCTGCGCGCGGCAGGCGTCGCGCTGCCGGAGGGCATCCTCTCCATCGACGATATGACCAGGGAGGTGGAAGCGCTTGCGGCTCGCCTTTGAACATGTGACCCATACCTACCAGGCGGGCAGCCCCTTCCAGGCCACCGCCATTAAAGATATCAGCCTGACCATCAACAGCGGCGAATTCGTGGCGCTGATCGGCCATACCGGCTCGGGCAAGTCCACCCTGGCCCAGCACATGAACGCGCTGCTGACCCCGACGGAGGGCCGCGTGACGCTGGACGGCCGGAACATCAACGAAAAGGGCGTCTCCAAGCGCGACGTGCGCCAGCGCATCGGGCTGGTGTTCCAGTACGCGGAGACGCAGCTGTTTGAGGAAACCGTCGCCAAGGACGTGGCCTTCGGGCCGAAGAACCTGGGCCTCTCCCAGGAGGAAATCGATACCCGCGTCCGCGAGGCGCTGGAGCGCGTGGGCCTGGCCTACTCGGAGATCGCGGAGCGCTCGCCCTTCGAGCTGTCCGGCGGGCAGATGCGCCGCGTGGCCATCGCCGGCGTGATCGCCATGCGCCCGGAAATGCTGGTGCTGGACGAGCCTGCCGCCGGGCTGGACCCGCTGGGCCGGCAGGAGATCATGCGCATGGTACAGGGCTTCCACCGCGCGGGGACGACCGTCGTGATGGTGTCCCACAGCATGGACGACGTGGCGGAGACGGCCTCGCGCATCATCGTGATGGATCAGGGCCAGCTGACCCTGGACGGCACGCCGGAGGCGGTGTTCGCCGACGCGGAGCGCCTGGTGGCGCTGGATCTGGACGTACCGCAGACGTGCCGGCTGTCGCTGGCGCTCCGGCGGCGGTGGCCGGATTTCCCCATGTGCGTGCGGATGGACGAGGCCTACGAGGCGCTGCTCGCGCGGCTGAAGGGAGGGAAGGCCCATGCTTGAAAACATTACGCTGGGGCAGTACTATCCCATCAAAAGCCCTGTGCACGCGCTGGATCCGCGGGTCAAGATCCTGCTGCTGATCGCGTATATTACGGGCGTTTTCCTGGTGCCGGACCTGACCGGCTTCATTATCGTGCTGCTGTACCTGGCCCTGGCCTGCCGGCTGTCCCGGCTGCCCTTCAGGCTGCTGGTCAAAAGCCTGAAGCCGCTCAGGATGATCCTGATCTTCACCTTCATCCTGAACCTGTTCTTTACCGGCGGGGAGACCCCGCTGCTGAACCTGGGCTTCGCCACGCTGACCAAAGAGGGGCTGCTGAACGCCCTGCGCTACAGCCTGCGCCTGGTGTTCCTGGTGCTGGGCTCCAGCATGCTGACGCTGACCACCGCGCCGGTGGTGCTCACCGACGGGCTGGAGCGCCTGCTTTCGCCACTCAAGGTGATCCATTTTCCCGCCCACGAGATGGCCATGATGATGACCATCGCGCTGCGCTTCATCCCCACGCTGCTGGAGGAGGCCGACAAGATCATGAAGGCCCAGTCCGCCCGCGGCGCGGATTTCGAGTCCGGCAAGCTGTTCGAGCGCGCCAAGGCCATGGTGCCGCTGCTGGTGCCGCTGTTCGTAAGCGCGTTCCGCCGCGCGGGCGACCTGGCGATGGCCATGGAGGCCCGCTGCTATCACGGGGGAGAGGGCCGCACGCGCCTGAACGTGCTGAAGGTGGAGCGCCGCGACTGGATCGCGATCCTGATCACCGCCCTGTTTATCGCCCTCATCGTGCTCGAGCCGCGCATCGTCCCGTGGCACGTATGACGCGCCGCTATCTGCTGACCGTTTCCTATGACGGAACGGCCTACTGCGGCTGGCAGGCGCAGAAAAACGGCCCCAGCGTGCAGGAAACGCTGGAGACCGCGCTTTCCCGCCTGCTGGGGTCCTTTACCCGCGTGACCGGCGCGAGCCGCACGGACGCGGGAGTGCACGCCCTGGGCCAGCGCGCGCACTTTGACGCGGATACCGGCATCCCGGCCGAGAAGCTGCCCTTCGCGCTGAATACCATGCTGCCGCCGGACGTGCGCGTGACCGCGGGCCTGCTGGTGCCGGATACGCTGCACGCGCGCTTTTCCGTCATGGAAAAGACCTATACCTACCGCATCCACAACGCGCCCCACGCCAGCGCCCTGTACCGCAGCCTGACGGCCCACGTGCCGGTGGCCCTCGACGTTTCCCTGATGCATGAGGCGGCCCAGGCCCTGGTCGGCACGCACGATTTCGCGGCCTACTGCGCCGCCGGCGGCTCCGCCAAGACCACGGTCCGCACCATCCGGGAGATCGCCGTGCGCCGCGAGGGCGACCGCGTGACCCTGACCGTCACCGGCAACGCCTTTTTGTATAACATGGTGCGCATCATCGCCGGCACGCTGATCGACGTGGGCCACGGCAAGCTGCCGCCCGAATGTATGAAAACCGCCCTGACCACCCTGAACCGCCTGGACCTGGGCGTCACCGCTCCCGCCTGCGGCCTGGAGCTGACGGAAGTCCGGTATCCGGAGGAGAGCCTGAGGGTGCATAATCAGAACGCCTGACCGGCTTAGGCCTTCGGCATATGCGCCGCGATCAGCGCGACGATCCTGCCGCTGTTCTCGCGGATCGTGTAATAGACTACGATATCGATGCCTCATTATACTGTATCGGCCGGAGAAAATCAAGAACGCGAAAATTTCGCTTGACATATCCCTGAGTCTGCGCTAAAATACGTTTCGGCTCTGAGGAGCTGTGCCGCAGACAGCAGGCGCGCGAAAGCGCTTAAACATGCCCGCCGAGGTATCAGAGGTCAGAATGTTTCCGCGCCTCACGCGCGATTTCGGACCCCTGTGCCTGACGCACAGGGGTCCTTAAATTTCAGCCGGGATGAGGTGAACGAGATGGGTAAGAATCTGGAGATCAAAAAGCAGGTCGTCAGCGACATCACCGAGAAGTTCAAGAACGCGCAGAGCGTCGTGGCGGTGCACTACAGCGGCCTGACCGTGGAGGAAGTCACCGCGCTGCGCAAGCAGTGCCGCGAAGCCAACGTGGATTACTGCGTGCTGAAGAACACGCTGGTCCGCCGCGCGCTGGACGACATGGGCATCAACGGCTGGGATGACGTACTGGAAGGCCCGACCGCGTATGCGTTCGGCACCAAGGACGCCGTCGCGCCCGCCAAGGTGCTGTGTGATTTCATCGACAAGGCGAAGAACGAACATATGTCCGTGAAGATCGGCCTGATGGGCACTGAGGTCATGGACGTGAACGCCGTGAAGGCGCTGGCTTCTCTGCCGAGCCGCGAGGTCCTGCTGGCCCGCCTGGTCGGCAGCCTGAATTCTTCTATCGCCAAGCTGGTGTACGTGCTGGACGCGATCCGCAAGCAGCAGGCTGGGGAAGAATAATTTCCTTAATCATTATCATTTCGATCAAAAAATTATTGGAGGAGAAATTCCATGACGCATGAAGAATTTATCAGCGCGATCGAATCGATGACCGTCATCGAACTGAACGATCTCGTGAAGGCGCTCGAAGAGAAGTTTGGCGTTTCCGCCGCTGCCCCCGTGGCTGTTGCCGGTGCTGCCGGTGCCGCTGGTGCCGCTGCCGCTCCCGCTGAAGAGCAGACTGAGTTCGACGTCATCCTGAAGGATGCCGGCTCCGAGAAGATCAAGGTCATCAAGGCTGTCCGCGAGTACGTCGCCGGCCTGGGCCTGAAGGAAGCCAAGGAATTCGTCGAGTCCTGCCCGAAAGCCATCAAGGAAGGCGCGACCAAGGAAGAAGCCGAGAAGATCAAGGAAGCGTTCGCCGCTGTCGGCGCGACCGTCGAGATCAAGTAATTTCGGTTACTTACGAAACTGTCCAGCTGGAGCAATCCGGCTGGACGTTTTTTGTTTCTTCTTGAACGTTTCCGGCTGATATGCTATACTCAGTCGGCGGCCTTAAAGGCCTGTGGATGTAAATTTCCCGCGCCGCGCTTGAAAAAGCGCGGTTCAGCATGTAAAATGAAAAAACAGCCGGGGACGGCGGAAACGCGTCCTCTGGCAACGGAACCGGGAGTACAGAGGGGATTATGCGGATAGGGATCATCGGGGCGATGGCCCGGGAAACGGACGTGATCATGGCGCGGATGGAAGAGACGGAGACAAAGGCCGTCTGCGGGATCCGCTTCTGCGCGGGCAGGCTGGAGGGCGTTCAGGCCGTCGTCGCCCAGTGCGGCATCGGCAAGGTGTTCGCCGCCATGTGCGCCACCCTGATGGTCGAAAAGTACCACCCGGACCTGATCCTGAACATCGGCGTGGCCGGCGCCCTCGTGGAGGGCCTGGATATCGCGGACGTCGTGGTCGCGGACAGCGCCGTGGAGCATGATATGGACACGACGCCCATCGGCGATCCGGCGGGCCTGATCTCCGGGCCGAACGTGGTGCACATGCCGGTGCATTCCATGGCCGCCGCGCGCCTGCTGCGGGCGGCGGAGGGACTGGGCTGCCGCGCGGTGTCCGCCGCCATCGCCACCGGCGACCAGTTCATCGAACGGCTGGAGGACAAGCGGCGCATCGCGAAGGACTTCCGTGCCGCCGCCTGCGATATGGAGGGCGGGGCGGTCGCCCAGGTCGCCATGACCGCCGGCGTGCCCTACGCGGCGTACCGCGCCATCTCGGATACGCTGACGGGCAACGGACAGGAATACGCGCTCAACGCCGACCGGGCCGCCGCCATGAGCGAACGACTGCTGTCGGCCTTCCTCACGGACCTGAAGGAGGACCCCTATGAGCTTTGATAAGTGGGACTACCGGTTCATGGAGATGGCGCATATCATCTCCGGCTGGACCAGCTGCTTCGCGCCGGGCCGCGCCATCGGCGCGGTGATCGTGCGGGACAAGCGCATCATGACCACCGGCTACAACGGCGCGCCGGCGGGCATGAAGACCTGCAAGGAACGCGGCTACTGCCTGCGCCGGCGGCTGAACATTCCCTCCGGCACCCGCGCGGAGGTGTGCTACGCCATCCACGCGGAGCAGAACGCCATCATCCAGGCGGCCAAGCTGGGCGTGTGCATCGAGGGCGCGACCCTGTACTGCACGCACCAGCCCTGCTCCGTCTGCGCGAAAATGATCGTCAACGCGGGTATCCGCCGGGTGGTCTACGAGCAGGGCTATCCGGACGACTTTACCCACGAGATCTTCGGCGAGACCGGCGTACAGGTGGAAAAAATGGAGCCTGCGCCGGCACCGAGCGCCGAATAATCAAGCGTTTTCCCCGAAAGGAGAGCAATCGACCCATGAAACGGTTTTTCGCTGTATTGCTGGCGTTGCTGCTGGCCCTGCCCGCCCTGGGCGCCTTCGCGGACAAGCCGCAGGAGATCCCGACCCTGAAACCCGAGGAGATCCCGGACACCCCGCCGGGAATCATCAATTACCTGCTCCTGTGCGTGGATTCCTGGGGCAGCAAGGAGGATGCGGCTAAGGGCGGCGCCATCGACAGCTCTGAGGATGAGGAGAGCGCCGGCGCCGCCGCGACGGTGGACAACGCCTACGCGGCCTATATCGACGAGATCGAGACCGCCGTGCAGAACATCTCCACCCCCCGCGCGCTGGGCAATACCGACGGCATGATCCTGGTGACGGTGGACACGTATCTCAAGCGGGTGGTGCTCACATCATTCGTGCGCGACCTGCTGATCGAGAAGCCGGACGGCAAGTTCAACCGCCTGTCCCGCTTCGTGCCCAACAACGGCAATAACCAGGAGGCGGTGGAAAAGCTGCTGGACATCTACGCCTCTCACTTCGGCGTGAAGATCGACCACTACGTGGTCGTCAACTGGTCGATGGTGCGCAATATCATCAACGCCGCCGGCGTCAAGGACGCGAACGGCGTGGGCCGGGTGGAGCTGGAGCTGACCAAGGGCGAGACGGAGTACCTGCGCGGCAAGGACGCGTACACGGCCAGCTGGGCGACGCCCCGGCTGAGCGGCGCGGGCACGTATATGCTGAGCCCCCACGCGGCGGTCATCTATATGCGCTGCCGCAAGTCCGCCTCCGCCATCAACGGCGAAAAGTACGATTACCGCCGCACCACGCGCGCCCGGAACGTGCTGGTGTCGCTGAAAAACAACCTGACCGATATCAGCTATGACCAGGCCATGGAGCTGCTGGACATCGTGGTCAACAACGTGCTGGTCACGGATATGTCCGCGGTGGACCTGGTGGAGGCGGCGAATATCGCCTTCGAGCTGAAGACCAGCGATATCGACCAGTTCCGCGTGCCCATCGACGGCACGCACAAGACTATCAGCTATTCCAGCGGCTCCTGCGAGGAGATCGACTTCATTGCCAACCGCGACGCGCTGTGGGAATACCTGGGCTATAACAGCTTCGTCGTGCGCGAGGAGGAATAAGCGTGAGACGCAGTCCTGGCAGATGGGGCGGACAGGTGGACCTCGTCTTCAATCCCTACGGCTGGCTGATCGCCCTGGGCATCCTGACGGCGGTGCTGCTGGCGCGCCGGGATGAGAAGCGACTGGGCCTGCCGAAGGACACCGCCATCGACGTGGCGCTGACCGTCGTGCCCCTCGGCGTGCTCGGCGCGCGCCTGTATTATGTCCTTTTCCGGTGGAGTGTTTACGCCGCGAACCCGATATCCGCCCTCTATATCTGGGAGGGCGGTCTCGCTATTTACGGCGGCCTCATCGGCGGCTTCCTCGGCCTGGTGCTGCTGTCGCGGGTCAAGCGGCTGAAGCTGCCGGCGCTCATCGACCTGATCATCCCGTATGTCCTGCTGGCCCAGGCCATCGGGCGCTGGGGCAATTATTTCAACGGCGAGGCCTACGGCCAGCCTGTGCTGGAAGCGGCGCTGCAGTTTTTCCCATACGCGGTCAACGTAGGCGGGGAATGGTTCCAGGCGACCTTCTTCTATGAGTCCGCGGCCGACCTCGTCGGCTTCCTGATCCTGTTCTTTACGCGAAAACGCTGGCGGCTGGGGGACGGCCTGCCGTTGTACTGCATCGTATACGGCATCCCGCGCGCGGTCATCGAGGGCATGCGCAGCGACAGCCTGTATATCGGCGGGACCGGCATCCGCGTGTCGCAGCTGCTGAGCGCCGTGCTGGTGGCGCTGGCCTGCGGGCATTTTCTCTACCGCTATGTGATCAAACGGAGGAAACCGCTTGAACAGAACGCTGTACCGCCTGCTCATTAAGACCGTGCCGAAGCCGGAGCTCCGGCTGGGGGAATGGACAGGCTTTTCCGTATCCGCCGGGCTGACGGAGCGCCTGCGGGACATCCTGCGGCGTGAGCGCGTGCAGGGCGGCGTGCTGGCGCTGATGAACGCGGCGGGGGAGACCACCGCCTCCGCCTTTGGGATCTCGCGGCTGCGCGGGCGCCTGCCCGCACAGCCGGGGGACTTCTTCCGCTGCGCGTCCATCTCCAAGTATGTGACGGCGGCGGGCGTCCTGCGCCTGGCGGCATCGGGCAGGATCGACCTGGACCGGGATATCTCGGAATACCTGGGCTATGCCGTCCGCCATCCGAAGGCCCCGGAGCGCGCGCTCACCCTGCGGCTGCTGATCTCCCACCGCGCGGGCCTGCGGGACGGCGAGAGCTACCAGGCGGCGCTGACGGATCCGGTGCCGCTGAGCAGGCTCCTGAATCAGCCGGACAGCTATATGCCCTGGGCCCCGGACGGGGGCTTTGAATACAGCAACCTCGGTGCGGGCATGGTCGGCGCGGTGCTGGAGGCGGCGCTGGGCGAACCGTTCGACGACCTGATGGGGGCGGCGATCCTGGAGCCCGCGGGCGTCAGCGCGACATATCTGCCGCAACGCGTGACCGGCCGCCTGGCAGACGCCTGGCGGCTGATGCCTCCCTCACGCGTACCGTTATATGACGCCGAAGCGCGGCAGAAACGCCCCGGACAGCCGATGGACCCGGAGCGGGACTACCTGAGCGCCCACGGCGGCCTCTGCGTGACCGCGGAGGGACTGCTGCGCCTGGCGGCCTTCACTCTTGCCGATCCTGCCTGCGCGGCGATGCGCGGGCCGCTGTCGGATTTCGGACAGCGCGATCCGCACCTGCAGGAGGGGCTGGGCAGCTTCATTTACCGTGATCCCGCCCTCGGCTTCCCGATGTACGGGCATCAGGGCCTGGCCTACGGCGCGGTGCACGGCCTCTTTTTCCGGAACGACCCCGCGCCCATCACCGGCTTTGCCCTCCTGACCGCCGCCGCCTCCGAACAGCGCGACGGCGTCGTGACGGCGCTGAACAGGGACGTCGCGAGGACGGTCTTTAGGGAGTGAGGAGGGTGGAGTGAGGAGTGAGGAGTTGTGGAAGAAACTCTTCGCCTTCGGCTCAGAGTATTCTTCAATCGTTGTGGCGCTTCGCGCGATATAGCCTTCCCCCATCTTTGGGGGAAGGTGTCAGGCGAAGCCTGACGGATGAGGGTTTCATTGAAATGCCGCTCTGCGGCATTTCGACCGCCACTCCTCACTCTTCTCTCCACACTTAACAAAAAAGGTGGGTTTGCTCATGTCAATCGTTACCGATGTCCGCCGCCTGCCGGGCCGCATACGCGTGAGCTTTGACGACGGGCGGACGGCGGATGTGCCGCCGCCGCTGTTTCAGCTGTTCAAGCTGCGGACCGGCGACCAGGTCGACCCGGACCAGTGGCGGGAAAGTTGGGAACGGCAGGCCTATGCCTTTGCCCTGGAGCGCGCGGCCGCGCTGCTGGGCGTGCGCGACGCCACCGAGCACGAGACGGCGGAACGTCTGCGCAAAAGCGGCTATCCGGAAGAAACGGTCGCCCGGGTGATGCAGACGCTGACCCAGGCGGGTTATGTGGACGATGAGCGCTATGCCGGGCATTTTGTGGAAAGCAAGGGCTGCCGCTACGGCAGCCGGCGGCTGTATGGAGAGCTGCGCCGCAAGGGCGTCAGCGAGGACGTGGCGCGCGGAGCGCTGGAGGAGCTGTCGCCCGGGGACGAGGCGGAAACGGCCCGCCGCCAGGCGGAAAGGCTGCTGGCGCGCAAGGACGCGTCCGACCCGGACGTCCGCCGGAAGGCCGTACAGGCCCTGGTGCGCCGCGGCTTTGGCTGGGATATCGCCCGGGAAGCCGTGGAAAGCGTGTCGGGAGAGGACACAGAGGAAGCGTGAAGGCGCTGAGCGAATGCGAAGCGGATGAGGGCTGCGCACTTTGACGTGAAAAGTCGATAATGGATTTCGGGAGGCGTCGGTATGGAATATCGGAAATTCGGGACCACCTGCTATGTCAGGATGGACCGCGGCGACGAGATCATCGGCGGGCTGCTGGACATCTGCGCCAAGGAGGGCATCGGCTCCGCCATATACTCTGGCATCGGCGGCTGCGCCTCGGCGGAGCTCCAGACCTTTATCCCGGACAAGGGCGCGTTTGAAACGGAGAAGCTGTCGGGCATGCTGGAGCTGATCTCGCTGAACGGAAACATCGTGACGGACGAGGCGGGCAAGCAATATCACCACACGCACGCGCTGTTCTCCTATAAGGACGGGGAGGCGCACCGCGTCGCCGCCGGCCATATCAGGTCCATCGAGGTGCTGTACACAGCGGAGATCGAGCTGAGGCCCGTCACCGGCGGCTGCATCCGCCGCCGATTCGACCCGGAAACGGGAACGGGCTTCTGGGCGTTCGGGGATTGAGCCTATTGTTTTGCCAGGTACTGCCTGGTGGTGTCGCGCAGGATCAGCTTGGTGTGCGTCAGGTGCGATACGCCCTCGCTGTGATCCCGGATCATGGAGCACAGGTTCTGCAGCGTACAGTTGACGATGCTGTCCAGGTCCTGCTCGATGCAGGACAGGCCCGTGACACAGATGTCCGGATATCCTGTACACTTATAAGCAGTTGATTGCCTTGCGTAAAACCCATCCGGTGATGGTGTACGGGGACTATCAGCCGGCGATGGAGGAATACGAGAACGTGGTCGCCTATACCAGGGAGTTTGAGGATGAAAAATGGCTGATGACGTTCAATTTCCAGGCGGCTCATCAGGAGATCGAATTCCCGGAAGAGCTGCAATGCGTCAAAGACGCTGAGCTGCTCATGTGCAATTATCCACCTTCCTCCCTGACCGCACTGCGACCGTACGAGGGACGGATATACCGGCTGAAATAACTGCCTGAGGTCCATCGGATACCGGGCTGCGGCTCTGAACGGGCTGCGGCTCTGAACGGGCTGCGGCTCTGAACGGGCTGCGGCTCTGAACGGGCCGCGGCCTGTTTTTTGTTATTACTCCGGCAATGAAACGTTTCCAGAAAGATGCGCCGTGCAAAGTGCTGGATTGCGCGGAGGAGGAGGAAGGCGATGCCGTAGCATCGGCGACTGGGAAGGCGATGCCGTAGCATCGGCGACTGACGACGACAAAGCAGCCAGTGCTTTGAACAAACAGATTTCGGAAATGGTTCGTTGCCGGAGTAATAATTCTCCTCAGCCATTATTGTCATTTTCGGGATAACGTGCTACACTATGCCCGGTCAGTCAAGTGGATTCAAGACCATGTTGAATCATACAAAACAGGTGCGGGAGGACGAACGGAATGCAGTTCATTCAGCAGGATGGAAAACTGATTTGCAAACGCCAGGGCGAGACCCTGATGATCGAGCCGTGGGGGAAGGACAGCTTCCGCGTGCGGGCGACCATGTACCCGCGGCTGCCGGAGGAAAACTGGGCGCTGACGGAGCCGGTGGAGGCATTGAAGGGCGAGATCGAGATCATCGACGATCCCCACCGCGAGGGTGACGGCGAGATCCATCACTATGAGGCGGCGCGCATCACCAACGGGCGCATTGCGGCCACGGTCAACCGCAGCGGCGTCATCTGCTTCTATAAGGACGGGAAGCTGTTCCTGCAGGAGCATTACCGCAACTACGGCGGATCGATCACGAAGGAGAGCCACTGCCTGAAGGTCGTCAACCGCGAGTGGACGCCCTATGTGGGCGGAGACTACAGGCTGACCGTGCGCTTTGAGCCCAACGACGGCGAAAAGCTGTTCGGCATGGGCCAGTACCAGCAGCCCTACATGGATATGAAGGGCTGCGTGCTGGAGCTGGCGCAGAAGAACAGCCAGACCACCGTGCCCTTCGCGGTGTCCAGCCTGGGCTACGGCTTCCTGTGGAACAATCCCGCCGTGGGCAGCGCGTCCTTCGGCAAAAACATCACCGTCTGGGAGGCGGCCTGCACCAAGGCCATGGATTACTGGGTCACCGTGGCGAATACGCCCAAGGCGCTGCTGTGCAATTATACCGCTGTCACCGGCCGCGCGCCGATGATGCGGTCCGACGCCATGGGCTTCTGGCAGTGCAAGCTGCGCTACCGCACCCAGGACGAGGTGCTGGCGGTGG
Source organism: uncultured Eubacteriales bacterium (assembly GCA_902760595.1). Taxonomy (GTDB): domain Bacteria; phylum Bacillota; class Clostridia; order Christensenellales; family Aristaeellaceae; genus UBA4246. The sequence continues at coordinate 86,934 of CACWHI010000017.1, forward strand.
CGAGAAAGTACCATGAGATGGGCATCCAGCTGGATGTGATCGTCATCGACTTCTTCCACTGGACGGTGCAGGGCGACTGGTGCTTCGACAAGACCTACTGGCCGGATCCCAAGGCCATGGTGGAGGAGCTGCACAGCATGGGCATCAAGGTCATGGTGTCCGTGTGGCCCAGCGTCGACCGGCGCAGCAAGCACTTCGGCGAAATGGCCGAGCGCGGCCTGCTGATGCGCACGGAACGCGGCGCGATGCAGACCTACGATTACCAGGGCGACTGTGTGACCCTGGACCCCACCAACCCCGAGACCCGGGACTATGTGTGGGAAAAGTGCAAAGAAAGCTATTATGACATCGGCATCGATTATTTCTGGCTGGATAACTCCGAGCCGGACCTGACCAAGTACGATTACGACAATTTCCGCTATTACATCGGCCCGGCCATGACCTGCTCCAACATCTTCCCACAGTGGTACTCCCGCGTGTTCTACGACCACGAGACCGCCCTGGGCAACATGCAGCCGGTCAATCTGCTGCGCAGCGGCTGGGCGGGCAGCCAGAAGTACGGCAACGTGCTGTGGAGCGGCGACGTGCCCTCCACCTGGGAATCCCTGCGCGACCAGCTGGCCGCGGGCCTGAATATCGGCCTGGCGGGTATCCCGTGGTGGAACACGGACATCGGCGGCTTCATGGAGGGCAACGTTTACGATCCCGAGTTCAAGGAGCTGCTGGCCCGCTGGTACGAGTGGGCGGTGTTCCAGCCCATCATGCGCCTGCACGGCGACCGCGAGCCCTTCACCATCCCCGCGCTGGACGACCGCGACTGGGGCGGCGGCTACCTGCACACCGGCCAGGACAACGAGATGTGGAGCTACGGCGAGGAGATGGAAAGGATCATGCGCAAGGGCTACGACCTGCGCAAATCCCTGAAGCCGTACCTGGAAAAGATCTACCGGGAGGCGCACGAGAACGGCAGCCCGCTGATGCGCGCCATGTTCTATGAATTCCCGGAGGATCCGCACTGCTGGGAACTCTCCGACCAGTACATGTTCGGCCCGGACTACCTGGTGGCGCCCGTGCTGACGCCCGGCGCCGTGAGCCGCGAGGTCTACCTGCCCGCCGGAAGCTGGCAGGATATCCGCACCGGCGAGACGCTGGAGGGCGGCCGGGTGATCACGGCGGACGCGCCGATCGACAGCATCCCCGTCTTTAAGAAGCTCGCATGAAAAAGGTTTTCGCCTTTCTCATTTTCCTGATCGTCCTCGGCATCTTCTGCCTCTACGCCGTGATCGCCATCCGGCCGCCGGAAAGCGGCGCGACGCGGCTGACGGAGGCGGAGGAGCCGGACGTGGTCCGGACGCTGGAGAGCGCGGATCTTTCGCAGCTCTCCCGCCTGTTCGACCATGCCTTTCCCGTGCTGCCGGAGGCCGGCGCCTACGGCCGTATCAGCACCGAACGCCAGGAGGGCAAAAACGCGCGGCTCCTCACGCTGGACTATTCGCGCATGACCCTGAGCTGCGTCTGGCCCGCCAACGCCGCGCCGCTGCTGCTGGTGCCCGACCTCACCGTCATGAGCCTCTACACGGAGGACCGCTACCGCTTTTCCGTCCTGTCCATGCCCGCCATCTACGCGGAAAAGGACAGCCGCCGCTGCCTCTATTTCTCCGACGAGTCCGCTGCCTACCGGCTGTATACCGATTCCATGCCGCGCGACGAGTTCCTGAACACCGCGCAGAGGCTGCAGTGGTACAGATAAATCCCTGTTATCCCATGATCGCCAACGGCTCCCTCTTTTATTGCAGCTCCAGGCCAGAAAAGTGGATAAGTTGTGACAGTATTACCGAAGTAACAGATGAGCACCTTGAGCCGATTCCTATCAAGATTTAGAATCTGTATCCTTATTGAATCAACGAACTTTGTACTCTGATCACACAAAAAAGAAGTAGGGGCGCCACACTGGGGCGCCTGCCCCGTTGGCGTAACGTCATCCCGTTTTCCTGCATGTAGGAGAATCGAGAAAATGCGGGAGAATAAGCCAAAAACCTGTGTGCGTGCGTGTAAGCTCATTCTGAAGTGATATACTAAAAGTAGACACCGACGTACTTTTTTGTAGACATAACAACAAGAAAGTAGTACCATGATTGAAAAGGGAGTCATGTTA
>CACWHI010000018.1 GCA_902760595.1 uncultured Eubacteriales bacterium
ATGTCCATTCCGGCACTCCCATCCCGTCGCCCTACGGGTGTTGGAATCGCGCGCGCACCGCGGGCGCAAGCGCCTCACGCACCGCGCACGACATGCTTCCCCATCCGCCGAATGAATCGGCGGACTCCGGGATTCCGTGCCGGAACGGACCGGGCCTCGTCTCACTCTACTGTATGACTGAATAGTTACAATAGTTCCAAAATTGGAAAAGGGTCTCACCGGCCCTGAGACCGGTGAGACAGTTGTACTGTTGATCAGTCGTCCCAGACGATGTTGGCGGCGCCTTCGATCAGACGCTTGACTTCTTCTTCAGGCGTGGTTTCCCTGGCCTGGATCAGGCGGCCGGCGGTATCTTCGCACAGCTGGATGAAGTCCTGCGCGTTGTTCAGCGCCGGGAGCTCCTGGCCGCGGCCAGCGGTCTTCAGCTGCTCGAAGGGGACCTTGTAGAAGGGATTCTCTTCCCAGAACTTGGCCATTTCAGGATCGTTGGCCACGCTCAGGGTGCAGGGGCAGTAGCCGGTGTTGATGGAGTTGAAGTACTGCTCGGAATCGCTCATCACGAACTTGATGAACTCCCAGGCAGCCTTGATCTTCGCGTCGTCCTTGCCCTCGCTGATGATGGCGATGTTGCCGCCGCCGATCTCAGCCACATGGTTGTCCTTGTCATAGGTCGGGAACATGGCCACGCCCAGCTCGATGCCGGACTCCTTGGCGTTCTGGATGATACCGGCCATAGCGGAGCAGCTGTTCACATAAGCGGCGAGACGGCCGGCCTTGAACTCCTGCAGCGCGCCGTCAGCCTGGCTGCTGGCGTCGAACGGACGGCACCAGCCCTCGTCCACCCAGCGGCGCCAGTCGGACAGCACCTTCAGCATGGTGCCGTCCTCCAGGGACGGGGAGCCGCCCTCGGGCGCGATGTACTGGGAGCCGAGCTGGTAGATCCAGGCGGCGTTGTAGTAGCCGAAGTCCTTGAGCAGCTCGAAGCCGTAGCGGGTCACGTTGCCCTGCTCGTCCTTGAGCATCGCGGCGCGGCCGAAGTTCTCCAGTTCTTCGATGGTGATCTGCTCATTGATGGTGATGCCCAGCTCGGTAGCGAGGCCCTTGTTGTAGTAGAGCACGGGCGTGGAGCGGATGTAGGGCAGGGAGTGGATCTCGCCGTCGGTGTTGCCCTTGATGTCGAGCACCCAGCTCATCAGGTTGCCGGCCAGGTCATAGTTATCCGCCGCAGCCAGCGGGGCCATATCAGCCAGCATATCCTCGCCCAAAGCGTAGGGGATGTAGGTGTTGCCCAGAGCGACAACGTCCGGCGCGACGCTGCCGGAAGCGGTGGACAGCGCGGCCCAGATCTCCGGATAGCCGCCCTGCGGCTCGTGGGTCACGTGGATGCCCAGCTCCTTGCCAATGGTCTCGTTGAAGGTCTCAACCTCATGCTCGACCACTTTCAGGTTGCCACCGGATTTACGGGTGGACCAGAAAAGGATCTCAATCGGTTCGTCCGCCTGCGCGGCCACCGTAACAAGGCCGATGACCATTGTCAGCGCCAGACAAAAAGCAAGCAGTTTCTTCATGATACAGGACTCCTTTTTTGATATTTTTAAAATGGCTTCCAAACCATTTTAAATCAAAATCATGTAAAAAAAGTTCATTATGTGCCCGTTTCGTGTAGATTATAGCGCGCATATTCCCGCATGTCAAGTTTTTTCCGGATTTTAACGTAGCATTCCGGCGAAGGCGATGATATAATATCCCAAAGCAATCAACGGAGGCGATCACGATGGCGTATATCCTGACGTTGGACGCCGGAACCACCGGTATCAAGTGCGCGGCCTTCACCCGGGTGGGCCGGATGCTGGACAGCGCGGTGGCGGCGTACCCGACCCGGTTCCCGGAGCTGGGCTGGGCCCAGCAGCGGCCTGCAGAGCAGCTGGAAGCGGCGGTCCGGGCCATCCGCGAAGCGTTGGAGCGGCTCCCCGCCGGCGGCTGCGAGGCGCTGGTCTTTACCGGCACGATGAACGGGTGCATTTCCATCGACGCTGACGGCAATGCCCTCTACGACAATATGATCCACAGCGACCTGCGGGCCGCGCCGGAAACGGAGGCCATCGGCCGGCTGATCCCCCTGGAGGATTATTACGCCGTGACCGGCAACCATATCGACGTGCACAGCGGCCTGCCGAAGTACATGTGGCTGAAGGCCCACGAGCCGGACGTCTACCGCCGGACCGCCGCCTTCGTGAATATCAAGGACTACCTGTACGGGCGCGCCACCGGACGGATCGGCGGCACCGACCTGACCGACGCCTCGCTGTGCAACTGCCTGGACCTGCGCAGCGCGGACTGGGCCTGGGACATCCTGGCCGAATGCGGGATCGGTAAAGAAAAAATGCCGCGGCTCCGTCCCTCCTGCGACGTCAGCGGCCGGCTCTGCGCGGAATTTGCCGCCGCTGCCGGCCTGCCGGAGGGCCTGCCCGTGGCGGTCGGCGCGGGCGACGGCGCGTGCGCGGCCCACGGCGCGCGCCGCCAAACCGTCGGCGATACTTACATGAACATCGGCTCCTCCGCCTGGGTGAGCGCCATGAGCGATAAGCCCGTCACGGACACGCGCCTGTTCAACTATTTCGACAGCGATGCGAAGCACTACAACGTCTGCGGCACGGTGCAGAGCGGCGCGGCCGCCTTTGACTGGGCGGCGAACAACCTGTTCGGCGGCGCGGACCCGGAAACGCTGGAAGCCTGGGCCGGCGAGGTCTCCCCCGGCGCGGGCGGCGTCTTTTTCCTGCCCACGCTGATGGGCGAGCGCACGCCCTGGTGGACCGCCGAGGCCTCCGGCACGCTGATCGGCTTCACCCTCTCGCACGACCGGCGCCACGCGGCGCGCGCCGTGTACGAGGGCATCATGCAGTCGCTGCACATGTGCGGGGCGATCCTGCGCGAAAACGGCCTGGCCTCAGACCATATCACCCTGATCGGCGGCGGCGCGAGGAGCGCGCTCTGGGCGCAGATGGCCGCGGACATGTTCGGCCTGCCGGTGCGCGTGCATAAGACGCCGCGCGAGGCCACCTCCCTGGGCGCGGCACTGACCGCCGGCGTCGGCATCGGCTGGTATCAGGATTTTGCCGAAGCTGCGTCGTACATCCGTATACAGCGCGAATACCAGCCGGATCCCGCCGCCCGCGAGGCCTGCCGCCGGCATTACGAGCTCTACCGCACCCTGTATCCGAGGATGCGGGATACCTATGAGGCCATCTACAGATACCAGACGGAACAGAAATGATCAGCAAAGCGGCTGTTGCACAAGTACATGAACGCCCTCATCCGTCACGCCTTCGGCGTGACACCTTCCCCCGAGATCGGGTGGGAAGGCTCTAGCTTCGCCGCATGCAAAATCGGCTGAAATTACAACGTATTTCGATGATCTGAGAATGCTGTCTATCAAAAGCCTTCCCCCCGTTCACGGGGGAAGGTGGCCGAACGAAGTGAGGACGGATGAGGGCTGGTTCGTAACAATGCGCAACAGCCCCGACAATGGCGAATTGAGGACGCCACCCGCGCCATCTCGTGCGCGGTGTGCGCGCAATTCAACCGCTCGCCCCGTTGGCGGAACGCCATCCCATTTCCCCGCATGAAGGAGAATTGAAAAAATGCGGGAGAATATGCCAAAAACCTGCGTGCGTGCGTGTAAGGAGAGGAACCGCCGATTCGGAATGATGAATGGGATCATGTGTGAGATGAACGATTTCCGATTCCGGATTGTCCTTACACGCACGCACGCAGGATTTTGGGCTTTTCTTCCAAATTTTTTCTCTGTACGGGAAACGCTGCGCTTATACCAGACGCTCGGACGCAAAAAAAGCGTCCGGCGGGTTTGATGCTGCACGTTTTTTGGAGAAGCAAGGCTGGTGCACCGCTTTACTTTTCTTTTGCGGTTTATCTCTACTCCCCTTCGTTTCATTGATTGTATGCCGAAAACCATTCAGCCTATATCGGATAACTGAAATCCATTGATAGCATGTCCATCATCCCGGTTCTCCTCTACTGCCGTTTTCCATCCGTTTAAGAAATGAAACAAGCATCGTATATCATATTGGCTGATGATCCGCAACGGGAAGATGAAGCATGGGACGGTATTTGTTGACGTGGAATGCTTTGGAACGGAAAAATCTATAGCACGACCTGAGCGGACGCTTATTTTGCGTCCGAACGTCCGGTAAAAACGCCAATCCGTCAGGTACGTCCGCACATTACACGCAACAGTTACGCGTCACAGGGCGGGCCGGGGTGCGTCCGCACTTTCCATGCAGCGTTTACGCGTCACAGGGCGGGCGGCCCAGTGTGCCGCCCCTACGAGGTTATCCTTGTTGAATCAACGAAACTTGTACGTTGATCATACGAAAAAAAGCGGACGGAAACCATCGGAACGGAAACAAAAAACGCCAACATGTAGGGGCGGGACACCCGGCCCGCCCGCCCCGTTGGCGTAAAGTCAATCAGGCATATCCGGATACAAGCCGGTCAGATAGACATAAATCTTCCACGAAACAGCTTCAATTTCGCCAGGGTTCGTTTGCACATTCTACATAGCGTTTACGCGTCACAGGGCGGGCGGTTGAATCGCGCGCGCACCGTTGTATCGCGCGCGCACCGCGGGCGCAAGCGCCTCGCGCACCGCGCACGAGATGCGAGGACAAGCGCCTCGCGCACCGCGCACGAGATGGCCGGTGTCCCGCCCCTACGAAACCGTCCTTGTTGAATCAACGAAATATGTACGCTGATCATATGAAGGAATCTGACAGGAATCATCGGAACGGTAATAATAAACGCCATCCTGCAGGGGCTAATGGTCCATCCCGCCTCCTCGCATGCAGGATAATCGAAAGAAAAAAACGGGAGAGAACCAAAAAACCTGCGTGCGTGCGTGTAAGCTAAAGGACCGCTGATGCGGAATGAGAATGGATCCATGTGTGAGATGAACGATTTTCATTTCCTGGTTGTCCTTACACGCACGCACGCAGGATTTTTGGTTTTTACTCTAAAAACTATTTCACTTTCCCGGTTTGGCGTTGCAAAAGAAGAGGAGCTGTGTGCAACAGCCCCTTAGGGAAACGCCGAATCAATCAGCGGTTCCTTATGATTATTCCACATTCTCCCAGTGCGACAGCAGATAGTTCTCCGCCTCCAGGCACCACAGGCCGCGGTGCCTGCCGACGATCTCGGCCAGGTCGGCGAAACGCGGATCCTCCTTGCCCTTTTCCGCGAAATCATCGATGGCGGTCAGGGGCATATTGATGTGGGTGTAGATCAGCTTCTTCCCGCCGGGGATCTTGGGCAGGTTGAGCGTGGTTTCCGCGCAGGCGTCGAGGCCGCCCACGTGGGTGACCATGACGGCGGGACGGATGCGCCCGGCGGCGGTCAGCTCCAGGGACTCCACCATGTCCGCGGTGTTGCCGCCGGTGGTGCCGATGACATGAGTGCTGTTGTAGTGCACGTCATAGAAATTCAGCTTCGCGGAGAATTTCGGGTCCGTCGGGCCGGCGAAGAAGCTCAGGCAGCCGTCGCGGCCCAGCATGTCGGAGGCCAGCTCCACCACGCTGGTGACCGGCGCGTACACGAACACGTCGTCATATCCGCCGCCGACCAGGTCCTTCAGGTACTGCGCCGGGTCCGCGATGTCGCGGGTGTTCACGAACCGCAGCTTCACGCCGGTGGGCTCCACGATCTCCGCGGGGAACAGCTCACGCGCGCGCGCCAGGCGGCTCTCGTCGATATCCGTCACCACCAGCTCGCCGGGGCGGCGGTCACAGTGGATGATATATTCCGCCATGCCCAGGCCCATGGGGCCAGCGCCGGCGAGGATGGCCATCTTGCCGCCCTCGCGGATGCCCATCTCATGATGATAATCGCCCATCTTGGTATGGAAGGCCGCGTGCGCCGCGCCGATGCTGCAGCTGTAGGGCTCCGCCAGGGACGCCTCAAAGAAAGCGTCGCCCTTGTATTCGAGGAAGCAGCCCAGCTCCATGACCTCCTGCGGGATGACGCAGTAGGTGCAGTCGCCGCCGAAGTAGGGATAGCTGTAGCCGGGGCTCCACATGGTGCCCTTGTAATTGAGCGCGGGCTGCAGGGTGAACTTGGCGCCCGGCCTGAACTGGCCCTCGTATTTCTTGCCCACCTTGACGATGACGCCGGCGAACTCATGGCCCATGATGGCCGGATGCTCCGCCACGTCGGGATGGACGCGTTTGTGCTTCGTGCCCAGGATGGCGCACTTGTAGGTGGACATGCAGATGCTGTCGGAGACCACCTTGACCAGGATCTCGTCGTCCCTGATCTCCGGGAGCTCAAACTCCATCAGGCGCAGATCATTGGCGGCATGCAGACGGACAGCGCGTGTTTTCATGACAAAGTCTCCTTTCGCTCGGACAGACAGTACCGTTTTATTCTATATTTCGCTCAGGCAGACCTGGCTGAGCAGCGCGTCCACGACGGCCTGCTCCGCCGGCTGGGTGCCGGGGGTAGTGACGGCGGCGGCGCTGAAGGCCAGGGCCAGGGCGCAGCCGTCCCGGAAGCTCATATGCCGTTCCGCGGCGCAGACGAGGGCGGCCAGCATGCTGTCCCCCGCGCCGACCGTACTCTGCACCTCGACCTTCAGGCCATAGCCGCGCAGCGCCCGGTCACGGGTCACGAACAGCGCGCCGTCCCCGCCCAGGGAGACGACCACCGTCCCGATGCCGCCGCTGATCAGTTGCCTTGCCGCGTCCACTATTTCCCCGATACCGGAGAAGGAGCGGCCCGTCAGGCGGCCGAGCTCGGCGTCGTTGGGCTTGATCAGGGCCGGACAGGCCTTCACGCCCTCGACCAGCAGCTCGCCGTCGGCGTCCATATACACCTGTACGCCACGGGCTCCGAGCCGCCGGGTCCAGTCCGCGAAGATGGTATCCGGCGTGTCCGCCGGGGCCTTGCCTGCCAGCACCACGATGTCTCCGGGGCCGGCCGCGGCCTCCACCTTCGCGAGGACCTCCCCGAGCGTCTCCGCGCTCACCGGCGCGCCGGGCTCGTTGATGTCCGTATTCGTATGGCGGACGGGGTCCACCACCTTCAGGTTGGTGCGGGTGTCCCGGTCCGTCCAGGCAAAGTCGCAGGCGATGCCGGCTTCGTGCAGGCTCTTTTCGATATAGCGGCCCGTGTCTCCGCCCAGGATGCCGGTGGCCAGGCTGTCCACGCCCAGGGCGCGCAGGCCCTTGGACACGTTGATGCCCTTGCCGCCGGGGTCCAGGCGCAGGCTTTGGATGCGGTTGACTTCATTTACCCGGAAGTCCGGCAGGATGACGGTCTTATCCAGCGCCGGCGTCAGGGTCACGGTTACGATCATGACAGTATCCTTTACTTCTTTACGGGAGCGTTGTTGTAAGCGTAGTTGATCGCGGCCTGGTGATCCCTGTCGACCTCGTTGGTGCTGTGCTTGCGGCTGTCGACGAAGTGGATGCAGAACTGGCCGGTGTAATCGTTATCAGGCAGGGTGTCGCCGCCCGGGTTGTGCGGCACGCCGTACATGGACGCCGCCAGGGTCCGCCCGCCGATGGTCACCCAGATCGGGCGCCGCTGGTACAGGTTCAGCTCGGCGATGTCCTGGGAGGTCTCCACGCCGTAGATGCGGCACATGATGGCGGTATCCGCCGCGGTCAGCGGCTCCACGTCGGCATGGGAGCCGCCCGCGTAGCGCTTGGAGGCGAAGGAGAGGCCGGTCGCCACATCCGTCACCGTCGCCACGCTGCCGCGCGGCCAGACCTTGGTGGCCACGGACCAGGTGACCTTTTCGACCGGGTACAGGGTGGCGTCGTAGGCGACGGTCTTGTACAGCGCGGCGAGCGTCAGCTGGCCGGCCACGCCGTCCACGGTCAGGCCCTGGTCCGCCTGGAAGGTGCGCACCGCCTGGCGCGTCGCCTCGTTGAAGGTGCCCGTCACGTTGGCGGGAGCGAGGTAGCCCTCCTCATACAGCACCTGCTGCATCTGCGTCACGGCCATGCCGGTCGCGCCGTAGCGGAGGATATCATAGGCCACGTACGGACCCAGGTCCTCCTGGTCGTCGCCGCCGGGGACCGGGGTGGGCTCGGGCGTAGCTGTCACGGCGGGCACCGGCGTCGGGAACTCGTCGTCCCATTCCTCGTTCGTCATGACATGGATCAGGTCGCCGCGGATCCAGCCGGTCTTCTTGTTATAGCTGACATTGTACCAGGTATAGTTCTCGCCGTTCTTGTCCGCCTTCACGTCTCCCAGCAGCGTCATGTAGGAGTGCGCGGTGTAGACCTTCGTGACGCTGGTGGAATTCATGGTGTTCTGCTTGCGGATGAAGACGTTGTTCTTCAGCGTATAGGCCACATCGGTCAGCGTCTCGCCGCCCGGGCGCGGGGTGGGCGTCGGTTCCGGCGTCACCACCGGCACGGTCGGCGCGGCGGTCGGCACGGTCGGCGCGACCGGCGTCGGGGTGGGCTTGCCGAAGGCCTTCTCCCACTCCTGCTCGGTCATCACGTGGATCAGGTCGCCGCGGATCCAGCCCCGGTTGTTCAGGTATTCGATGTGATACCAGGAATAGTTCTCGCCGTTCTTGTCCGGCGCGGCCTCGCCCAGCCAGGTCATGTAGCTGCCGCTCTTCCTGATCTTGGTGAGGCTCGAGGACTTCATGGTGTTCTCTTTGCGGACATAGATGTTGTTCTTGAGCGTATAGGCCACGTCGCTGAGCCCGACCGGGATCGCCGGGGTGGGCGTCACGGCGGGCGCCGGGGTCGCGGAGCCGCCCGCTTCCTCCTCGGTCAGGACGCGCACGAACTTGCCCATGACGAAGGCGGCCGTGCCCCTGTAGTTCACCTTGTACCACAGCTCACCCTTCACGGTGGTGGTGCCGGTGAAGGTCATGCGGTTGTGCAGGCGCAGCTTGCCCAGGGATTTGGACGAGGTGGTCGCCGCCGCGCGGATATTCAGCGCGCTGGACAGGCTCTCGAACACATTGGACATGCTGGGGCCGGCGGGTTCCGGCGTCGGCGCCGGCTGCTGGCCGCTTTGCTCCTGCATGGTCACGAGGCGGCAGGTATCGCCGCGCACATACGCGTCGACGTTGTTCACGGTCACGGGATACCAGGTGTAGCCGTCGTTGGTCCAGGGGCTCCCCCACAGCGGGAGCTTCGTGCCGTGCGTCACATGGGTCAGGACCTTCGCGTTCTTCTTCGCGTTCTGGCGCACGTTGACGCGCTTTTCGCTGGTGATGGTCACATAGGGCGCGTAGCCCGACGTAGCGGTCGAGAAGGCCAGCAGCCGCGTATCCACGTAGCCGGTCTTGCCCGCGTAGATGGTCTTGCTCCAGTCCGTGCGGGCCTCCAGGATGTACAGCACCGCGCGGTTGGGGATGGATTTCAGACTGTCAGAGGTATCGGAGGGCTCCTTGAGCAGGGGCAGGGTGCCGCTGCCCACGTCCACCGTGGCCATGACCCTGCCGCCGATCAGGGCGCCGCCCTCCTGGGCGGGCTCCTCCGTGCCGGCGGGCACCGTCGCCGCGATCAGGTACTTGCTGAGCATATAGCCGACGGTGCCGTTATAAATCACCGTCGCCCAGTCGCCCTCGACCGCGGATACGGTCACGGCGGCGCCGTTGGGCACATAAGCGAGCACGAACGCGGTCTTCAGCATATCGGACCGCAGGGAGACCGTTTCGCCCTCCGTGGTATAGACGACCGCCTGGTCCTGGGAAGCGGCGTCCGCCGCCGCGTACAGCACCGGCAGGGCGTCGGATTCGCCCTCGTCCCCGGCGGGATCCGCGGCGATGCCGTTCATATAATCGGCCACCTCGTCAGCGGAGGCAACGCGCGCGTAAGCGGTCGAAATGTACCCGTAGACGTCGTTATAGGCGGCGTTGTACCAGCCGTCGCTGTAGCCGATCACCTGCAGCATCGCGCCCTGGGGCAGCACCGCCGCGCTGTCCGCGGCGGCCTGCGGCGTAACGCGCAGGTTGACTCCGCCGACCGTCGTCGTGATCCAGCCGCCCTGGGCAGCGAACACCGGCTCGTTCTCTTCCTCAGTCTCCTGCGTTTCCAGCGGCTGGCCCGCGATGACGCCCTGGGTCGGGTTGTACAGCCAGGCGTTGGTTTCCTCCAGCGTCAGCGGGCGGAAGCAGTCGCCCAGGATATAACCGGTATAGGTGCCGTCCGGCGCGCTGGGCACGCCGCCGCGAACGCGGTACCACCGGCTTCCCTGCGCCGTGGTCGTGCCCAGGATCGTCATCACCCAGCCCTGCGGCAGCATTTCCCAATAGCCGGCGGACTTGCTGGCGTTCTGGCGAAGCTTGACCTGATCCTGGGTCACGCAGCCGAAAATCTCCGTTTCCTCCGCCATCGCGACCGGTACGGAAGCGCACAGCGTCAGAAGCGCCAGGAGCAGGGCCATAAAGCGCCTTCCTGTCAGAGTGTAGGGCGTACGCATTGAACAGCACCTCGTTTACAGATATACTGCCAAAGCCTGCCGTTTTTTCACGAAGGGCAGACCTCAACAGTTGAATTATATGACGGAGTTGTAACAAAGTCAATAAATTTATTTCAAACTTGTTACAAAAAGGATGGCGGCACCCCAGTAAAAAAGGACTGCCGCACAAGTACATGTACTGTTTGTGCAGCAGTCTCGCGGGTCTGTTTACTGATACTCGTACCCGAGCGCGAACGCCCGCTGGTTGATTTCCAGGAATTTGGGCGGGACGGTGGCGCGCAGGGTCTCCTCCCACTGTTCGCGGGGGATGGACGTGCGGCTGGCCAGCAGGCCGATCAGCACCACGTTGACGGCCTTGATGCTGCCCGCCTCCCGGGCCAGGGCCAGCGCGTCCACGGCGGTCAGGCGCGAGCGCTGCGCCAGGGTCTGCTCGATACCCTGAGGATACTCCGCCGCGCCGGTGATGACCGGCATCGGGTCGATCTGCTGGGTATTGACGATGATCTGCCCGTCCGGCTTCAGGTAGGGCAGGGCGCGCAGCGCCTCCAGCAGCTCAAAGGAGAGAATGATGTCCGCGCCGCCCTTTTCGATGATCGGGGACCAGACCTTTTCGCCGAAGCGGACGTAGGTGGTCACGCTGCCGCCGCGCTGGCTCATGCCGTGGACCTCGGAGACCTTCACGTCATAGCCCGCGCCGATCAGGGTATTGCCCAGGATGCGGCTGGCCAGCAGAGTGCCCTGACCGCCGACGCCGACGATCATGATGCTCGTGTTGCTCATGCTCACTCGCCCTCCTTTTCAATGGCGTGGAAGGGGCATACGTTGACGCACAGCCCGCAGCCGTTGCACTGGGTCGTGTCAATGACCACGCGGCCTTCCCGCACGGTCAGGGCGGGACAGCCCAGCTTCATGCATACGCGGCAGTTGCGGCAGGTATCCGGATCGACCCGGCAGTGGCCCGTATACTTGACATACTTCAGCAGCGCGCAGGGACGCTGCGCGATGATGAGGGAGGGCTCGTCCGCCGCGACCTCCTCCTTGACGGCGGTCTCCATGGCCTTCACGTCGAAGGGGTCGACCACGCGCACGCGGTCAATGCCGACGGCCTTCGCCAGCAGCTCCAGGTCGACCTGTTTGGTGGCCTCGCCGCGGATGGTCTTGCCGGTGGTGGGATTGTCCTGGTGCCCGGTCATGCCGGTGATGGAGTTGTCCAGGATGATCACCGTGTTGATGCCCTTGTTGTACACCACGTCGATGAGCCCGGTGATGCCGGAGTGGATGAAGGTGGAATCGCCAATGACGCTGACCAGCTTCTTCGCGAATTCCGGCCCTCTCGCCTTGGCCATGCCCAGGGCCACGCCAATGGACGCGCCCATACAGATGGTGGTGTCGATGGAGCTGAGGGGCGGGGTCGCGCCGAGGGTGTAGCAGCCGATGTCGCCGCACACCGTCAGGCCCAGCTTTTTGAGCACATAGAAGGTGCCGCGGTGCGGGCAGCCCGCGCACATGACCGGCGGGCGGACCGGCGCCTGGACGTCTGCGGCCGGCGCGGGCGCGTCTTCCGCGTTCAGGACGGCCCTGCGGATCATGGCGGCGGTATACTCGCCCAGCCAGGTGAAGGCCTCCTTGCCGATCACATTCAGGCCCAGGGACCGCGCACAGGTTTCGATGAAGGGATCCAGCTGCTCGATCACGTACACGGTTTCATGCGCCGCGGCGAAGTCGCGCAGCTTCTTTTCCGGCAGCGGCCAGACCATGCCCAGCTTCAGGTAGTCCGCCTGCTCGCCCAGCGTCTCCCGCGCGTACAGATAGGAAATGCCCGCGCAGACGACGCCGATCTTCGCGCCGTGGCCGATGACCTGGTTGAGCTCGGTTTCCTCGGCGAAGGCCTTCAGGTCCAGCGTCCGGCGCTCCACGTCCACGTGGCGGCGGATGGCGTTGGCGGGCGCCATGACGAACTTGGCGGGGTTCTTCACGTAATCCCTGAGCGGCACGTCCGCCGGATCGCTGAGCCGCGTCATGCTCTGGGAGTGCGCCACGCGGGTGGTCAGGCGCAGGAAGACAGGCGCGTCAAAGCACTCACTCAGCTCGTAAGCGGCTTTCGTGTAGGCCAGGCACTCGTCCGAGTCCGCCGGCTCCAGCATCGGGCACTTCGAAGCTTCCGCGTAATGGCGGGAGTCCTGCTCGTTCTGGCTGGAGTGCATGCCTGGGTCGTCCGCCACGGCGATGACCAGGCCGCCGTTGACGCCGGTATAGCTGGCGGTGAACACCGGATCGGCCATTACGTTGAGCCCCACGTGCTTGCAGCAGGTCATGGCGCGCGCGCCGCCGATGGACGCGCCGATGGCGACCTCGCAGGCCACCTTCTCGTTGGGGGCCCATTCGCAGTAGATATCCGGATACTGGACGACGCTTTCGGTGATCTCCGTGCTCGGCGTGCCGGGATAGGAGGCCACCACGCGGACGCCGGCCTCGTAAGCACCGCGCGCGACGGCGGCGTTGCCGATCATGAGCTGTGGTTTCATGGCTGTACCTCGATTTCGTTCTGTTGCGCGACGACGCTCTCGCCGCAGTAGGTTTCACGGAGCTTGGGCTTTTCGATCTTGCCGGTGGCATTGCGCGGCACGTGGGCGAAGATGATCCGGCGCGGGCGCTTATAGCGCGGCATCCCGGCGCAGAAGCTGTTGATCTCCTCCTCGGTGGCGGTCATGCCTTCCTTGATCTCGATGATAGCCGCGGCGATCTCGCCCAGGCGCGGGTCGGGCAGGCCGATGACCGCCACGTCCTTGACCGCGTTATGGGCGCGGATGAAGTCCTCGATCTGCACGGGGTACAGGTTCTCGCCGCCGGTGATGATGACGTCCTTCTTGCGGTCCACCAGGTAGATGAAGCCGTCCGGGTCCTGCATGGCCATGTCGCCGGTGTAGAGCCAGCCGTCCTTCAGCACCTCGCTGGTCGCCTGCTCATCCTTATAGTAGCAGGTCATGACGCCCGGGCCCTTCACGCAGAGCTCGCCCACGCTGCCCTGCTCCACCGGCTTGCCGCTGGGATCGACGATCTTGACCTCCCAGCCGTAGCCGGGGATGCCGATGGCGCCGACCTTGTGCACGTTTTCCACGCCCAGGTGCACGCAGCCGGGGCCGATGGACTCGGACAGGCCGTAGTTGGTATCGTACTGGTGATGCGGAAAAACGCTGAGCCAGCGCTTGATGAGGGACGGCGGCACCGGCTGCGCGCCGATGTGCATGAGCCGCCACTGGTCGAGCTGGTAATCGCTCAGCTTCACGTCCCCGCGGTCGATGGCGTCCAGGATATCCTGTGCCCAGGGCACCAGCAGCCACACGATGGTGCAGTGCTCGTCGCTGACCGCCTTCAGGATCCACTCGGGCCGGGTGCCCTTCAGCAGCACGGCCTTGCCGCCCACCAGGAAGCTGCCGAACCAGTGCATTTTCGCGCCGGTGTGGTACAGCGGCGGGATGCAGAGGAATACGTCGTCGTGCGTCTGGCCGTGGTGGTTCTGCTCCACCTTCGCGGCGTGCATGAGCGAGCGGTGCTTGTGCAGGATGGCTTTGGGGAAGCCCGTGGTGCCGGAGGAATAGTAGATCGCTCCGTAGTCGTCGTCGGTGATGGGGATGCACGGGTCGTGGGAGGAGCAGAAGCCGATCATCTCGTTGAAGCTGTCGGCGAAGGTCGGGCAGTCCTCGCCCACGTAGAACAGGTGCCGCACCTTGGGGATGCGGTCGCAGATCTCCTCCATGCGCCCGATGAATTCGGGGCCGAAGACCAGCATGGAGCAGTCCGCCTTCTCCAGGCAGTAGCGGATCTCCTCCGCGGTATAGCGGTAATTCAGCGGCACGGCCACCGCGCCGGCGCGCAGGATGCCGAAATAGGCCGGCAGCCACTCCAGCGAGTTCATCATCAGGATGGCGACCTTGTCGCCCTTGTGGCAGCCGCGGGTCAGCAGCAGATTGGCGAAGCGGTTGGCCTTCAGGTCGAAGTCCTTCCAGGTCATTTCCCGGCGGAAGGGCTGGCCGGGCTCCGGCTGCATCAGCGAGTACTCACGCCAGGTGATGCGGCTTTCGGGCTCAAACTTCGGGTTGATCTCCACCAGGGCGGTTTCCTGGCCGTACATTTCCGCGTTCCGGCGCAGGATTTCAGTGATTGGCATAGTGCTGGGCCTCCTTTTTGTCTTTGGAGGGTAAAACAAAACGCCCTCCGCATATACATGGAGAGGACGATAATAGCATATATTACCGCGGTACCACCTCTATTGCCGCCGGGCCTGCCGGCAGCCGCTCACCGGGGTTGCCCCCTTCGCGCGATGACGGGCGCACCCGGCGCAGCCTACGCAGGACCGCTCACGCGGCCCCTTCGGTGCGCGACTCACGGGCTGTATTCGGTCGGAACGCCCATCCTGCCTCGCACCTGCCGGCAGGTCTCTGAAACGCGCGTCATCCGCCTACTTGCTCCCGGTCATTGTCTTTCACGGGGCATTATACCCACATTTTTCCCCTGCGTCAAGTTGGAGAATGTGCTTTCGGTGTTTATATTACCTCGGCCACTAAACTTCAACACCGACACACCTTGATGTAAGCCAGCTTTATCTTTTCCAAAGTCAGTATCTTTTTTATAATTCACTACTGCGGGAACATACATGTCTAAAAGTTTGTTTAAAACAGCTATTGCCTTTGTTTTGCTTCTGCAACGGTCAATTCAGGTTCATCAAAAACAGAAAGCATCCAGAAAAGGATTGCCCATGCCAGGAGGCATGGGCAATCCGGTTTCATAATAACACTTGATTTTTGATTATGAATAACTAAGAAGAAATAAAAAAACTATTATTCCACTAACTCACTCCACTGATTATCTATTATCTGACTCATATCTTCATTTTCTCTAAGATATAAATATGCAAATCCCTCATGCGTAATACTCGTAAAAAAAACAGTATTGTCAGAACGATATAATGTAATGTTTTCTGGCATTTTATACTTAGAGTATAAATTCCAATCGAATAAGCTATCTTGTAATTGAAAAATCAATTGATTAGTTTTGCTATTGAGCCAATAATAGTGCCTCATAAAACCTTGTTCAGGTGGTACTAAATGATTGTCTTTATGTTCTATCACCTTTTGAATAATCTCCTGATCATTGATCTCGAAATCTTTCAGACGGTTTATTATTGCATCTTTAATATGATACGAATCATGTAAATCAATAGAAAAACTTGTGCAATAATGCATTGAAGAATTAATAAGATCACGAAACGCTTCATCACGTATATCAAGTGTGATATCTTCATTGTGGGGATCACAATCATCAAAATAATAAATACGCATTAAGAACCTCCAATAGTTCCATACCATATGATCAAGTGATGAAGTATCTGGATTATCACGCTTTTATGCGCTCTATAAAACAGATTCTGCGCAATTCCTCAGAGGAGCTTTTTCATATTGCGTTTTCTGTAGAAGATCCGGCGAACCTCCATAACGCTTCCGATCACCACATAAAACACCGCGTAGCTGCCCACCTTGATCCAAGTAATACGGGTACTGCCTTTTCACGATCCCGCGGTATGGTTCAAACGCCTCTGCCATCGGCAGTCTTTTATAAACGGCCTCCTCAACTTCGTCGATCAGCTTGTCAGCGGCATCCGGGTTGCGCAGTCTGACGGAAGTATACTGCACAATTTCATCCAAGTCTTTTTCGAACATCGGAAGGATCCGCAATTCATACCGCTTCTCTTCCATGCAGCCGCTCCCTGACGCGCCGGAAAACCTCTTCCGATGTATAACGTTCATCACTGGCAGCGGCCGCTCTGTCCGCCTCATCCAGCTTCAATTCCACCTCATCCGTCATGGCGGCATACTGTTCCAGACTCATGACGACCATGGCTCCATAGCCGTTCTTAGTGAGGATGACCGGCTCTCCCTGTTTCATAACGGTATTCTCTATCTCGGAAAATTTATTCCTGAGGTCTGATACAGGACGGATACTGTACATTCCAGTTTCTCCCTTCTTTATCATACTTGTATCACGATTCTGATAATATTACAAGCAAAAAGATAGGGGCTGCTGCACAAGCCATGCAGCAGCCCCGGAATACGAGGGGATAATTACTTCAGCAGCGTTTCCACAATGTGGTCCGCGGCGGCGCGTCCGTAGACGCCGCAGTTCAGCAGCATGGTGCCGCAGCCGAAGTAGTTGATGTTGGTCACCTGCGCGCTGGCCACAGAGCCCGCCGCGTAGAGGCCGGGGATGGGATTGCCGTTCGTGTCGATGACCTGGGCGTTCACGTTGATGCGCGCGCCGTTGTAGCCGTCGGTGCAGATCATGGGCATTCTCAGCAGGTAGTAAGGCGCTTCGATCTTGACCAGGTACTGGGGATCCTTGCCGAAATCCTCGTCCACGCCCTTGTCGCAGAGCTCGTTGTAGCGCTCGACAGTCGCCTTCAGCACTTCGGGATCGAAGCCCACGTGGGCGGCCAGCGCCTCGAGGGTGTCTTCCTTGTAGCCGAAGTCGTCGCCGTTGTGGGTCTTGGTGGTCAGGCCCAGGCGGGTCATGATGGGATACTTGTCAGCGGTCGCCTGGCCGTAGACGCAGTAGCCCTCGTGGTAGCCTTCCTCATAGTTGATCTTGGTGTACTCGAAGGTGAAGTCGTCCTCGGAGACGATGCGCTTGCCGGCGCCGTCCACGGACAGCACTTCGCAGTTGGGGATGGTCGGGGACTCGGGGATCAGCTCGGGGAACTCGGTCCAGCCCTGGCCATAGAAGTAATACATCATGGCGATGTAGTCGATCTGGATCATGTCCGCGCCGGCCTTTTCCAGCATGTTGTAGCCGGAGCCGTCGCCGCTGCCGACCAGGATCTCGATGTTGTCCATCTTCGGGTTCAGGCGGGCCAGCATTTCGGGATTCGCGGAGTAGGAGCCGGTGGCGACCAGGACGGCCTTGCCTTTGACGGTGATATCGTCGCCGTCCTTGGTGGTGGCATGGACGCCGGTGTACACGCCGTTTTCATCCTGCAGCAGGGCGTCCACGGTGGTGCCCAGCAGGATCTCCACGCCCTTCTGGCGCGCGGAGTTGACCAGCGCGTTGGTCAGGCCGGAGCCCGCGCCCTTGGAGATGTGGCCGCGCTTGGTGGCACGCACGCCCTTGTTTGACACGTTGACCAGCTGACCGACCTCCCAGCCGTTCTCCAGCAGGAAGTTGTTCAGGGAGGTGGACTCGAAGACCATCTTCTTCAGCACGTCCGGATCCAGGGCCGGCTCGTCCTGATACAGGCTGTAGATGTCGTCATAGAACGCTTCGACGGTATCCTCGATGCCGGCGTCCTTCTGGGCCTGGGTCGCAGCGCCCATGATCTCGCCGACGGAGCGGCTGGTGGAGTTGGAGAAGACATCCTGCGCTTCGCACACGATGACCTTCGCGCCCTTGTCCACAGCCTCGATGGCGCAGGACAGGCCGGCCATACCGGCGCCCACGACCACGATGTCGGTCTCCAGGGTCTTGGTTTCCGGCACGTGCTCAGGCAGCTTGCGGGCCTTCAGCGCGGCGGGATCGCCGCCGGCCTGCTCGATGCACTGATCCAGCGCGTTCAGGAAAGCGCGGGAGGACACGGTGGCGCCGGAAAGGGCGTCCACGGCGGTGGACTGGTTCTCCACGACCGCCTTGGCCAGCTCTTCGAAGGCGATGCCGCCGATGACCTGGGTGTCGGTGTACTTGGGCACGGTGATGCTTTCGATCTTATTGTCCTTGAAGGTGGCCTCGAGGGTCATCTCGCCCACGTTGACCAGGCCTTCCAGGTCGATCAGGGAGGGCACGGTGGCCGTATAGGTGCCGTCCTTCAGGGTCGTCTCGGTGGAGACTTCCGCAGCGCCGCCGGCCAGGGCCGCATCCACGACTTCCTTGATGGCGGTGCAGGTGAAGGTCGCGCCGGTGTGGACGTCCACGTCCGCCGCGCTGCCCGCTTCGATGACGGCGGCGATGTACTTTTCAACGCTGTTGGCGCGCTCGACGCCGATAGCGCTGTAGGTCTCGCCGGAATCGTCCACGGTCAGGCCGACGACCTTGCCGTCTTCCATGTCGACCTTGACCTTGACCTGGCTGCCAAAGCCCTGAGCGCTGCTTTCAAAGAAAACAGTTTCGGCGGCCGCGAAGGACGCCACGCTCAGTACCATGGACAGTACCAGCAGCAGAGAGAGTGCTTTCCTCATAGATATTGACCTCCTCTTCGTAAAGTGTTTTATGAGGCGGTCCCATTGTAAAGCATTTGGTTAGTCACGTCAATCCGTTTTCCGAAATTTTTTCGCAAGCCATCCCGCCAGTGCGCGCACCGCCAGGCTGTCGTACTGCCAGGCAGCAATCTTCCAGACGGAATCCGGCAGGGGCCTGAGGCAGGTGGGCGTAAACAGGGACACGGCGATCACCTTCGTCCCGCGCTCCGCCAGGCGGATGGCGGCGTTGACCGTCTGATCCGCTTCCGGGTGGCGGCCGATGAACACGAGCGCCGTGTCCGGCGTGTCCTCCGGCGGCTGCTCCATATACCGCCCGCCGTACGCTTCCGTGAACGCCCTGGCGGCGTCGAACACGATATCGTCGTTGACCAGCGCGTTGCGGCGGCCCTTGGTGCCGAATACGACGGTCTGCGCGCCGACGGCGGGCAGCGCCTGCCCCTCCGGCGCGTGCAGCAGCCGGATGCCGGCCTCCATGATCCGTTCGGCGGCCGCCTGCTGCTCCGGCGTCCCGAAGCCCTCCGAGGAAGGCGCGGTCTCGGGCAGAAGCTTCTTTCGCCCGACCACCCGCTGATAACCAGCCTGGATATTCTCTTCCGACAGCCGTCCGTCCCGGACGGCGCTTTCCAGGTACTCCATCGCCGCGGCGCCGTCCGCCGGGGAATGGCAGATGAGCGCGATGTCCACGCCCGCGTTCAGCGCGCGCAGCGTGCCGTCCGGGATGCCGAACAGGTTGAGCACGGCCTTCATCTCAATGGCGTCGCTGACGATCAGGCCTTCGAAGCCCAGCTCCTCGCGCAAAAGCCCCGTCATGATCCGGCGGGACACGGTGGCGGGAACCTCCGGATCCAGCGCGGGGAACAGGATATGCGTCGTCATGATCGACGCGATGCCGCCCCGGATCGCCGCCTCGAAGGGCTTGAGCTCCGTCTCGCGGATGGCCTCCATCGGCTTCCGGATGGTCGGCAGCGCGAGGTGGGAGTCCACCGCGGTATCGCCGTGGCCCGGGAAGTGCTTGCCGCAGGCCAGCACGCCCGTGGTCTGCAGCCCCTCAGTATAGGCCAC
The DNA here is from genome assembly GCA_902760595.1 of uncultured Eubacteriales bacterium. Taxonomy (GTDB): domain Bacteria; phylum Bacillota; class Clostridia; order Christensenellales; family Aristaeellaceae; genus UBA4246. Next base: position 19,767 of record CACWHI010000018.1, read on the forward strand.
GCCGAAGCGGCCGACCGTTTCGGGGTCCGACGAAAAGCACCGGTTGCCGCAGACGGTATTATCCTGATTGGTGAAGCAGTCCAGCACCGGGGCCAGGTCCAGGTTCACGCCCACGGCGCGCAGCCTCTCGCCCACGATGCGGCCCACGGTCCGCGCGTTTTCCGGGTCGCCGGTCGCGCCGATGGCCATGGCGCTGGGCGTCTCGCCGGCGATGTGCCCCAGCCGGGAAACGCTGCCGCACTCCTCGTCGATCATGATGAAGGGCTCGAAGCCGGTCTCGGCCCGGATCAGCTGCCGCAGGTCCGCGCACAGCTTCGTCAGCTGCTCCCGGCTGTGCACATTGCGTTTGAACAGGATCACGTTGCCCACCTTGTATTCCTTCACCAGGCGGACGAATTCATCCGGGATCACCGGGCCGTCGAAGCCCACGCCCAGCCGCTGCCCAAGCCGTATCCTCAAATCAGTCCCGCTCATGCCGTTCTGCCTCCGTTCAGTTTTATTCATCATAAAGATATCATATCGGCGCCTTTCTGTCCAGCATCTTTGTGTGATATGGTCGGAATTTTTCGGATAATGATTGACAAATGAAGACGTTTATGCCATAATGCACCTGTCAGAACTGCCTGGAGGCAGTAAAAACCGGCGTGGCCGGTACATATCATCTCATTACAAGGAGGAAGAACTATGAAGAAGATCCTGGCGTTGTGTCTGGCATTGATGATGGCGCTGTCCCTGTGCAGCTTCGCGGCCGCGGCGGAAGCGCCCATCAAGATCAGCATCTACTACTCCGACAACTCCACGCTGCCCTATCGCGATGACTGGCGCACGATCAGCTATCTCGAGGAAAAGTACAATGTGGACCTCGTGTTCGAGCCCATCCCCATGACCGAATACGCGACCAAGGTCACCAACGTGCTGAACAACCAGGGCGATGATACCCCGGACGTGATCCTGGGCACCAGCACCTCCGGCGGCAACGCCTCCGTCGCGCTGAACGGCGGCGCCTACGCGGTCAACACGAATCCCGACTGGACCCCGAACTTCAATGCCCGCGTGAAGGACTTCGGTCTGGAAGAGGCCGTGGACATGCTGAAGCTGGGCGACGGCAACCTGTATTACCTGCCGCAGCTGTTTGACGTTCCCTTCTATGATGGCGGCCTGATCCTGCGTCAGGACTATCTGGAGAAGAAGGGCTTCGAAGCCCCCAAGACCTTCGACGACCTGTACAAGATCCTCAAGGCCTACAAGGAAGACTATCCGGATTCCATCCCGCTGACCTCCATCGTCAACATCTACGTGCTGCAGCGCATGACGATGCCCGCCTTCGGCATCAGCGTGGGCCGCTCCACCTCCACCGGCACCCGCGTGCTGAGCTGGGACTATGAGAAGCAGGAATACTTCGCCGGCGCGCTGAGCGAGAACTACAAGGAGTACATCCGCTTCTTCTCCAAGCTCTACAAGGAAGGCCTGCTGGATCCCGAGTTCACCCAGGACGACGCCGCGGCCACCCGCAAGCTGGCCACCGGCCTCTCCATGGCCGTGTACGGCTACTATGATCAGATCGGCGGCTGGGAAGCTGCTTCCGAGATCGAGGGCCTGGACCTGAACATGTATCCCTCCCTGGCGGGCCCCAAGGGCGCTCACCATCAGCCGAAGAGCTCCGTGGGCAACGGCATCCTGTTCCCCGCCAAGACCATGCAGCGCGCCGACTTCGAGCAGGTCGTCCGCAAGATCGACGAGGTCTTCTTCTCTGAGGAAGCCGCGAAGGTCTGGTGCCTGGGCGTTGAGGGCGAGACCTATACCGAAGTGGACGGCAAGGTGGTCTTCAGCGACGACATCATGGCGCATGAGAATCAGGAAGGCATCTACAAGTACATGCAGAACGCCTACGGCTGCGGCTGCGACGGCACCCAGGTGGTGTGGTACAACGCCCGTGAGATGACCAAGTACGACGAGAACTACTCCCGCATCAACGCGGAAGTCGCGGCCATCGGCGACGTGATCCAGTACGTGCCGGCGACCCCCGCCTTCGACGACGAGGCGGCCGAGGAAGCCTCCCTGCTGCAGACCCGTCTGGCTGACGCTTTCTTCGTCTGGGACGACGCCTTCATGCGCGGCACCAAGGATATCGACGCCGACTGGGCCGAGTACGAGGCCGACCTGAAGGACAAGGGCATCGACGACTTTGTGGAACTGTACAACGAGTACAACAAGTACAAGTAAGCTGTTTTCCCGGAGCCGGCGGGCCCTCCGCCGGCCCTTCCATGGGGCTGCTGCGCTAACTGATGAACGCCCTCATCCGTCACGCCTTCGGCGTGCCACCTTCCCCCCGTGATCGGGGGAAGGTGGCCGAACGCAGTGAGGTCGGATGAGGGCTGTTCACTATGATGCGCAACAGCCCTATACCCTTTTTTCACAGGAGGCATCTATGCGCAAAAAAGAGCCGATTTCACCCTATGCCAATAAGATCACAGTCAGGCATTACCTGGGCCGGTATTGGCAGTTTTATGCCATGATGCTGATTCCGCTGTGCTATTTTTTGCTGTTCAAATATGTGCCGATGTTCGGCAACATCCTCGCCTTCCGGCATTACAAGCCGCTGGGCGGCCCCTACGGCGACCGCTGGGCCAGCGGCTACAAGGTGTGGCCCGCCCCGTTCAGGTACTTCGAGCAGTTCCTGCTGAAGCCGGAGTTCTGGACGGCTTTTAAAAACACCCTGATCATCAGCGTTGAAAACCTGATCATCAATTTCCCGTTCCCGATCATCTTCGCGATCCTGCTCAACGAGCTGCGCAACCTGAAGCTGAAGAAATTCGTACAGACAGTCAGCTACGTGCCGCGCTTCGTATCCACAGTCGTGGTCGTATCCATCCTGAGCGAGCTGCTTTCCCCCACCATGGGCATCCTGACCCGCCTGATCGACCAGGTGTTCGGCGTCGGGCGCATCTATTACATGAACGAGCCCCAGTATTTCCGCATGCTGTACATCGTCACGGACATGTGGCAGTTTACGGGCTGGACGGCCATCATCTACCTGGCGGCCATCACGGGCATCAGCAGCGACATGTTCGAGGCCGCCCGCATCGACGGCGCGACGCGGTTCCAGCAGATCATCTACATCACCATCCCGACGATCCTGCCGACCATCATGGTCATGTTCATCCTGAACGTCGGGCACCTGCTTTCCCTCGGCTTTGAGAAGGTGCTGCTGATGCAGACCAGCACCAACATGGCCGTGTCCGATATCATCGATACCTATGTGTACCGCTACACCCTCGGCTCGTCGTCGCCGCAGTATTCCCTCGGCGCGGCGATCGGCCTGTTCAACGGCATCATCGGCCTGATCCTTGTATCCTCCGCGAATTTCGCTTCCAGACGCCTGACGGGCAACAGCATTTACTGAGGGGGCGCTGATATGAGTGTGAATGAAAATGTCAAAGGCAGTCCGAGCCATATCAGGGAGCACAACCCCATCCTGAACACCGTGATATTTATCGTGATGGCCGTCGTGGTCATCGCGTGCACCATTCCGTTCCTGTATATCATCGCCATGTCCTTCTCGTCCCCGGCGGCCATCACCAACAACCGCGTCTCCCTGTGGCCGGTGGACTTTACGCTGGAAGCGTACAAGAGCATCTACGAGTACCCCCACTTTTTCAGGGCCTACGGGTACACCTTCCTCTTTACGTTCGGCGGCACGGCGATCGCTCTCGTCATGATGATCCTGTTTGCCTATCCGCTGAGCAAGGACTGGCTGGCCGGTCAAAGTATCGTCATGAAGCTGGTCATTTTTTCCATGTTCTTCTCCGGCGGCCTGATCCCCAACTACCTGCTGATCAACAGCCTGCACCTGGTCGGCACCATATGGGCGATCCTGATCCCCTACGCCGTCAACCAGTTCAACCTGATCATCCTGATCAATTTCTTCAAATCGCTGCCCAACGAGCTGGAAGAGGCGGCGATCATCGACGGGCTGAGCTATTTCGGGATCCTGGTCCGCATCATCCTGCCGCTGTCCGGCGCGGCGCTGGCCACGGTAGGCCTGTACACCGCCGTCTTTTTCTGGAACAACTGGTTCGCGCCGCTGATCTACCTGAAGAGCAGCCAGTATCCGGTGATGCTGCTGCTGCGCAACATCGTCAACGGGCGCACCATGATCGTGGACAACGGCGGCATGGGTGAGAAATCCTCGCTGTCGATCTCCATCAAATCCGCCGTCATCATCCTGTCCTCCCTGCCGATCATCCTGCTGTATCCCTTCCTGCAGAAATACTTCGTCAAGGGCATGACCGTCGGAGCGGTGAAGGGCTGACCCGCCGGAAGCCATGCCGCGCCGGCTTCAGCCGCTGAATGCCTGAAAAGCAGTATATTACACTTTTGCCTGAAAAAGTAACAAAAACGTTAACAGAATTGTAAGCAAATCAACATCACTGTTAATTGACTTGATATGTCATTTATGCTACCATTTCTACGATGACTCACTTGAATGGAGGTCGATCGTAATGAAGTTTACGCGTATTTTGGCTATCATGATGCTGGCGATCCTGCTGGTCGGCAGCGTGGTGCCGGCCGCGTCCGCCGTCACTTGGAAAGAGCCCTGGGATTTCGCCGGCGGCTATTATACCGAGGACTGGTCCAAGCACTTCGCCACCAAGAAGCTGACCACCAGCACCAAGGCGACGATGTACCGTGTGCGGGACCATGCCTACAACACCGATTCCAAGAAATTTGAGAAGGTCACCAGCCTGCGCGTCCGCTGGGAGCCCCGCGCCTATGTGCTGAACACCAAGGGCGCACAGATCCGGCGCTGGTTCACCCGCGACAACCGGCTGACCTATACCTCGGCCCACTACAGCTACCTGTACTACAAGGCCGGAGACACGCTGGCCATCGTCGGCCAGACCAACGTGAACAAGCGCTGGTACGCGGTCAATATCGAAAAGACCCCGGTGAACCCCTATAACAAGACCTCGAAGAAGCGCATCGCGGACAAGCAGCTGTACGACATCATCGACAACTATGAAGGTCACTTCGGCTGGGTGTTCGGACGCTATGTGGTCAAAGCCAGCAAGAGCGGCGACTTCTACCTGAAGGTCAAGAAGAACACCAACCTGTACAAGAATCACTATTCTACCTCGGCGGTCGCGTATACGGTGACCAAGGGCACCAAGCTGACCCCGACCTATACCAGCTGGCCGAAGGGCACGGTGCAGGAAGGCATCGCCGCGGACGAGAAATACGAGCTCAACGGCAAGCTGACCACCAGCAAGAAGGGCTATGTGTGGCACCAGGTCTCCTACAACGGGAGGAAGTACTGGGTCCGCAACGACGCTGTGACTGTAGTCGAAATGCCGTAACCTTCATCCCGAAATAACAATACCTTCCCCCGGGTCCGGGGGAAGGCTTTTCTATACCATGAACCGAGGACGAATCCATGATCCCTGAATCTCTTGCGAGGACCGCCCTGCTGCTGGGCGAGGAAGCCCTGGAAAAGCTGAAAAACGCGCGGGTAGCCGTGTTCGGCGTCGGCGGCGTCGGCGGGTACTGCGTCGAAGCGCTGGCCCGCTCCGGCATCGGCGCGCTGGACCTGATCGACAGCGACACGGTGGCCCTGTCCAACCTGAACCGTCAGATCATCGCCCTGCGCAGCACCGTCGGCCGGCTGAAGGTGGAGGTCGCGGCGGAGCGTGTGCGCGACATCAATCCGGACTGCCGGGTGACCGTATACCCCATCTTTTACCTGCCGGAGACGAGGGACCGGTTTGATTTTCGCGCCTATGACTATGTGGTAGACTGCATCGATACCGTCAAGGGCAAGCTGGCCCTGGCCGAGCAGGCGCAGGAGGCGGGAACGCCGATCATCAGCGCCATGGGCGCGGGCAATAAGCTCGATCCCACACGATTTGAGATCGCGGATATTTACGAGACCTCCGTCTGCCCCCTGGCCCGCGTGATGCGCACCGAATGCAGGAAGCGCGGCATCCGGCGCCTCAAGGTCGTCTACTCCAGGGAAACGCCGCTGGCGCCGCGCGATACCGGCTCCAATGAAAAAAAGGGGGCGCATCCCGCCCCCGGTTCCATCGCTTTCGTTCCCTCCGTCGCCGGCCTGATCCTCGCCGGCGAGGTGATCAGGGAGCTGATCGCTTCAACAGCTGTTCAAACCCCGGTTATTGAGTGATCAGTATCCCCATATCCTCCGCGAAACGAGGATGGGATTTCATCAGCCCCAGTATTCTTCTGGCGGCACCGTCCGGCCGGCTTCGGCCGCCTTCCCACGCTTCGATCGATTTTGCAGATACGCCGATGCAAGCCGCAAAAACCTTCTGCGTCATGCCTGTTTCTTTGCGCAGTTCCTTGATCTGCTGCGGCGTAAAGGTTTCCGGCTCCCTGACTGTGCGCTTGTGAATTATCGCGCCGGTTTCCTTGCCTTCCGCTATTTCAATGAGCTCGTTCAACGAAGACATGATATCCTTGCACACTTCAGACATAAATCATTCCTCCTTCTGTGCGGGACGATTATAATAAGAGTCAAGGATCTGCATAGCTTTCCTGATCGTGTTTCTTTCCGCCTGTGTCAGGTCGGACTTATCTGACTTGGCATACGCGGCCAAACCGCATATCTTCTGACCTATTTCAAAATCCACATATATTACGCGGCTCGACCCGCTCTTGCCGCGCCCTTCATACTCAAAACGCAGCTTCCTGGCCCCGCCGGTGCCCTGAATCACCGCTCCGGCTTTAGGGTCAGATAACAGCACATCCTCTAACCGGGATAGATCATCGTCTGTAAAACCACAACGGTGCCAGCCAGCCAAAAAGGCGGTCGTCCAGATAAACTCCCTGGTCACTTCATCCTCCATGCCCTTAAAATAAGGGGATGCTTTTATTATAAATGATGACTGCTAAATGTCAAGTGGTTCCTTCATTTTCGTCAAGTACAAGATTTCTCAGAAAGATCAGCATATCCTCCTCGATCCAATAGCGGAAGACTGTGCCGGGACAGCGGGAAGCCAGTCGGCGCAGTTCCATATACATGGGCAGGCCGTCCCCCACATCGTGCCACAGGTCGGCGAAGACGTAATCCGTTCCGGCCAGCGGCGCGTGCTCCCGCAGATAAGCGAACGCGTCACTCCGCACGATCCGAATCTTCCCCGGATCAGGGAACTGCGGCAGCAGGTGCCGCTCAAACAGCGAGATCAGGCAGGCGCTCTGCTCGACGACAGTGACCGATGTCACCTCTTGGCGGATCGAAGCCAGAAAGGCGAAATAACCCAGCCCCAGGCCGCAGGCAAGCACGTTTCCGCGCGCTTCTGCGGCCTCTTTTCGCATGGTCAGGATCTCGTTGGGCGTGACGGTCATCCATTCCCGCCCGTTTTCAAGCACGGCCGGATAGGTATAGGGCTCCGTGAAATAGCCGATCGCCGGCAGCTCGCGCCCATCCGGCAGCAGCCGTGTGTGCCCGCAGGGAAAAAGCTGGTACGGCTCGTACCGCATCACGCGGAAGCTCCAGCTCCCCTCGGTGATCTCCGGAAAACGGATCCGGCTGAGGTAAGGATCCTCCCTGAACTCGTCCGGGCTGACCCTCCGCAGCGCGGGCTTCAGGTAGCGCTCGGCGAAGCGCCTGTCATGGGTGCCCAAAGCGGCGTCCAGCAGCAGCGGGAACGCCTCGTCGCAGGCCAGCCCGCTGTCAGCGGCAAAGGCGGACACCTCTCCCGACGTAAACACGGGCTGCGGCGCGTTCAGCAGCCGGGCGAACCGCTCGGCGGCGTCAAGGTTCTCCTCCGACATCCGCTTCAGCTCTGCCGTGTCGTCATGAAAGAAATCCATATCCCGTCCGGCAGGTAAGTCACTCAAATACCAGGCTGTCCAGCATGGCGCTCACGTCCGCGTAATACGGATCGTCCGAACCGCCGTTGAACACAAACTGATAAATGCAGCCGTGATACGCGCCGATATAGATGGTCCGCTCGCCGCTCTCCGCCTGGATCGCGGCCCTGTAGAACGGCGCGCCGCCGAGCTCGTGCGGAGCGGAAGTATCGGTATCCACGCGGATGAGACCCAGCTTGATGGCCGCCTCCGTATCCAGCGTTTCGCGGGTGTAGCCCATCTGGGTCAGCCGGTCGGCGTAACGCTGCCAGACATCCATGCCGACCATCGTCATCCCCTTGCCGGGATCGGCCGCGGGCTGGAAGAAAGAAGTATTCGCCTGGGGATAGCCGGTGCGGTTCCAGCCCTCAGCCACCCGGAAGGAAGCCCGGGTAAAGGGATCACGGTACTCTGTCCCCGCCCTGCCGTTCGCCTGCTCAGCCGCTTTTGCCTGTTCAGCTTCTTCCGCGGTGGCCACACGGATACCGGAAATCACCGGCTGGTCCGCCTTGAGGACGGTGCCGTTATTGTCCTGGACTGGTGTCAGCAGACAGACCTGATCCACAGCGGGCATGCCGCAGAGCACCTTCCCGAAAGCGGCGTAGGCGCCGTCCAGATGCGGCGCGTTCGCATGCATGATGAAAAACTGGGAGGAGGCGCTGTTCATATCGGAGGAACGGGCCATGGACAGTACGCCCCGGTCATGCTTGAGCGGGTTCTCCACCCCGTTCTGGGAAAACTCGCCCATGATGGTCTGGGCGCTGCCACCGGTGCCGTTGCCCAGCGGATCCCCGCCCTGGATCATGAAGCCCGAGATGATACGGTGGAAGGTGAGGCCGTCATAAAACTTATCGTTGACCAGCTTCAGGAAGTTTTCCACGGTGATCGGCGCGTACTCCGGATACAGCTCCGCGTAGATATCGCCGTAATCCCGGATGGAAATACAGATGAGCGGATGCTCCGCGGCCATTTCGGCCGACGCGGGTACGGCGTCAGTCAGCATGAGCGCCAGGATCAGGGCGGCAATGAGAACGATACGATTCTTCTTCATGATAATCTCCCGTTATAGAAATAGAAAAGCGCCTGCCCGGCAGGGCCGGACAGGCGCCGATCAACTCAGTAGCTTTCCTGCAGGTCGATGTTCTTGTAGCGGTTCAGGCCGGTGCCGGCGGGGATCAGCTTGCCGATGATCACGTTTTCCTTCAGGCCCAGCAGCGGGTCGACCTTGCCCTTGATCGCGGCTTCGGTCAGCACGCGGGTCGTCTCCTGGAAGGAAGCGGCGGAAAGGAAGCTTTCCGTGGCCAGCGAGGCCTTGGTGATGCCCAGCAGGATGCGGCGTCCGCTGGCGGGCCGTCCGCCCTCCATGATCGTCTTCTGGTTGGAGGTATCGTAGGTGAAGTAGTCCACCAGGCTGCCGGGGAGCAGGTCGGTGTCGGCGCTGTCCTCCACACGGACCTTGCGCAGCATCTGGCGCACGATGACCTCGATGTGCTTGTCGGCGATGTGCACGCCCTGGGAGTAGTACACACTCAGGACCTCGCGCAGCAGGTACTCCTGCACTGCCTTGATGCCCAGGATGCGCAGCAGGTCGTGCGGGTTGACCGAGCCTTCGATCAGCTCGTCGCCGGCCTTGACGTGGTTGCCGTCCTCCACCTTGAGGCGCGCGCCGTAATGCAGCGGATAGGTCTTCTTCTTGTTCGGGTCGTCCTCGCTGGTGATGACGATCTCGCGCTTTTTCTTGCTCTCCACGATGGAGACCACACCGGAGATATCCGCCAGCATGGCGGTGCGCTTCGGCTTGCGGGCCTCGAACAGCTCTTCGACGCGGGGAAGACCCTGCGTGATGTCGTCCGCGCTGGCCACGCCGCCGGTGTGGAAGGTACGCAGCGTCAGCTGGGTACCGGGCTCGCCGATGGCCTGGGCCGCGATGATGCCGACGGCCTCGCCGATATCCACCACGCCGCCGTGGGCCATGTTCATGCCGTAGCAGCGGGCGCATACGCCGTTCTGGCAGGTGCAGGTGAGCACGCTTCGGACGGAAGCCTTGGTGACGCCGGCCTTCTTGATGATCTGCGCCTTATTGTAGTCGATCAGCTCGTTGACCTTCACCAGCAGTTCGCCGGTGATCGGGTTGTAGATATCCTCGGCGGCGAAGCGGCCGCGGACGCGCTCGTCGATGCCCTCGATCTCGCCGATGGCCTCGACGTTGATGCCGCGCACCTTCAGGTTGCGGTTTTCAAAGCAGTCCGTCTCCCGGACGATGACCTCCTGCGCGACGTCCACCAGGCGGCGGGTCAGATAACCCGAGTCGGCGGTACGCAGAGCGGTATCAGCCAGGGATTTGCGGCTGCCGTGGGAGGACATGAAGTATTCCAGAACGGTCAGGCCCTCGCGGAAGTTGGAGCGGATGGGCAGCTCCAGCGTGCCGCCGGAAGGCGACACCATCAAGCCGCGCATACCGGCCAGCTGGTTGATCTGGCCGGCGCTGCCGCGGGCGCCGGAGTCCGTCATCATGCGGATGGGGTTGGTGGCCGGGAAGGCGTTCATGACCTCGCCCTTCAGTTCGTTGGTGGTATTGTTCCACAGCTCGATGATGCGGCGATAGCGCTCATCATTGCTGATGGTACCGCGGCGGTACTCGCGGTTGTAGGCCGCCACCTGCTTGTCCGCCTTTTCCAGCATCTCCTGCTTGGTCTTGGGGATGATGACGTCGCTGACGGATACGGTCAGGGCGCCGATGGTGGAGTACTTGTAGCCCAACGCCTTCATGGCGTCCAGGACCTCGGCGGTCTTGCTTTCGCCGTGGACGCGGAAGGAACGCTCGACGATGGCGGACAGGTCCTTCTTGACCACGGGGTGGTCGATCTCCAGGCGGAACTGGTCGTCCATGCTCTCGCGCGGCACGAAGCCCAGATCCTGCGGAATGACGGAGTTGAAGATCAGGCGGCCCAGGGTGGTGTCCACCAGGCGACGCTCGGTCTCCCCGTCAAAGCTGCGCTCCAGGCGCACGCGGATCGGGGACTGGAGGGTGATCTGCTTCATGTCGTAGGCCATCTTGGCTTCCGCTTCGTCGCAGAAGACGCGGCCCGCGCCCTTGCCCTCTTTATTCACAATGGTCAGGTAGTAGCAGCCGATGACCATGTCCTGCGTCGGGCTGATGACGGGCATGCCGTCCTGGGGCTTCATGATATTGTTGGCCGCCAGCATCAGGAAGCGGGCTTCCGCCTGGGCTTCCTGGGAGAGCGGAACGTGCACGGCCATCTGGTCGCCGTCGAAGTCGGCGTTGAAGGCGGTACAGGCCAGGGGGTGCAGCTTCATGGCCTTACCCTCGACCAGCACAGGCTCGAAGGCCTGGATGCCCAGGCGGTGCAGCGTCGGCGCGCGGTTCAGCAGCACCGGATGCTCCTTGATGACGTCCTCCAGGATATCCCAGACCTCCGGACGCACCTTTTCCACCATCTTCTTGGCGGACTTCACGTTGTGCGCCGTCTTGCCGGACACCAGGCGCTCCATGACGAAGGGCTTGAACAGCTCCAGCGCCATTTCCTTGGGCAGGCCGCACTGGTACAGCTTGAGTTCAGGGCCGACCACGATAACGGAGCGGCCGGAATAGTCGACGCGCTTGCCCAGCAGGTTCTGGCGGAAGCGGCCCTGCTTGCCGCGCAGCAGATCAGACAGGCTCTTGAGCGGGCGGTTGCCCGGGCCGGTCACAGCGCGGCCGCGGCGGCCGTTGTCGAACAGCGCGTCCACAGCCTCCTGCAGCATACGCTTCTCGTTGCGCACGATGATGTCCGGGGTACCCAGCTCCTTCATGCGCTTTAAGCGGTTGTTGCGGTTGATGACGCGGCGGTACAGGTCGTTCAGGTCGGAGGTCGCGAAGCGGCCGCCGTCCAGCTGCACCATGGGGCGCAGATCCGGCGGGATGACCGGGATCACGTCCATGATCATCCACTCGGGACGGTTGTGAGACTGGCGGAAGGCTTCCACGACTTCCAGGCGCTTCATCGCGTGAACACGCTTCTGGCCCTCGGTGTCCTTGTCCTTATCCTTTTCCACCAGGTCGGCGATCTCTTTCTTGAGCTTTTCGGACAGGTCGTCCAGGTCCAGCTCCAGCAGCATCTCCTTGACCGCTTCCGCGCCGATGCCGGCACGGAAACCGGGGCGCTCCTCCTCCGGCAGGTTCATCAGGTAACGGTAATCGCTCTCGGACATCAGGTCGTGCTTCTGCACGGAACGCGGCGCGCCGTCCTCGGTATGCGGGGGCAGCTTGATGCCGTCGCCGGCGTCCAGCACGATGTAGGAGGCGAAGTACAGCACCTTTTCCAGGGAGCGCGGGGAGATATCCAGGATCATGCCCATTCGGCTGGGGATGCCGCGGAAATACCAGATATGGCTGACGGGCGCAGCCAGCTCGATGTGGCCCATGCGCTCGCGGCGCACCTTGGCGCGGGTGATCTCCACGCCGCACTTGTCGCACTTCTTTTCCTTGCCGCGGTACTTGACGCGCTTATACTTGCCGCAGTTGCACTCCCAGTCCTTGGTGGGTCCGAAAATGCGCTCGCAGAAGAGGCCGTCGCGTTCGGGCTTCAGGGTGCGGTAGTTGATCGTTTCCGGCTTGGTGACCTCGCCGTAGGACCATTCGCGGATCTTCTCGGGGCTTGCCATCCCGATCTGGATGGCATCCAGGTTGTTGAGCTCAAACATTGGCAGCACTCCCCTTACTCGTTGTCCTCATCGTCCAAACCGATGTCATCAAAGCCTTCCAGATCCATGTCGTCAATGCCGCCGATATCGGTGAGGGCCTGGCCCAGGTCGAAATCGTCCACGGCGTCCATGTCGATCTCCTCTTCGCCTTCCTGCTCGCCGCCCTGCTCGGTATCCTCGTTGAGGGCCTCAAGCGCGTCGGTGCTCACGGGCAGATCCTCGTCCTCGTCGTCCAGTTCCTTGATGATGATCTCGTTCTTATCGCGGTCGAGCACCTTGATATCCAGCGCCAGGGACTCGAGCTCCTTGATCAGGACCTTGAAGCTCTCCGGAACGCCGGGCATCGGGATGTTCTGGCCCTTCACGATGGCCTCGTAGGTCTTGACGCGGCCGACCACGTCGTCGGACTTCACCGTCAGGATCTCCTGCAGGGTGTTCGCGGCGCCGTAGGCTTCCAGGGCCCAGACTTCCATCTCGCCGAAGCGCTGGCCGCCGAACTGCGCCTTGCCGCCCAGCGGCTGCTGGGTGACCAGGGAGTAGGGGCCGGTGGAGCGCGCGTGCATCTTGTCGTCCACCAGGTGGTGCAGCTTCAGGAAGTACATATAGCCGACGGTGACTGGGTTTTCAAACTGCTCGCCAGTGCGGCCGTCATACAGCACGGTCTTGCCGGTGGTGCTCAGGCCGGCCTTGATCAGGCACTCGTCGATATCCTCCTTGGTCGCGCCGTCGAAAACAGGCGTGGCGACGTGCCAGCCCAGCTTCTTGGCGGCCAAGCCCAGGTGGACCTCCAGCACCTGACCCAGGTTCATACGGGAGGGAACGCCCAGCGGGTTCAGCACGATATCCAGCGGCGTGCCGTCCGGCAGGAAGGGCATGTCCTCCTCGCGCAAGATGCGGCTGACGACACCCTTGTTGCCGTGACGGCCGGACATCTTGTCGCCGACGGAGATCTTGCGCTTCTGCGCGATGTACACGCGCACCATCATGTTGACGCCGGGGGACAGCTCGTCCTTGTTCTCACGGGTGAAGGTCTTGACATCCACGATGATGCCGCCCTCGCCGTGCGGGACCTTCAGGGAGGTATCGCGCACCTCGCGGGCCTTTTCGCCGAAGATGGCGCGCAGCAGGCGCTCCTCGGCGGTCAGCTCGGTCTCGCCCTTCGGGGTGACCTTGCCCACCAGAATATCGCCCGCACGGACTTCCGCGCCGATGCGGATGATGCCGTTTTCGTCCAGGTCGCGGACCGCGTCCTCGCCGACGTTGGGGATATCGCGGGTGATCTCCTCCGGCCCCAGCTTGGTCTCGCGGGCTTCGGACTCATACTCCTCGATATGGATGGAGGTATACTTGTCCTCGCGGACCAGACGCTCGCTGATCAGGACGGCGTCCTCGTAGTTGTAGCCTTCCCAGGTCATGAAGCCGATCAGCATGTTCTTGCCGAGGCCGATCTCGCCGTTGTCGGTGGAGGGGCCGTCGGCGATCAGGTCGCCCACCTCAATGCGCTGGCCGCGGTTCACGCGGGGGCGCTGGTTGATGCAGGTGCCCTGGTTGCTGCGGGCGAACTTGGTCAGGTGATAATCATGCTCGGTGCCGTTGTCCTCCCGGACCACCACATGGTCGGAGGAGACCGCGACGACCGTGCCGTTATGCTTGCTCTTGGTCACGACGCCGGAGTCCTGGGCGGCCTTGTATTCCATACCGGTGCCGACGAAGGGGGCTTCGGGCACCAGCAGCGGCACGGCCTGGCGCTGCATGTTGCAGCCCATCAGGGCGCGGTTGGCGTCGTCGTTTTCCAGGAAGGGGATCATGGCGGTGGAAACGGAGACGATCTGCTTGGGGCTGACGTCGATGAAATCCACCTTGTCCGCGGATACGGCGCGGGTATCGTCGCGCCAGCGCACGACCACGGTCGGGTTCACGAAGGAGCCGTCGGGATTCAGCGGTTCCTTGGCCTGGCCGATGATGTACTCGTCTTCTTCGTCCGCGGTCATGTACACGATCTCGTCCGTCACGCAGTGGGTGTTCTTATCCACCTTGCGGTAGGGCGCTTCGATGAAGCCGTATTCGTTGATGCGCGCATAGGTCGCCAGGGAGCCGATCAGGCCGATGTTCGGGCCTTCAGGAGTCTCGATGGGGCAGATGCGGGAATAATGGCTGTAGTGAACGTCGCGGACCTCCATGCCGGCGCGGTCGCGGTTCAGACCGCCGGGGCCCAGCGCGGACAGGCGGCGCTTGTGCGTCAGCTCGGCCAGGGGGTTCGGCTGGTCCATGAACTGGGACAGCTGGGAGGAGCCGAAGAATTCCTTGATGGCGGCGGAGACCGGGCGGATGTTGATCAGGTCGCCGGGCTTCACGTCGTTGGCGTCCTGGATGGCCATGCGCTCGCGCACGACGCGCTCCAGACGGCTCATGCCGATGCGGATCTGGTTCTGCAAAAGCTCGCCCACGGAGCGCAGGCGGCGGTTGCCCAGGTGGTCGATATCATCGGTGACGCCGATGCCGTAGGGCAGGCCAAGCAGATAGCTCATAGAGGCCACGATATCATCGATGATGATGTGCTTGGGCACGAGCTCGCTGGCCTGTTCCTTAACTGTCTGGAGCAGGTCCTCTTCCGGGGTCTCGTTGATCAGCTTCAGCAGGGTGGGCAGGTGGACCATTTCCACGATGCCGGCCTTCTTCGGGTCGAAGGGCAGATAGCTGTCCGCGCGGACAAAGTTATTGCCTACCACGGTATGCCGCTCGCCGTCCACAAGGATATCCACCTTGTTGACACCGGCGTTCTGCAGCGCCTGCGCCTCCTCGCGGGTCAGCTCATCGCCCGCGTGCGCCAGCACCTCGCCGGTGAGGGGGCTCACGACGTTTTCCGCCAGGGGGTGGCCGGCGATACGCGCGGCGATGCCCAGCTTCTTATTAAACTTATAGCGGCCCACGCGCATCAGGTCGTAGCGCTTGGGGTCGAAGAAAAAGCTGCGCAGCAGGGAACGCGCGCTGTCCTCGCTGGGCAGGTCGCCCGGCTTCTGGCGGCGGTAGATCTCCAGCAGGGCGTCCCGCTGGTTCTTGGTGGTATCCGCGTGCTGGATGGTGGCGAGCAGGCGCTCGTCCTCGCCCAGCAGGTCGGTGATATCGTTGTCGGAGCCGTAGCCCAGCGCGCGCAGCAGCACAGTGATGGGCAGCTTGCGGGCGCGGTCGATGCGCACCCACAGCACGTCATTGGAGTCCGTCTCGTACTCCAGCCACGCGCCGCGGTTGGGAATGACCTGCGCGCTGTACAGCTTCTTGCCGGCCTTGTCGATGACCTCGTCAAAATACGCGCCGGGCGAACGCACCAGCTGGCTGACGATGACGCGCTCGGCGCCATTAATAATGAAAGTACCGTGTTCGGTCATGAGCGGGAAATCGCCCATGAACACCTCGGATTCCTTGATCTCGCCGGTTTCCCGGTTCTTCAGGCGCACGGAGACCTTGAGCGGCGCCGCGTAGGTCAGATCCCTTTCACGGCAGCGCTCCACATCATTTTTCGGCTTGCTGTCCAGCGAGTAATCGACGAATTCCAATACCAGATTTTCGCTGTAATCGGTAATCGGGGACACGTCCGCCAGGACCTCTTTCAGATCTTCCTGCAGAAAATGGCGATAGCTCGTTTTCTGCACCTCGATCAGGTCCGGCATGTCCAGGACTTCGTCAATGCGCGAGAAACTCATGCGCTTGCGCAGCTTTCCCATCGGAACCTCGTGCACCATAATACGAATCACTCCTTTATGCTGCTCAGTGCAACCCTCGACCCTATCGGCTCTCCTGAAACGACAGGGTGTTTGGAAGGCAATAAAAACCCGGCATCAAGTCGACACTGATGCAATCATAAATAATAGCATAAGAAGTGTGCGGTGTCAAGAAAAATTTTCCGAAAAAATGTTTGACATCTTGACAATTCAATGCTATGATATCAAAGTTGCCTGCTTTGCGGGCGTTGTTTGAGTGCCAGACGGCCTGTCTCCGCTCAGACAAAACACTTCGACTATATATTCCCGAGGGTTGCGGGGATGTTATAGGAGGAGATGCCTCTACTGAAATAGAGGACTCCGATAAATTACGGGAGGTGCTCTCATGCCCACGATCAATCAGTTGATCCGCAAGGGACGGGAAAAGGTGGTCAACAAGTCGACCGCACCCATCCTGCAGGGGTGTCCGCAGAAGCGCGGCGTCTGCCTGAGCGTCAAAACCACGACGCCCAAGAAGCCGAATTCCGCTCTGCGCAAAATCGCGAGAATCCGTCTGACGAACCAGATTGAAGGTACCTGCTACATTCCGGGTATCGGTCACAATCTGCAGGAGCACAGCGTTGTGCTCATCCGCGGCGGCCGTGTTCGCGATCTGCCTGGCGTCCGCTACCACATCATTCGCGGCGCGCTGGACACTGCCGGCGTTGCGAAGCGCAATCAGGGTCGTTCGCTCTACGGCGCAAAACGTCCCAAGAAGTAATGGCGGGTTTTCGTCGGAGGCTTTGAACCGAACCGCTGTCAGGACAGTCTGAGCAGGCTTCCCTTTTTCTGGAACGGGAAAAGCGGGGAACAGGCCTGCCAACGCACTTATCCGGCACCGTACAAACTTCGGAGCGGCGTGATGCTGACGCGCTGCGGACGGCCGGCCAGAGACTGATGACGAAACGAACGCCCCATTTTAAGGAGGGAAACTATGCCCCGTCGTGGATTTGTCCCGAAGCGCGAGGTGCTGCCCGATCCTATTTACGGGACCGTGGTGGTCACGAAGCTGATTAACCAGATCATGCTTGACGGCAAGCGCGGCACGGCCCAGCAGGTGTGCTACGACGCTTTCGAAATGATCAAGCAGAAGACCGATAAAGACCCCAACGAAGTCTTCCAGGCGGCTCTCAACAACGTGATGCCCCAGCTGGAAGTCAAGGCCCGCCGCGTGGGCGGCGCCACCTATCAGGTTCCTATGGAGATTCGTCCGGAACGCCGTCAGACCCTGGGCCTGCGCTGGATCGTTGAATTCAGCCGCACCCGCGGTGAGAAGACCATGTCCGAGCGTCTGGCCGCCGAACTGATGGATGCCGCCAACAACACCGGCAACGCCGTGAAGCGCAAGGAAGAAATGCACCGCATGGCCGAAGCCAACAAGGCCTTCGCGCACTATCGCTGGTAATTTCATCCATCAAAAAAGAACTCAGGTAACTGCCTGAAGGAGTATTAGGTAATCATATGCCCAGGAGTCATCCATTAAACAAAGTACGCAATATCGGCATCATGGCCCACATCGACGCCGGCAAGACCACCACGTCTGAACGCATCCTGTTCTACACCGGCCGGACCCACAAGCTCGGCGAAGTGCATGACGGCGCTGCCACCATGGACTGGATGGAAGAAGAACAGGAGCGCGGCATCACCATTACGTCCGCCGCTACCACCTGTGAGTGGAAGGGACATCGCATCAACCTGATCGACACTCCCGGCCACGTGGACTTTACCGTAGAGGTTGAACGCTCGCTGCGCGTGCTGGACGGCGCTGTGGCTGTATTCTGCGCCAAGGGCGGCGTGGAGCCCCAGAGCGAGACCGTCTGGCGCCAGGCAACCAAGTATCACGTACCGCGTATTGCCTATGTCAATAAGATGGATATCATGGGCGCCAACTTCAGCCGGGCCATCGAAATGATGAACACCCGCCTGAACGCCCGGGCGATTCCGATCCAGCTGCCCATCGGCAAGGAAGCGACCTTCACCGGCATCATTGACCTGGTCAAGATGAAGGCGGAAGTCTACTACGACGACGAGGGCAAGGACGTCCGCGAGGAAGAGATCCCCGCGAACATGCTGGACGAGGCCAAGGCAGCCCGTGAAACGATGATCGAAGCCGCGGCGGAGGACAACGACGAGCTGATGGAGAAATTCTTCAGCGGCGAAGAGCTCACCGTCGACGAGATCATGCAGTCCCTGCGTGACCAGACCATCGCCTGCAAGCTGACCCCGGTGCTCTGCGGATCGTCCTACCGCAACAAGGGCGTGCAGATGCTCCTGGATGCGATCATCGCCTACCTGCCCAGCCCGCTGGACATCCCCGCGGTCGAGGGCAAGGATCCGAACACCGAGGAGACCATCACCCGTGAGGCGGACGACAAGGCTCCCTTCGCGGCGCTGGCGTTCAAGATTGCCGTAGACCCCTTCGTAGGCAAGCTGGCGTTCTTCCGCGTGTACTCCGGTACCCTGGAGGCGGGCGGATACGCCTATAACATCAACAAGCACAAGCGCGAGCGCTTTGGCCGCATCCTGCGGATGCACGCCAATCACCGCGAGGATATCGACTGCGTGTACGCGGGCGAAATCGCCGCCGCCGTGGGCTTCAAGGACACCACCACCGGCGATACCCTGTGTGACGAGAAGCATCCGATCGTGCTCGAAAACATGGTCTTCCCCGACCCGGTCATCCAGGTCGCCATCGAGCCCAAGACCAAAGCCGGTCAGGACAAGATGGCGCTGGCGCTCCAGCGTCTGGCGGAAGAGGACCCGACCTTCAAGACCTATACCGACCAGGAGACCGGCCAGACGATCATCGCCGGCATGGGCGAGCTCCATCTGGAGATCATCGTCGACCGCATGATGCGCGAGTTCCACGTGGAAGCGACGGTCGGACGTCCCCAGGTCGCGTATAAGGAAACGATCCGCAAGAAGGCCACCGCGGAAGGCCGCTTCGTGCGCCAGACCGGCGGCCACGGCCAGTACGGCCACTGCGTGATCGAGCTCGAGCCCCTCGAGCCCGGCTCCGGCTACCAGTTCGAAAACGCCATCGTGGGCGGCGTGATCCCCAAGGAGTTCATCGCCCCCATCGACGCCGGCATCCAGGAGGCTGCGAAAGCAGGCGCCCTGGGCGGCTTCGAGGTCGTGGACTTCAAAGCCCGCGTCATCGACGGCAGCTATCACGATGTCGACTCTTCCGAAATGGCGTTCAAGATCGCCGGCTCCATGGCCTTCAAGGAGTGCCTGCCCAAGTGCGGCGAGGTGCTGCTTGAGCCGATGATGAAGGTCGAGGTCGTGATCCCGGACCAGTACCTGGGCGACGTCGTGGGCGACATCAACAGCCGCCGCGGCAGGATCGAGTCCTTCGAGGCCAACATGGGCGACCAGACCGTGCACTGCTTCGTGCCGCTGAGCGAGATGTTCGGCTACGCGACCGACCTGCGCTCCCGCACCCAGGGCCGCGGACTGTTCTCGATGCAGTTCGATCATTATGAACAGGTTCCCGCCAACGTGGCCGAAAAGGTCGTTGGCAAAAAGAATTAAAAGCTACGGGACGGCCCGCTGCGGCCTGCCCACAGATTTGAGGAGGAACGATACTCATGGCTAAGCAACATTTTGAGCGTACCAAGCCCCATGTCAACATTGGTACGATCGGTCACGTTGACCACGGCAAGACGACCCTGACCGCCGCCATCACGATGGTTCTGGCCAAGGGCGGCAAAGCC
>CACWHI010000019.1 GCA_902760595.1 uncultured Eubacteriales bacterium
GCGGCGGAGCCCGCCGCGCCCAGTGGGCGATGAAGGCGGGTGGAGCCGCAATGAGGCACAGAGCGCGTAGCGCGACAATGCCGAATTGAGGAGTAGGGGTCGCAAGACCCCCATGCGGTGACTGTTCAGTCTACGACTGAACAGTCACGTTGACGGAGTAGTATTTCAGAAAGGGCGATCGCTCTGACTTCAGCAGAGCGTACCAGCTGACGTCGCAGATGCCCTGGTTGTTTCTGTCGGCGGCCCGGTGGGTGCCCTCGTACCGCATGCCGCACTTTTTCATGACCATGCCGGAATGCGGGTTCCGCGGGTCGAACCGGCATTCGACGCGGTTCGCATCCGCCTGATCGAAGAAAAAGTCCATCACGGCTTTGAGCGCTTCCGACATGATCCCCCGATGCCACCAGGCCCTCCCGAGACAATAGCCGATCTCGGCCGAGGAAACGGCTTCGTTCACCCTGACCGCGCTGATGCCGCCGATGGGATGATCGCCGTTTTCCTTCAGCGTGATGGCCCACTGATAGTAGTCTGGGCGTCCGTAGGAGCGGACCCAGTCCGCCAGCACGGACCTTGTGACGTTTTCATCGGCATGGGCGGGCCAGGTCAGGTAGCTGGTGACCTCGGGATCGGATGCCCAGTTCCTGTACATATCCTCCGCGTCGTCGGGCGTGAAGCGCCTCAGGACCAGCCGGTCCGTTTCGATGCGCTGTGTCCCGCATTGCTTCATGCTGCAGCCCTCCCCGTGATTCAGTCAGCTGTGAAAACGAGCATCCGCGCGCCTTCGCCCACCGCGGTCAGCAGCAGGCGCGTCTCCGCGGGCGCGCCGTTCCGGACCAGCGTGATCTCATAGACGGGAGCGCTCCCGGTGGCGGGAAACAGGCGCGCGCTGACCGGGTAGGTCTCCCGAAAGGCGGCGGTGCGGTCCGGCAGCGCGAGGAGATCCTGTGCCAGCCCGGAGGCGGCGCTGTTTTCCGGCAAGATATCCTTTCCCGCCAGTATGCCGGTGACTACGGCCAGCTGGCCGTACAGGCTGAGTGCGTTGAACGCGGAAAGCTCCGGTGCGGTCAGCAGCTCTTCTATGCGCGCGATCCGCCAGCCGTCCAGGGCGTTCAGGCCTTCGGCAGGCACTGCCTGGACGGGCTTCGGAGCGAAGGAAACGGTGGTATGGACAGCCCTTGTAAGCCTCGGGAGGCGGAGCGCTTCGGCGGTCAGCGGCCGCATCCCGCCGGCGTCGGCGAAGATCGCGCCGCAGTCGGGGCACCGCCAGTACGCCCGATGACCCTCTGCGGCGTAGGTCGCCGCCTTTTTCTGCACGTATACGGGGTGATGCCCCAGCTTCTTCACCGCGCGGCTCTCCGTGTGCGCTGCGTCATGGGCGCAGATCCGCGTTTCTGTACCGTCCGCTTCGCAGGTGGGCGGCACGGTCAGCGTCCATTCGCCGTAGGCGTGGCCCAGGGCAGGCAGCTCAAGCTCGTTCTCGGTCAGTTCCGCAGTGCCCCTGGCGTCCGTGAAACGGCGTCCGTCCTGCAGGCAGTACCAGCATCCTCGCCGGCCTGCCTCCGTGCAGGTCGGGACGATCGCCGGCTGCTCTGCCAGGGTGTGGCGGGGGTACAGATCCAGGTGGCAGGTGACCGTGTAGCGCTTGCCGGACAGGGCCAGCTCCTGCGCGGTATACAGGGTCACGGTGTCGCTGCCGTACTGGTAGCGGATCGCCTGGCCCTGTCCGTTCCGGAAGACCAGCCCGTCGCCGTCCTCCTCGGCCTCGCCCGTCAGGAACAGCGACCCGTCCGAACCGATGGTGTCGCTGTCGCTGTTGGTCAGGTCGACCAGGTAGTTGCTGCCGTCCGACATGGTGACGATGTTCCACATGTGCGTGCCCTCGCCCGTACCCCAGTCCATGCGGCCGGTGACGGTGTAGCAGTTCACGTCCCCGTCGAATTCCGTCATGTCGCAGAGATACTGGAAGGCCTTGGCGTAGCCCTCGCACACCACGTCGGTGCCGCTGTCCTCGTCGAACACGTAGATCAGCTGCCATGGGTCGCCGTAGGCCTGGCCGCCTCCCGCCGCGCCGCCGTTGTAGCTGACGAGGCGGCAGATCTCGTCCCGGTAGGCTTCCAGCTTTTCCAGGTCGTTCAGGCCTTTATATTTTTCCACGATCTGCTTCGCGGTCTGGACGGAACGGTTCACCCTCTGCCCGACGGCGGCGTCGACCTTGTAGGCGTCGGCGCTGTAATCGCCGGACACGGCCATGCGGACGGAGTAGTCTGTGGTGACTTCATAGACGTATTCCCCGTTGATCCGTTTGCAGGTCATGCCGGGGGTGGCGGTGGTGCGCGCGCCGGCGCTCTTATCGTACCAGTACAGCTCGTAGGGGCAGTTGACCAGCAGCGCCAGCTGCACCAGCGCGTAATTGATCCTCAGCTGGTCCGAGATCAGGGCGGCGCCGGCATAAACATCGTCCCTGGTCTTAATGGTGACCCCCAGCTCCTCGGCGGTAAAGCGCGTGGGCAGCCCCAGGTCCTCGTAACGGATGCTCAGCTCCGTGCTGCTCTGGCTGCCTGCGGCGATCGCCTCGATCTGGGGCTTGAGCTTCTGGTACAGGGCCAGGCAGGTCTCGTCCAGCCGCCCGTCCACGCGGATGGAGCGGAGCATGCCGGGCCGGGCCTGCGCCTCGCGCAGCAGCTTTTCCAGATAGGCGCGCAGCAGCGCTTCGCTGTCCGGACCGTCCGTCTCGGGAATGCTGAGCTCGGTCTCGCTGTCGAAGACGGCGACCAGCTCCTCAGCCTCTGATGGCGCGTCTTCCGCTGCCGGCTCCGGACCATTGTCCAGGGCTTCCTGTTCGGGGAGAGCGTTTTCTTCCGGAACCTGAACGTCTTCGTCCTCCGGGATGTCCGCTTCGGGCGGGAGGTCTTCTTCCCCGGTGGCTTCCGCGGGTGGCGGTTCATCCGGCCCAGCGGCCCGGGGCGCCTCCGCTTCATCAGGCAGGTCCCGCGCAGCGGCTTCGGCTGTGGTTCCTTCGATAGGGGAGTCTTCTGTATTATTTGCATCTTCTGCCGGGGCGGGAGTCTCGCTCTCGGCCGGCTGAAGCTGGTTTTCGTCGGTGGCATCAGCTTTGTCAGAGGACGTTGCTTCTTCGCTCGTGATGTCCGGCGTGGCCTCCGCCGGTATTTCTCCTTCGCTCTTTTCTGTGGTGGGGAAGGGGTCCACTTCATCTGTATCGTCTTCGGCGGGCGAGAGCGCTTCGTCGGCCGCTCCTTCTGCCGTTTCACCTGAATCGGTCGGCTCGGGTGAGGTGTCCGCCGTATTTGCGTCTTCCGCGGACGTGGGAGGCACGATCGGCTCCTCCGCAGGATCCGCCCCGGATACATCGGCGTTCTCAGGATCGTCAGCGTGTGCGTTGGCCGGTTCGGCTTCGCCGCCTGTTCCGGATGGCTCCATAGCGGGATCCTCATAGCCCCCGGGGGCATCGGACATGGCTGAAAGACTGTCCGATTCCGCAGCCGGACAGTCTTCGGTTTCGTTCAGGCCGGATTCCGCGCCGGCTTCGGGCATGGAAAGCACAGGCTCCTCGGCTCCCGCGGATACGCCCGCAAAGCTGAGCAGCGCCGCCAGCAGCAGCGATATGCAGCGTTTCATGAGCCGCCTCCATTCATTGACTAAAACTCATTCCTACCGATGATAAAGTCACGTTAACGTTGCAGATATTGATAAAAACACAAAATCTGCAACGTTAACCGCTATTTTTGGCAGGAAGGATCACAAAGCTGTGAGAGGGGGGAGAAAGCGTTGCTTTGCCTACAGCACCTGCTCCGCCAGCGTGCTCGCCTCGTCGGTCTGCGCCACGGGGATATCCGGGTAGTCGGTCGTTACGGGCATGGGCAGGGACTGCATGTACTGGTGCATGGCCTTGGCTACGCGCTTGCCGTTGGCCACGGCCTCCACCACGGTGCGCGCGCCGCTGGCGGCGTCGCCGGCCGCGAAAACGCCCGGGCGGCTGGTGTACCCGTCCGCGTCCACGGTCAGCAGGCCGCGGCCCGTGGTGTCGATGCCCTTGGTGGTCTTGACCAGGTTGCTTTCGGCGCCCTGGCTGACGGCAACGATGATGCCGGTGCAGGGGTAGAGCTTTTCCGTGCCGCGGATAGGCGTGATTTTCCCGTCCTCGCTGATGTGGCTGTCGGCCAGCACTACGCCATCCTCACGGATCTCCACGGTACATTTGTTCATGATGAATTCCACGCCCTCCAGCCGGGCGTAGCTGCTCTCGTACTGGCTGGCGGTCAGGGTGTCAGTCAGGTTCACGCAGGTCACGTACCGCGCACCCTTGCGCACGGCGGTGCGTGCGCAGTCCATGGCGCTGTTGCCGGTGCCGATCACCATCACGCGGTCGCCCAGGCGGAAGGCCTCCGGGCTGGCCAGGTAGTTGATGGCGTAGGTCACGTGTCCCAGGCTTTCGCCGCGCACGTTCAGCTTGTTGGGCTTCCAGAGGCCCGCGCCGACGAACACGCTCTGGTAGCCGTCCCGGAACAGGTCGTCGATGGTGATGGCGCTGCCGATGTAGGTGTTCGGGCGGAACTGGATGCCCTTCAGCTCCAGGTGGCGGTAGGCCATATCGTCCAGAACGGAATCCGGCAGGCGGAAGTCCGGGATGCCGTAGCGCAGCACGCCGCCGATCTTGTCCCGGCTGTCATAGATCGTCACCTGGTAGCCGTAGCGGGCGAGGATGATGGCGATGGTCAGGCCGGCGGGGCCTGCCCCGATCACAGCGGCTTTGCGCCCGTTGGACGGCGCCGGGCCGGCCACCATCTGGTTGGCGTAGGTGGAGGAGATGTAGTTCTCGATGATGGAGAAATGCACGGGCACGTCCTTGATGCCGCGCACACAGTGGCCCTCGCACTGCTTCTCGTGGTTGCACACCAGCGAGCAGACGGTGGTCAGCGGGTTGTTTTCAAACAGCATCCAGCCGGCCTCGTTCAGCTTGCCGGCCTTCAGCAGCCGGATCACCTCCGGGATGTTGGTGTGGATGGGACAGCCCTCCTGGCAGCGGGGCTTCTTGCAGCCCAGGCAGCGATTGGCTTCTTCCATGACATGCAGCGCCATACACAGTACCTCCGATCATCGTGTTTCCGATATTGTACAGGGGTTATTCCTTCTCAATTCCCAGATAAACGTAATCCTCGCCCTCGACGGCCTGCCGGACGGCTTCCTCGTCAAGGGGACCGCTGAGCGTGACGACCGCCGTGCCGGCTTCGTGACTGGCGGTGGCGGAGGCTACGAAGTCCAGCTTCTCCAGCGCTTTTTTGATTGCGGCCTCGCAGTGCTCGCACATCATGCCCTCGATGCGGACCGTCGCGGTGGGCTGCGCTTCAGCCGCCGCGGCAGGGGCTTCTTCACAGGCGCAGGATACGGCGGTATCCGGCTGCCCGGCTGCAGCGCGGGACGGGGGAGAGGCGTGCCTGCGCGGGCGGTCCCGGCTCGCGTCATGCATATCGAACAGGTTGAGCCGCAGCGCGTTCATGCACACGGTAAAGCTGGAGAGGCTCATGGCCGCGGCGCCGATCATGGGGTTCATGCTGAAGCCGAAGAGCCCGGCAGCCATGGGGATGCAGATCAGGTTATAGAAGAAGGCCCAGAACAGATTCTGGTGGATGTTGCGCAGGGTCGCCCGGCTCAGGCGGATGGCGGCGGGTACGTCCATGAGTGTGGAGTTCATCAGCACCACGTCCGCGCTGTCGATGGCCACGTCGGTGCCGGCGCCGATGGCGATGCCGATGTCCGCGCGGGTCAGGGCGGGGGCGTCGTTGATGCCGTCGCCCACCATGGCCACGCGGCCGCTCTCCTGCAGGCGGCGGATAACCGCTTCCTTGCCGTCGGGCAGCACGCCGGCAATCACCTCGTCCACGCCCGCCTGTTCACCGATGGCCTTCGCCGTGCGCTCGTTATCGCCGGTCAGCATGACCACGCGGATCCCTGCCCGCCGCAGCTGGCGAATGGCCTCGGCGGAATCCGCCTTGATCACGTCCGCCACGGCGATCAGGCCGAGCAGCTTCCCGTCTTCCGCGAAGAAGAGCGGCGTTTTGCCCTGGCCGGACAGCTCGTCCGCCGCCTGGGCCAGTCCGGCCGGAATATTGGAAACGGTGCGGATATACGCTCCGCTGCCGCCCTGCAGCAGCTTTCCGTTTCGCCGGGCTTCCAGGCCGTTGCCGGGCAGGATGCGGAAATCCGCGACGTCCTCGGCGGTCAGGCCGCGCCGCTCCGCTTCTTGCACGATGGCCTTCGCCAGCGGGTGCTCGCTGCGCGCCTCGAGGGCGTATGCCATGCGCAGCAGGCTGTCCTCAGCGCATCCGGGGGCTGTCCGCAGGTCAGTGACCCTCGGCGCACCTTCGGTGATGGTGCCGGTCTTGTCCAGGGCCACCGTATCGACCTTGCCGGCGGTCTCCAGCGCCTCGCTGGTCTTGAAGAGCACGCCGTTCTTCGCGCCAAGGCCGTTGCCCACCATGATGGCCACCGGTGTGGCGAGCCCCAGCGCGCAGGGGCAGGAGATCACCAGCACGCAGATGCCGCGTGCCAGCGCGTCGCTGAACGGAGCGCCGGCGATCAGCCAGCCGGCGGCGACGATCAGCGCGATGCCGATGACCGCGGGCACGAAGACGCCGGATACCTTGTCCGCGATGCGCGCGATAGGAGCCTTGGTGGCCGCCGCGTCGGAGACCATGCGGATGATCTGTGCCAGGGTGGTATCCTCGCCCACGCGGGTGGCGCGGCAGCGCAGGTAACCGGAGGTATTGGCGGTGGCGGCGCTGACGGTGTCGCCCGCGCCTTTGTCCACCGGCACGGATTCACCGGTCAGGGCGGATTCGTTGACAGCGCTCGACCCCTCCTCGATCACGCCGTCCACGGGAATGTTTTCGCCGGGACGGACGACGAAGAGGTCGCCCGCCTGCACCTGCTCGACGGGCACCTCCGTCTCCCTGCCGTCCTTCCAGAGCACGGCGGTCTTGGGCGCCAGCTTCAGCAGGCTCTTCAGCGCGTCGGTGGTGCGGCCCTTGGACAGGGCTTCCAGCGTCTTGCCCACCGTGATCAGCGCCGGGATCATGGCGGCGGACTCGAAGTACAGCTGGTTATGGTACAGCGGCATCAGGCTCATGTTGTCCTGGCCGGCCGCGATCATGCCGCACATCTGGTAAAACACGTACATGCTCCAGCCGTAGGATACGGAGCTGCCCAGCGCGACCAGGGTATCCATGTTCGGCGCGCCGTGGCGGACGGCCCCGAAGCCGCTGACGAAGAACTTCCGGTTGATCAGCATTACGACAGCGGCCAGCAGCGCCTGGGTCAGCGTGAGGCCCAGGTGATTGTGCGTAAAGTAGGCCGGCAGCGGCCAGCCCCACATGTTGTGTCCCATGGTGATGTACATGAGCAGCAGCAGGAAGCCCGCCGACAGGATCAGCCGCCGTTTGAGGCGCGGCGTTTCCCGGTCGGTGAGCGCGTCCTCCTCGGCGCTCAGGCCGCTTTGCGCCTGGCTGCCGGCGGCGCCCTTGACGCTGGCGCCGTAGCCGGCCTGCTCCACCGCGCGGATGATTTCGGACGCGCCGGCGGTGCCGGTGACGCCCATGGAATTGGTCAGCAGGCTGACCGATACGCTTTCCACGCCCGGCACGGCGGCGACCGCCTTTTCCACGCGCGCCTGGCAGGCCGCGCAGCTCATGCCGGTAACGATATACTGGTCCATTTCCATGCCTCTATTTCATCAGTTTTTGCAGCGTCCTGACCAGGCTTTCGATGGCGTCCGGGTCTCCCGCGCGGATATCCTCCGCCACGCAGCTGCGGATATGGCAGGCCAGCAGCTCCCGGCTGAAGCTGTTCAGCGCGCTGGTGACGGCGGATACCTGGGTCAGGATGTCCGGACACCAGGCGTCGCTTTCCACCATGTGCTCAATGCCCCTGATCTGGCCTTCCGCCAGCTTCAGGCGCTTCAGGAGCGCTTTGCGCTCCTCGTCTGTCCTCTTTTTCTTCCGTACGCCGCAGGCGGGGCATTGTTCCCGCGGGTCCATCTTTTCCGCTTCCATCTCGTCGTTCCTCTTCACGTTATTTCCCACGGGAACCAGATACCCCCGTGGGGTATTCATTATATACCCGCCGGGGGTATCTGTCAAGCGCCTGCGGCAGAGACCGGCAGCGCCAATTATGTACAAACAGAAAACCGCGGCACAGCGGAAAAACCGTTGATTATTGAGCGGCCTTCATGGTAGAATAAAGCCCGCGCGCATTATTCCTGAACGCCTCCCGGGCGGATCAGGGGATGAAAGGCGTTTGCCATTTGACGCCGCACAAGGCTTATTGCGCGAATATGACCGAAGGAGCTGATCCGGAATGGAATACCGTTTGGATACACAGTGCGTACAGGGCGGCTATACGCCGGGGAACGGCGAGCCGCGGCAGATCCCCATCGTGCAGTCTACCACCTTCAAGTATGAGAGCGGGGCGGAGATGGGTAAGCTGTTCGACCTGGAGGCGCCGGGCTATTTCTACACCCGCCTGCAGAACCCTACCAATGATTATGTGGCGGCCAAGATCTGCGCGCTGGAGGGCGGTACGGCGGCCATGCTGACCTCCTCCGGCCAGGCGGCGAACTTCTTCGCCCTGTTCAATATCGCCGGCTGCGGGGACCACATCGTGGCCTCGTCCAGCATCTACGGCGGCACCTTCAACCTGATCAGCGTCACCATGGCGAGGATGGGCATCGAAACCACCTTCGTCTCTCCGGACTGCTCGGACGAGGAGCTGAACGCGGCCTTCCGCCCGAATACCAAGGCGCTGTTCGGCGAGACCATCGCCAATCCGGCCCTGACGGTGCTGGACATCGAGCAGTTCGCCCGCGCCGCCCACGCCCACGGCGTGCCCCTGATCATGGACAATACCTTCGCCACGCCGGTCAACTGCCGTCCCTTCGAATGGGGCGCGGACATCGTGACGCACTCCACCACCAAGTACATGGACGGACACGGCGCGGCGGTCGGCGGCGCCATTGTGGACAGCGGCCGCTTCGACTGGATGGCGCATAAGGAGAAATTCCCCGGCCTGTGCACTCCGGATGAAAGCTACCACGGCATCACCTACGCCGAAAAGTTCGGCATGGGCGGCGCGTTCATCACCAAGTGCACCGCGCAGCTGATGCGCGATTTCGGCTCCATCCAGTCCCCGCAGCACGCCTTTTACTTGAACCTGGGCCTGGAAAGCCTGCACGTGCGCATGCGGCGCCACTGCGAGAACGGCCAGGCGGTCGCCGAATTCCTGCAGGGCCACCCGAAGGTGGAGCGCGTACACTACTGCGGCCTGCCGGGCGACAAATACCATGACCGGGCGATGAAATACCTGCCCAACGGCTCCTGCGGCGTGGTGAGCTTCGAGCTGAGCGGCGGCCGCGAGGCGGCGGAGACCTTTATGAACGCCCTGCGCCTGGCCGCCATCGAGACCCATGTGGCGGATGCGCGCACCTGCTGCCTGAACCCCGCCAGCACCACGCACCGCCAGATGACCGACGAGCAGCTCAAAGCCGCCGGCGTCCCTGCCGGCCTCGTCCGCATGAGCTGCGGACTCGAAGACAAGGATGACCTGATCGCCGATATCGCGCAGGCGCTGGAGAAGATTTGAGCGAGCGTGGAGGGTGAAGAGTGGAGTTCTGGAGAAAACTCTTCGCCTGCGGCTCAGAGTTTTTCTGATTGCTTAGGTGCCGCGCGCGATACAGGGAGCTTTGCGCTGCGATGCGCAACAGCCCCATCTAAATCGCGCGAAGCGCCGCAACGATCAACCGATCTCTGAGGCGGAAGCCGAAGAGATCGCACCTGAACTCCTCACTCCACTCTCCGCACTATTATTGAATTCGCTTGGAGGCGCAGCTGAATGCCTATCAAGATCCCGAACGATCTCCCGGCGGTGGACGTACTGCACCGCGAGAACATTTTCGTCATGACCCAGGGCCGCGCGGTCAGCCAGGATATCCGCCCGCTGCACATCCTGCTGGTCAACCTGATGCCCAAGAAGATCCAGACGGAGGTGCAGTTTTCGCGCCTGCTGGGCAATACCGCCCTGCAGATCGAGCTGGACCTGGCCGCGCCGGCCAGCCACCAGTCGTCGAATACCCCGCCGGAGCACCTGCAGGCCTTTTACAAGCCCTTCGAGGAGGTCATGCGGCACAACTACGACGGCTGCATCATCACCGGCGCGCCGGTGGAGCACCTGCCCTTCGAGGAGGTCGATTACTGGCCGGAGCTGTGTGAGCTGATGGACTGGACAAAGAAGCACGTCCATTCCACCTTCCATATCTGCTGGGGCGCGCAGGCGGGCCTGTACCACCATTTCGGCATCCCCAAGATCGGCCTGCCGGAGAAGCTGTTCGGCGTCTACCCGCACAGTGCGGATTACAAGAACAGCATCCTGTTCAGGGGCTTTGACGATACCTTCTACGTCCCGCATTCGCGGCACACCACCGTAAGCCGGGAGGACGTGGAGGCTGTGCCCGGGCTGCAGGTGCTCGCCTCGTCGCCGGAGGCCGGCGTCTACGCGGTATACGCGAAAAAGCACAAGCAGATCTTTATCACAGGTCATTCCGAGTACGACGCAGATACCCTGGAGCAGGAATACCGCCGGGACGTGGCCGCGGGCAAGCCCATCGCCGTGCCTGAGCACTATTACCCGGATGACGATCCCGCCCGGCCGCCCATCGTCCGCTGGCGCGCCCACGCGAACCTGCTGTTCTGCAACTGGCTCAACTACTTCGTCTACCAGACCACGCCGTACGATCTGGCGATGATCCCGGAAGGGCTTGAAACATAAGAATAAACGGAGGGGCTGCTGCACGTTGTTGTGCGGCAGCCCCCTTTGCATCAGACGTTTTTCAGATCATCCGGATTCATACTAATCTCTGGTAAAACCGCTAAATCTTGCACGTGTCTTTGACGCTTGCTCAGCGTCACCC
This sequence comes from uncultured Eubacteriales bacterium, assembly GCA_902760595.1. Classification (GTDB taxonomy): domain Bacteria; phylum Bacillota; class Clostridia; order Christensenellales; family Aristaeellaceae; genus UBA4246. The sequence continues at coordinate 10,976 of CACWHI010000019.1, forward strand.
ACCCTCACCGTACCAACGGGTACGCTTTCGTGCGGTCAAACGCCAAATCCACGCACAATCTTTTAGCATTTTTACCAGATATTAGTATCAGGGCCTGATTACGGCATATTCTGCGGCTCCTTTATTCTCTGGGAGCGTTGGTGAAATCGACGCAGCTGCGGAAGGCGATCCTGTTGCCCGCCGCGTCGCGCCCGACCACTAAAAAGCCGGAGCACAGGATGTCCTGCACCGGCATCCCGCCGGCGTATTCCCAGCGGGCAGGGGCTTCGTCATCCCTCCACACGCTGGCCGCGGGCACGGTCTCCAGGTGGTACTCGTCCTCCGCCCAGAAAATGTACTCGTTCACGTAATCCAGCGTGAAGGGCAGGCCTGTGGCTTCCTGGAAATCGAGCGCGTAGTGCCAGAAGGGCTCCGAGTGGTTTTCCAGATCCAGCGCGACGGACGGATCGAACTCCAGCCAGGGCTCGCCCTCGGCGCGGACGTTTCCCTGTTTGAACCAGCTGGCGGTGTATTTTTCCGGCTCCGGCAGCAGCAAGTCGGCCGCGGCCGCCTTCACGGCGGGCGGCAGCTTGGCCAGGGCCCGGTGGCGGCGGACGGCCGGCAGGATCACCGCGAAGCAGCACACAGCCAGCACCACCAGGATCGCGCAGCTGATCGCGACGGTCACCCAGTGGTTTTTCCGGCGGCGCCGCTTGCTGCCGGCTGGCGGGGCGCTTTCCGTGTTCTCCGTGCCGCTTTCATGGAGAAAATCACGGTTCAGCGCCTCCGAAAGCCGGCGAAGGGACTCCGTGTCCGGCTGCGTCAGCCCGCGCTCCCAGGACGATATGGTGACGCGCGTCACCCCGATAGCGAAGGCCAGCTCCTCCTGCGTCATGCCCGCGGCCTTGCGCGCGGATGCCAGGCTGTCAGAAAAAGCGCTCATGTCGGTTCGGGCTCCTCCCATTCGCTGATATGCCTATTATAGCCGGAACAAAAGCTGATTTCAAGGACCGGACCGCTGATCACTCTGTGTACAGCGGCGGAAGCCATCTGCCCCGCAGGTAAAGGATACCGTAGAGAACGAACAGTACCATGTTGTGCGCGATCATGCAGCCCCAGGCGGAAACGAGGCCCAGGCCCAGGAACCGGGTGCAGACGAACGTGCCGACAATGCGGACGCCCCACATGCAGCAGACGTTCAGCAGGAGCGGCAGCCGCGTCTGGCCGGCGCCCTGCATCATGCCCTCGACGACGATCGGCACCCCGTAGAACGGCTCGGACACGGCGACCATCTTTAGGACCGCGGCGCCCAGGCGGATCACCTCCGGGTCCTGCGTGAAGAGCCGGACCAGCGGCTCGGCGAGCAGGAAGAGAAGGGCGCCCGAGACCAGCATCAGCAGGACCTCGAGCAGCACCAGGGAGTGCCCGAGGCGGCGGAGCCTGCCTCTGTCCCCGGCCCCGAACGCGTTGCCGGCGAGGGTGGCCGCGGCCGTCTGCATGCCCCAGCCAGGAATGTAAAAGGCAGATTCCACCGTGTTCGCCACTGTGTGCGCCGCGGTGGAGACCTCGCCCAGGCTGTTGATCATCGCCGCGAAGACCACATAGCCCAGCGACGTCCCGAAGCGCTGGAACATATTCGGCAGCGCCACGCGGAAGCAGCGCCGGAGGATGGCCTTGTCCGGCCGGAGGGCTTCGCCCCGGGGCGAGATGGTCCGGTGCCGGAAAAGCGCCAGAGCGATCATGACTCCGCCGGCGGCAAAGGACAGGGCGGAGGCCAGCGCCGCTCCCTGCACGCCCATGCCCAGACCCAGGACGGACAGCTCCAGCCCGAAGATCCGGATCGGCCCGGAGGGATAGATCAGGAACACGTTCAGCACGATGTTGATAAGGTTGACCGCGATCCCCGCGCGCATCGGGGTCTTCGTATCGCCCGCTGCCCGGAGCACCATACCTAAAATGATGGACGCGGAGCGGAAAAGCATGGCGGAGTAGAAGATGCGGAAATAGCCGGCGGTCAGGCCGCGGATCTCCGGGTCCACCTGCATCCAGACCGGCACTGCGCCGCCCAGCAGCACCGTCAGCGCCGTCAGCAGGACGCCGGCCACGAGCGTCACCGTGACCGACTGCGCCGCGGCGCGGCGGGCCGTCCGCTCATCACCCGCGCCGATGGACTGGCTGATGATGGCGAGAAAGCCCACGCCGATGGAGGACACCGTCGAGCCCACCAGCCAGTTGACCGTGCCCGTCGCGCCTACCGCCGCCGTCGCCCGCGTACCCAGTGCGCCTACCATCGCGGTATCGATATACTGTACTGCCGTCTGCATCAGCTGCTCCAGCATGGTCGGCCAGGCCAGTGTGAAAATCGTAGACAGCATCGAAAGGTCCAATAAACGCATGAACGGCTTCTCCTCTCCCGCGGTGACGCTATCATACACCAAACCGGGCTTGATGGCAAAGAGAAAGTATCATCGGGGGAAAATTGTCCTTCCAATTCATGGCTTTTTGTGTTATACTCACCACGTATTACGTTGGGAGGGCGCCATGGACACGTACAAGCTGTTGATTGCCGGCGGGCTGCCGCTGAAGGGCGATGTGGAGGTTTCCGGGGGAAAGAACACCTCGGTCGCGGTCATTCCGGCGGCGCTGGTCTGCGACGAGCCCTGTGTCATCGAGAACATGCCGGACATCGAGGACGTGCATGTGCTGCGGGATATCCTGCAGCTGCTGGGCGCGAAGGTCAGCTTTGACGCGGCGCAGAAGCGGATCACCATCGACCCGCGCGGCGTGAACGACTGCACCGTGCCGTACCGGCAGACGCGCCGCATGCGCGCGTCCTATTACCTGCTGGGCGCGCTGCTCTCCCGCTTCGGCGAGGCCAATGTGGGCTATCCCGGCGGCTGCGCCATCGGCAACCGGCCCTTCGACCAGCATATCAAGGGCTTCCGTGCCCTGGGCGCCGAGGTGAACGAGGCCAACGGCATGATCAGCGCCAAGGGTACGCTGCAGGGCGCGGCCGTCTATTTCGACCGGCCCACCGTCGGCGGGACCATCAACGTGATGCTGGCCGCCGTGAAGGCGAAGGGCAATACGGTGCTGCTGAACGCCGCCAAGGAGCCGCACGTCGTGGACCTGGCGAACTTCCTGAACGCCATGGGCGCGCGCATCAAGGGCGCGGGCACGGACACCATCCGCATCAAGGGCGTGGAGCGCCTGCACGGCGGCACGTACGCCGTCATCCCGGACCAGATCGAGACCGGCACCCTGATGATCGCCGCGGCCGCTACCCGGGGCGATGTGACCGTGCACGGCTGCATCCCCACGCATATGGAGTCCCTGACGGCCAAGCTGCTCGAAATGGGCGTCAGCGTGACCGACGAGGACGACGCCATCCGCGTGCGTCCCATCAGCGCGCACCGCGCCGTGAACATCAAGACCCAGGAATACCCCGGCTTCCCGACCGACCTGCAGCAGCCCATGAGCGCGCTGCTGTGCATGGCACAGGGAAACTCGCTGATTTATGAGACGATTTTCGAATCGCGCTTCAAGCACCTGTCTGAGATGCGGCGCATGGGCGCGCATGTGCAGATCATGGAGCAGACCGCGCTCATCGAGGGCGTGCCCGAGCTGCACGGCGCGCCGGTGACCGTGACCGACCTGCGCGCCGGCGCGGCGCTGGTGGTGGCCGGCCTGATGGCGACCGGTACGACCGAGATCTATGAGCCCGGCCTGATCGAGCGCGGATACGAGCACCTGGAAGAAAAGCTGCGCAGCCTCGGCGCGCATATCCGCAGGGAACCCGTCTAACGCAGGAAGCACAGGAGGTTTTCTCCGTTGTCAGAAAGTATACTCAATCCGTTCCTCGTGCTGGAGGTCAGCGAGGACGCGGATCTGGACACCATCAAAGCGGCCTATCACCGGCTGGTGAAGCGCTGGCATCCGGACCAGTTTTCGGATAGCACCGAGCAGGAGATCGCGCAGACGCACCTGGTGCAGCTGAACCTGGCCTATCAGGAGGCCGTCAAGGCCGCGGAGCGGCGCACGCCGCATATCACGCCGGATCTGCCGCTGCCGGAGGCCAAGTCCCTGAGCAGGCGGCTGTACGGGCTCAGGCAGTATGAGTCTGCCCTGCGCCAGCTGGCCCGCACGCCCGTCAAGGACGCGGAGTATTATTACCTGGAGGGGCAGATCCTGACCGCGCTGCGCCAGTACGGCAACGCGCACCAGGCTTACCGCGTGGCGGTGCAGATGGAGCCTAATAACCGGGAGTATCACCGCGCGGCGTTCAACGCGGCGCTGACCTATAAAAAGCATTGCCGCCTGCCGTACCGCATTGCCGACTGGGCAGGCGACATCTTCCGTCCGCACCGCGGCGGCATCCGGGGCGGGCAGCCGTGAACATCCTGATCGACAAGGAAAAGCGCGAGCTGACGCTCTGCTCCGACGAGGGAACGGAGCTGCTGCGCTGCCCTGTGGGCCTGGGCCGCGCTGAAGGACCCAAACGCCGCTCCGGCGACCTGCGCACCCCGGAGGGCGATTATTATGTCTGCCTGAAGAAGGAAAACGGCAAGTATGGCCCGTCGCTGGGCCTGAGCTATCCCGCCGTCCGGGACGCTGAGCGCGGCGTTGCGGAGGGGATCATCAGCGAAAAGCTGCTGCCCCTGTTCCGCCGGGCGGAGCAGTCGCGCACCCGTCCGCCGTGGGGCACCGCCCTGGGCGGGGAGATCTATATCCACGCGGGCGGCAGCGCGGAAAACTGGACCGCGGGCTGTATCGCGCTGGAGCCGGAGGCGATGGACGTCCTCTTCGGCCTGAGCGATATGGGGACGCCGGTCATCATCAGATGAGGTAAATCGATGTACAGAAAGCTATGCGCGGCGCTGCTCATCGCGGCGCTGCTGGTCACTTCCGTGCCTCTGGTCACGGCGGACGTGCTGGACCGGGGCGACCGCAACGAGCGCGTGCTGCAGCTGAAGCAGCGCATGTATGAGCTGGGGTACTTCACTTCCCAGAAGTTCAGCAACGAGTACAACGGCACGACGGCCGAGCGCGTGTCCCAGCTGCAGAAGAACAACGGCCTGAAGGCCACAGGTGAGGTGGACGACGAGCTGTGGACGCTGATCTTCTCGGATTACTGCGTCGCCGCGGACGGAACGGCCGCCGCGACCATGCCGCCCGCGCCGGCGGCGACCCCCGCGCCTGAGGCGGAGGAGCCGGCCGCGGCCAGGGACGTGTCCGCCCCGCTGGAGGTGCCCGGCGCGCCGGAGCGGGATGAGAAGGGCTTCCTCACGGAGGATACCGAGTTCGCCGTGCAGGACATGGAAAACGGCTTCTGGGCCTACCTCTCCGACACTCTGCAGGTGGTCATCCACCGCAAGCGCGACGCGAAGGAAAAGGTCATCTGGTTCGAGTGCGATATCCGCACGGGCGAGGGCGAGCGCATGACCTCGCTGGAGTCTGAGGGCAAAAAGTGGCTGGCTCCCCGCGCGATCGCCCGGGCGAACAAGGCCGTGCTGGCCTTCTCGGACGACTTTCACGATTACCGGCAGTACAATAAGATGGCTGTCGGCATGGTCATCCGCGACGGAAAGATCATTTCCAACAAGACGAAAAAGCCGCGGCAGGGCGGCTTTCCGAAGCTCGAGAACATGGCCTATTTCCCGGACGGCACCCTCAAGTGCTACGCCGCGCAGGAGCATACGGCGGAAGAGTTCCTGGAGATGGGCGCCACGGACGTGCTGGCCTTCGGCCCCATCCTGGTGACGGACGGCCATCTGGGCGAGCACATGAAGGAGACCGAGGCCGAGGCCAAGAAAGAGAATTACTATCACTACCGTGAGCCGCGGATGGTGCTGGGCATGGTGGAGCCCGGCCATTACATCGTGCTGGATATCACCGGCCGGACCTACAACCGCAAGGCCGCCATCCCCGGCGTTTCCGAGACCAGCACCAGCAACGGCGTCTACCTGGACTGGGCCGCGCTCAAAATGCTGGAGCTCGGCGCTACCGAGGCCATGAACCTGGACGGCGGCTGGACCACGTCCCTCTGCTTCCTGGGAGAGAGCCTGAACATGAAATTCACCAGCTCCCGCAAAACCAAGCACCTGATGAGCTTCGGCGTGTCCGAGCTGACGGCGCAGGACTGATACTTCTTATTTCGACAAATCACGGGGATATCGCATAAATGCGCGGCGTCCCCGTTTGCCTGTCCTGGAAAAAAAGAAGGCCGGGTGGACGACTACGCGCCATTCCACCCGGCGTCATATTTCTGCGGTATCAGGACTTATGGCAGATAGCGCATACGGCCCTTCCGCCCGGATACACAATAAAGACCCGTACTTTGCGGCATTCCTTGCAATACTGGGTCTTCGTCTCGACATCGGCGCCGCCGCTGATTTGGTCCATTTCGTCCAGGCTCAGCTCCTGGAGGGCTTCCTTCTTCTCTTCCATCCTTTATCTCCCGTTTTTTCAGCTTTGTCTTCTCCGCATAAGGGACCGAGTCAGCGCGGCGAGCTTCGCCGCTGCTGATCCTCTTTTATTATATAACGAATTGGAACGGGCCGCAAGGATCAAATTGCGCCGATACATACCGCGCCCACATGAGGCAGAGAATCAATCATCCGTCCCTGCCTGTCCAGCAGGCGGACGCCTGCGCGCTGGTCAGCGACGAGAATACGGCCATCCTTTAACAGGATATCCGGACGTTTTGTTTCCAGCAGCCGCATTCCCTGCACGCCGTCATAGGCCACGCCGCATACGGCGCAGCCGAGACTGTCCCAGGGGATCGCGGCAGCCAGCATATCCGCCGTGGTTCTGTTGTCATCAATGATCGCAATCCGATACAGGGCGCATTCTCCTCACCTGCTGATGGACTGTCAAATGTTTGGCTGACGGAGTAATAACATGTGCAACAGCCTCTTTTACCTTCTCTGACGAAAAATTTCCAAAAAGGGCTTGTATTATTTCATGATTTGTAGTATAGTATGCGCGTAGGTTAGCACTCGATGAATGAGAGTGCTAACAAAACTCAAGGAGGTTTGAACGATGAACGTAAAGCCGTTGTTTGACCGTGTGGTCATCAAAAATGTAGAGACTGAAGAAGTGACTAAGGGCGGCATCGTCCTGCCCGGCTCCGCGAAGGAAAAGCCCCAGATGGCGGAAGTGCTGGCCGTGGGCCCCGGCGGCATGGTGGACGGCAAGGAAGTCGCCATGCAGGTGAAGGTCGGCCAGAAGGTCATTTATTCCAAGTATGCCGGTACCGAGGTCAAGCTGGACAATCAGGAGCTGATCCTGGTCCGTCAGAGCGATATCCTCGCTGTCGTCGAATAATCAACAGGAATTTGGAGGAACACGATCATGGCAAAGCAAATCAAGTACGGCGAGGATGCCCGCCGTTCTCTGCAGTCCGGTATCGACCAGCTGGCCAATACCGTGAAGATCACCCTGGGCCCGAAGGGCCGCAACGTCGTGCTGGACAAGAAGTACGGCTCTCCCCTCATCACCAATGACGGTGTGACCATCGCCAAGGAAGTGGAGCTGAAGGATCCCTTTGAAAACATGGGCGCCCAGCTGATCAAGGAAGTCGCTACCAAGACCAACGACGTGGCCGGCGACGGCACCACCACCGCCACCCTGCTGGCTCAGGCCATCGTCCGCGAGGGCATCAAGAACCTGGCTGCCGGCGCGAACCCGATGGTCCTGAAGAAGGGCATCGAGGCCGCCACCGACGCCGCTGTGAACGCGCTGAAGGAAATCAGCCAGCCTATTACCGGTAAGCAGGCCATCGCGCAGGTCGCTTCCATCTCCGCCGGCGACGAAGAGATCGGCAAGCTGATCTCCGACGCCATGGAGAAGGTCGGCAACGACGGCGTTATCACCGTTGAAGAGAGCAAGACCATGAAGACCGAGCTGAACACCGTGGAAGGCATGCAGTTCGACCGCGGCTACGCTTCCGCGTACATGGTCACCGATTCCGACAAGATGGTCGCTGAGCTGGAGAACCCGATGATCCTGATCACCGACAAGAAGATCAGCAACATCCAGGAGATCCTGCCCGTACTGGAGCAGGTGGTGCAGGCCGGCCGCAAGATGCTGATCATCGCCGAGGATGTCGAGGGCGAAGCCCTGGCCACCCTGGTGCTGAACAAGCTGCGCGGCACCTTCACCTGCGTTGCCGTCAAGGCCCCCGGCTTCGGCGACCGCCGCAAGGAAATGCTGCAGGATATCGCCATCCTGACCGGCGGTACCGTCATCTCCACCGAGCTGGGCATCGAGCTCAAGGACGCGAAGATGGATATGCTGGGCACTGCCCGCCAGGTCAAGGTGGACAAAGAAAACACCACCATCGTGGAAGGCGCCGGCCGGAAGGAAGACATCCAGGCCCGCATCCAGCAGATCAAGGCCCAGATCGCCGAGACCAAGAGCGATTATGACCGCGAGAAGCTGCAGGAGCGCCTCGCCAAGCTGGCTGGCGGCGTAGCCGTCATCCATGTCGGCGCCGCGACCGAGGTCGAAATGAAAGAGCGCAAGCTCCGCATCGAGGACGCGCTGGCTGCGACCCGCGCGGCTGTCGAAGAGGGCATCGTCCCCGGCGGCGGCGTGGCCCTGCTGAACGTCACCAAGAAGGTGGCTGAGGAGCAGACCAAGTACCAGGGCGACGCCAGGACCGGCGTGCAGATCGTCCTGCGCGCGATGGAAGAGCCCATGCGCCAGATCGCCCAGAACGCGGGCATCGACGGCTCCGTCATCATCGAGAACATCCGCCGCAGCCGCAAGGCCGGCTATGGCTATGACGCGCTGAAGGGCGAATACATCGACATGATCGAGCGCGGCATCATCGACCCGACCAAGGTCACCCGCAGCGCCCTGCAGAACGCCGCTTCCGTGGCCGCGATGGTCCTGACCACCGAGAGCCTCGTGACCGACATCCCCGAGCCCCCGGCTCCCGCTCCCGCCGGCAACCCCGACATGGGCGGCATGTATTGATCGGCCAAGCATCAGCGCCCGTCCGGCATATGCCGGACGGGCGCTTCACATCATTGAGGGCATCGATATGCTGTATATCATCAGACATGGGCAGACAGCCTGGAACGTGCAGCGCCGGCTGCAGGGGCAGACGGATATCCCGCTGAATGAGACGGGGCGCGCGATGGCGGAGAAGGCGCGGGAGGAGTACCGGGACATCCATTTCGATATCTGCTTCTCGTCCCCGCTGGCGCGGGCGCGTGAGACCGCGGAGATCCTGCTCGAGGGCACGGGTGTGCCGGTCGTTACGGACCGGCGGCTGGCGGAAATGTGCTTTGGCGAGTACGAGGGCCAGAACATCGACGCCCAGCCGGAGGACAGCCCGATCACGGCGTTTTTTCACGCTCCGGAAAGGTATGTTCCCGCGAGGGGCGCGGAAAGCTTTGAGCAGCTGTTCGCCAGGACCGGGCAATTTCTTGCGGAGGTGGCGGAGCCGCTGCTCCGTCAGGACAAGGACGTCCTGATCGCCGGACATATCGCCATGAACGCGAGCATCATCTGCCGGATCCGGGATATCCCGCTCGAGCGCTTCTGGACGGCCGGCACGGACAACTGCAGGCTGGTCAGGCTCATACTAAACTCTGGTAAAACCGCTAAATCTTGCACGTGTCTTTGACGCTTGCTCAGCGTCACCCACTCTCACCGTACCTATGGGTACGCTTTCGTGCGGGTTCCTTGATCAAACGCCAAATCCACGCACAATCTTTTAGCATTTTTACCAGATATTAGTATCATATAACAAAAAACAGGAGGGACTGTTCACGTTTGAGATTGAACAGTCCCTCCTGCCGTCACATACCTACCGCGTCAGCAGCAGGCTCCAAAGAAAGATGGCGGGGATCGAGCAGAGCGTGGTGAAGATCACCAGCTGGGTGGCGAACTCCGGGTCGCGGCCGTACTTGGTGGAGAGCATGGTGGTGGTCGCGCCGGCGGGCATGGCGGCCAGCAGCACGCTGACGCCCGTCACCGTCTGGCTGACGCCCAACGCCCTGCAGCCAAGCAGGACAATGAGCGGCATCAGGATCAGCCGGTGGAACGTGAACCAGGCGATGGTCCTGTTGACCATGTGCCGCAGGTCCAGTTCGCTCAGGATCATGCCGATCATCATCATGGTCAGCGGCGTGTTGCAGCTGCCGATGCTGCGGATGGGCGCCTGCAGGAGGGCGGGAAAGGGGATGCGTGCGAACATGACGATGACGCCCAGGAAGCACGCGACCACGCACGGGTGGGTCACGACCTTCTTGAGCGTGGCCTTCTTGTCCGACACGCCGGAATAAATGGCCAGGCCCTCCGACCACATCATGATGCGCTGTGGGATCAGGTAGATGCTCGTCAGGCTCAGCCCGGTCGCGCCGAATACGCCCTCCGTGATGGCGTTGCCGAGAAAGCCCGCGTTGGAGCAGATCATCGCGTAGCCCAGGCTGCAGCGACGGTCGGCGTTCTCCTTGGAAAAAGCGAACTTGCCGTACAGCAGCGCCAGGAACTGGATGCCGATGGAGACCAGCAGCACCGCGAGATAATCCGCGCCGGCCGCGTCCGACTGACCGCCTAAAAAGGAATTGAAAATGCTGCACGGCAGCACGGCGTACAGCACGAGATCGGTGATGACGCGTTCGGCTTCCTTGCCCACGATGCGCGTTTTGCGGAGCAGGAAGCCGACGGCGATCATCACGAAAATGTTGAATTCAAGAGACCAGAGCTTGTCCATGCGTCGCCCCTCCGCGCGTACGTCAGCCCGCGCCGTATTGCAGCTCTTCCAGCTTGCGCGCGATGGCGTCCGCGGTGGGCGGGCAGCCCATCACGCACTGCGCCGCGCCGCGGCAGCACTTGCCGATGCCGAGGCCGTCCAGGCGTTTTCCCTGCCAGCCCTGACCGATATAGATGCTTTCCTTCTCCCCGCAGCGGCTCGTGTACAGGGCGCGGGCGAGCGCGGCGAAGCACGCGGAGCAGGCTTGATTCTGATGCACGTTGCGGGTCAGGCTGGCGACCACGCCCCGGGGCTTCGGATAGGCCGCCGCGTCGCTGGGCTGGTTCAGCTCCTCGATGTCCGCGGCGCTCCAGGCGGTGCTTCCGCCGCCCCAGCGCTCGCACATCTCGATGTAGGGCACCTCCTCCGGGTTCAGGCCCATCAGGGCGCGGCCATAGGCGTCCAGCTGCACGGCGTCCGTGCCCAGGTACATGCGGTTGGTTTCTACCGGGTTGCCACCCTCCTCAAAGTCGAGATCGCCGCAGATGCTGTCCACGATGATCAGGCGCGGCTTCAGTACAGCGCCGAGGGCGGCGATGGGCTTCTGCAGGCCGAGCGCGTGGAAGCGCCGCTTCTCGCGGTCCGGCAGGCAGCCCTTCAGGTTCTTGAGCGCGCAGGTCATCAGCGTCTGTCCGTGGCCCTTGAGCACCGGCAGGTCTACGAGCAGCCCCGCGTCCAAAGCGCGGCAGCAGATGTCGATATTGCCGATGGCCGTTTTGACGGCGCGGGTCTCGTCCTTTTTGAGGTCGAAGAAGGGGACGTTATATTTTTCACATACCTTGTCATAGCCGGCGCGGCGCATGGCGCGCATGGTCTCGTCGCCGACCCAGCTGCCCTCGATGACGCTGATTTCCCGGACGCCGCGCGCCCGGAAGTATTCGATGCAGCCGCTCAGCACGCCGGCGTGGGTCGTCGCGCCGTCCTCGGGCGTGCCGGCGATCACCAGGTTCGGCTTCAGCGCGACGGAGCCGCCGGCGGGCACCAGACGGATGGCGTCTGACGCTTCCAGCAGCTTCAGGGTCATATCATGGGCGTCCTGCCCGTATACCTGGTAGATCTTACTCATGGCTCTCCATATACCTGATCATGGCGTTGGCGGCGTTCTTCGCGTCGTTCACCGCGTGCACGACGGTCAGGGAGCCGTGCACCACATCGCCCGCGGCGAATACGCCCTCGCGGGTCGTCATATTGTTCTCGTCCACGATCAGCAAACCGCGCTCGGAGGCCTCCAGGCCGTGGGTGGTGTTGACCAGCTTGTCCTTGGGCTTCTGGTTGATGGCGATGATGGTGGTATCGGCGCGCACCAGCTCGTCCTCGCCCTCGACGCCGATGGGACGGCCCTGCTCATTGAGCACGGAGTTTTTGAAGACCGGGCCCTCGGGCGTGATGCGCTGGATGGATTTGCCGAAGAAGAACTCCGCGCCGTCCAGACGCGCGTACTCCATCTCGTGATCGCTGGCGGGGGACTTGCTGCCGCGCTGGAACAGCATCACGCGCTGCGCGCCGTGGCGGAAGGCGGTGCGCGCCACGTCCATGGCGACGTTGCCCATGCCGATGACGGCGACCGTCTGCCCGACGGTGTAGCTGATGGGCCGGGCCAGGTAGCTGATGCCGAAATGCACGTTGGCCAGCGTCTCGCCCTCGATGCCGAGGGTGGAGGGACGCCATACGCCGGTGCCGATGAATACGGAACGGTAGCCGTCCCGGAACAGGTTGTCGATCATCAGGTCTCCGCCCATGACCACGTGGGGACGGATGTGCACGCCCATTTCCAGCAGGCGCGCCTTATACCGGTCGATGATGGTCTTGGGGAGGCGGAAGTCCGGGATGCCGTACTGCATCATGCCGCCGATGCGGTCCTTCTCCTCGAAAATGGTGACGCCGTAGCCCTGCTTGGCCAGCATGATGGCGACAGTCAGGCCGGCGGGCCCGCTGCCGATGACGGCCACGGTCTTGCCGTTGAAGGGGGCCTTCTCGATCACCATGCGGTCCAGATAAGCGTCCGAAATGAAGCGCTCGATCTCATAAAAATGCACCGGCTGCCCCTTGTGGTTGAGCACGCAGTGCCCCGCGCACTGCGCCATGTGGTCGCAGACCATGGAGCAGACGAGCGACATGGGGTTGTTTTCGAACAGCAGATGCCCGGCTTCCATCAGCCGGTTTTCCTTGAACAGGGCGATCGCCTGCGGGATCGGCGTATGGGCCGGGCAGCCCTCCCTGCACATGGGCCGCTTGCACTGCAGGCAGCGATTGGCTTCATTGGTGATGCGAAGAGCCATACAAACCTCCTGAACGTGAACAAACGAAAGCCAGGCACAAAGTAGAAGTATGAAGTAGAAGGCAGAAAATGAGAGTTAGGAAGTAGGAGTTAGGAAGTAGGAAGTAGATATACTTGGTTGCCTGCAGAACCGCTAAGCGTACAAGAATTACTTCCTACTTTCTACTTCCTACCTCCTACTTCTTAATTCTACTGCTCAGGTGATCGGCGCGGGATTGAAGATGCACAGGTAGTTGTGCATGCGGTATTTCTCGGCAAAGGGCTGGTCCTGGCCGCTGGCGCAGGCGATGATCTTGTGGAAGATCTCGGTGCCGACTTCCTCGATGGTCTTTTCGCCGGTGGCGACGGCGCCGGCGCTGATGTCGATGATATCGGGCCACTGCTCCTTGAGCTCGTTGCGGGAGCAGACCTTGATGACGGGCACGGCCGCCAGGTTATAGGGTGTGCCGCGGCCGGTCATGAACACCTGCAGGCCGATGCCGCTGGCCATCTGGCACGGGCCGCACACGATGTCGCTGGCGGGCGTCGCGGCGAAGATCTCGCCGTGCTTCGTTGGCCGTTCGGCGGGGGAGAGCACCTCCACGATGGGCGAGGTGCCGGACTTGGCAATGGAGCCCATGGCCTTCTCCACGATATTGGCCAGGCCGCCCTTTTTATTGCCGGGGGTGGGGTTCGCGCTGCGGTCGACCCGGCCCTCGTCCAGGTAATGGTCGTACCAGCGCATCTCCTCGGCCAGGCGGTCTCGCACCTCGGCGCTCACGCAGCGCTCGGCGATGAAATGCACGCCGTCGCGGACCTCGGTCACCTCGCTGAACAGCACGGTGCCGCCGCCCTGCACGAGCATATCCGCCGCGTAGCCTGCGGAGGGGTTGGCGGATACGCCGGAAAAGGCGTCGCTGCCGCCGCACTGCATGCCGATCAGCAGGTCGGAGAGCGGCAGCTCCTCGCGCCGGCGCTCGTTCAGGATCTTCAGCTTCTTATCGGCCATGTCCATGAGCGCCTTCATGCAGCCCTCGAAGCCGTGGCATTCCTGCAGCACGACCACGTTTTCGGGCGTGTTGTTTTCCGGACCGACCAGCATATCCACCGTCAGCTTTTCACAGCCCAGGGATACCACCATCAGCTGACCGCCGAAATTGGGATGGTGCGCGATGTTGCGCAGGGCGCGGATGGGCACCTTGGCCTCCGGCGCGTTGATGGCGACGCCGCAGCCGTAAGCGTGGTTGATCGCCACCACGTCGTCCACATGGGGATACTTGGGCAGCAGCTCCTTCCTGATGCGCTCCAGGGCCACGTTCAGCGTGCCCTCCACGCACTGCACGGTGGTCTGGATGCCCAGCATGTTGCGCGTGCCGGCATAGCCACCCTCGGGATTGCGGTAGCCCCACCAGGTTTTCACCGGCGGCTCGGGCAGGTCCGTGCGGATATTCGTGCCCCAGGGCATATCGTCCAGGGACGGCGGAGTCGGCAGGCGCAGCATGTACTCGTTGATCCACTGTCCCTTCGCGATGGGGTCGATGGCGTACCCCAGCGTGACGCCGTAGCGGATGACCGCGCCGTCCTTCGGGATGTCGGTCAGGGCGATCTTGTGCGCCTGGGGGATATTGGACAGCGTGATGACGCCCGGCATGATTTCCGTGCCCTTCGGCAGCTCATGCACCGCGATGGCGACGTTGTCTTCCGGCTTGATCTGGACGTAGGTACGCATGGGGGAACTCCTTTATATGGCGGTGATTGAGAAAAAAACAACAAAAAGAAGTTAGGAGTGATGAGTGAGGAGTGAGGAGTTGCGGAAGAAACTCCTCCGCGTTGCTCCGGAGTATTCTTTCACTGTTGCGGCACTTCATGCGGTATGGTCTATATCGCCTGCAGCAGGCCGCATTGATCACACAAATGCCATAGCGAAGCGGCGGCATTTGCACCTGAACTCCTCACTCCTCCTTCCTCACTCCTCACTTCACTTTACCGTACCAGGCACGGCTTCTTGTTATCAAACTTCCAGCCGGGGATCAGGTATTGCATGCCGATGGCGTCGTTGCGGGCGCCGAGGCAGTTTTCGAGGTAGATCTTGTTGGCCTTCTTGACCTGGTCCAGGTCGACGTCGATGCCCAGGCCGGGCTTCTTCGGCAGGTCGATGCAGCCGTCCACGATCTGCAGCGGCTCCTTGGTCAGGCGCTCGCGGCCCTCCTGCCAGATCCAGTGGGTGTCGATGCCGTTCATCTTGCCCGGGATCGCGGCGGCGCACTGGGTCACCATGGCCAGGGAGATATCGAAGTGGTTGTTGGAGTGGCAGCCCCACATGAGACCGAAATCATTGCACAGCTGGCCGACGCGGACGGAGCCGTTCATAGTCCAGAAGTGCGGGTCCGCCAGCGGGATGTCCACGCTCTGCAGGGCGATGGTATGGCACATCTGGCGCCAGTCGGTGTTGATCATGTTGGTGGCGGTGGGCATCATGGTCGCCTTGCGGAACTCGGCCATGATCTCGCGGCCGGAGAAGCCGTCCTCGGCGCCGCAGGGGTCTTCCATATAGGCCAGCACGTTCTTCAGGTCAGGCGCGACCTCGAGCGCTTCCTTCAGGCTCCAGCAGCCGTTGGGGTCCAGGTCCACGCGCGCGTTGGGATAGGCTTTCTTGATGGCGGTGACGGCCTTGACCTCTTCCTTCGGCGCCAGCACGCCGCCCTTGAGCTTGAAGTCCACAAAGCCGTACTTTTCGACGGTCGCCTTCGCCAACTCCACGATGGCGTCCGGGGTCAGCGCTTCCTCATTGCGCAGGCGGTACCAGGCGCATTCGCTGTTTTCCTCGCTCATGTAGGGCAGGTCGGTCTTTTTTCGGTCGCCGATATAGAACAGGTAGCTCAGGAACTGCACGCGGTCGCGCTGGATGCCGTCGCCCATCAGCGCGGCGGCGGGGACCTCCAGGTACTTGCCCAGCAGGTCCAGCAGGGGCGCTTCGATGGCGGTGACCACGTGCACGCCGGTGCGCAGGTCGAAGGTCTGCAGGCCGCGCACGTCGTCCTTGATATTGGCGTTCAGCCAGGCGCGCACCTTGTTCAGGGTGCCCTTGTAGTCCGCGATGCTGGTGCCCAGCACCAGGTCCTTCACGTCTTCCAGGGCCTTGGTGATCTTCTGGCCGCCGGGCACCTCGCCCACGCCCAGGTTGCCGGTGGAATCCTCCAGCACGACGACGTTGCGGGTGAAATACGGCGCGTGCGCGCCGGAAAGATTCAGCTCCATGGAGTCGTGGCCCGCTACGGGATATACGTCCATTTTTACGACTTTCGGGATCAATGCTAACGCCTGCCTTTCTTTAACGCTGTTATTAAATGATAGTGAGGGAAGAAGTCAGGAGTGATGAGTGAGGAGTGAGGAGTTGCGGAAGAAACTCCTCCGCGTTGCTTCGGAGTATTCTTTCACTGTTGCGGCACTTCGTGCGGTATGGTCTATATCGCCTGCCGCAGGCAGGCCGCAACAATTATACAAATGCCATAGCGAAGCGGCGGCATTTGAACCTGCACTCCTCACTCCTCATTCCTCACTTATTTCCCAGTCTCATTCCAATCTTAACCGCCCTGAACACCCTGTCCGCGGCGCTCTCGTAGAGCGCTTCGGCGTTCTCCATGGCGGATTGCAGGGGCATGGGACCGGACACGGTGGTCTGGATCGTGCTTTCGCAGATGTCGTACAGGCCTTCGGCACCCTCGCCGATGCCGCCGACGATGGCGATGACCGGGATGCCCTTCGCGGCGCAGTGCCTGGCGACGCCTACGGGCACCTTGCCGAAGTGTACGGACTGGCCGTCGATGCGTCCTTCGCCGGTCACGACCAGGTCCACGCCCTCGAGCTTCTGGTCAAAGCGCACGGCCTCGAGCACCGCGTCGATACCGCTCTTGAGCCGCGCCTTCAGCACGCCGCCCAGCGCCGCGCCGAGGCCGCCCGCCGCGCCCGCGCCGGGGAAGCTCGCGATGTCCCGGCCGATGGCTTCGGAAACGACCTGGGCATAGTTCTTCATGCCCTCCTCGAGCTCGTCGCGGATCTCGGGCGTCGCGCCCTTCTGCGGGCCGTAGATCCACGTCGCGCCGGATTCGCCCAGCAGCGGGTTGGTCACGTCGCAGATGACGGTGATCTCAATGTCGTTCAGCTCCGGCATCAGGCCGGAGAAATCCGCGCGGGCGACATTGATCAGGCTGCCGCCGACGGGGGAAACCTCCTGCCCGTCCTTGTCGGTGAATTTCGCGCCCAGGGCGGCCAGCATACCCATGCCGCCGTCATTGGTAGCGCTGCCGCCGATGCCGATCAGCAGCTTGGTTGCGCCTCTCTGGATGGCATTGCGGATCATCTCGCCGGTGCCCAGGGTGGTCGTCCGGCGCGGATCACGGTGCGCCTCGGCCACATAGGGCAGGCCGCTGGCCTGTGCCATTTCCATGACCGCGGTCTCGCCGTCGCCCAGCATCCCCCAGGAAGCCTCTTCCTTCTCGAACAGCGGGCCGGTGACGGGAATGCGGAACTTCTGCCCGAAGTCCGCCCTCAGCAGCGCGTCCGTGGTGCCCTCGCCGCCGTCCGCCACGGGGATCGCGATGGTCTCCGCGCCGGGAAAATGCCGCGCCGCGACCCGGTCCAGGATATCCGTGATCTGTATCGCGGTCAGTGACCCCTTGAAGGAGTCGGGGGCGAATAAGAATTTCATGGTGATAACCTCCGGGAGAGAATTGAGAAGAGTGAGGAGTGAGGAAGTATGAGTGAGGAGTTCAGGATGAAATCGCCGAGGCGATTTCTTTGATTTTATGGCTGCCTGACGATACATCAGCACAAGACCATATCGGCGGAGCGCCGAAGCAATCGGTGAAACTCCGAAGCGGAGCAAAGAAGTCTCTTCCTGAACTCCTCACTCCTCACTCATCATTCCTCACTAATGTCATGCCTCATGCAAGCGAGGGAAATTAATGGTGCAGCACTTCTCCGGTCAGCTTCTGGTAGTACTTGAGCAGGGCGCTGTGGTCGCAGGCGCCATCGCCGTCGTGGTGCAGGACCTTCATCATTTCGAGCACGGCCTGGGTCAGCGGGATGGGAGCGTCCACGGCCTTCGCGGCGTCCACCACGTTGTTCAGGTCCTTGATGTGCAGGTCGATGCGGAAGCCGGGCTGGAAGTTCTGGTCCATCATCATGGGAGCCTTCGCGTTCATGACCGTGGAGCCGGCCAGGCCGCCCTTGATGGCCTCGAAGATCTTCTGGGGCTCAACGCCGCACATCTGACCCATCTGCATGGCTTCCGCCAGCGCCGCGATGTTCACGGCCACGATGGTCTGGTTGCACAGCTTGGTCACGTTGCCCGCGCCGACGTCGCCGCAGAGCACCACGGAAGAACCCATGGCCTTGAGGACGGGCTCAAACTTGTCGAAAACTTCCTTCTTGCCGCCGACCATGAAGCTCAGGGTGCCGTCAATGGCCTTGGGCTGGCCGCCGGATACGGGCGCGTCCAGCATGTCGATGCCGTATTTCGCCAGCTCGGCAGCGATCTCACGGGAGGCGACGGGATTGATGGAGGACATATCGATGAAAGTGGCGGTCTTGGGCATCTTTTCAGCCAGCTTGTCGTCCTCGAGCATGACGGACTTGACGTGGGGGCTGTTGGGCAGCATGGTCAGCACCAGGTCGACGCCTTCGACGGTCTCGGCGGAGCAGGAGCAGGCGGTCGCGCCGGCGGCCTTGAGCTCTTCGATGGTGGCTTCGTTGCGGTCGTACACGCGCAGCTGGTGGCCGGCCTTCAGCAGGTTCTTCGCCATGGGCTTGCCCATGATTCCCAGACCGATAAATGCGATTTTCATAAGTGTTTTCCTCCTTAAAAATGGATGTTGAGTGTTAGTCAGCGATCTATATCAACTGGGTTCATCCAGATGACAGCGCGGGGGATCAGAGCAGGCCCATGCCGGCGAGGACGCCGCGCAGCTTTTCACGCTGGTCCTCATGCAGGGGCAGGATGGGCTTCACGCAATCGCCGCAGTCGTGGCCGATCAGCTTGAGCGCCTCCTTGAGGGTGACGGGGAAGGAACCCATGTTGGTGGCGACGCGGAGCGCGGACAGCTTGAACTGCGCGTCTAGCGCGCCCTGGTAGTCACCCTGCTGGAACTTTTCGTAAATGTCCACGGCGATGCGCGGGGCCACGTTGGCGCAGCTCGCGATGGCGCCGGAGGCACCGTAGTGCAGGCCGGCCAGGATCAGCGTGTCGCGGCCCATCATTACGCTGAAGTCCATGCCGCGGGTCAGGCGGATGTATTCCTCAGCGTTGGTCATGTCGCCGGTGGAGTCCTTCGCGGCGACGATGTTGTCGATTTCCGCCAGCTTCGCGATGGTCGCCGGATCCACGCCCACGTTGGTCTTGGGCTTGTTGTTGTAGATGATGATGGGCAGGCTGGTCTCAGCCGCGATCTCCTTGTAGTAGGTGTAGACCTCTTCCTGGGTCTGGCTGACGAACATGGGCGTGAGCACGCTCAGGGCGTCGATGCCTCCGACCCTTTCCACGGCCTTGGCGATTTCCGCCGCGCCCTTGGTGGTGATGTGGTTCGCGCCGGCGTAGATCTGCATGCGGCCGCGGACGGCGTCCTTGGTCACCTCGAGCAGGTGGGTGTAGAAGCCGAGGTCATAGGCGTAGAATTCGCCGGTGGTGCCGAAGGGGAATACGCCGTGGATGCCGTTATCGGCCAGGTAATCGACCAGGCCGCGGTAGGCCTTTTCATTGAGCTTGCCGTTCTCATCGACAGGAGTGACGATCGGGACGACGATGCCCTTGGGAGTGAAGCTCATGGTAATTTCTCCTTTCTCATCCGAGGATTATTAGACGGTAATAATTTAGCATAATCATGGAAGGGCGTCAATTCAAAAATGCCGTCCGCGGTGAATCAAAGTCAATGAAATGAAACGTATTGAAATCAAACATTTCATTGACGCCTGTCGGGATATCTGATAGAATAAGCTGACCAACTGATGGAGGAAAGACGTATGGCGAAAACAGCGGTCCTGATGCCCTATCCGGAGCTGAAGCAGGAGGCGGAGGCGATGGTCGCACGCTATCCGAGGATCCAGCCCATGTGCGTGGAGTTCGTCGAAACGGAGCAGATCGGCCGCCGCGCCGAGGAGCTGGAGAAGCAGGGCTGCGAAATGATCATCGCCCGCGGCATGCAGGCCAGGCTGATCCGGGAGAGCGTGGTCATCCCGGTCATCGAGATGCGCGTATCCACCCAGGAGCTGGAAAGCCAGGTGATGGCGCTGGCGCAGCAGATCCGGCGGGAGGACGGCGAGCCCGTCCGGATCGGGATCATCGGCTTTTTCAACATGATCCACAGCATGGAACGCTTCAACGAGGGCATCGGCGAGGCGCTGGGCATCGACCTGAAGGTGTACATGGCCACGGATATCGAGCAGTACCGTCTGCTGGTGGACCGGGCCTACGCAGAGCGCTGCCAGGGGGTCATCGGCGGCGAGGTGGTCGGCCACCGGGCGACGGAGCTGGGCATGGCCTACGCCTTCCTGGCGATGGGGGAGGAGAGCATCCGCGAGGTGCTGGAGACCGCCACGCGCGTGGCCTACAGTATCGACCTGATGCGCCACAACAGCGCGGAGATGAGCATCATGCTGGATAACACCTTCTCCGCCATCATGCAGGTGGATCCGACGGGCAGGGTCGTGCGCGCCAACCGCGCGTGCTACCAGCTGCTGGGCAAGCGGCCGGAGCAGGTCATCCGCCAGCCGCTGACCGAGGTCGTCGAGGGCCTGGACGAGGAGAGCCTGGTCTCTGTCCTGCGGGAGGGAAAGGAGTCGGACCTGCTGATCGTCGCCATCCAGCAGCGCAGCGTGGTGATCAACATGATCCCCGTGCGGGTGGACGAGCAGATCCAGGGCGCGATCCTGACCTTCCAGGAGGGGCGGCAGATCAGCCTGATGAACGCGCAGCTGCGCCAGGAGGCCGCCCGGCAGGGCTATGTGGCGCGGTTCAGCTTCAAGGATCTCGCGACCAAGGATATGCGCTACCACGATGTGCTGCACCAGGCGCAGCGCCTCTCCAAGCATTCCCAGGCCGTCCTGCTGGCGGGGGAATCCGGCGTGGGCAAGGGGATGATCGCCCAGTGCATCCACAACGCCTCGCTGCGGCGGGAGAACGCGTTCGTGACCTTCGACTGCAGCGTCTGGCACCCGGACGATATCGACGAGAAGCTGTTCGGCCGCTTCAGCGCCCGCAAGGACGCGGAGCTGTCCACCGTGGAGCTGAGCAAGGGCGGCACCCTGTATATCCGGCATCCGGAGCTGATGGCCATCGAGACGCAGTACAAGCTGCTGCAGCTGGCCGGGGGACGCTATATCCAGAACAGCTCCTCCGAGAGCCGGGAGATGGACGTGCGGCTGATCGTCTCCACCACCGCCAGCCTGAAGGAGCTGCAGCAGCAGGGGCGGCTGCGCAAGGACCTGTATTACGCCCTGTCCGCGCTGCGGCTGGAGATCCCGCCGCTGCGCAGCAGGCCGGGCGACATCGTGCCCCTGTTCACCCGCATGCTGGAGGACTGGAGCGGCGTCTACAAGCGCAGCATGACGCTAACCCCCGGGGCGGAGAGCTTTCTGGAGCATTACAGCTGGCCGGGCAATATGGACCAGATGAACAGCCTGTGCAAGCGCCTGGTACTGCTGGCGGAGAGCAGAACGGTCAGCGAGGGCGTCCTGAGCCGGCACCTGGCCGAGATGGACGATCCCGCGCGCGAGACCGGGGCGGACGAGCCCGCCTTCCGGGATCCCCGGGCGGAGGCGCTGCTGGAGGCCCTGACACGCAACCACGGCAACAGAGAAAAAACCGCCGCAGAGCTTGGCGTCAGCAAGACGACGCTCTGGCGGCGGATGAAGGAATGCGGGATCGACAGGACCCTGAACTACGTCAGGCCCTGATCACGGCTCTTTTTTCTGATACAGGGCCCTCAGGCAGGCAGGAGGCGTAGTGGTCACCGTGTCCCGGTGATTGGCGACGCACTCAAAGCAGTTGCCGTGCCGGGGACAGTCCCGGGTGCACGGGCAGTTGGCCTCTGTCAGCGGGTTGGCCGGCCGCGACGGATCGCGGGGAACGGGATTTGAGATCATCATAGTCACCGCACCAGACACGGCTTTTTGTGGTCGTACTTCCAGCCGGGGATCAGGTACTGCATGGCGGTGGCGTCGTTGCGGTCATGGCTGGACATGCTGCTGTACAGCCGGTTGGCCTCCTCCACGCGCTTCATGTTCAGGCGCACGCCGAGGCCGGGCGCCTGAGGCACCTGCAGCTTGCCGCCCACGATCTGCGGCGTGTCCTCCAGCAGGTTCTGCCCGTCCTGCCAGATCCAGTGGGTGTCCAGCGGCGCGACCTGGCCCACGGCGGCGGCGCCCACCTGGGCGAACGCGGCCAGGGTGATGTCGAAGTGGTTGTTGGAGTGGATGCCGAAGGTCAGCCCCCAGGACGCCAGCAGCTGGCTCATGCGGATCGCGCCGTCGAAGCCCCAGAAGTGGGGGTCGGCCAGGATGATATCGCAGGCGTTCAGCGCCGTCGTGTGATAGAACTGCCGCCAGTCTGTGGCGATCATGTTCGTCGCCACCTGGAACTGGGTGGCGTTTTTGAATTCACGCATGATCTCGCGGCCGGAGAAGCCGGCCTCGGGCCCGCAGGGGTCCTCGACGTAGGTGAGCACGTTATGCATGTCCCTGCAGAGGCTGATCGCCTCGCGAAGGCTCCACGCGCCGTTGGGGTCGATGTTCACGCGCGCTTCGGGAAAGCGCTTTTTCACCGCGCGGCAGGCCTCCATTTCCTCTTCGCCGCGCAGCACGCCGCCCTTGAGCTTGAAGTTCCGCATGCCGTACTTTTCGTATACGGCCTCGGCCTCCTCGGCGATCCGCGCGGGGGTCAGGATCTCCTGGCGTCGCAGGCGGAACCAGGGATCGGCGCTTCCGGATTCGTCCAGGTACTGGGTCTCGCCGGCGGGCGTCTTGTTCTTGTCGGAAACGTAGAAGAGATAGCCCAGCACCTCCACCTCGTCGCGCTGCTTGCCTTCGCCCAGCAGCTCGGCCATGGGCACCTCCAGGTACTGGCCCAGCAGGTCCAGCATGGCGCACTCGATGGCCCATTCGCTGCGCACCACGTATTTCAGCTTGGAGATATCCAGGGTCTGGATGCCGTCGCTGGCCTCGTCGGCGTGCGGGTCGATAGCGCTGTGGATCTTCTGCAGCACCTTGCGGCACTCGGATACGGGCATGCCCTCCACCAGCGGCTTCATGGCCACCAGCCCGTCGTGCGTGTAGTCACCGCCGTGGATCTCGCCGATGCCGGTGTGGCCGGCGGAGTCCTTCAGGATGACCAGGTTGCGGGTGAACAGCGGCGCGTGCGCGCCGGACAGGGTCATCAGCATGCTGTCATATCCGGCGACCGGGATGACCTGCATTTCGGTAATGATCGGGGCTTTCATCGTTTCACCTCAGCTGTTCTTCGGGTCCGCCATGAACTTGAGCAGGTCGTCGCGCTTCATGTCGAGATAGTTCTTCCACAGCTGGTCGTCCAGGAAGGGGGTCGGCCCGTCCGGATTCTCGAGCTGCTTCTGGCGGCGGCCCAGGGTATCGTTGTTGATGCAGTGGTTGCCCAGGAACAGCTCCACCTTCTGGTCGCGCACCTTGGCCAGGGAGTTCAGGTAGACCTGGCGTGTTTTGTACTCGGGGTCGCCGATCTCGATCAGGTAATCCTTCTGCAGGGTGTTGAAGCCGAAGCCGCCGTAATAGCCGCAGCGCACCGTCTTGTCGCCCTCGTGGGCGTCGAAGAAGGCGGCGATGCAGCCGTCGGTATGGCCGGGCACCAGGTAGAAGGTCATGGTCGTGTTGCCGAAGGTCAGCACGTCGCCTTCCTTGATCTCGTAATCCGGCTCGAACAGGGCGTCGCCGTCGTTGTAGGCGTCCTGGATCGCGCTGATCCACGGCTTTTCGCGGAACATGCGCGCGTCGGGCTCGCCCAGGTACAGCTTGGTGCCGAACATCCGCTTGAAGAACACCGCGCCGCCGATATGGTCCAGATGGCCGTGGGAGTGGATGATCCACTTCACGTCCGCGGGATTGAAGCCCGCTTCCCAGATGGCCTGGATCAGCATGGCCGTCGCGCCGCAGTTGCCGGAGTCGATCAGCAGCAGGCCGTCGCCGGTGTCGATCAGGTGCACGCATACCCAGCTGTCGCCCACGTACCAGACGTTGCCGAAAATGCGGAACGGATGCACGTACCGCTGCTCCTGGTTCAGCCAGAGCGGTCCGAAATGGGTGCCTTCCATCGCCTTGCGGCGGGCGGCGTAGGCTTCGTAATTCGCTTGCATGGTCATTGTCAGTCACCTCTTAAATTTGTTGAAAAACGGGGGCTGCTGCGGAACAGTTCGCAGCAGCCCCTCTGGTATTACTGGGCCGCTTTCTTGCCCGGCCTGATCTTGGCGAAGAGTGCCTTGCCGGCCTGGCCCTTCTTGGCCATGGTATGGCCGTCCCAGCAGGTGGCGACGGCGGAGACGGAGCTATTCTAACAAAACAGAGCCCCAAAAGCAAGCTGCTGTTTTTCAAATGCCCTGCAATCTGGTGCTATATATGCAATAAATTGAACTGTATTGGAACGATATATTTCAGAGGCGGCTGCTGAGGCGCTCCGCGGCATACGGAAGGTCCGGAAGCTTTTTATTGACAAACGCCGTATCGGGCTATATCCTGAAAGGGAAAACACGGAAGGAGAGGACGGTTATGGAAAGAAAACTGATCGCTGTGGTGGCGGCGTTTACGCCGGAGCAGAGAGCACGGATCGCGGCGGCGGCGGAAGGACACGGGTTTACCGCGCGGTTCTTTGAAAACGCGGACCAGGCCGGGCCGGAGCTTCACGACGCGGAGATCCTGCTGACCAATATGGCGGACCTGGCAAAGCAGGCGCCGAAGCTCAGGTGGTTCTGCTCCTCCAACGCGGGGGTGGACCCCTTTCTGAAGCCGGACGCCTTCGCCAGTCCGGACGCGGTGCTGACCAATTCCAGCGGCGCGTACGGCGTGACCATCGCCGAGCATATCCTGATGGTCTGTCTGGAGATCCTGCGCCGCCAGGCGGACTACAACGCCATCGTCGCGCGGCGCGTGTGGAAGCGCGACCTGCCGATCCGCTCCATTAAAGGCAGCCGGATCACCCTGCTGGGCACGGGCGACATCGGCCGCGAGGCCGCCGTCCGCCTGCGCGCCTTCGGGCCTGCCTCGCTGACGGGCGTCAACCGGCGCGGCGCGAATCCCGGCGGGCTGTTCGACCGCGTCGTAACGATCGACCGCCTGGACGATGTCCTGCCGGAGACCGACCTGCTGATCATGTCCCTGCCCGGCACCCCGGAGACGGCGGGCCTGCTCAGCGCCGCGCGCATCGCGCTGCTGCCCGAAACCGCCTATGTGGTCAACGTGGGCCGCGGCACCGCCATCGACCAGAAGGCGCTGGAGGCCGCCCTGCGTGAAGGGCGCCTGGCCGGGGCAGCGCTGGATGTGTTCGAGCGCGAACCCCTCCCCGCGGACGATACGCTGTGGGAGTGCCCGAACCTGCTGCTGACCCCGCACGTGGCCGGCAACACGACGCTGCCCTACACGGTGGAGCGCATCGTGGAGATGTTCCTGGAGGACTTTGACAACTACTGCGCCGGCCGTCCGCTCAGTCACCTGGTGGACCGGAAGAGAGGGTACTGAGCCTTCACGCCGACCTGGGATCCCGTTTGATCTTTATTATTGGGGCTGTTCACTATGATGTGCAACAGCCCCATATTTATAGGCTCTCCTTTTGCGCGCCTGCCGCGTTGCCATGAAAAAAACCGAACAAAATTTCAACCGTTGAAGAAAATAGTCGGAAAACGGCCGGAGACAGCAAAACGTCTCTGCCCAAGAATGCTTGGTGGCAGAAGCGATTGCGCGTTTGGATTTCTGAATTGTTACATATGTTACGATAAGTTCATCGAATAAATACATGAAAAATCCTTGCGCAGCCCCCAAAAATACTTTAAAATATAATTGGTGTGATAGATAGTTCTGTAACCGCTGTCCCGTCAAAGCTTTACTGATGTCTCCGGACGAGGAGGGACCGTCATGAGCCAACAAGTGCAGGTGCGTCTGCTGGGCGGGTTTACGATCGCCTGCGGCGGCACTGAGTATGAAAACCTTCCACAGCGCAGCAAAAAGGGTGCGGCGCTGATGGTTTACCTGATCCTGCACCGGGGGAAGCCGGTGCCGACGCCCCGACTGATCCGGGAGCTGTGGGGCGGGCGCCGGAGCACGAACCCGGAGAACGCACTGAAGACCATGGTAAGTCGCCTGCGGGTGATCCTGAGCGAGATCTCGCCGGCGCTGAGCGCCTGCCTGGTATCCGGCCAGGGCGTGTACCAGTGGGTCTGCCAGCCGGAGGTCTCGGTGGACGTGCTGGAGCTGCTGGACCTGGAGGACCGCCTGAAGGGCCAGCTGGACGACGCGGAGCGCGAGGAATGCTGCCAGCGCCTGCTGGACCTGTACCGCGGCGACCTCTACCAGCCGGACGACATGATCAACGCCAGCGCGGCGGTCAGCCGCCTGCACAGGATCTTCCTGGAGACGGCCCTGACCCTGATCGAGCTCAAGCGCAAGCGCGAGGCGTGGAACGACATCGTGCGCATCAGCGACGCGGCGCTCAGGATCGACGATATGGACGAGCCGCTGCAGATCGAGCGCATGCGGGCGCTGGTGCACCTGAACCGCACGGACGAGGCGCTCAGCCGGTACCAGCAGGTCACCGACCGGGACCGCCGTCTGCTGGACGCGGAGCCCAGCGACGAGATGCGGGAGTTTTACCGGCAGATGTCCCAGGCCGGTACGCGGCTGCGCTACAACCTGGACGTGCTGCGCAACCGCCTGACGGAGGACACCTCCGACGGCCCGGGGCCCTTCTTCTGCGATATGAAGGCCTTCCGGGAGTTTTACCAGATCCAGATGCGCAACCTGGAGCGCCTGGGCTCCACCATGTTCCTGGGGCTGATCATGCTGGGGGACGGCGAGCCGGACGACGCCGACTCCGTCCTCTTTGAGGGCGCGATGGCGGCCCTGCTGGAGATCCTGCGCAAAAACCTCCGTCGCGGGGACATCGTCACCCGCTGCGAGGAATACGTGGTGGCCCTGCTGCTGCCCACGGTCAACTACCAGTCCGGCTCCATGGTCATGGAGCGCATCGAGCACATTTTCTACACCGCCTACCCGCGCGAGCGCGTGCCCTTCCACGCGCGGATCACCCCGCTGGGGAGTGAATAAAGGTTACGGGCGAAGCACCGGCGTTTCATGGATGTAACCGTTCATGTAACCGGTCGTGTAACCCCGTCGATATATAATGAACGTGCGGCGCCATCCGGCCCCGCGCTACACCGAGCGAACAGCGACCAGCTTTTTACTACCGGACTCTTGAGAGGAGCGGAAACCATGGCGAAAATGAAGAAAGTACTCTCTGTCATCGCGGCGATCATGCTGCTGCTCAGCGTGATACCCGCCTCGATCGCGGAGGAGGCCCCCCAGTCTGAGCCTGTTGAGGAACAGCAGGCGCAGCCGAAGGAGAGCTTCGCCGCGAAGGTCAGCATCAAGCTGCTGAAGGAGGACGAGCTCCAGCCAGGCGACAGCGCGACCCTGTCCGCCAAGGTGAGCGGCGCGAACATGCGCTACAGCGTCACCTGGCAGAAGAAGGTCGAGGAAAAGAAAAACGGCAAGACCGTCACCAGCTGGAAGGACATCGGCTCCGGCGAAAAGCTGGGCTTGACCCTGACCGAAGCCGCGGTGAAGGCCGAATACCGCTGCGTCCTGACCGGCGATGACGGCACCCAGGTCGCTACCGGCGCGTACCGCCTGCCGCAGCGCCTGCTGCCTCCCGCTCCCGCTGAGGAGAAGCCGGCGGAGGAACCGAAGACCGAGGAGCCGAAGACTGAAGAGCCCAAGACTGAGGAACCCAAGAAAGAAGAACCGAAGGCCGAGGAGCCGAAGATCGAGGAACCCAAGACTGAGGAACCGAAGACTGAAGAGCCCAAGACTGAGGAACCCAAGAAAGAAGAACCGAAGGCCGAGGAGCCCAAGACTGAGGAACCGAAGACCGAGGAGCCCAAGACTGAGGAACCGAAGACCGAGGAGCCCAAGACTGAGGAACCGAAGACTGAGGAACCGAAGACTGAGGAACCGAAGATCGAGGAACCGAAGACTGAGGAGCCAAAGACTGAAGAACCCAAGACTGAGGAACCGAAGGTAGAAGAACCGACGACCGAAGAACCCGCGGCGGAGGAGCCTGCGGTCGATGAACCGACGACCGAGGAACCCACGTCTGAAGAGCCGGTGATCGATGAGCCGACGACCGAGGAGCCTGCGACGGAAGAGCCGGTTGTCGATGAACCGACGACTGACGAGCTGACCACCGAGGAACCCGCGATGGAAGAACCGGTGACTGACGAACCTGCTACCGAGGAACCCGCGACGGAAGAGCCGGTTGTCGATGAACCGACGACCGAGGAGCCCGCGACGGAAGAACCAGTGATCGACGAACCGACCACCGAGGAACCCGCGGCGGAAGAACCGGTGATCGATGAACCGATGACCGAGGAGCCCGCGACGGAAGAGCCGGTGATCGACAAACCGACGACCGAAGAACCCACTGAAGGCGAAGAACCCGAGGCGGAAGAGCCGGTTGTCGACGAACCGACGACCGAAGAACCCGCGGCGGAGGAGCCTGCGGTCGATGAACCGACGACCGAGGAACCCACGTCTGAAGAGCCGGTGATCGATGAGCCGACAACCGACGAGCCTGTGACGGAGGAGCCGGTGATCGATGAGCCGACGACCGAGGAGCCTGCGACGGAAGAGCCGGTGACCGAAGAACCTGCTACCGAAGAACCCGCGACGGAAGAGCCGGTCGTTGAAGAGCCGACAACCGACGAGCCTGTGACGGAGGAGCCGGTGATCGATGAGCCGACGACTGAGGAGCCTGCGACGGAAGAGCCGGTGACCGAAGAACCTGCTACCGAAGAACCCGCGACGGAAGAGCCAGTTGTCGATGAACCAACGACCGAGGAACCCGCGACGGAAGAGCCGGTCGTTGAAGAGCCGACAACCGAGGAGCCCGCGACGGAAGAGCCGGTCGTTGAAGAGCCGACAACCGACGAGCCTGTGACTGACGAACCGACCACCGAAGAACCCACTGAGGCCGAAGAACCTGTCGAAGGCGAAGAACCCACCGAGGGCGAGGAACCTGTCGAAGGTGAAGAACCCGCCGAGGGCGAGGATCCCGCCGAGGACGAAGAGCCCGCGGAAGGCGTCATCTCCTCCAAGGACGATCCGGCTGAAACCGAAGAACCCGCCGAAGGCGAGAAGCCTGCTGAGGGTGAAGAGCCCGCTGAAGGCGAGGATCCCGTCGAAGGTGAAGAGCCTGCCGAGGGTGAAGAACCTGCCGAGGGCGAGGAGCCTGTGGAGGGCGAAGAACCCGCCGAGGAGCTGCCGGAGGACGCCGCGCCCGAGGAGCAGCCCAAGAAGGCCAAGAAGGTCAGCGAGTACCAGTTCATCGACGAGTACGGCGCGCCGCTGGGTCTGGATGAGATGCAGCTGCAGACCGTCACCGTGATCGGCGCGGCGGACGTCCGTGTGGACCCCGACGGCCTGAGCCCCATCTTCGCCACCCTCGAGGACGGCACGCAGGTCCCCATGATCCGCATGGTGGGCGACTGGGCCGAGGTGATCGTGGGCGACGAGATCGGTTATATCTATAAGGATTCTGTGAACCTCCCCGCGAAGGAGACCGCGGAGCAGCCCACTGAGCCCGGCGAGGGCCTGGAGGGAGAGCCAGTTCCCGAAGCGCCGGTCATGAAGGTGACCATCTTCTCCAGCCGCCGCACGGTGATGACCCAGGGCGAGCCGGTCTACCTGACCAGCAAGCTGGAGGGCTTCGAGGGCTATGAGACCCGCTTCCAGTGGGAATGCGACCAGGGCAGCGGCTTCGTGCCTGTGGAAGGCGCGACCGGCGACGCCTACGAGTTTGAAGCCAGCGCCGAGACCCTGAGCTGGGATTGGCGCCTGATGGTGTACTACCGCTGACGGACCGCCAGCGCCTGACGCGAACGCTGCAGTATAAATGAAGGATCCCCAACCGACGAGGGAGGAATCGTCTGTGATGAAAAAACGTTTGATCGCCCTGCTGATCGCCCTGATGATGGTGCTGCAGGTCATGCCCATCTCCGTGCTTTCCGAAGGAGAGGTCGCGGAGAGCGCGCCCGCCGCGGTCACCGAGACCGTGGAAGCCCCTGCCGCTCCGCAACCGGCCCCGGCCGAACAGCCGAAGGCGGCTGAGCCCAAGGCCGCGGACCCAGCGCCAGCCGCTCCCGCCGCGCCTGAGAAGGCCGCGGACCCGGAGCCTGCCGCTCCCGCCGCGCCTGAAAAGGTCGCGGACCCGGAGCCTGCCGCTCCCGCCGCACCTGAGAAGGCCGCGGATCCGGAGCCTGCCGCTCCCGCCGCGCCTGAAAAGGCCACGGATCCGGAGCCTGCCGCTCCCGCCGCGCCTGAAAAGGCCGCGGACCCGGAGCCTGTGACTCCCACGGAGCCCGAAAAGGCTGCTGATCCGGAGCCAGCTGCTTCCGCTGAGCCTGAGAAGGCTGCCGAAGGCGAGACGGAACCCGCCCAGGCCGAGACGCCCGCAGACGAACCCGCCCCCGAAGGCGCTGCCGAGCCGGAGGCCCAGGACCAGCCCGCCGCTGATCCCGAGCAGCCCGGCGAACAGGCACAGCCTGCCGACCCGGCGCAGCCCGGGGAAGAGGAGCCTGCTGAGGGGGAGGAAAAGCCCTTCTCTACGATCGGCTCCAATCAGCTGGAAGGCGGCGTGTATGCGACGGTGTCTTTCGTAGTCCAGACTGCGGAGCCGGAATCCGGCGCGGCCATCGAGCCGATGAATATCGTTATCGGTGAGAAGCTGGGCCAGCTTCCGGAAGTCACCTTCCCGGAGGACAGCCTGTTCCTGGGCTGGTTCGCCGGAGATATGCCCGTGGATGAAAACACTGTCGTCGAAGGCGATATGGTCGTTACTGCGTCCCTGGCGAACGCTGAACCGGTAGAATTCAGCGATGCGGCGGGTGACGTAACAGTCAAGATCGGTGCCCCTGCCGGCGCTTTACCGTACGGTGCCCAGCTGAAGGTAAAGGCTGTTGAGGAGGAAGAGATCCGCGAGACACTTGAAGAGAATATCGGATCCTTCAGCAAGACCAAAGCGGCGGATGTTTCTTTCTTCGTTGTAGACGGCGAAGGAAATGAGACGGAAGTGCAGCCGCTGCAGCCAGTAGATGTGAAGCTGTCGGCGAGTGGGCTGGATCATGCCAAAGCCGTGAAGCTGGCGCATATTCATGAGGACAAAGTTGAGGTAAAGGGTGAGATCGATGCCACGGCAGCGAAGCAGCCCGCGCCTGCAATGAAGACCCTGAAAGCGGCTCCGGGAAGGCGCGGCACAAAAGCAGCGGCCATCGAGCCTGAAGCGGAGGGCCTCAGTTTCGAATTCTCCGTTGACAATTTCTCTGTGTTCGCGTTCGTTATCGTGACCGAGTACCTGACCGCGGATGGACAGACGCTGACGATCAGCGTCACCTTTGATCCGCGCGAAGCGCTTCCTGAGAACGCGACGCTCAGCGTTTCCGAAATAACGTCCGAGAGTGATCCTGTGACCTTTGCCAAGCGCAATGAGCGCCTGGCCGGTGTGCTGTTCGAAAAATACGGCAATGTCGCGATCACAGACGCCAGATATCTGAACATCACGATTTTGGTTTCCGGAGAAGGCGGTCAGGGCTGGAAAGAATACGAGCCGGTCTATCCCACGGAAGTCAAGGTCAGCTATACCGAGCCGATGGATACGTCGAACCCCGGTGAGTACGAGGATTACAACGATCACTCAATCAAGGTGGTTCCGGATATCGGAAACCACGTCGTTGGCGTGCATTATGGCGCTAACGGTACGTCGGTCCTTGAAACGAATGACGTAAATTCCGGCGCGGGGATCACGGAGACGGTTACCCATACCGACGGTTTTTCGGATTATGATTTTGTCTATATCTATGAATATGAAACCATTGATACGGACAAAAGTTACAGCAAAAGCTCGATCCGGTCGAAGGCGCTAGCTGCCAACAATGCGCTGCGCGCTGCAGCCACTGCGCCTGCGCATTCAAAAACGCTTTCTGACAATCAGGATGGCACAAGCAAGCTGAGCCTGACGGTCACCGGCGACGCGGACACGGAAAACAATACTGCGTCTAACGCGAATATTGTCATTGTGTTTGATACGTCAAATTCAATGATCAACTACTACGTCCCATTAGACCTCGGTGGCAGAGGTTCAGATGCGGAGGATGGGTATCCGAGCTATGTGTTGTATAATTCCAACCGGCAAGAAGTTGATGACGGCTATACCGGAACAGTCTACAAAAAAAATGGAAACAATTACACACTGTATACCGGTCAGCGCTACAGCAAGACGATCCGCCGCGCGGACGCAGCGGAAAAGGTTTTATATGATTTCGCGCATGCGCTGTTTACGTATCAAAACCCCGATGATCCAAGTACGCCTGTAGATGAAAGCAAAAATATCCAGGTGGCCTTGATTACCTTTAATAAGAGTGCCACAACCCTGCAAGGCTGGACTAGCAGAGAAACAGATATAACAAACAGAGTTAGTTCGACCGGCGCGGGTGGCTCAAAGAAGATTGGGAATAGTTCCGGAACGAACTGGGAAGCAGCGCTCCAGCAAGCACAAACAGTAGTTAATTCAGCAGATAATGATCCTACATTCGTCGTATTTATAACGGATGGTCAGCCTACTCAATGGGTTGGTTATACAAGTGATTATGACACTACCGGTGAGGGATATGTGCATTCGCGGGATGAAGCGCGAGCTCTTCAATTAGCATGCGCGGCAACCGGAACAGATTCACACGGCGCGCTGTTTGGCATATATGCCTATGGTACAGAAGCGGATTATCTGGACGACCTGATGCGCTATGCGTATACCGGCAATATAGGCAATCCTGGTCCAGAAACCGGATCAGCTGAGGGTTATTACAACGCGGGTAACTCTGCAGCCTTGGCGGAGGCGATCAACGATATTTTCTCGAGGATCGTGAAGACGCTGGGCGTTACCGCCGTATCCATCAGCGACGGAACCACCAGTAAAGTGACGACAACCTCCGGCGAGATCAGCCATTTGCTGGAAGTGGATACAGACAGCTATGAATACTGGCTTTCCTGGCCCACATCCAACGGCAAGTTTAAGATGAAGGATGCTGTCACGGGCGAGGATATTGAGTATACTGTTTCTGCCTCCGGAAACAATGTCACCATCAGTTGGACCGTAGGCGAATTGACTAGATCCGCGAACTATGAAGGCACCTTCAGCATGGATCAGGTGAGGGTCAAGTGGAATAACGCGACTAATTTCTATAATTACGCCGCGCCGTCGGCCACCTTCTCGGATCCTTCTGTAAACTGGGACCTGTCCGGCGTCGGCACCTTGATGGACGGCGTGACATATGAAGTGACCTTCGATGTCTTCCCCAGCCAGTACACGCTGGACCTGATCGCCGACCTGAAAAACAATTACAAAGCCTATGAGGATGTGGACGCCAACGAAAGGAAGTACCTGACCAAGAGCGGCGATAATTACGTATTGGCGACCAACACCTCTGCCAAGCTGACCTATACGGATACCCGGACGGATGATGGGCAGCAGACCAGCGACTATACCAACCCTGACCCGGTCGAAACAACCGCGGTTGAAAGCCTGGTGGTGACCAAGGTCTGGGAGAATAAGGTTGACGAACAGACTGAGCAGAATGTCACGTTACATGTAACCCGCGATACCACTGAACGCTACCCTGTATCAGTGGCGCCGCCGAACTGGAAAGGTTCGGCCTATATCTCCATCGGTATCATGACGGTGAATGACAGTACTGGCAAGGTGACCCTGAAAACCACCGGCCACGAGTTCTCCTTCGATGAACCGGAAGACCTGACTTATCACTGGGAGCTGGACGTGCCGATCGTCCGTCCGATGAAAATTAACAATGTGGATACCTATCTGCTGCGCCTGAAGGACAGCGAGGTACCGGACAGCATCAAGAACGGCGCTGTCAATCAGCGGTTTGTGGTGGACGGAACTACCTATTATCGTCTGGCATTTGGAAATACCAGCCATTTCTATAGGGTGGATCAATCTGTTGCCTCTCTGACGGCCACCAACAAGCGCAGAAGCTGGCTGGACCTGACGAAGGTGCTGACGAGCAAGGACAATCCCGATCAACCTATTACCAGTGACGAAGATTTCATCTTTACTGTGAAATTGACTGGTCCTGATAATAGTGAAAAGGTCTGGTTCTCTGCCTCTGCGGATGGCGGAACGACCATGATCATGGATGAGTGGGTCACCGGCGCGACGAAAGAAATGAAGGATGGCAATCCGACGGGCTACTGGTATGCTGATAACGGCGCGACCGTGACGATGAAGATCAAGCCCAGCTGGAACATCCGCTTCACCAACCTGATGAGCGGCACGGATTTCGTGTTTGAGGAAATGATCACCGCCCAGCAGGCAAATGAAGGCTATGATTTTAACAAGATCGATGCTGCAGCGAAAGGCATTACGGACTGGAATCCCACGAAAACGGGTAAAAAGATCGAAGGTACGCTTCCGACTGCCAACAGCAAGTATACGATCACCTATTATAACCACGTCGAGACGACTGATGTCACTGTGACTAAGGTCTGGGATGACAATAACAACCCGTTTGGCCTGCGTCCCGACACGCTGGCCTTGACGCTCCGGCGGGATGAGACCGAGATGAGCGGGATTGAGCCCGAGATCACCAAGAACGGCAATCGCTGGACCTATACCTATAAGGACCTGCCCGCGTTTAAGAATAAGAGCACAGATACAAGATATAAGTATACGGTCACCGAAGACACTGTGCCGACAGGCTACAGCGTCAGCGGCAGCCCGGCTTCGGATAAGGGCGTAATCACTAACAGCACCGTCGTGGTGACGGCAAACAAGGCCTGGCAGAACGCCGACGGCACAAATAATCCGCCCACAGGCGCGAAGGTGACCTTCGCACTGTTTGCCGATGGCGTAAACACCGGCAAGACCGTCGTGCTGGACGGCACGGCGGAAACCCGTACCACGCAGACCGAATGGGAGTACGAAGGATGGAAGGCCCGCTGGATCGGCCTGCCCAAGGCCAAGACGGTCGGCAATGAGACGAAGGACATTGTCTACACCATCAAGGAAACGGTCACCTGGCCGGACTACTCCTCGTCTGACGCTGAATCGGAAACTGGTGTGGCAGCCGGCGGCACCATCACCAACTCCCGCATCGTCGGCAACCTGAAGGTCAGCAAGACCGTCGTGTCTGATCTCGCGACGGATCTGGAGAAGTCCTTCACCTTCAACGTCACGCTGAGCGATAAGACGATCAACGGCACCTACGGCGATATGACCTTCACCAACGGTGCGGCAACGCCGATTACGCTGAAGAACGGCGAAAGCAAGACCGCCACCGGCCTGCCCGCCGGCATCACCTATACAGTAACAGAAACCGCTGACAACGATTTCACTACCACCAAAACCGGCGATACCGGCGCTATTGAGCACGGCAAGACTAAGGAAGCCAAGTTCACCAATACGCGCAAGACCGGTTCGCTGAAGGTAAAGAAAACGGTCAACAGCCCGTTGGCGGCGGATAAGCAGAGCACCAAGAAGTTCCGCTTCACCATCATGCTGACCGGCCTGACCGATGCGGCCAAGAACAAAATCTACGGCAGTACACAATTCACTGATGGCAGCGCGACCGTCGAGCTGGCGCACAATCAAGAGGTTGAAATCACCGGATTGCCGATCGGCGCCGGGTATACCGTAACAGAAACGGCGGACAATGATTTCACGACTGATCCTACGAGCCTTGAACGGACCGGCACCATCAGCACCACGCAGAGCGAGGCGGCGTTTACGAATACCCGCAAGGTCAGCACCCTGACCGTGACCAAGACCTGGAGTGGGCTGGAGGGCGATGCCCTGAACGCGGCCATGAGCGCATTCACGGCTACGGTGACCGGCGTCAATGTGGACGGTCAGGGCGGCACGACCAGGAACCTGACCCAGAGTGACTTCACCTGGACCTCGGATAAGTCGTCGGGCACGCTGGCCATCAGCAATCTACCCATCGGTCAGACCTATACCGTCACCGAGGACGCGGACGCGATCGACGCAGCCGTCCCGAATTATCGGCGGCTCAATAGCAGCGTAACGAGCGGAAGCGCGATGATCACAGAAAACGGCCAGAATAGCATTGCGCTGGCGAACAACTACGAGCGGAAGGTCACCAGCCTGACCGTGACTAAGACGGTCGTGGTGCCGACTGGCTTTACCATTGACACGACCAAACAATTCACGATCACAGTGACCCTCAGTGAAGCGCTGCCCGTAGGGTATGACGCGGGTTCGGCCACGCTGAGCGGTGACAGAAAGACCCTGACATTCACACTGACCCACGGCAACAGCATCACACTGACCAACCTGCCCGTCGGCGCCACCTACACCGTGGCCGAAACTGCCCCGACCGGCTACACCGCCAGCATCACCCCCAGCGCCGCGACGGCCCTGGTGGAGGATGCGAGCAGCAATAAGGCAACGGTGACGAATAATTATACGGCAACGCCTGCGACGGTGACCTTCCCTGTGAAGAAGACGGTGCAGTCTGAGACGGCAGGGACGGCGCCCGGAGCGTGGAGCTATGACTTCGCGCTGACGGACAGCAAGGGAAC
>CACWHI010000020.1 GCA_902760595.1 uncultured Eubacteriales bacterium
GGAGCCCGTCAGGGCGACAGGAAACACCGTTGGGGGGTTCCGTAGGGGGGTCGCAAGACCCCCTTGCGGTGACTGTTCAGTCTACGACTGAACAGTCACGATCATTTTAGGCTGAAAAGTCATATTCTGTACACCTCATAGTTCTGTAAATCAGAACCTCGCTTCCCATTCTATCCCCCGCCCATAATAAAGTCAAGGCCGGCTCACGCGCCAGCCTTGATTTTACAGTTTATGAGATTTTATCCGCGATCTTTTTCAGGGGCCGGTCGTCCAGGCGCTGCCGGTCGGTCTCGATGGCCTGCTTCAGGGCCTTCATCTCGTCCGTAGCGGTTTTGTCATCGTACAGCAGGGAGATCAGGCGCTCCTGGTTGGCGATGATGGCGCTCTTGACCCTGGTGGCAGGCTCGACCGCGCTGACCAGCTGGGCTTTCTGCGCGTTCAGCCGCTGCTCTGCCTCCCGGCGCAGGCGCTCCGTCTCGGCTTTGACCTTCTCGACCCGGGCTTTGATGCGCTCAGTGCGGTAAATCACCTCAGGATAGGCGTCCGCAAAGCGGCGGTAGAAGACGTTGCGGTCGCTCAGCAGTGCGCGGATCTCGCGGTTCACGGCCTCGGTGCTGTCGGCCTCGCTGTGCTCCACACCGATCCGGATCAGCTTCATCACAAAGTGGGTCATCACGAAGTCCGCCGCGAACACGACGAGCAGGCCGGCGCAGAGGATCTCTTTGGCCTTCAGTGACAGCCCGCCCAGTACGGGCATGAGCAGCGGGTTGACCACGTGGATGATGGCCACGCCGCCCAGACCGAAGAGGATCAGGTTGCCGATCCAGATGCGTCCGTGCAGGTTCATGGGCTTCCGGCTGTAGTCCCACCAGCGGGCGTGGAAGCGTTTCTCCATATACCAGCTGGTCAGGTACTCCAGCGCCCCGCACAGCAGGAAGGAGATGACGAAAGTCGTGCTCACGGCGGTCTCCAGCGGCGCGATCCAGCGGATCGTCAGTGTGATCAGGATCGCCCCGAACCCGTAAATCGGGCAGATGGGCCCGGTCAGGAAGCCGCGGTTGATGAAACGGTGATACTGGATGAACTTCCCGACGACCTCGATGCACCAGCCGAGGAAGGAATAGAAGAAAAACAGGAGGACGAGATCCAGCATGCATGCATTCATGAGCATCACTCCATGATATGATCCCAGCCCTGCTGGATGATGGTGCTCACGTGGTCGTCGGCCAGGGAGTAGAAGACGCTTTTGCCCTGCCGCCGGGCACGGATGAGGCCGTTGGACTTGAGCAGCCGCAGCTGGTGGGAGATGGCGCTTTGCGTCATGTTCAGGGTCTCCGCCATGTCGCACACGCACATCTCGGACTCGAAGAGCACGAACAGGATGCGGATGCGGGTGGTGTCACCGAAGATCTTGAACAGCTCCGCCAGGTCCTGCATGCTGTTTTCCTCCGGCAGCTTCGCGCGGACCTCGCTCACCAGATCTTTATTCACGGCGGGGACTTCGCAGCATTCCACGCCGGGGTCATACAGTTCAGTCATGTCAGGCTCCTTTCCGCGGCTCCCTGTACAGCAGGATCCGCACGGCGTTCAGCACAGCCAGCACCATCACGCCCACGTCGGCGAAGATGGCCAGCCACATATTGGCGATCCCCAGCGCGCCGAGGACCAGGCACAGCAGCTTGACGCCGATGGAGAAAACGATGTTCTGCTTCACCACACGCATGCACAGCCGGGAGATGCGGATCGCGGCGGCCAGCTTGCGCGGGTCGTCGTCCATCAGCACCACGTCGGCTGCCTCGATGGCCGCGTCACTGCCCAGGCCGCCCATGGCGATGCCCACGTCCGCGCGGGACAGCACCGGCGCGTCGTTGATGCCGTCGCCCACAAAGGCCAGCTTGCCCTTCGCTTCACCCAGCAGGCGCTCCACCTGGGCGACCTTGTCGTCCGGCATCAGGCCGCTGTGCAGCTCGTCCACCCCCAGGATGTCCGCGATCTCTTTCGCGCTCGCCTCCCGGTCACCGGTCAGCATCACTGTCTTGCTGACGCCCAGCCCGCGCAGGCGGCGCACCGCCTCCGCCGCGCCTGGCTTCAGCTGGTCCGCGATCAGGATATGCCCCTGGTACTCCCCGTTCACGGCAATGTGCACCACGGTGCCCGCATGGGAGCAGGGGATAAATTCCACACCTTCCTGGCGCATCAGCTTATCTGAGCCGGCCAGCACCGCGCGGCCATCCGCCAGCACGGCGCGGACGCCCAGGCCGGACAGCTCGCGCACCTCGGCGATCTCGGCTTCGTCCGGCGGGTTCTGGCACGCGGCACGGATACTGACCGCGATGGGGTGGGTGGAGTGGCTTTCCGCCAGCGCCGCCAGCCTCAGCAGCGCAGCGTCCTCCAGCGGGGAGTGATGTACGCCCGTGACCTCGAACACGCCCCGGGTCATGGTGCCGGTCTTATCGAACACGACGGTATCCGCGCCGGCCAGCGCCTCCAAGTAGTTGGAGCCCTTGATCAGCACGCCGTGGCGCGAGGCCACGCCCAGGCCGGCAAAGAAGCTGAGCGGGATGGAGATCACCAGCGCGCAGGGACAGCTGATGACCAGGAAGGTCAGCGCGCGATAGACCCACTGCTCCCAGCCCGCGGGCTGACCCAGCAGCAGGGAGATGAGCGGCGGCAGGACTGCCAGCGCCAGCGCGCTCAGGCACACGGCAGGGGTATAGACCCGCGCGAACCGGGTAATGAAGGCTTCAGAACGGGATTTGCGGCTGGACGCGTTTTCCACCAGCTCCAGGATACGGCTGGCGGTGGACTCGCCGAATTCATGCGTGGTCCGGATGGTCAGCAGGCCGTCCATGCTGATGCAGCCGCTCTGCACCGTATCCCCCGGGCGCACAGTGCGCGGCACGCTTTCGCCGGTCAGGGCGGCGGTATCCAGACGCGCCTCGCCCTCGGCCACCGTTCCGTCGATCGGGATCTTTTCCCCAGGCTGCACCACGATCAGGCTGCCGATCTCCACCTCGTCGGGATCGACGGTTTCCAGCGTCCCGTCCTCGTGGCGGACGCGGGCGCTGTCGGGCCGGATGTCCATCAGCTCGGCGATGGAGCGGCGGCTCTTGCCCACGGCATAGCTCTGGAACAGCTCGCCGATCTGGTAAAAGAGCATGACCGCCGCGCCCTCCAGGTACTCCCCCAGCGCGAAGGCACCGATGGTGGCCACCGCCATCAGGAAGCACTCGTCGAAGGGCTGACGGTTGATCACGCCCTTGACAGCCTTGCGCAGGATATCGTAGCCCACGATCAGGTACGGGATCAGGTAAAGCCCCAGCGCCAGCCAGCGGTTTTGCGGCCGCAGGATCACAAGGACGGCGATGATCGCCACCGCCGCCAGGATGCGCCACAGCATGGTCTTCTGCTTGCGTGTCATACACAGCCTCCGAGAATCAGATGAAATGGAAGAGCCTTCAGATCAGAGATAGATCTCGCAGTCGTCTTCCACACGCTTGCAGTTGGCGCGCACCCGCTGCATGACCTCCTTGGGGTCCGCCCCGTCCTCGAAGGTGACGTTCATCTTGAGCAGCATGAAATTGACCACGGCTTCCTTCACGCCCTCGGTGGCGCTGGCCGCTTCCTCCATCTTCCGGGCGCAGTTCGCGCAATCCACTTCGATCCTGTAGGACTTCTTCATGGCGGTTCTCCTTTCAATCACAAACAATTGAACAAATGTTCATATGAATAATAGCATTAGAAGTTGAGATTGTCAATAGCGAGGTTGAAGTTTAGATAATCAATTGCAAATAAACGGAATATAATGGTGATGGGGATATGCCTAACCACTGGAGACAAATACCCGTTACGACGAATCGCGGTGTATGGGTATGACATTATAGCCCTGCATTATTCTTGCTTCCACAATGCAGGATTCTCTGGTATTAGGTTTCTTTATTGATAGTTTCCCGTTTTAACGCGGGCACTGGTATGCAAACACGTAATAATGAGAAACTATTCTTTCATAAGGCTTTCATGCTTAAGTACTCGGCGAAGGCTAGAATGATTGATGCGGTTTACTGAATAATCACTCTCTTTTGGAAACCAGTTCTTGCATTTCCAAAACC
Organism: uncultured Eubacteriales bacterium; assembly: GCA_902760595.1. Classification (GTDB taxonomy): domain Bacteria; phylum Bacillota; class Clostridia; order Christensenellales; family Aristaeellaceae; genus UBA4246. The sequence continues at coordinate 4,110 of CACWHI010000020.1, forward strand.
AGGTAGTTTCTTGACCCATGTTCCTTTTTTTGCTTACGCATATTGACACAGCTTTTATAGTTGAGAATCCCATGGTCAATAATCTTTATTTCCAATTGGTAAACCTGTATAAAGTGAAGCTGCCATTTCGCCTCAGATACTCATTGGCTGTATAATTCCATTCTGCGTCTCCCGTGCGGCCGATCATGCAGCGATGCTTTTTGCTCCACGAAAAATTGCAATGAAGCATGTCCATTTCATTGCCTCGCGGCGTTGTCACAATCAGGGCATGACCGCCGTCTTGAATATAGTCGCCGCTTTGAAGCGTGCCTTTTCTATTGATAAAATCCTGATAGCTGGCGTAATAGGTTGATGTCCAGCCGCTATTATTGGCCGTTGGAACAGAGCCGAACATATCATATGCGACTTGCCTGGCAAAGCCGATACATTGCGCAGAGGCGCTTTGTGTTGTTGCTATGCAAATATGATCGCCAAGGTTGACATTGCAGCCATTCTCTACCCAAGAGCCTGACTTTATGTTGTTATTGTCAAGATGCACATTTGACGAGCATTCTTTGGTTGATACACCATGAGGATCGTTGACCATGCCGATTGCGTGGCTTCGATACATTGAAGATGGATACAAATCGTTTATCCAACCGGGTTTTGACAGACAGGCTGCAGCATAAGCTGATGCTGAAGCGAATTTTTGTTTATTGGGCCGCTTGCCGTCAATATCTTTGAAGGTAAGTGTCGCCGTTTTATTCGCTCCGAGGCGATAGCTACCGTCCGGCGACTCCTTCAAGGTCAGCCGCACGGTTCTGGTCTTATTGTCGCTGTTGTAATAGCTGCCGATATAAAGGACGGTTGATGAGCCTTTTATATACAGTTTACGCTCTGTGCTGTTCGGTTTGTTTGTTGTATTGGAATATCCAGAGGCAGTTTCATAGATCACGCCCGAGTTGCCCAATTGCTTTAATGTCTGTGAGGCTGAAGTAAACTTCGTATTTAGAATATCCAAATCGGGTTCAGAGAGTGTTAAGCCTACGGTTAAGGGCCCTTCATAGCCTTCTGTTACTATTTTGACAATTTCGCTGTCGCGGTTTTCCCAAAATTCATACGAAGTAGACTCAAACTGAATCATAGGGCCGACATTGCCAATGACTGCGCGTTGTGCTTCACAGAAGCGTTTTGAAGCGCCGTTTACAGCTCCAATGCGCACCATATAATAATCATCATCAGCGATATCAATTGTAGTGCCAGGTTTGAGCGCGGAAAGCGTCAATTGATCTTTGACAAGGTATGGCGTGCTGCCGCTGCTCCAATTACTTAGACTATAAACCTCAAGGATATAATGATGCGCGTTTTCAACCTCATTCCACACACAGGCTATTTGATGATCAGACACACTCATGTGTAAAACAGGCGCGTTGGTCACAGGTTTTCCGATAGTAAATGCAACGCGATCACTATCCAGGTGGTTCCCCTTTCCGTTGGCGGTCACTACTGCTTCATATTCACCCGCCTGTATCGGCGTAAAAACCTGCGTCAGCTTATTTGCATTGGTTGTCGCTGAGAAAAGAGGGGTTGACTGCCACTGGCCATCATCCTTCAGATACAGCTTTATGCTGTAATCGACAGCATTCTCGACGGCCGTCCATGATACTGCCACAATGCCGGTAGAAGGAGTGATTGTAACAACTGGCTTGTCAACAACCATGCTTGTAGTGTCAATCACAAAGGTGGAAAAGTTTCCAAATGTATATCCGGCACTGTTGGCTGCTGCTACACGAACGGAGTATGTGCCGTCTGGCAACGAATATGTAATACTGCGTGATGTTAACTCAGCCGCACGTTTCACAAGGGTTTCACTTGAGGGGGCCAATACACCCAATGCCCCATGAGCGACATCGGCTTCATATACTTCGACGATCCATGTTTTTGCTCTGCTTACTTCAGGCCAGGTAATGGTTACACTATTTCCGTTCACAGTGGTGGTTGCAGCAGGACCGATTTCAGGGATGATTTCGGAGGAGGTTACATTGACTGAGATGACGCTACGAAGTCCACTTGGAGTTGATACTGTAATGTTAGCGGTACCGGCAGTTTTTGCGGTAACGGTACCGTTCGCTGATACAGAGGCGATCTCAGGTGCGCTTGAAACGAATGAAAGAGGCGGTTTATTTTCCGAGTTGTCCGAGGATATATAAGCTGTTATTGTTTTTGTTTCGCCAGCAGATAGATTCAACGAAGAAAAGTTGGTCGTAAGACTTGCAGATTTAGCGGAAAGAATCCATTGCTGGTCTCCATAGGTGGAAGTATAGGTATACAGGAACAGCTTATGCTGATATGGGTAATTGCTGTTAAAGCTGCTTTTGTCGCATACAAGCACCAATCCGTCGAGCGTGAAGAAATTATAATACCCTTTACTGTTTTTTACTGCACGGAATACTGTGCCGGAACTGCTCATCTTTCCGCCGCTATTTGCAGAAATATTAAGATATAATCCACCAAATTCCATACAGCGCAGACGGTACTGATCGGCTGTTCCCGCCACGGCCTCGAGTGTCCACATCTGTTCGGCAGAATTATCCGCCTTAGATGCGCCACACAAAGATGCATAACTGCCGCTCATGGTAGAAGGCCAGGCGTTCAGATAAGCTCCTACTTCCACATTTATGATATTGAAGTTTTTTCCTGATAGGTCTTCGGCTATAGTTACAGTTGCAGTGCTGACTTCAGACCATACAAGGCTTCCGTCGGGCCGTGTCGTGTAGCTACGGAGAGAATAAGTGTAAGCAACATTGGCGGACAGATCATGATCTTCAATAGGGCTCGGATATCCATCATATTGTCTGACGAAGTTTTCACCCAGTTTATTTGTCCTGACAAGCTCATACCCATCTGTAAATGGGCCTTGAGGCCATGTGAGCCTTACACCATTGTTCTCAATCGCAGTCGCTATTAGCTGCATGCTTGGCAGAGAAGGCATGGTAAAGGTAATGCTGGTTAATTCTCCGGCGATGCTGTCGACATTTAGCGCTTGTATAGAGATATAGTATGTCGTGCCAGGTGCGACTGTCAGTTCAAGACGAGTGCTTTCAATGCCTTCACTGTAGGTGTCGGCTTGCTCCAATTGGTCCGACATACCGATGAAGATTAGGTATTGTGCGGCATGTTCGGCTTCATCCCACGTCAAAACAAGTCTGTTTAAGGCGGTAGATTCAGCGCGTAGTTCTGTTGTTCCTGGCGTTGGTGTTAAGACGTGCACAAATGCAACGCCTGTTGCTTCCATACCTTCTATATTCACATACACCATCGCATCACCGGGGGCGATGGCAGTGGCTGATCCATTCTCGCTAATAGCCAGGACTTCCGGGTTATCCGTAGACCAGACTTCGTTTTGAAATTTCAGAAAAGCGGGAATAAAGCCCATGATCGAGAAGTCTATATGAGCACCGATTTCAAGTACGGTTGAATAAGGCTCGACATAAATAGCTGACGTATTGCATACAACGCTGGCATTGGGGCAGCTATCAAGTGCTTTTCTATCCATTGTGGGGAAGGTATTATCCGAAATCAGCACCTCAATCCTTTTGATATGGCGGCAGCGATAGAACGCTTCAGGCCCAATTTCTGATACATGGGCACCGTTGATTAAATCAGGTATAGTCACATATTCTGGGATTGAGGCGGGATCTACGGGGCACAACAAGATTACACAATCATTTTTTATTCTCCACCAAAACCCGTTGGACTGAATCACCTCATCAAGAGGAGCAAAAGTTCGTCCAATGCTTTGAGCGACCGTTTCAGCAATGCTATCTTTGGTGCCAAATACTACTCGAACGCCTTCCAGTGTGGCAGGTGTGAGCTTCGTATTCTTTCCCCGTACAGCAATCCAACCAAGATCGGAACCAAAGAAAGAAAATGCTTCGATTTCTTCAGTACCGGCAGGGAAATCCACTGCGTATAGGTTTGTGTTGGACAGGCCAGATCTTTCGAGACGACGAAACGAATTGCCCAGCGTCAGGACTCCTGATAAAGAAGTGTCATCCATGAATGCTTCTTCACTGATTACGCTTAGATTTTTAGGCAAAGACATTGCTGATGCGCTAATTGACAAAGACGCTGCAACGACGAGCAAAACCAATAGATAGCGAATCTTCATTGTACTTTTCCTTCCCATAGATGAATTATAGTCGGTATAATATCAGTTTGAACCTGGAGAAACTTTACACAAAGGATCGTCCGACTTCGGCCGCCTGCTGGAGGTATGGCAGCGTCTCGCATTTCTCTACAAGCTTGCGATGTCGTTCTGCGATTCCGGATCACATAGCCCTTCTCTTGGCAGAAATTTCCCTTCCGCAAAACACGTAAATGTGTCTGTCACGCTAAACATATGGGGGATGATTGCAATGATTATCATGTCTCTTGTACCCAACAGCTCGCTCGCCAGCTGCCGGTGCTGAAAAGTATTGAGGTCAATCGAGCGGTATTGAAGCCAAAGGGTAAAGGTGTTAACCGCAACATTTCTGAGCTGCATCGGGAGGAGTTCCGGCAGCAGTGCTTTGAACGAAACGATGGTGCCGTAATCCAATTCAAACTGTCCTACAGCAACATCATTGTTGTAGAGCGTGAATCTCTGTATTGTGCTCGCCTCCTCTCCTTTCGGATTTAACCATACTGTAAATCGAATTTACCACAAATCAGGGAAAATAGCAACATTATCTTCTCTATGTTTTCGATGACTTTCTGAAAGAGAGACTGGATGGTGTGCTGTTGGCACAATTAAAAACAGAGCTTCTGCCTGTGACTGCGGAAAGCTCCGTTTCATTGTTCCGTTTTTTTGCTCCTTGATTGCTGCATGAGCTGTTAATCAGTCAGTGGAGCAGGGATCGACAAATGACTATGTTTATGCCAACTCTTCGATCACCGCGTCCCCGAAGTCCTTCGCGGTATTCCCGCCCGGCTCGCCTGTCATGCGGAGCCGCGCGGAGGCGGCGTTCAGGGCCTTTTCCAGGCGTTCGGCAGAGGCGGGACGCGCGATGTGCCTGAGCAGCATGGCCAGGGCCCGGAGCAGGCTCTCCGGGTTCGCCCAGGCGGCGATGCCCTGCTCGACCATGCGCGGCGCGGAGCCGTGGATGGCCTCGAACATGGCGTACTGATCGCCCGCGTTGGCGCTGCCGGCGGTGCCGACGCCGCCCTGCAGCTGGGCCGCCTCGTCGGTGATGATATCGCCGTACAGGTTCGGCAGCAGGAAGACCTGGAATTTGCTCCGGATCGCCGGGTTCACCAGGTTGGCGGCCATGATGTCGATATACCAGTCCTCCGCCTCGATACCGGGATAGTCCTGCGCCACCTCATGCGCGATCCGGCTGAACATGCCGTCGGTCTTCTTCATGATGTTGGCCTTGGTGACGATGGCCACGTTCGTTTTGCCGTTGGCCTTCGCGTACTCAAAGGCCGCCCGCGCGATGCGGCGAGTGCCGGCGTCTGTGGTCACCTTGAAGTCCATCGCCAGGTCCTCTGTGGGCTGGATGCCCTGGCTGCCCAGCACATATTCGCCCTCGGTGTTCTCCCGGTAGAAGATCCAGTCGATGCCCTCTGCGGGGATCTGCACCGGACGGATATTGGCATACAGGTCCAGCTCCCGCCGCAGGGTCACGTTGGCGCTTTCCATGGTGCCGCCCTTGGGGGTCGTGGTGGGCCCCTTCAGCAGCACGTCGCAGGCCTTGACGGCGGTAAGCACGTCCGCGGGCACGGGCTGGTTCAGCGCCAGGCGGCGCTCGATGGTCAGCCCGTCGATAGGCTTCAGCATGATCGTCCCCGCCGCGAGCTCGTCCTTCAGCAGCACGTCGATCACGCGCTTTGTCTCGTCCATGATGACAGGCCCGATGCCGTCGCCGGGGATGAGGCCGACGGTCACGGGTGTTTCAGCGGAATAGCGCTTGGCGGGAGCGGCGTTTTTGATGCGCTCCGCCCGGGCCAGCTGCGCGTCCAGCAGTTGTTTGAAATGGTTCAGGGCCTCTTCGTACGCGCTCATGCCATCGACTCCTCCTTCGTATACGCCAGCAGTCCCCCGGCCCGGAGCATACCGCGCTGGCGCTCGGTCAGCTGCGCCGTCAGGCGGATGGTTTCTCCAGTGGTCGCGTCCTTCAGGGTGACAGTACCGGAGGCCATGCCCTGCTCCAGGCCGGTCAGCAGCAGCTCGTCGCCCTGGTTCAGCTTGTCATAATCCGCCGGGTCCTCAAAGGTCAGCGGCAGGATGCCCGCGTTGATCAGGTTGGCTACGTGGATGCGCGCGAAGCTCTTGGCGATCACGGCGCGCACGCCCAGGTACAGCGGCACCAGGGCCGCGTGCTCGCGGCTGGAGCCCTGGCCGTAGTTGACGCCGCCCACGATGACGCTCTGGCCCGCCGCCTTCGCGCGCTCCGCGAAGGTATCGTCCACCACGCCGAAGCAGAACTTCGAGAGGTATGGGATGTTGGAGCGGTAGGGCAGGATCTTCGCGCCGGCGGGCATGATATGGTCGGTGGTGATGTTGTCGCCCACCTTCAGGGTCAGGCTCGCGCGGATCTCGTCCGTCACAGGGTTCCCGGCAGGGAATTCCTTGATGTTGGGGCCGCGCACGACCACAGCGTCCTTCGCCTCGTCGGCGGGCAGGGGCGGCAGCACGGCGCTGTCGTCCACCCTGAAGGCGGCGGGCAGGCTGACCGTGGGCGCTTCGCCCAGGGTGCGCGGATCGGTGATATGCCCGGTCAGGGCCGAGGCGACGGCGGTCTCCGGGGAGACCAGGTAGACCTGGCCGTCCTTGGTGCCGCTGCGGCCCAGGAAATTGCGGTTGAAGGTGCGCAGGGACACGCCCGCCGAATTGGGCGAGAAGCCCATGCCGATGCAGGGGCCGCAGGCGCACTCCAGCAGGCGCGCGCCGGACAGCAGAATGTCGTTGAGCGCGCCCATGTCCGACAGCATGGTCAGCACCTGGCGCGAGCCGGGCGACACCGACATACTGACCGACGGGCAGACCGTTCGGCCCTTCAGCATCGCCGCCACGGTCAGCATATCCTGCAGGGAGGAGTTCGTGCAGGAACCCACGCATACCTGGTCCACCTTCACATCGCTGAGGGAGGACACCTGGACCACGTTGTCCGGGCTGTGCGGACAGGCGATCAGGGGCTCCAGCGTACTCAGGTCGATGTCGATCACGCGGTCGTACACGGCGTCGGCATCGCTCTGGAGCGGCGCCCAGTCCTGCTCACGGCCCTGGGCCTTCAGGAAGGCGCGGGTCATCTCGTCGGAGGGGAAGATGGAGGTGGTCGCGCCCAACTCCGTGCCCATGTTGGTGATGGTGGCGCGCTGCGGCACATTCAGGGTCGCGATGCCCGGGCCGCCCCACTCGATGACCGCGCCGACACCGCCCTTGACGGACAGGATGCGCAGGATCTCCAGGCTCACGTCCTTGGCGGTCACGAAGGGACGCAGCCGGCCGGTCAGGTTCACCTTGTACATCTTCGGCATGGTGATATAGTACGCGCCGCCGCCCATGGCCACGGCCACGTCCATGCCACCCGCGCCGAAGGCCAGCATGCCCAGACCGCCGCCGGTAGGCGTGTGGCTGTCAGAGCCGATCAGCGTCTTTCCCGGGATGCCGAAGCGTTCTAGGTGCACCTGGTGGCAGATGCCGTTGCCCGGACGCGAGAACCAGATGCCGTGCTTGGCGGCCACGGACTGGATGTACCGGTGGTCGTCCGGGTTCTCGAACCCGCACTGCAGGGTGTTATGGTCAATATAGGCCACGGAACGCTCCGTGCGCACACGGTCGATGCCCATGGTCTCAAACTCGAGATAAGCCATGGTGCCGGTGGCGTCCTGGGTCAGCGTCTGGTCGATTCGGAGGGCGATCTCGGTCCCGGGGATCATCTCGCCGGACACTAAGTGGCTGGCGATGATCTTCTGCGCGATGGTCATTCCCATATTTCTGTCCCCTTTCGGATGATGTTTTCCAGGGCGTTCTGCACATGCTTGGTCATCAGGTAGTCCGCCAGGTCGGCGTCCTTCTTCACGATGGCGTCGTAGATCGCCTCATGCTCCGCCACGGACAGGGCCGCGCGGTCCTGCTGGGAGAGGGAGGCCATGCGGTACTTCTGCACCTTGTTGTGCAGGGGCTCCAGCGTATCGCGGAGCACCTGGCTGCCGCAGTGGTCGTAAATGATGTCGTGGAAGCGTCCGTCCAGGGACTTCAGGTGGTCCGCGTCGCTGCGGCTCAGGTAGAACTGCTGGAAGTCGATCGACTCCCGCAGCTCCTTGAGCGCTTCCGGCGTCGCGCGCTCAATGAAGCCGCGCACCGCCAGGCCCTCGATGCGGATGCGGATTTCGCACATGTCGCGGAAATCCTGTGGCGAGATGCCCAGCACCACGGTGGCCTTGCCGTTGTCCTCCACCAGGTGCTCCTGGTACAGGCGGCGCAGGGCCTCCCGGACCGGCGTGCGGCTGACGCCCAGCTCGGCGCAGAGCTGCATTTCCGTGATCGCCTCTCCCCGCTTGTAGCGGCCGCTCAGGATATCGGCCTCCAGGCGCTCGAACACCTGATCGGCCAGTGAAACCGTCTTATACTCCATGCCTGTTCCCCCTTCAGCGCTTCAGCTGCCCGTGGGACAGCTCCGTGATCTTCGTTTCCAGCTCGTTCGTGGACAGCGCCGTCTGCCGCCCGTTGGCGTACTCCGCGTCGATCCAGTCCTTCAGCGCGATGACCAGGGGCGCCTTCTTGTCCAGCTCGTTTTCCCCGGTCAGCTCGTAGTTCTGGTTGATCCAGTACGCGATGCCCGCCAGGCCGCTGTTCTGCCCGATCATGACCGTCGGCGCGCGGCCCAGAATCTTGCGCGTGTTGAAGATCGTGTAGATCTCCGCGTCCTTGAGCAGCCCGTCCGCGTGGATCCCCGCGCGGGTCATGTTGAAGGAATGGCCCACATAGGGCGTCATGGGCGGCACCTCGTAGCCGATCTCCTCCCGGAAGTACCGGGCGATGTCGGTGATGACGGTGGTGTCCATCCCGTCCAGCGAGCCGCGCAGGCTGGCGTACTCCATGACCATGGCCTCCAGCGGGATGTTGCCCGTGCGCTCGCCCACGCCCAGCAGGGAGCAGTTGACCGCGCACGCGCCGTACAGCCACGCGGTGGTGGCGTTGGAGACCGCCTTATAGAAATCGTTGTGTCCGTGCCACTCCAGCATTTCGCTGGGCACGCCGGAATAATGGCGCAGGCCGTAGATGATGCCGGGCACGCTGCGCGGCAGGGCCACCTCCGTGAACGGAACGCCCAGGCCCAGGGTATCGCAGGCGCGGATCTTGACCGGAATGCCCGCGTCCTCGCTCATGCGGGTGAGCTCGTTCACGAAGGGCACCACGAAGCCATAGAAGTCTGCGCGGGTGATGTCCTCCAGGTGGCAGCGCGGCATCACGCCGGCCTCGAACGCGTCCGCCACGGTCTTCAGGTAAAAGTCCATCGCCTGGCGGCGGGTCATCTTCATCTTCTTAAAGATGTGGTAGTCGCTGCAGGAGACCAGGATGCCCGTCTCCTTGATCCCGAGGTCGCGCACCAGCCTGAAGTCGTCGCGGCTGGCGCGGATCCAGGTGGTGATCTCCGGAAAACGGTAGCCCAGCTCCTGGCAGCGCCGGACCGCCTCGCGGTCCTTTTCGCTGTATACGAAAAACTCCGTCTGGCGGATGATGCCGTAAGGCCCGCCCAGCCGGGCCATCAGCTGGTACAGGTGCACGATCTGGTCCACCGTGTACGGCTCCACGGATTGCTGGCCGTCCCGGAAGGAGGTATCCGTGATCCAGATCTCCTCCGGCATGCTCATGGGCACGCGGCGGTGGTTGAACGCGATGCGCGGCACCTCGTCAAAAGGATAGATATCCCGGTACAGGTTCGCCTCCGGGATGTCCTGAAGATCATATTGATAGCTCCGCTCCTCCAGCAGGTTGGTATGCGGCGACATTTCCAGCAATTCTCACACTTCCCTTCCCCGCGGGAACGCCCCGCGTTTGGATTCGTGTATCATTGTATACATGAATCCAAAGAACGTCAAGAAAGGAAGCGCCAATTTGCCGTGAAAGCGACCAAAAAACAATAAAAAAACCGCCGCGTGGGCGGCGGGAATAGGTCGTGCGCGTGAAATATCCCGTTTTCAGCGTGTCGGATCAGCTTCCAGCCTTTTTTCACACGCGGTCTGGCAAAGGGCCGCGGCGAGGGCGCACTCAAGACTGCTCAGCTCGGGATGGCTGTCCAGGAAGGCGGATACCTCCTGATAGGCGCGGAGAAACTGGCCGTAGATCGCTTCCGTGTCCTTTTCCTCTCCGGGATGCAGGATAGAACGCAGGCTGTCCATGGAGCTGGTCTGCTTGAGGAAGGAGACCATCAGCAGCTGCGCCATGGCGGCACGGCTGTACTTCTTTTTGTCCGGGCGGTCCACCAGGCCGCTCTTCACATAGCTGTTGATCATCCCCGCGGTCAGCGGCGCGACGGCCGGATCGGCGGCATAGGCCTGGGTGGTCAGGCTGATGACCTGATCCAAGTACAGGCCGAAATCCGGCAGCTCATGCCAGGTGGGAAGAGTGATCCGCTGCTTTTCCACCAGCGGCGCCTCCTTTCACGGTGCTTCGCTTTCCGCGCAGCACAACGTTTTCTGTACATATCATAACACATCTTATAACAAATGGCAAGAAAACTATCTTGACATAAATTATTATTTGTGCTAATCTAAAATCGAATTTTAGATTTGGCGAACGGAGGGATGAGGTGTGAATGAACAGATCATTCTGTGGGGAGATTCGATCGGCAAGGGCGTGATCTATAACGAGAGCCGCGGCCGCTACTGTCTCGCAAAGGAGCGCTGCACCGTGCTGCTGCAGCGGGCAGGCCTGAATATAGACAATAACGCCCAAATGGGCCAGACGATCTCGGAAGGGCTGGAGCAGTTCCGCGCTTCCGCGGCGCAGCCCGGCAGCGTGACCGTGATCGAGTACGGCGGCAACGACTGCGACCTCGATTGGGACGCGGTCGCCGCCGAGCCCGCGGTATTCCACGACGGGAAGACCCCCCTGCCCCTGTTCAGGCAGGCGCTGCGCAGCTTTATCACGGAAGCCCGGCAGCGGGGCCAGCGCCCCGTGGCGGTCATTCCCCCGCCCCTGGAGTCCGAGCGCTATTACCGCTGGGTGTGCCGGGGCCGGGACCCGCAGCGGATCCTCAGCTATCTCGGGGACGTTCACCACATCTACCGCTGGCACGAGCGCTACGCCAACGCCGTGCGCGAGGCCGCGTACGAGCTGTGCTGCCCCGTCATCGACCTGAGGACGCCCTTTCTGGACGCCATGGACCTGCCGGGCCTCATCTGCCTGGACGGTATCCATCCCAACGAGGACGGTCAGCGCCTGATCGCCGGCGCGGTGGCGGACTGGCTGGCCGACAGAGGTTTCCTGCCGCGCCCTTTCGCTTCGGGATATGATCTCAGCTGCGCCAAGGCAGGCTGACCGGGCCGGGGACGCGTGTCACCCGATATCCAGGTGCTGATACTCGTTCCCATCCATGTCGTACCAGGCAAACCTTGAGCCGTCCAGCGTCATATAGCTGTGGCGGCTGTTTTCTTTGGGGATGGAAACGCTGCCGGGATTCAGGATGGTAACGCCGTCCCTGGTCTCACAGCGCGGCACATGGATATGCCCGAACAGGAAAAGGTCGCCCGGCGCGAGGCGCGGCATGCGCTGCTCGCTGTACACATGGCCGTGAGTGACAAAGCATATGTGCTTTCCGACCGGCAGGTAGAGATAATCGGCGGTGATCGGGAAATCGAGCACCATCTGGTCCACCTCGCAGTCACAGTTGCCGCGTACGCAGCAGATCTTTTCCGCCCGGGCGTTGAGCAGGGCCGCCACGCGCTGCGGATCGTAATCCTCCGGCAGGGCGTTGCGCGGCCCGTGGTACAGGATATCTCCCAACAGCAGCAGCCGTTCCGCGCCGCTTTCGTCAAAGCGCTGCGCCAGCTTTTCCGCCCATTTGGCGGAGCCGTGGATATCCGACGCGATAAGCCATTTCATAGGCCAAACACCTTCCTTACATAAATAATAAACCCGCCATTACAGCGGGTATAGAGGGTGGATGATCTCTGTCATTACTTCGCGGCTGCGAGCTTGCGGGCCAGACGGGCCTTCCTGCGGTTCGCGGCGTTCTTGTGGATAACGCCCTTGCTCGCCGCTTTGTCCAGCGCGGAGGACACCAGGGACAGCTGCTCAGCGGTCAGAGCGGCTTCATATTTCTTGACGGCGGTTTTGACGCCGGATTTGATCATACGGTTGCGCAGATTCTTCTTCTTGGAAACCTTTACGCGCTTCATGGCGGATTTGATGTTCGGCATTGCTTTCACCTCCTGATCGTTCAAATAGCTTGTGCCGGAACGCAGGATACGGCTGCGCCGCTCAGCACCAGCTATATTAACATAGATCCGCATAGAATGCAAGGATAATTTTGACGTTTTTTGCGGAATTTCGTCCGAGCCGCCGTTTTTCCGGAGTGTATAGCCAGAACGGCACGAAAATGCTATAATCATCATGAAGATCATTATGGAAGGAAAGTGAGGCAGCCATGCAGACACCGGATTTGTCGCTGCGGGTCACGAGCTTTGTGAACCGCCTGAAAAAAGAGGACGTCAATATGCACGGCTTCATCCTGTCCGTCGGCGGACAGGAAAAGGCGAAGGCTTATTACTCGCCGTTCCGGGAGGGGCATCCGCACCGGATGTACTCCGTCAGCAAGACCATGACCGGCATCGCCGTGGGCATGCTCGCGGACGAAGGCCGTCTGAGCCTGGACGACCCTGTCACGGACTATTTCCGCGACTGGCTGCCTGAAGCGCCCGACGGCCGGCTGCTGTGCCTGACCATCCGCGACATGCTGCGCATGGCGACGTGCTATTGCGGGACGACCTACCGCGAGGGCGTGGACGAAAACTGGGCGCGGACCTTTTTTACCGCCATGCCCTCCCACGAGCCGGGCACTGTATTCCACTACGATACCAGCTGCTCGCAGGTGCTGGCCGCGCTGGTCAGGCGGCTGAGTGGCCTGGAGGTACTGGACTTTCTTGAAGAAAAGCTGTTCAGCCCCCTGGGCTGCCGGGACGAGCGCTACTGGCTGCGGGATCCCTCCGGCTGCTGCCAGGGCGGATCCGGCCTGTGCATGAGCCTGCGCGACATGCACCGCGTGGCCCTCTGCCTGCTGAACGGCGGCGAGGGGCTGATCCCGGCCTGGTATGTCCGGGAAATGAGCCGGAAGCAAATCGACACGCCGCTGCAGGTCAACGAGGAGGAACGCTGGGGCTACGGCTGGCAGTGCTGGCGCACCCGGGCGGGCTGGTCCATGTACGGCATGGGCGGCCAGCTGGCGGTGATCTGCCCGGACAGGCGGACGGTGCTCTCTACCATCGCGGACACGCGGCTCGACCCCTTCGGCGTGCAGCGGATCTACAACGCCTTTTTCGAGGAGCTCTACCCCTACCTGGGCCAAGAGGATATGGAGCCGGAAACGCTGAGGCTGAAGACGCCGGCCGTGCCGGATCAGCGGAAGCTGGGGATCCCGGAAACCGGGACATACCGCTTCGCGCAGGGCAACCCGCTGGGGCTTCAATGGCTGCGCCTGCAGGGCGACCGCCTCACGTACGAAAACGCGCGGGGCGCCGCGTCGCTCCCCTTCGGCCGGGGCAAAAACGAGAGTATCCCCTATCCCGGCTGTACGTATGAACCCGCGATGGCGTCGGGCGGCTGGCTGGCGCCGGACCTGCTGCGCGTCCGCTGCCACGCCACAGGCGAAGCGCCGTGCGGCTTCGACATGCTGCTCCGCTTCCGCGGCGATACTGTGACCGTCCAGTGCCGCCGCTCCGCCGACCCGCTCACAGAGGGCTACGACGGCACCGCCACGGGGACGCTGGACATATAGACCTGGTTCTGTAATCGAATCGTAAAACCTTTGTTACAATTCCTTCCTTGTTTTTCCGCGGTTTTATGATATGATGATTGTGAACGATTTGTAAACATGTAACATGTTGAAGGAGGTTCTTTCCATGAAACGGTTTCGTTCATTGATCGCGGTCCTGCTGCTGGTAACACTGTTCACCGCCGCGCTGCCCATGACGTCTGCCGCCGCCGAGACCCTGATGAAGGTCACGTCCAAAATGCTGCGCATGCGCATCGGCCCCGGCGAGGATTACAACGTCAAAGCCCGGTTTAAAAAGGGCACGGTCGTGACGGTGCTCAAGCGTTCCGGGCGCTGGTACTATGTGAAGACCAGAAGCGGCGTCAAGGGCTGGATGAGCAAAAACTTTCTCACAAAGACCTCTTCGCCGGTGGTGAAGGCCAAGGAATCCGCCAGCGGCAACGCCGTGGCGAAGCAGAATGTTTACATGCGCAAAGGCCCGGGCAAGAAATACGACCGTATCATGACCGTAAAAAGCGGCAAGGTCATGACCATCGTCGGCAAAACCGGCGACTGGTACAAGGTCAGGATAGGCGGCAAGAAGGGTTTTGTGTACAAGAGCCTGATCAAGGTCGTCAAGTAATAAACGCGAATGATGAAAGTCCGGGTGTTTCTGCCCGGACTTTTTTGTCGCCCGACGGGCGACCCTATGGACGGATATCCGCGTTATCATACGGTTGCCGGTTAAAAACCGGCCATCAACGGGAAGGCAGCTTCCCGGTACAGGAGGAATTGATATGTATGGAGCGATCCTGGGCGACATGATCGGCGCCCCTTATGAATTTGACAGAGGCGGCAAGACCAAGGACTTTCCTCTCTTCTCCCAGGGCACGGAGTTTACGGATGATTCCGTGATGACCATTGCCGTAGCGGAAGCGCTGATGGACGCCCTCGGCCAGCCGGACGATGAGATCAGAAAGCGCCTGGTCAGCAGCATGCAGCGCTGGGGACGGCGCTATCCCGACGCAGGCTACGGCTTCATGTTCTATCACTGGCTGCGTTCCGGAGACCCGCGGCCCTACGGCAGCTTTGGCAACGGCTCCGCCATGCGTGTATCCGCCGCGGGCTGGCTGTACGATACTCTGGAGGAGACCCGGCACATGGCGCGGCTCACCGCGGAGGTCACCCACAATCATCCCGAAGGCATCAAAGGCGCGGAGGCCGCCGCCAGCGCTATCTATATGGCCCGGACCGGCGCCGGCAAGGACGCGATCAGGGAGTACGTCAGCCGCGAGTTCGACTACGACCTGACCCGCACCTGCGACCAGATCCGCCCCGCTTATTACCATGTGGAGTCCTGTCAGAAAACGGTGCCGGAGGCCGTGACCGCCTTCCTGGAGGGCACGTCCTTCGTGGACGTCATCCGCACTGCGGTCTCCCTGGGCGGCGACTGCGACACCCTGACCTGCATCGCCGGCGGCATGGCCGAGGCCTTCTACGGCGTGCCGGACGAGCTGAAAGCCGAGTGCCTGAACCGCATCCCCGCGGACATGCGGGACGTCGTGAAGCGCTTTGACGGACTCAGGAAAGACCGGGCCTGACCCGAAGAAAGGCCTGATCCGCCGGCGCCGTCTCCTCCGGGCTGCGCGCGCCGTCCCGGAGGACCGCCGGATAGACGGAATGCGGAAAACGCTCATACCGCCTCCGAAACCTGATCCGTATCAGGCCCCGGCGGTCATTCTTCATACAGAGCGGGCGTCTGACCCGTGATCTTTGCCAGCGCTCTCCCCCCCACGGCGTACCAGCAGGCCAGGTGGATCAGAAAGGTCACGCCCCAGGAGATGGGATAGGAGATATACAGCACATTCAGGGAGTGGTACGCCGGCTGGGCGAAGACGGTATAGATCCAGACGATGCGCAGCAGGCACGCGCCGCTCAGGCTGACGATCATCGGCAGGATGGAGCAGCCCACGCCGCGCAGCTGGCCCACCATGGTATCCATCATGCCGCAGAGGAAATAAGTAGGCATGATGATGGTCATGCGCATGAGGCCGTATTTGATGACCTCCGGATCGCCGTTATAGAAGGACAGCAGCTGCGGGCCCAGGGCCAGGAACAGGAGGCCCATGGACAGGCCGATGACCGCGACCGTGCCCAGGCATACCCACATGACGCGGCGCACACGGTCTGCCTTGCCCGCACCGTAATTCTGGCTGGTGAAGGTAAGGTCCGCCTGGTAGACGGAGTTCATGGAGGTGTAGATGAAGCCCTCCAGGTTGCTGGCGGAGGTATTGCCCGCCATGGCGATGGAGCCAAACCCGTTGACCGAGGACTGGATGAGCACGTTGGAGATGGAGAACAGGCTGCCCTGCAGCCCGGCGGGCAGGCCCACCCTGACGATGGCCTTGAGCTCCGGCGCGTGGATGCGCAGGCGCTTGAAATCCAGGTGGATCGCGCTGTGGGTGCGGTGCAGGCACAGTACCACCAGCACCGCGCTGATGGTCTGGCTGACCACGGTGGCGATGGCGACGCCCGCCACACTCAGGTGGAAGACGATGACCAGCAGCAGGTTCAGCAGCACGTTTGCCGCGCCGGCGATGGTCAGGTAATACAGCGGCCGGCGGGTATCCCCCACCGCGCGCAGCACCGCCGCGCCGAAATTGTACAGCAGGTTCGCCGGCATGCCCAGGAAATAGATGCGCATATACAGAGCCGCCAGGTCGATCACGTCGTCGGGATTGTCCATCATCTTCAGCAGCGGCTTGGCGAAGATGACGCCGACCGCGCCGACGATGACGCTGGAAAACAGCGCCACCGTGATGGCGGTGTGCACCGCCCGGCTGACCGCTGCCTGATCCCGCGCGCCCCAGCGCTGGGCCACCAGTACGCTGGCGCCCACGCTCATGCCCATGAACACGTTGACCAGCAGGTTGATCAGCGACGAGGTGGAGCCCACCGCCGCCAGGGCCTGCGGGGCCTGCGCGCCGGAGTACCGGCCGACGACGATCATATCCGCCGCGTTGAACAGCAGCTGGAGGATGCCGGTCAGCATCAGCGGCCACGCGAACAGCACCACGTTCTTCAGCATCGGTCCGCTGGTCATGTCCATCGTGTTCCGGGCGGGCCGACGCCTGCGGTTCAAAAGCTTTGCGATCCATTTCTTGATCATGATCCGATCAGCTCCATCAAATCTTCTTTGCTCAGGTCCTTCAGGGATACGCCCTCACCGGACAGGATGCCCTCCGCCAGGTCGCGCTTGGTATCCTGCAGGGCGACGATCCTTTCCTCCACGGTATCCTTGGCGATCAGCTTGTACACCGTCACCGCCCGCGTCTGCCCGATGCGGTGCGCGCGGTCCGTGGCCTGCTGCTCCACGGCCAGGTTCCACCACGGGTCATAGTGGATCACGATATCCGCGCCGGTCAGGTTCAGTCCCGTCCCGCCGGCGCGCAGCGAGATCAGGAACACGTTCGTCTCATCCGTGTTGAAGGCGTTGGCCATGCGCAGCCGCTCTTTTTTGTCCGTATCGCCCGTCAGCAGCATATAGCTCAATCCCTCGGCGCGGATATCCGCCTCGATCAGGCTCAGCATGCTGGTGAACTGGGAAAAGACCAGCACCTTATGCCCGCCGGAGACCGCCGTGCGCAGCAGGTCCATCAGCGCCTCGCGCTTGGCGGACTCGTCAGCGTAATCCTCATACAGCAGGGTCGGATCGCAGCAGATCTGCCTGAGGCGGGTCAGCTCCGCCAGCACCTGCAGCTTACTGCGCCTGAAGCCTTCGTCGGTCTCCGCGTCCAGAAGCCGCTTCAGCTTCAGCACCTGCGCGTCGTACAGCTTGCGCTGCTTGCCGTCCAGGGCTACGCGGCGGCGCTCCTCGTTCTTGTCCGGCAGGTCGCGCAGCACGTCCTGCTTGAGCCTGCGCAGGATGAACGGCGATACCATGTGTCTCAGGCGCTCACGTGCCGACGCGTCCTCATGCTTGACGATGGGCGTTTCCAGCTCCCTGCGGAAGGTCTCGTATCCGTACAGGAAGCCCGGCATCAGGAAATCAAAGATGCTCCACAGCTCGCTCAGGCGGTTTTCCACGGGCGTGCCCGTCATGGCGAAGCGATGCGCGCAGCGGAGCGCCTTGACCGACCTGGCCGCCGCGGAGGACTGGTTTTTGATGAACTGCGCCTCGTCCAGTACGGCGACATGGATGTTCAGCGGCTCATACTCCGCCACGTCCCGCTTGAACGTGTCGTAGGAGGTCACCAGCACATGCCGGTCTCCGGCCTCACGGATCACGGCCGCGCGCGCGGCAGGGGTGCCGGCCACGGCCTGCGCCTTCAGCTCCGGCGCGAAACGGTGGATCTCGTCGATCCAGTTATAGACCAGCGAGGTCGGACAGATCACCAGCTGGGTGGTCTCCGGCCTGGCGATACGCAGGCGGTCGAACAGCGCGATCATCTGCACCGTTTTTCCCAGGCCCATATCATCCGCCAGGATACCACCGAAGCCGCGGTCATACAGCGTCATCAGCCACTGGTAGCCCTCGCGCTGGTAAGGCCGCAGGACCGGAGCCAGCGCCTCCGTCGGCTCATAATCGGAATCACTGATGGTCTTGAAGGACTTGATCAGCTCACGGAAATGCCTGCTCCGGTTGGCGACGACGTCCTCATGCTCCTCCAGCACCCGGTCCAGATACAAAGCGCGGTACTGCGGCAGGTGCATGTGTCCGGAAATGAATTCCCTGAGCGGGACGTGGGCGGCCTCGAACAGCGCGTCCAGCTGGCTGAGTCCATCCTGTTCCACGGAAATAAAGCTGCCGTCCCGAAGCCGGTGATACCGTTTTTTCGCCGCGTAGGCCTGCAGCAGCTCCGCCAGCTCCTCCTGGTTCAGGTCCTCCGAAAGCAGGCTCAGGTCCAGCACGCCGCTTTCCAGGCTCACCCCTACGGTCAGCTTCCAGCGTCTGCGCACACGCAGGGCGGAAAAGCGTTCCGTGGCACGGATCTCGCCCAGCTCCGACAGCCTGTCCAGGTCCTCTGTCAGGAAGCGGTACAGCCGTTCCTCGTCCGTTTCCAGCACATACTCTTTGGAAACGGGATCCCACTCAGTAAACAGCGGGGCGATCCGCTCCGCGACGCGGGATTCCGCGCCGGCGTCACGGTTCAGCATCTCTCCCTCGTACAGCGGATACTCCGTCTCCCCATATATCGCCAGCGGCCGCATCAGCACCGTATTGTTCTCATAATCCAGGCAGAAGGCAAAGGCGGGCTTGGGCGGGACGTAAGGGACGACGGCCTCCTGCTGGATTTCGGTGACCTCCGCGCAGCTGCGCAGCATCGGCAGCACCGTATGGTAGAAGCGCGAGAGGTCGTTGCGCCCGATCGTGAAGGAGATACCGTCGTAGGATCTCGAGGCCTCCAGGATGCGGCGGACCGGCCGCAGCTCGTCCGCCGGACAGCGGTAGAAACGGTCACCTTCTATATAGTAGACATAGTGATCGGTAAAATAGAGCCGCGGCGTCTGGCCCTCCACGCGCACGCCCACGAAGCCGCTCTGGTCGCGGAGCGGGCTGACCGTAAACCGGAGGCGCAGCCCGCCGTAGCCGAGCGTGATCCTTCTGTAGCCTCCGCCGGAAAAGGCCAGCGTCCTGCCGTTTCCCCAGTCGAAGAACGTATCCAGCTGCTGATCCGACAGCAGGACGCGGTTCAGGTCCGACCTGTGCACGTATCCGTTTCCCTGCGCGGCCGTATTCAGGATCTGGTTCTGGGCGCCGATGGCCGTGCCTGCCCATTGCGCGAGCGCCTCGCACTCCTCTGTGAAGGTGACCTGGGAGAAATCCAGCTTCAGGTTGTCCTTTTCAAAGCTCTCCCGCCGCGTTTCCGCCGCGAACAGGCGCTCCGGATCCTTCAGCTGGTACAGCTTGTCCGTACCGCATTTGAAATCCACATACAGCCGGGCCAGCGCGTCCAGGACGAGGCGCGGCTCCAGGCGCACGCAGCGCTGACGCTCCTGCTCCTGGGAACGGTCCGCGCCATCGTCAAAAAAGCTCATCAGGTACGAGCCCAGGCGGTCCGTGCCATAGCTGCAGGGGCGCTCCCTGAGCCTGGCGCGCGCCTGCAGAAGCAGCGCCAGCACGTGCGGGCAGCACGAACGGATATTGTAATAGCCGCCGTTTCGGCCGGAGCAGACATAATCCGAGCACCTGACCGTGTGCAGATGTTCTTTCCCGATCTGCGCCCCGACAAGGATCCTGTTCCCGCCTTCCCCGATCTGACCGCTGATCAGCAGGGCGTCTTCCGAAAAATACCGGTCGTAGGAATTGACGCAGCGGAGCCCCACGACGCTGCCCGAGCGGATGTATTCTTCCGCGATCGCCAGGTCCTCCTCGTTCGTTTCCAGCTTGCCGCAGGCAACATCCACATCAAAAAAACCGCCGCGATCCTTCCCGTCATCCACAGGCTTGCCTGTGAATGGCCGGATCGTGCGGGGGCTGACCTTCCGTTCATGGGTCAGATAATACTGTATACGGGCGGCCACCGCCGCCTCATGCTTGCAGCGGGTGCCGCCCACGGCGTACGGACAGGTGCAGGAAGCCGCGTACAGCGCGTCCTTGGTCGCTTTGATCCGGACGCTGTACAGCCTTGACCCCCGCACCGTGGCCTCATAATTGTTTCCCTTTGCCTCAAAGCTCCCCACCCGGCCGGCGCGGTAGTATTCCTGTCCGCGTGCCCACATCGTGGAGGAAAAGTAATCGCGTAGGCTCATGCCCGCCTCTCCCGCTGAGCTTATTCGTCGACGATCGCTGCGAAGGCGTTCCAGGCCGCCTCGGCCCTGCTCAGCAGAGGCCGGTAATCCATCTGCGTACGGCCGCGCAGCAGCTCCGTCATTTCGGAGACCGGCTCCAGGACCGGCGTCAGGGCCAGGTTGGCCGCTACGCCCTTCAGGGCATGGGCGGCTTCAAACGCGGCGTCCAGGTCGCCGTCCGCGACCGCCCGGCTCAGCTTTTCCATGTTGGCGTCGGCACGCGCCATTTTGACCAGCCGGAGGTAGAAATCCTCCCGGCCCATGCAGCGGCCCAAGCCCTCGTCCACATTCGCGCCGAATGCCCGTATCCGTTCGATCGTCAGCATCTTCCTGCCTCCCTCCGGCGGACCGCCAGGGCCGCCCTTTCATTCATTATATCTGTCCGCGCGCCGTTTGACAAGGCTTTTTCAGCGCCTCATTCCATGTCTATGGCCTTGGAGAACTGAGTCTCATACAGTTCCTGGTAGGTGCCGCCCGCGCCGACCAGTTCTTTGTGCGTGCCGCGCTCGACGATCCTTCCGTCGCGCACCACCAGGATCTCGTCCGCCGCCAGGATAGTGGACAGGCGATGGGCGATCAGGATGGAGGTCCGCTCCTCGATCAGCGGGTTGATCGCCGCCTGGATGGCCGCCTCGGAGATGGAATCCAGGGCGGAGGTCGCCTCGTCGAAGATCAGCAGCGCCGGGTCCTTGAGCAGGGCGCGGGCGATGGAGATGCGCTGCTTCTCACCGCCCGAAAGCTTGAGCCCGCGGTTGCCGACCATCGTGTCCAGGCCGTCCGGCTGCTGTTCGATGAAATCCAGGATATTGGCCTGGCGGCAGGCAGCGAGCATCTCCTCCTCCGTCGCCTCCGGCTTCGCGTACAGCAGGTTTTCCCGGATGGTGCCGTTGAAGAGATAGGTCTCCTGCGTCACCACGCCGATCTCGTCGCGCAGGGAGTGCAGCGTCAGGTCGCGCACGTCGGTGCCGTCGAAGGTGACGCTGCCCGAAGAAACGTCCCACAGCCGCGGGATCAGGTTCACGATGGTGCTCTTGCCGCTGCCGCTGGGGCCGACGATGGCCACGCAGTCCCCGCTTTTCAGCGTGAAGCTGATGTCCTTCAGGATGTCCCGCTCGCCGTCATAGGAGAAGCGGACGTGCTCAAAGCGCACCTCGCCCTTCGCGTTCGTCAGCTCCTTCGCGCCCGGCCTGTCGTCGATCTCGGCCTTCATGTCGTAGTACTCAAAGATGCGCGTGAACATCGCCATGGAGCGGATCCAGTCCACCTGGATGTTCAGCAGGCTGTTGACCGGGCCGTACATGCGGCTGAGCAGGGATACCAGCACGGTGATGTCGCCCACGGTCAGGCTGCTGTCATAGCGCATGATCAGGATGCCGCCCACCAGATACAGCAGCATGGGCCCCACGTTGGTGAGGGTGCTGAGCAGCATGAAGAACCAGCGTCCCGCCATCCGCTCGCGGATGTTCAGGCGGATCATCCGTCCGTTCGCCTCGCGGTAGCGCGCGTATTCCCTGTCCTCCCGGCCGAACAGCTTGACCAGCAGCTGGCCGCTGACGGACAGCGTCTCGTTCAGGATGCCGTTGATCTCGTCGTTGCAGGCCTGGGCCTCCCCCGCCAGCTTCCAGCGGGTCTTCCCGGCCACGCGCGTCGGAAGGATGAACAGCGGCACCGCCACCATGCCCACCAGCGCCAGGATCCAGCTCTTCTGGAACATGGCGATCACGGCCACCACCAGGGTGATGGCGTTGGAGAGGATGCTGGTGAAGGTATTGGTGATCACGGACTCCACGCCGGAGATATCGCTGGTCATGCGCGTGATGATATCGCCCTGATTCGCCGTAGTGAAGAAGCGCTGGGACATCTTCTGCAGGTGCCGGTACATCTGGTTGCGCATGTCATAGGAGATATGCTGCGCGATCCAGCTGTTCAGGTAGTTCTGTCCCACGTTGATCAGGTTCGAGCCCAGGTTCAGCAGGAGCGTGATCAGGATCAGACGGATCAGCGCCTCCAAATTCCGCCCGATGAGGCCCTCGTCGATGATCCGGCCCGTCAGGATGGCCGGAAACAAGCCGCATACCGAGGACACGGCGATACACAGCAGCACCAGCAGCAGCTGGCGCCAGTACGGCCTCAGATAGGAAAGGATTCGTTTGAGCAGGGCCGGGGTCACCTTCGGCGCGTTCTTCTTCTCCTCATCCGTCAGGTAGCTCCTGCCCATGGGACCGCGCGGTCCGGGCACAGGCTTCACCTTCCTCCGTTTTCGTCGATGTCGATGATGTACCTCTCGTAGGCGTTGATGACCTCCGTGCCGGCATAGGTCATGCGGCGCGGGACATCGCTGTCATAGTTCATGTGCACATGTCCGTGCAGAAAGTAGCGGGGCCTGTATTCCTCCATCAGCCTGAGATAGCAGTCAAAGCCGCGATGGGCGGGGTCCGGTCTGTCGCCGCAGCCGGTCGGCGCGGCGTGCGTCACCACCACGTCCACGCCCCCGAACTTTTTCAGGGGCCTGCGCAGCGCGCGGATGCGCTTCTCCATCTGCTTTTCCGTATACTGGTACACCGGGTCGTTGTAGAATTTGCACCCTCCGAGGCCCAGAAAGCGGACGCCGCGGTACTGGTAAACCATCCCGTCGATGTTCTCACAGCCCTCGGGCGGCGCCTTCACATAGGCCTTGTCGTGGTTGCCGGGCACATAGAGCACGGGCCTGTTGGCCATGGTGACCAGGAATTCAAGGTATTCCCGCTTCAGGTCGCCGCAGGAGACGATCAGGTCGACCCCCGCGACGCGCTCAGGCCTGAAATAATCCCACAGTGCCGGGCATTCCACATCCGATATCGCCAGTATCTTCATACACTCAGCCCCTATGATTCAGTATCCGGTCTCACGGAATCAGCCTTGTTTCGTCATTCAGGGATGGCCAGCAGGCGGGTCGTCTCACGCGACATCTCCAGCACCTCGTCCGCCGTGGGCAGCTTGCCCGTCACATATTCGCTGAGCCAGTTCATGTGCATGATCTCGATCGGCGTCAGCCACTGTTCCCCGTCCAGCCTCACCGTGCCCGCCTGGTCGCGCATGCGGCACACGAAGGGGTGGATGCTGTCGCCGGCCAGGCCGCTGCGCAGGATGCTCGCGAGCTGCGCCGTTCCGTCCGGAATGTGCTCGTTCAGCTTGACGTTGATCACGCCGCCGTTCATGCCCCACCAGTAATTGACGGAGGGCGCCGCCTCCTCCTGGCCCCATCCGCCGTCCAGGATGCTGCGGACGATCTTCTGGTACATCCGTCCCCAGTTCCAGACCTCGCGGGCCAGGGAGGTCAGGCAGCCGTCCTGCACCTGGAACAGGCCCGAGCCGTCCCGCAGCGCGGGCAGCGCGCCGGGCTGGCTGGTGATGATCCGCGCGCCGGCGTTGGTCAGGGCCTTGTACGGGTCGCCGGGCATGCAGGACCACTCAAGCAGGATTCGCGCGTCCGGGCAGGTCATCCTGGCGCCGAGCGCGAACGCGTTGATGGCCGCGGGCACGCCCAGGATCGGGTACTGCGCCACGCAGCCGATCGGCTCTCCCTTGCAGAGTGCCCCCGCGATCGCGCCGAGCACGAACTTCGCCTCATACACCCTGGCATAGTAGGTGCGGATGCCGGTGTAGGGCACGGACAGGGCGCAGACAAGCACCTTGAGCCCCGGATGCAGGGCGGCGATGCGCCTGGCCGAGCCCATCAGCAGCGGCGCGGTGACAAAGATGACCTGGGCCCCGTCGCTGACGGCCGTTTCCAGCACGCCGTCAGCGTTTTCCCGCGAGGTCACGTAGGTTTTGACGACGATCTGGTTCTCGAACGCCTCCTCGAGCATGCGCCGGCCGTCGTCATGGGCGGCCGACCAGTCGCTGCTGTCCGGCGGCGCGGTATAAATGAAGGCGATGTGCAGCGCGTCCGGCCTGCTCAGGTCGTCCAGGAACTGCCGGACGATGCTCTTATTGACGATGCCGGGCTCGGTGGAGATGTGCGCGTCCGCGTCCTCATCCCGGCCGATGGCCATATCCGGCAGGATCGCGCCGATCATCTTCTGCAGCCGGCCCGCGTCCGCCTTCAGCAGCTCGTCGAAGGTATACACCTCCAGGCATTCCAGCATAACGTCGCAGGCCTGCATGCCGGGCAGGCGCTCGAGGGTGTGCTGGTCGACCGCGTCGCTGAAGTGCAGGCAGAGCGAGCGCAGGAGCGCCACCTCGTCATGGGTGAATTTATCGTCCCAGGTCTTGCCAAGCTTCTTGAGCAGGCGCTCGTACTTACCGGGCACCGTGAACTGGATCTGGTACAGCGCCGTCATTTTATAGAAGCGCATGAATTCATAATAGGCGCGGATCTCCGGCGCGTCCGACCACACCGGCACGGAGCGCGTCACATCGGCGGTGATCATGGCCGCGCCGAGGCTTTTCAGCACGGAGACGCGCTTGTTGCCCTCGATGACATAGAAGCGGCCCATGAACTCGATGCACTTGATCGGGTCGCGGATGCCCTCGCCGTCCAGCTGCGCCTCCGCGAGGCTGATCCATTTTTCCGCGAATTCGCTGTTGTCCGGCAGGATCGGCTTGAAATTGCCCGCGAACGCGGATTTCCTGCCGGCGGCCAGGGTGCCGACCACCAGGTTCAGCGGGATCTCGACGATCCCGATCACCTGCTGGCCGGAGATCTGTGTTTCATTGGCGATATCGTCCAGCACCGGCGGGTACGGGCTTTTGCCCTGCGCAATGCAGGTATTGTAGAATTTCACGCCGTGCCTGTAGGCGGCGTTGTACTGCTGAATAGCGTCTATACGGGACATTCAATGACTCCTTCGTAAATTCCTTCGATTTGCGCGGAATCGCGCACTATTTAATTCGCCGCGGATCAGGAAAGTCCTTTTTCTATAATGATAGGGCTGTTTGTTGTCCCCCCTGCGATTGGTACGAAAAAAAGGGCGTGGCTCAACTGCGACGCCCAATATTCGATGTGAAGAACGCTTATCTGGCAAAGGAAAGACCCAACCAGCGTTGTCATGCTGAGCAGCGACGTAGGCCGCCGCTTCTGTGGGTTCGTAGTGCCTGGAAAACTGTCCAGTGGACAGTTTTCAGCGGAGAACGGGCGGCAGCCCAGGACGATGAAGGCGTGGGAGTCGCAATGAGACACAGAGCATTGTGAACAGCGTGAGCGAGGTGACAATCCCGAATTGAGGCTCAAACGAAGCGCGGCCGTCTGCGAAGGATCTCCTTCGTTGATTCCCTTCATCGAATAAGTTCTTATGAACAGGCATGGGGGAGATTCTTTGCTCGCCCCTCTGGCGTAGGAGGGGCGGCTCAGAATGATTTGGAGGGTAAATTAACGTAGTTTATCTTGCATAACCAGATAAAAAGCGAAATCAACCTGCTTGTCATGTCGAGTAGATCGAAAGAATCGAGCCCGTCCACGTAGGATTTGTCGGCTAACAGACAGGTATTACTCACTATTTCCTACCTGTCATTTCAATAGTGATCTTTCTTATATCCGGGACAGAACTCCCGATTTTAATTATCTCAAAAGCTGTTTCTGCCCTATAAGTAACGCCTGCAGCAGGTATAGAATTGATAGTCAGCGTCAGTGTCGTCGTACCCATTCCACCGCTTATAGTACTCCAAGACAGCCATGTTGCTGGAGTTCCATAGCTGGAATCTGTAACGTGAGTCCATTGTCCGTTTGAAATAACGGTTAACTCTCTGGTAGCACCTGCGGCAGTATCGCTTGGAAGCTTCAAACTTTCATCTGTAATAATACTTCCGGTGATTACGTCCTTAATGACAAGTTGTGGCTCCACTGTTATAATGAAAGCTGTCTTAACCCCGGATCCATCTTTAGCTTCAACTGTGATTAACACAGTGCCTGCTCTGCCAGCCGTAATCATATCATTGTCAATCACTACTACAGTATTTTCAGTCGTAAGATATCGCACTTCCTTGTTCCCAGCATTGCTGGGACTTACTTCAACTGAAAATGAACGCGTCTCGTACGGCATTAATGTTACACTTGTCTCGTTAACCACCTGCCCATCAAGCTTCACGATAATGGATTCGACAAGGATGTTCTGTACAGTCACCTGACAAGTTGCTGTATAGTTACCGGCAACTGTTTTGGCAGTAATCGTCGCTGTACCGTTGGCAATACCAGTAACTGTCCCATAGCTGTTAACCTTAGCCACCGAGGTATTGCTGCTTGACCAAGTAACACTTTTATTTGTTGCATTATTGGGCGTCACAGTAGCCGTCAAGGTGGTCGTACCTCCGACTTCAAGTGTGATACTTGACTTATTCAGGGAGATACCGGTCGCAGGCACTTCTGCAGGATTGACTGTTACTGAGCATGTGGAAGCTTTCGACGTTCCTTCAGAAGACCTGACAGTAGCAGTGATAACAGCATTGCCCGCAGCAACCGCTGTAACTTTACCACTACTGTTCACAGTCGCTACCGCTGAGTTGCTGCTGGACCATGTCGTTGTCACCGAAACATCATAATTCACAGGCAGCAACGTGGTAGAGAGTGTAGCCGTATTTCCAACACTCAGCGTCAATGTCGCAGGAGTCACTGTTACAGAAGTAATATCTCTTTTGACAGCTCCGACCTGCACCACGCATGTGGCTGTTTTATTACCTTCATCTGTTTTCACCGTTATAGTTGCTGTGCCTACGCCGACAGCAGACACAAGTCCTGCAGGAGAGACGTCAGCCACACTGGTTGTATTGCTCGACCAAGTATATGTGGTATTCGCAGCTGCAGGCAATACGTTAGGAATTAACTGCAGTTTTTCACCCGGCGTCATCGAAACAGACGTCTTATTCAGACTGACTGATACTGGTGTTATGTTTCCCGCCACAGACGATACGACAGGAGAACGTGCGGAGGAGTTTTTGCCGGAATTCGCGCAGACACTGAAATAATAGGTGTGGTCAGCTGACATGTTCGAGAAATCATTATAACAATAAGAACCGTCTGAGCTGTTAAAATATGTGCCGGTTTTGTTTGTGAGCGAATTGGGATTATCCTCTGACCAATAGATAGTGTAGGCTGATGCACCGCTGACCGGTGACCATTTAAGCCGCACATGGTTCCCTGCCAGTGACTCTGCAGTCACATTTGTTGGTGCGTTCAAAGCTGTCGGTGTAGTCTCTGAAGAGGATGTTGAGGTATAAGTTGCCGTGTATATGGCGCTGCAAGAAGATATATATCCATCTTTGAATGCTTCCAGATAGAAGCAGTAAGTCTTTCCGGAATTGAAGTTTGTAAAGGTATACCTGATGGTATTAGCATTATTACTTACTGTTTTCGTTTCTTTCAGTTTAAACTTACTCAAATCACTTGCGTTTGCTTCTAAACACCAATAGATATTGTAACTGACATCATTAAGATTGTCAGCATGCTCAGATTCTACCTGGCTCCATTGGATTCTTAATCCATCACTTTGATTTGAAATTTTTTCAATCACAGGCGGTTCAAGCTGATCAGGAATTACATTCACTACACAACTGGCTGATACACCGTTTGACGCCGTAACTGTAATTGTTGCTGTACCTACACTGTTTGCCTTCACCTTTACTTTGCGATTATTGGTAAAACTCAGGATCGATGCAACAGTCTCATCGCTGGAGGTTAATGCCAAACCGTCCAGGAAAGATTCGGCAGGCAGCACCTGCGGCGCGTTGTTATAAACTACACTTATGTTGTCATACGACTTCCCATTTACTACAGTGTAAGTATTCTGCTCGAAGCGCATTGATGTCAGCGGAACATACGGATACACATCAATCTCAGCGGTTAACCCATTCGAAGTTTCCGCAAAGACTGTCACATTATCCGTTGAACCTTCTACTGCAGTAACAATACCATTCTGATCAATCTGGATAGATGTTTCAGAAACATCCCAAGTAATGTCTGATGTTTCATACTCAGGTGCAAGATGGACTCGGATCTGTCTGCTTTCGCCCACCGCTATCGCGGGATCCCCCACCAATTCCAGGGTAAACGCTGGTTCTGTAGTTGCGCTAACCTCCTTTTTGCTGGTATAGCCCACGCCATTCTTGTTAAGCGCGGAAATCCAAAAGTTATATGTCATATCATATGACAAACCTGTCAATGTATAGGACGTTGTCTTGATGCCATTGATTTTTTTGCCGGACTCGCCATTTTCGTTATAACTGATTGTATAACGATCTGCACCTTCAGCTGCATTCCAGCTGAGTGTAATGCTGTTTCCAGAAACCACTGGCGTTTTCAGAGAAGTTGAAGCCGATCGCGTCATAATTCCAACTCTGTTGGATGCAGCGCTGCTGACGCTTTCTTTCACAGCTTTGATCCAGGTATAATAATATGTACCTGCTTGTAACCCTGTAATAGTATAGCTTGTCGCACCTGTTATGTCAGGAATTCTTGTGGCATCGGCTATGGTTTCACCGACCCCATAATATACTTCATAGCTGTCTGCTTCTTCCACTTCGTTCCATGTTACCGTAATCGAGTTATAAGTATAATTCGATATCGTATTTTGAACAGGCGGTGCTACCAAAGCCCTGACCTGTGACACACTGATCGTTTTGATATCTCTGCCATTAGAAACAGTAACCACCGCATTGCGATTCTGAGCAGTTTCATTTATACTGCTGGTCAAGGTCAGCTGATTGCCATTCCGCTGAATTGTCAGCCACTCGCTGTCAGAAGTCGCCGTCCACGGATAGGCTGAGCTCACTGTGATATTCTTCACGGACGATTGCGGCGTATCATCATTCCAACTGGTCAAACTCAGACTTACTTTACCTGTCTTTGCTCCGGGTGTCACCTCAGATACCATTAATTGAAAGGGTTCCTTCGCTGTTCCCCAACCGGATGTAGTTGTATCATGATCCCACCAGTATATTGTTTCACCCTCAGAAATATTGCTTACCGTATAAGTTACAATATCGTTGAGTGGTGTAAACTGCAGAGAAGCAATGTTTACTCGCGTTCCTTCAACCATTCGATATACATAGATATTGAAATTCCTTGTGACATTAGTCGTTTTCACACTAAAAGTATACTTTCCGCTGCTCGGAGCAACCATATTAAACCAGCCACCTGTAACATCCTGCACAGTGAACCAATGATTGATATATGACGTTACATCTGTTCCGTTCAATGGATTAGCGTTCCCAGCTGATTTAATCGTCGCCACTGGTGAACATGACATGCCCGATAACGGTGTGATTAGCTTAACAGAGTGTTGAATCGCCCATTTGCTGCCCAGCGTATTCCAATTAGCCGTAACAGAATTCAGTGACGTGCCGTTAAACGCATCGCTGGCAAGTGATGTCAAAGACGATGGCAGGTTGATATGACTGACCGAACTATTAGCGAAGGCTTTACTTTCGATGCTTTTGATCCCGTCAGGCAAAATGACTGAATCGAGACTTTGATCTCCTGAGAACGCTTCGGTTTCAATGGTTTGAATTGCTCTCGGCAGTGTTAATACACCCGCCTCCGCGATCTGCACCGCGCACAGCATTGTGAGTACCAGAATACATACAGGCAGAAGACGTGCGATCGGTTTCATGAGTGACATCCTTTCAGCGGTTTCCTATAGATAATAATTACTGTATTGTCGAGCGGAACATACTGAAGTATCAAAACGAATGATACCATACCCCCCCGATGTCAATATGACTTCCCGCATCTTAAGCCGAAAAATCCGTATTTTTTCATTATTCAGCGCGATTTTTTCCCCGGTTGCATTGGCCTCGGGGCTGTGCTATACTTTCGCCCGGAAGTACATCGGCACAGAACTGCCGTCAACAAAACACATGATGAAAGGACACGGATATCATGGGCAACTATCGTAATTTTACCCTGACCACGTACTTCGTCGCGCACGCCACCGCGCGGGTGACGCGGGAGGAGCTGGAAAAGCAGTTGGATTTCATGCTGAAGCACCTGCGGCTGGACAAGGTGTACCTGGAGCCCTGGCGCGGCGAGCTGGCCTCCCACGAGCAGGTGGAGATGTGCCGCGAGGTGTTTGAAAGCCGCGGCGTGAAGGTGGCCGGCGGCATCACCACCGTGATCCCGACGCCGGAGGGCGACAAGCCCAAGCAGCGGCTGTTCAGCACCTTCTGCTATAACGACCCGAAAATGCGCGCGAAGCTGCGCGAGGTCAGCGCGTTCACCGGCGCGCACTTCGACGAGTTCATCATTGACGACTTCTTCTTCACCAACTGCATGTGCCCTGCCTGCGTGCGCGAAAAGAACGCCTGGAACGCGGCTCACGGCATTACGGACGGCAGCTGGCAGGCCTATCGGCTGGACCTGCTGCGCCGCGTCAGCGAGGAGGATATGATCGCTCCCGCGAAGGCCGCGAACCCGAACTGCAAAATCACCATCAAGTACCCCAACTGGGCCGAAAGCTACCAGGAGACGGGCTACAACCCCGCCGAGCAGCGGAAGCTGTTCGACCGCGTCTACACCGGCACGGAGACCCGCGACCCGGTGACCACCGACCAGCATCTCCCCCGCTACCTGAGCTACTCCCTGATGACCTATTTTGAGAACATGTGGCCCGGCCACAACGGCGGCGGCTGGTTCGACACCTTTGACTCCCACATCACGGAGCACTATCTGGAGCAGGCCTACCTGACGGCGTTTTCCAGGCCCCAGGAGCTGATGCTGTTCTGCTTCCAGAGCCTGTACGACAATATGTACACGCCCGCTCTGGGCTTCCAGCTGGACAAGCTGGACGCGCTGCTGGACCACGCGGGAAGGCCCGCCGGCATCGCCTGCTACCTGCCGGACAACTGCCAGGGCGAGGACAACATCCAGGATTTCCTGGGCATGTGCGGCCTGCCGGTCGTGTGCACGCCGTATTTTCCGGAGGACGCCAAGCAGATCCTGCTCACCCGCTCCTCCGCCTGCGACCCGGACATCGTGGACAGGCTGGAAGCCTGGCTCGCCCGGACCGGCGGCGACGCCATCGTGACCACCGGCTTTGTGGACGCGGTGAAGGGCCGCGGGCTGGAGCGCATGACCTCCGTCCGCCTGCGCGGCCGCAGCATCGTCGCCGACCGCTACCGCGTCGAGGAGGCTGGCGGCTCCCGCTGCCTGTTCCCGCGCGGCATCAAGCCCATTACCCTGCCCGTGGCCGAGTTCAGGAATAACTCCACCTGGGCTGTGGTGAAGGGCATGAACGGCGAGGAAAGCTACGGCATCCTGCTGCGCGACGATTACATGGACGGCCACCTGTGGACGCTGGCCGTGCCGGACGCCTATCCGGACCTGTACGCCATCCCGCGCGAAGCCCTGAGCCGCATCCGCCAGGCCGTTCCCGTGGAGGGCGTCTGGCTCGAGGGACCGTCCCGCATCAGCCTGTTCGTGTACGATAACGACAGCTTCGTCCTCTACCCCTACGTGATGGAGGGCGTACAGCGCGAGGTCGTCCGCCTGCACGTCAAAGGCGCCAAAGCGCTGCGCGTGCCCGGCGGCAAGAAGGACCTGGAACCCCTGTATGTCCAGAACGGCGAGGCCGTGTTCGAGGTCAGCGCCATGCCCGGACAGTACGTGCTGTACCAGATCGTCCGGTAAAATACTTTATATACTCCGTCAGGGGCTGTTTCACAATCAAGTGAACAGCCCCTGATACGAATATCTGGTAAAAATGCTAAAAGATTGTGCGTGGATTTGGCGTTTGATCAAGGAACCCGCACGAAAGCGTACCCGTTGGTACGGTGAGGGTGGGTGACACCAGAGATTAGTATGACTTAATCATTTGCGCCGGACAGCTCCGCAGCGCCTGTACCGGCCACCCAGCCCATGAACAGCGTCTGTCCGTCCTCCGCTTCATCATCGGACAGCACCGCCATGACGCCGTTTTTCGCAGCAAGCGGCTGCATCCCCGCCAGGTCATCCCAGAACGGATATTCGGTCAGACGCAGATTCAGCGCCATATACTCCTCTTCGCTCAAATCTGTCATGGCCGCATAAACGATCAGCGTCGCCGCCATGGCATACGGGGCCTGCTCCTGCACATCCGCGATCCAGACCTGCCGGATCGCTGAATCAGGCGTTTCGTTTGACAGTGTCGGACGGACCATGACGCTCTTGCCAACGACGGCAAACCAGGCGCCGGTGTTCGGGTCCTGATGCAGGCTGGCGTCAAACATCCCGCTGAAGTAATCCCGTGAGTAACGATTGATACTCTCTACGAGGGTCGTGAGCGTCATTGTACTGCCGGTAATATCCGGCAGCTCCCCTTCATCGGGCAGTGTTGGGGCTTTTCTGTTATTCGGCTGCTCCAACGCTGATATGGAGATCAGATGATGCTTTTCCGCCGTGTACGGGGACGAATAATAAGACTGGACCCACTTGTATCCGCCATAGGTTTCCTCCGGCGCTTCTCCGCTGCGGCGCGCTGCCAGCCTGGCCCGCAGCACATTATGGATGCCTTCGCCCACCAATGACTCCGCAGCGCATGAGGCGATGATGGCGACATCACCATACATGCAGCCCGGATCGCTGCCCAGCGCTCTGGCTTCCGTCACCAGCGCATCGCTTTCCGGGCCGTCCGTATAAACGATCAGATACGGAAGCTCCTGAAATACTGTTGAGAACAGCACATGCACCCAATGCCCGTCGGAAAAGAACGGCTCGCTCCAGTATCCGCCTTCAAAGTCAGTTCCGTAGGCCCTGGAAGCGAGCAAGGCTTCCATACGATTCTGGAACTCGCTATATATCACGGGCGCAGTCTGAGTATCCGCAGATACATCAACATCCGTCGCCTCTGATTCCGGCGTTATCTCGACTGGAGCTTCATTTTCCATATGCAGGCGGCTCATGAATGCCGCGCCCTCTTCCGTGTCCGCCGCGTAAACATACCATATGCCGCCGGAGGTAATATACAGCCGAAGAAGCCAGCGCTGCCCATATTCGCCGAGACGTTCTGTGGATACAGAGGAAAATGAGAGCATATAGCCATCGCCCAGCGAGAACAATCTCGGCGAAATCACTTCGCTGCCGCCCACCGCAGGCATCACCTTTTCTCCCGCGACCTTCAGGATCTGATTCCAGCGCTCGTTTTCTTCTTCCGGCAGGCTCACTTTGCCAGGGATATACTGGACGGACAAATAGGACCAGTCTTCCGAGAAGGCAGCCAGCACCGTATAAGCATCTTCCTCCCGGATGACCGGGGCCTGCGGAAAAACAGCCTCCAGACCGGCGATATCCACTTTATCATAGCCAGCGGATGCCGATGCTTCCTCAGTCATGCGCAATGCATCGCGCGCTGACTCCCAATGGCCGCATTCCTGCATCGTCAGGCAATAAGCCTTTCCGGCCCTGATGATGCACTTGGCATAGTATTGAATGCCCGGCGTATCCGGATATGTGTAGTCATAGGTCAGGATGAGCCCATCTTCGCCGACTGTCTTTGCTTTGATATTGGCGGTTTCCGCGCCGAAGGTGCTGAGG
This sequence comes from uncultured Eubacteriales bacterium, assembly GCA_902760595.1. Lineage (GTDB taxonomy): Bacteria > Bacillota > Clostridia > Christensenellales > Aristaeellaceae > UBA4246. The sequence goes on from CACWHI010000020.1 coordinate 38,319, forward strand.
ATCACAGTGGAATAGCGATAAAGCACCTGAGCCATCACGTCCCGATCCTTGGCGTTCGGCTTAACGGCTCTGTAGGTTTTCAGCCACTCGCTGATATCCGCTGTTCGCAGCTGGAATTCCGCTCCGTCCTCCGCGCAGCTGCCCGCCAGCTGAACAGAATCTTTCCAGTATCCCGGATTGTCCTCATCCTTCAAACGCTCAGCGAAGCCTGGCAGCGCGAAAGCCACGCCGTCCTTTTCGCCTTTGAACAGCTTCATGGCCTGCAATGCCTCGTCTGTATTCTCTTCCGTTAAAGCAGGAAACACCGACATGAGCAGGCAAATGCACAGACAGCAGGAGATCCATTTTTTCATCTTCGATTACATCCTTTCAGCGTCCGAACGACTATCTTCATAAATATAGACGATCCAAAGCGTGCCTTTTATCCATTCAAGGTCAATTTTCATCATTTCTATGATACCATGAACAAGGATCAATGTAAATTGTATCCAAATCTGTTTTATAACAGTCAAATCATCCTCGTACCGCTTACCGGTCAGTTGACGAATTCACACATTTACAATATAATTGACATGAATTGTTAAGGATTTCCGTCAAAGGAGGCCGCAATCCCATGCTGAAACGTCTGACGGCGCTGTGTTTAGCGTATATGCTGTGCCTTGCAGGTGCCTGCGGGGCGCAGGCCGAGATCACCAGAACGCTCCGCAGGGGAGCCAGGGGCAGTGAGGTCGTGGAGCTGCAGGAGATGCTGCGGGAGCTGGGACTGTACACCATCGCCGTTGACGGGATCTATGGCAAGGGCACCGTGTCATCGGTCAAGACCTTTCAGCGGATATCCGGCCTGAAGGCGGACGGGGTCGCGGGACCCATGACCCTCGGGGCGCTCTATCAGCGTATCGGGGATGAGACCGCCGCACCGGCGACGCCGACACCCACACCATCCGCGCTGCCGCAGCCCACCGCTTCGCCGACGGCCGCACCGGCGTATCCGACGCTGGTCAGCGGAGCACGCGGCAGTCAGGTCAAAGCCCTGCAGACCGCGCTCAAGGCAAAGGGCTACTACAGCAAGGGCATTGACGGCATCTACGGCAAGGGCACCGCTGCCGCCGTGGAGGCCTTCCAGCGCGCCGCGGGGCTCCCCGCGACCGGGGAAGCGGACAGCCTGACCCAGCAGACGCTCTATTCATCCGAAGCTCCTGCGCAGACACCCGCGCCGACACCGGCGTCCTCCCTGCGGCTCGGCGACAGCGGTGAGGCAGTCGTCCAGCTGAAGACGAGGCTCTGGTACCTCGGCTATTACGCAGGCAGCCTGACCGGCGATTTTGACGCGGAAACCAAAGCGGCCGTGCAGGCTTTCCAGCGAGCCCAAAGCCTGACCCGGGACGGGATCGCCGGCAAAAAGACGCTGGCTGCCCTGGACGCAGCCTGGCTGGCCGCGAAGCAGACGGACGCGGATCTCCCCGATGAGGCCGCGGCCCTGCTGAACGCCATCCGCGTGCAGAGCGGCGCGGTCTGCGGCACGCTGGTCCTGTCCAAAAACGGGAAGACCTTCCTCACCCGCTCCTTCGGATACGTGAACGAGAACACCTGCTTCCGGATCGCCTCGGTCACGAAGTGGGTCACCGCCATCGGCCTGATGACGCTGTACGACCAGGGGCGGCTCGACCTGGACGCGGATATCAGCAATTACCTGCCCTTCGACGTGCGCAACCCCGCCTGGCCGGGCACGCCCATTACCGCCCGCATGCTGCTGAGCCATACCTCGTCCCTGTCGCCGGACGCGGACACCTACCACCCGACCTGGTCCAGGATCGGCGTCAACGGCTACGACCCGATTTTTGACGAATCCGTGCGTCCCGGCACCAAATATGCCTATGCCGACTACAACGGTGCGCTGTTCGGGTGCCTGATCGAGGCCATCACCGGAGAGAGCGTACAGAACTACATGGACCGCGCCGTGTTCAAGCCTCTGGGGCTGACCGCGGCCTACTCCCCGAAGCTGCTGCCCGCCGGGACCAGCACCGCGGATCTGCTGACCACCAAGGGCAAGGTGGCCATTTCCGTCACTGCGGACGAAAAGCGCGCCTTCAACAACAAAGCCGACCCGGTAGCCAACAACGGCTATACCGTCGGCCGCCTGTTCATCAATACCCCGTCCCTCACCCGGCTGGCGCAGATGATGCTCGCCGGAGGCGAGCTGGACGGCGTACGCGTCCTGAACGAGGAGACCGTGGCCCTGATGGAGGCCGACCAGCCCGGCCTTGCCGAGAGCAGGTACGGCCTGAGCACCGTCCGGCTCACCCAGTTTCCGCGCGGGACCTGGTACGGCCACCAGGGGCGCTACAGCGGCCTGACCTCCAACGTATACTACCAGCGCGAGACCGGAATTACCCTGGCCCTCGTCATGAACGGCTATGATTTCACGTTAGAGGACAACGTGGTCCTGCCCGCCGTCACGCTGCTCAGGAATATGGAAACGCTCGAAGCCCTCTGCACCGAAGGCGCGTAAGACATCGCAGAGGATACCGAAGGGGCTGTTGCGTTATGGTGTACAGGCCCCTTTTTTATTTTTGCCGCGTGACGAAAGATCCTCTTTCCCCGTCTAACAGATGTAACGTTACAGAAACGCGCCGCGCAGGCGGCGCGGTTTGGAGGCGCACGGCTTGGACAGAGAACGATTTATCGCGGAGATCGAAGCCTGCTCGGGCATGATGTACCGGGTAGCCTGGTCGATTCTGCGGAACGACGCCGACTGTGAGGACGCGCTGCAGGAAGCGGCGCTGAAGGCATGGGAAAAGCGGGGAAAGCTGCGCGACGAGCGATATTTCCGCACCTGGATCACCCGCATCCTGATCAACGCGTGTTACGACACGCAAAGAAGGCGCCGGCGCACCGTTCCCCTGGATGAAGTTCCTGAACGGGTTGCCGCCTCCGCCCCGGATCCCGCCCTGGCGCTGGCCCTCGCGGCGCTGCCGGATCAGCTCCGGCTGCCGCTGGTGCTGTGCTACTCCGAGGGCATGAGCTACGAGGAAGCGGCGGACGCGCTGCGGATCCCCGTAAGCACACTGCGGGGACGGATCCACCGGGGCAAAGACCAACTGAGAAAGGAGCTGGACGCGGAATGAAGACGAATATGGACGACCTGGATCTGCGAGACGCTTTTCCCCCGATGCCGGAAGCCTGTCATGACGCCCTCATGCGCGCCGCCCGCTCCGTCAGGGAGGAAAAAACGATGAAACGCAGCATATACCGCACCATACTGATCGCCGCGCTGATCCTGGCAGGCACCATGGCGGTCGCTGCAGCCGCAGGCGGTATTTTCGGCTGGAACGACTTCTTCAGCACTTACCACAGCGAAACCACGATTCCCCAGGGAGCGCAGGAGATCCTGAACACCACTGAAGAACGCGTTTTTACGCTCGGCCCCATCACCTATAAAGTACAGCAGCTGTACGCGGACCATTATACCGCCCTGGCCAGCGTGCAGATCACTGCGGCGGACGACACCCTGCTCTGCATGGACAGCTGTCAGCTGGACCCCATCGGCGCCAATGGCGACAACTGGATCCGGCAGGCCGAAAGACTGGGCGTCAGCCCGGACCTGACATGGGTTGAGGCCGCGAAGCAGCTGGGGCGCCCCCTGTACAGCGTCCGCTGCATCCTGAACGCGCAGGCACCCTACGACGGCGGCGAGTGCATGGAAGATACGCTCTATGACGCTGACGGCCATCTGATCAATTTCAGCATGCAGATGCTGAGCGGCGACGCACGCATCCGGACCCTTCCCATACAGATGTTCGTTCGGGCGGCTGAGATCGATCCGGCCACCGGCGAAGAGAAAAGTGTGCTGACCGACCGTCCGACCTTTGATCTTCCTGTGGCCCAGCCAATGGAAATCCACACCTACGAGCTCAACGACGAATACGTCGTCGGAGGGCTGAAACTGACTGCGGTCAGGGGGGAGCTGACCCCCGGCGGGCTGTACCTGTATACCGAATTCACGGCTCAGGGCAGCATGACTTATGAAGATTTCTGCAGAGTCCAGCTGCTTCCCAGGTGGTACGATGCCGATGGCAAACCCTATGCCTGGGGCATCAATGAGAGCTACATCACCACCGTCAGCGACACGGACTGGCCGAAGGTGAGCATGCTCGGCATGATCTCTGTGGATGAGATCCCCGATACGCTGGTGATGGCCCTGGAGGACGACAACGCGCCTGACAATGGCAGCGCGCCACGGATCACGCTGACACGATAAATCCTTGAACATGAAAACAGGACTCATGCGGATTTGAACTGCATGAGCCCTGTTTTCGTTAAGGAAGATGAAGTATGAAGAGTGGAGTGGCGGCTGAAACTGCACAAAGCGCAGCTTCTATCCATATCGCGCGGAGCGCTTCCATGATTCTGAAAAACTCTGAGCCATGAGCGAAGAGTTTTTTCCACAACTACACTCTCCACACTTCACTCTTCACTCTGTCATTACGACCCCAGATACGCCTTCTGCACGGCGTCGTTGTGCAGCAGCTCTTCCGCGGGACCCTGCATGGTGATCAGGCCCGTTTCCATCACGTAGGCGCGGTCGGCCACCTGCAGGGCCATCTGAGCGTTCTGTTCGACCAGCAGGATGGTGACGCCGCCTTCGTGCAGCTCGGAAATGATGTCGAAGATCTGCTCCACCAGGATCGGGGCGAGGCCCATGGAGGGCTCGTCCAGCATCAGCAGGCGCGGATGGCTCATCAGGGCGCGCGCCATGGCCAGCATCTGCTGCTCGCCGCCGCTCAGGGTGCCGGCGATCTGCTTTTCGCGCTCCTTCAGGCGCGGGAAGCGCTGGAACACATCCTCCAGCGACGCGTCGATTTCCGTCACCGGACGGCTGTAGGCCCCCATTTCCAGGTTTTCACGCACCGTCATCTGCTGAAAGATGCGCCGTCCCTCCGGGCAGAGGGAGAGACCCCGGCTGACCATTTTGGACGCGCTGACGCCGTTCATATTGGCGCCGTTCAGCTCTACCGTGCCCTGGCGCGGATGCAGCAGGCCGGCGATGGTATTCAGCGTCGTCGATTTGCCCGCGCCGTTGGCGCCGATCAGCGTCACGATCTCGTTATCGTATACCTCCAGGGAGATCCCCTTGATCGCATGGATCGCGCCGTAATAAACGTGAATGTCGTTGACCTTCAGAAGCGGCGCTCCGGACCTGATATCGCTCATTTTGCCGCCTCCTTCTTTTTGCCCAGGTAGGCCTCGATCACGACCGGGTTCGCCTGGATCTCGTCCGCCGTGCCCTTGGCGATCACGCGCCCGAAGTTGAGCACGCAGATGCCCTCGCACACGCCCATGACCAGACTCATATCGTGCTCGATCAGCAGGATGGCGATCTTGAACTGGTCACGAATCTTCGCGATGTTTTCCATCAGCTCTTCCGTCTCGTGGGGGTTCATGCCGGCCGCCGGCTCGTCCAGCAGCAGCAGCTTGGGGTCCGTGGCCAGCGCGCGCACGATCTCCAGACGGCGCTGCGCGCCGTAGGGCAGGCTGCCGGCTTCCTCGTCCGCCAGGTCCTGCATGCCGAAGATGCTGAGCAGCTCCATGGCCTTCTCGTGCTGGCGCTTTTCCTGCTTCCAGTAGCGCGGCAGGCGGAGGATGCCGCTGAGCATATCGTATTTGATCTGGTTGTGCAGGCCGATGCGCACGTTCTCCTCCACCGTCATTTTGTCAAAGAGGCGGATGTTCTGGAAGGTGCGGGCAATGCCCAGCTTGCTGGCCTGCACGATGCTGAGGCCGTGCAGGTCCCGCCCGTTGATCAGCACCGCGCCTGTGGTCGGCTCGTAGACCTTGGTCAGCAGGTTAAACACGGTCGTCTTGCCCGCGCCGTTGGGCCCGATCAGGCCGGCGATCTCCGTTTTGCCGATGGTCAGGTTGAAATCGTCCACGGCCTTGAGGCCGCCGAACTCAATGCCCAGGTGCCGCGTCTCCAGCACGGGGATCGCGTTGACGTCGCGCTCCGGAACGATGGAATTGGTCGGCACCGGGACCATTCGGGTGGTGGAATGCTTGCTCTTCATCTGGTCGCTCACCGCGCAGCACCTCCTTTCTCAGTTCCGCGCTGAAATTTATGGCGGAAGATATTGCCCAGGCGGGTCAGCCAGGCGCGGATGATGGGATTGTTGGTCGCGATCATGACCAGGATCAGCACGACGGCATAGACCAGCATGCGGTAATCCGCGAAGGCGCGGAGGATTTCAGGCAGCACGGTGAGCAGCGTAGCGGAAATGATGCTGCCCAGCACGTTGCCCAGGCCGCCCAGCACCACGAACACCAGCACGTTGATGCTCTGGTTGAAGGTGAACTGCGTGGGCACCACCGTGGAGGAATTCAGGCCGTACAGGGCCCCCGCCATGCCCGCCAGCACGGCGGCGGTGACGAAAGCCATCATCTTATACTTGGTCACGTTCACGCCCATGGACTCGGCGGCGATGCGGTTGTCGCGGCAGGCCTTGATGGCCCGGCCGGCCCTGGAATTGACCAGGTTCAGCACCACGATCAGGGTCAGAATGATCAGCACGAAGCCTGCGGTGAAGGTCGAGATGGGCTTGATTTTGACCGCGCCCTTGGCACCGTCCACCAGCATGGTCACGTCCGCAGGCAGCTCCTTGTTCAGGAAGGAGAAATACAGCTTGCCGTTGGCCGTGCCGATATACAGCACGTTGACCAGATTGCGGATGATCTCGCCGAAGGCCAGGGTCACGATGGCCAGATAGTCGCCCCGCAGCCGCAGCACCGGGATGCCGATCAGCGTGCCCGCGATACCGGCCAGTATGCCGCCCGCCGCGACCGCGACCACCAGGCGAAGGGTGGGGTCCTGCATATCAAAGGCGCGCAGCAGCCAGCCGCTGACCACCGCCCCCGTGTACGCGCCGACGCTCATGAAGCCGGCGTGGCCCAGGGACAGCTCGCCGGAAATGCCGATGACCAGGTTCAGGGACACCGCCATCACGACCCAGCAGCAGATCGGCACCAGCTGGCCCTTCAGCGAGCGGGTGATGGTTTTGTTGGCGATCATGGACTGGAGCACAATAAAAGCTACGATAACCAGAGCGAAGGTGACGCAGTTATAGATCAGCCTCTTGCGTTTGGATTTGCTCATCTTCATCATCACACCTTCTCTCTGACGGGCTTGCCCAGCAGGCCGGCGGGCTTCACCAGCAGCACCACGATCAGCACGGCGAAGACGATGGCGTCGCCCAGCTCCGTGGAGATGTACGCCTTGCCGAAGATCTCGATCACGCCCAGCAGCACGCCGCCCAGCATAGCGCCGGGGATAGACCCGATGCCGCCGAACACGGCCGCCGTGAACGCCTTGATGCCCGGCATGGAACCGGTGGTCGGCTGCAGGATGGGATAGGAGGAGCAGAGCAGCACGCCCGCGATGGCAGCCAGGGCGGACCCGATGGCGAAGGTCAGGGAGATGGTCCGGTTCACGTTGATCCCCATCAGCTCCGCCGCGCCGCGGTCCTCGCTGACGCAGCGCATGGCCTTGCCCATCTTGGTCTTGGACGTGAACAGGGTCAGGGCCACCATGATCACGATATTCGCCAGGATGGTGATGATCGTGGCGCTGGAAATGCTCAACTCACCGACGCGCAGGATCGAGCTGTTAATGAACGTGCGCGGGAAGGACTTCGGGTTCGCGCCCCAGATCATCAGCGCCAGGTTCTGAAGCAGGTAGCTCATGCCGATGGCCGTGATCAGCACCGCCAGGCTGGCCGCCTGCCGCAGGGGACGGTAGGCCAGGCCCTCGATGGTGACGCCCAGCACGGTGCACACCGCCATGGCCACCAGGATCGCCATCACCGGCGGAAGCCCCCAGTACTGGAGGCCGCAGAAGGCGATGTACGCGCCGACCATGATCACGTCGCCATGGGCGAAATTCAGCATCTTGGCGATGCCGTACACCATGGTGTAGCCCAGGGCGATGATAGCGTATATACTGCCCAGGCTGAGGCCGTTTATCAGGTTATCAAGGAAAATCATGCTGCTCTCTCCTACGTGTAATAAAACGAAAAGGCGGGACTTGCCCTTTTTCAGGAGCAAGCCCGCTTTTTCACCCGGAATGAGTGCGCGAAACGGTCAGAGCTTATTCGAACACGTATTCGCCGTTCACGATGGTGGCGGCCATAGGCGTCTTGGTAACAGCGCCGGTCGCATCCCAGGTCATGGAGCCGGTGATACCGTCCACGGTGATCTCCTGCATCGCGGCGATCATCAGGTCGCAGACTTCCTCCGCTTCCATTTCGGCGGTGATGCCGGCCTTTTCAGCGGCTTCCACCAGGATGTAGATGCCATCGTAAGCGTCGGCGGCGAACTGGATCGGGACCTCGTTATAAGCGGCCTTGTACTTGGACACGAAGTTCGCTACCTTTTCATCGGCAGAGGTGGCGACGAAGGGGGTCAGCAGCATGACGCCCTCGGCCAGGGAGGTATCGAAGCCTTCCACGCTCAGGATGCCGTCCATACCGTCCACGCCGAAGAAGATGGGCTTGTATTCCTTGGCGGCGGCAGTCTGCAGGATCATGGAAGCGGGGGTGTAGTACATGGGCAGGAACACGATCTCGGCTCCCTTGTTCTGCGCGTCGGCGACCTGCACGGTGAAGTCGGTGGTCTCATCGGTGAAGGTGGTCTCGGAAACGATCTCCAGGCCCAGCTCCTTGCCCTTTTCCACGAAGGTGTCGCGGATACCGGTGGAGTACACGTCGGCGTTATTGTAGATCACGGCGATCTTGGTACCCAGCTTGTGCTCGGCGATGTACTGAGCGGAAGCGGCGCCCTGGTTGGGGTCGCTGAAGCAGATCTGGTATACGTTGTCCTTATCCTCAGTGACAGCAGTGGAGGATGCGGAAGGCGTCAGGAAGAACACGCGATCCACATAGCCCTGAGCGCCCGCGGCTTCGCAGGGCTTGGAGGTGGTGGTGCCCAGGATCATCTGCGCGCCGGCGTCCAGCGCGGCGTTGTAGGCGTTGATGACCTTTTCCACGTTGTGCTCGTCGTCTTCGTTGATCAGCTCGATCTTATATTTGCCGCCGGCAGCGTTGACCTCTTCCACGGCCACTTCCGCGCCGTGCAGCGTGGCCAGGCCGTACAGGGCCGCCGCGCCGGTGGTGGGACCGATGTGCGCGATTTTCAGTGTCACAGCTTCGCCTTCGGCCAGAACGGCGGTGCAGGACATCAGCATGACCGCGGCCATCAGCACAGCAAACAGCTTTTTCATCGTGAATTCCTCCTCTTGATAGTAAACATTCGGTCCGTATGAACGGAATGCCAAGTATACTGTCCATCGGACGGGCATAATTATACGCACGTTCATCCCAATAATCAAGCAAAATGTCTGTGTTTTTCATGTATTTTGTTGTCAGGAGCGGCGAAACGTGCTATACTTCTTCAATCCATCCGAAAGGCAGGTGCTTGGTTTATGAAGAAGTACAGAGTCGGCGTGATCGGCGCGACGGGCATGGTGGGGCAGCGCTTCGTGACGCTCCTGGAGAATCACCCCTGGTTCGAGCTGACCGCCGTCGCCGCCAGCGCGCGCAGCGCGGGCAAGACCTACGAGGAAGCGATCAGCGGCCGCTGGCTGCTGAAGACGCCCTGTCCCGAGGCGGCGAAGCGCCTGACCGTGCTGGACGCCGCGAACGTGGACGAGGTCGCCGCGCAGGTCGATTTCGTGTTCTGCGCGATCGCCGCCAGCAAGGAGGAGACCCGCCGCCTGGAGGAAGCCTACGCAAAAGCCGAGACGCCGGTCGTGAGCAACAACTCCGCCTGCCGCGGGGTGGCGGACGTGCCCATGCTGATCCCCGAGATCAACCACGCGCACACCGCCGTGATCGCCGCCCAGCGCCGCCGGCTGGGGACTGAGCGCGGTTTCATCGCCGTAAAGCCCAACTGCTCCATCCAAAGCTACGTCCCGGCCCTGACGCCCCTGCTCCCCTACGGGATCGAGAGAATCTCCGTATGCACCTACCAGGCCATCAGCGGCGCGGGCAAGACCTTCGAGACCTTCCCGGAGATCATCGACAATGTGATCCCCTATATCGGCGGCGAGGAGGAAAAGAGCGAGCAGGAGCCCCTGAAGATCTGGGGCAGCCTGAACGCGGATTCGAGCGCCGTGGTGCCGGCCGCCGCGCCGGTCATCAGCGCGCAGTGCCTGCGTGTGCCCGCCTCGGACGGCCATATGGCCGCGGTATCCGTCAGCTTCACGCGCAAGCCGGAGTTCCAGGAGATGCTGGACGCGTGGGCCAACTGGAAGACGCTTCCCCAGGAGCTGCAGCTGCCCAGCGCGCCGACGCCCTTCGTGCAGTATATGACCGAGGGCAACCGGCCCCAGACCCGCCTGGACCGTGACTTTGAGCGCGGCATGGGCGTCAGCGTCGGCCGCCTGCGTCCGGACCACATCTTCGACTGGCGCTTCGTGTGCCTTTCCCACAACACGCTGCGCGGCGCGGCGGGCGGCGGTGTGCTCTCCGCCGAGCTGCTCTGCGCGCAGAACTATATCCAGCGCAAAGTATAGAGTATAATGAGGTAACGCATGAGTAAAGCCTTGTTTCATGGCGCGGCGACCGCCCTGGTGACGCCCTTCCGCGGCGGCGAGGTCGACGTGCCCGCCCTGGACGCCATGGTCGAGCGCCAGCTGGACGCCGGCATCCAGGCCCTTTTCCCCGTCGGCACCACCGGCGAGCCCGCCACGCTGAGTGTGGAAGAGTGGGAGCTGGTCATCCGCCGCACGGTGGACGTATGCCGCGGGCGCGTGCCCGTGATCGCTGGCACCGGCGGCAACAGCACGAAGGACGTGATCGACCGCGCGGCCCGTGCCAAAGCCCTCGGCGCGGACGCGCAGCTCTGCGTGACGCCCTACTATAATAAAACCACCCAGGCAGGCCTATTCGCCCATTACCAGGCCATCGCGGAAGCCTCCGCGCTGCCCATGATCGTCTACAGCGTGCCCGGCCGCACCGGCATGAGCATCGCGCTGGAAACCTGCGCGAAGCTGGCTGAGCTCGACCAGGTGGCAGGCCTCAAGGAGGCCGGCGGCGACGTAGGCCGCGCGGTGGATATCCGCGCGCTGTGCGGCGACCGCCTGCCCCTGTACTGCGGCTCGGACGAGATCACGGTGCCGCTGCTCTCTATCGGCGCGGAGGGCGTCGTTTCCGTGCTGAGCAACGTGGTGCCGGAGGCAGTCGTGCGCCTCACGGAAAACTGGGCGTCGGGCGACGCCGTCGGCGCGGCCGACCTGCAGCTCAGGTACCAGCCGCTCGTCCGCCTGCTGTTCCGGCAGGTGAGCCCGATCCCCGTCAAGGCCGCGCTGGCAGCCATGGGCCTGTGTGAAAACAGCCTGCGCCTGCCGCTCGCCCCTCTCACCGAAGAAGAACAGGCTCCGCTGCTGGCGGAGCTCAGGAAACTGGAGGTCATCCGATGAAAAGGATCCTGCTGTGCGGCGCCATGGGCCACATGGGCCGGGAGGTCGCCCATTACGCCAACGAATACGGGTTTGAGATCGCCGCGGGCATCGATTTCTGCACCGCGGAGGACACGGGCTTCCCGCTGTACGCGGGCTTTACCAGCTTCATCCGGGAGGAAGCCGACATCATCATCGATTTCTCCCGTCCCGCTGCCCTGCCCGGGCTGCTTGAATACGCCCTGGCCCATAAGCTGCCATGCGTGCTGGCCAGCACCGGCTACGGCCCCGCGGAGGAAAAGCTGATCAGCGAGGCCGCGAAGCAGATTCCCATCTTCGTCAGCGCCAACATGTCCGTGGGCGTATATGTGCTGAAGAAGCTCATCCGCGAGGCGAAGCAGCTGATGCCGCACGCGGATATCGAGATCATCGAAAAGCACCACCGCCAGAAGGAGGATTCCCCCAGCGGCACCGCGATCGCGCTGCTGAAGGCGCTAGCCGAGGAGGATACGCGCATCGTCTACGGCCGCAACGGGCTGGACACCAAGCGCCGGGCCGGCGAGATCGGCGTGCATTCCGTGCGCGGCGGCACCCTGAACGGCGAGCACGAGGTGGACTTCCTGATGGACAACGAAGTCATCAGCATCACCCACTCCGCGCAGAACCGCGGCATCTTCGCCAGCGGCGCGCTGCGCGCCGCGCTGTTCCTGCTCAGCCAGGAGGCGGGGATCTACGGCATGGACGACCTGATGAACAGCCTGAACGGGCAAGCCTGATGTTTGACCGTCATATCTTCTATAAGCGTCTCTGGCAGCTGACCCTGCCCATCGCGCTGCAGAGCCTGATGCTTTCGCTGGTCGCCGCCGGGGACGCGCTGATGCTGGGTCAGGTGGCCCAGGAGCAGATGACCGCCGTATCGCTGGCGACGCAGATCCAGTTCGTGCAGAATATGATCCTCGGCGCTATCGCCGGGGCCGGCGCGATCTTAGGCGCGCAGTATTTCGGCAAGGGCGACAGGAGAACCATCCGATCCCTGTTCAACCTGATCCTCAGGTTCGGGATGCTGGTCTCCCTCGCCTTTTTTGCCGCGTGCGAGCTGATGCCCGAGTACCTGATGCGCGTTTTCGCCCACGATGAGGAGCTGATCCGCATCGGCAGCGAATACCTGCGCATCGCAGGCTGGTCCTACCTGATGACCGGGCTCACCGAATGCTACCTGACCGTGATGAAGGTCACGGACCACGTGACGCCCAGCGCGCTGATCAGCTCCTCCGCGGTGGTCCTGAACATCGGGCTGAACGCCGTCTTCATCTTCGGCCTGCTCGGCGCGCCCCGGATGGAGGCGCGCGGCGCGGCGCTGGCGACCACGCTCTCCCGCGCCATCCAGGTGCTCCTCTGCCTGCTCACCGCGAGGCAGGACGGATACATCCGCCCCGCCTGGCGCGAATTCATGACGACCGACCGCCAGCTTTCCGCCGATTTCCGCGTCCAGTGCCTGCCGCTGATGGGCGGCAGCGTCTTCTGGGGCGTGGGCTTCACCTCCTACACCGCGATCATGGGACACATGGGCGTGGACGCGGCCGCCGCCAATTCCGTGGCCGCCGTAGTGCGCGACCTGATCTGCTGCGCCTGCAACGGCATCGGCACCGCCGCCGCCATCATGGTGGGCAACGAGCTGGGCGCCGGCCGGCTGGAGATGGGCAGGCTGTACGGCATCAAGCTGAAAAACCTCTCCTGGATCATCGGCTTCGCGTCCACCGCCCTGGTCTGGGCGCTGACGCCGCTGGTGGTGCGCATGGTACTCCTGACCGACGAGGCGCGCGGCCACCTGACCGGCATGATGCTGATCATGGGCGTGTACATGATCGGCCGCTGCGTGAACACGGTGACCATCAACGGCGTGCTGGACGGCGGCGGAGACACCCTGTTCGACATGTACAGCCTCGCGGTGTGCATGTGGGGCATCGCCATCCCCCTGGCCGTGCTCGGCGCGTTCGTTTTCCGCTGGCCTGTGCTGCTGGTCTACTCCTGCACCTGCCTGGACGAGGTGGGCAAGCTGCCCTGGGTGATGGCGAGGTTCAGGAAGTATAAGTGGGTCAGGAACCTGACCCGGGAATAAGGCGCTGACACGCCGAGGGCCCGGGCATGCGCCGGGCGGACCGCAGGCGCGGCACTCAGGACCGATCGGGAGGCGGAGCCATGCGCGGCAAAAAGAAGTCATTGGCCATGCTGGTCATCTCCATGGTCATCTACGGCAGCATCGGCCTGTTCAGGCGCAGCGTTTCCCTGCCGTCCGCGGCGCTGGCCTGCTACCGGGGGCTGGCGGGAGCCGTGCTGCTCGTGCTGCTGGCAAAAGCGCAGGGCAAAACGCTGTTTCATCGCATCGGACTCCGGAAGCTCCTGGGTCTGGCAGTGTCCGGCGCGATGATGGGCTTCAACTGGATCTTCCTGTTCGAAGCCTATAATTATACCTCCGTCGGGACGGCGACACTGTGCTACTATATGCAGCCCGCCATCGTCATCCTGCTCTCTCCCCTGGTCTTCAAAGAAAGGATGACGGTCCGAAAGGCGCTGTGCGTCCTTCTTTCCGTCATCGGGATGATATTGATTTCGGGCGTCGCGGAAACAGGCCTGCCCCGCGCCGGCGAACTGAAGGGCATCCTGTTCGGGCTGGCCGCCGCCGTGCTGTACGCCGGCGTGATCATCATGAACAAGAAGCTGCCCGGCATCGACGCCTACGAGAAGACGGTCCTTCAGCTCCTCTCCGCGGGACTCGTCCTGCTCCCCTATGTGCTGGCTGTCGACGTGCCCTTCGCCGTCCACTGGACGCCGGGCCTTGTTTTCCTGCTGCTGGTCATCGGGCTGGTGCACACGGGGCTTGCCTATGTGCTGTACTTTGGCAGCATGGACGGGCTCCCCGCGCAAACGGTCGCCATTTTCAGCTACCTGGATCCCATCACCGCGCTGATCCTGGCCGCCGTCCTCCTGGGCGAACGGATGACCGGGCTGGAGCTGCTCGGCGCGGCGCTGGTCCTCGGCGCGGCGCTCCTCAGCGAGGTCCGTTCCGGTAGGGAGCGCCGCGCAGAGCGATGAAAGCCCTTCTCAGCCGTTATCCTTTGTATGCTTTTCGAACCATTCGGTGATCTCTTTCAGCCGCCGCACCCGGTGCTTGGGCTTGCCTGAGCGGGAGAGCTCGTGGTTCTCGCCCCTGAAGATCACCATCCGCGTTTCGACCCCGTTCTGCACAAGCGCCTGCATCATCTGCATGCCCTCCGGCAACGGACAGCGGTAGTCCTCCTCGCTGTGGATGAACAGCGTGGGGGTCTTTGCGTTTTGGGCGTACCTGAGCGGCGAAAACACCCAGAGCGTCTGCGTGTTCTTGTCCCCGAACAGGCCCTTCGCGCCGGTCTGGTCCGGCCCGAAATAGCCGCCGATATCCGAAATGAAGCTCATGGACACCCAGTTGGAGATCGAGCGCTGGCTGGCGGCGCAGCAGAAGCGGTCCGTGTGGCCGATGATCCAGTTGGTCATGAAGCCGCCGTAGCTGCCGCCGGTCTCGCACAGGCGGGCGGGGTCGATATTGGGATACGCCTTCAGCACCGCGTCGGTGAAATCCATCAGGTTCTGATAATCCGTTCCGCCGTAATCGCCGCGGATGTCCGCGAAGGCGTCCCCGCGTCCGTCGGAGCCCTTGATATTGGTGAAGAACACCACGAAGCCCCGGGCCGCCCACAGCTGCATCTCATGGAAGAAGGTCTCGCCGTAGGCACAGCGCGGGCCGCCGTGCACATCCAGCACCGCGGGATACTTTTTGCGCGGGCTGAAGCCCTGGGGCAGCAGCACCCAGCCCCTGAGCCCGTACCCACGGGAAGTATAATCCAGCCGCCGCGGCTCCGCCACGTAGCGGCCCGCCAGCGCCTGGTCGTTCAGGTGCGTGATCCGGGTCATGCCGCTACCGTCGCGGTTCATCTCAAAGACCTCGGCCACATGGTCCCAGCCCTGATATACCAGGGCGACGCGGTCCCTGCAGGCAGCCAGGGCGCTGACCTGGCCCTCACGCTCCCACAGGGTACGGCAGTCGAGCTGGCCGTCCGCCCGCGGCGTAAGGGCGAAGACCGCGTTGTGCGCCTCTATCGTCGCCAGCGTCAGGTATTCGCCCTCCCCCGCGTAGTCCTCTCCGGGGCTGTCCGCCGTATCGCTCAGCACGCTGGAATACAGGGACACGGAGGGCGTGAATACTTTCACCACGCTGTTCCTGCCCACCGCGCAGAGATCGGGCGTCTGGTTGACCCCATAGGCCTTCATATCGCTGACCTGGGCGTAGAGCCGGCCGTCCAGCGTGAACAGCCCGCTGAAGGAATAGCCGGTCCTGCGCCACAGCGTCTCGGTTTTGCCGGATACCGCGTTCCAGGCATACAGCTGGTTGTACAGCGACCCGAGGGGCTTGCGGACAGCGCCCGCGTAATAGACCGTATCACCGTCCACACAGAAACCGTCCACGCTGAAGGCCGGGGCGGTCAGCCTCCGGCAGGCGGCCTGCCCATTCTTTTCTCGCACCAGGAACAGGGCTGTGCGCGTGCCGTTCACATAGCCCGCGCCGTTGAACCAGTAAGGCACCTCGTCCACCACGTGGTAGTCTTCCTCTTCCTTGCGGGCGTCCGCCTTTTCCTTACGCTTTTCGGGGGGATCCAGATACGCGTCGGGATCATCCTGCCGGAGGCCGCCCGTAGCGATATAGCCATCCTGCAGTTTTTCCATTTTCCGCAGGCTGAAGGGCAGGATAAGCCACGGCCGGGCTTCCCCGCCGGACATGGACAGCCTGAACAGCTCGGTCGTGCCCGCCTCCGCGTCCGGCAGGCTGCGCCGCAGGATCAGCGTATCGTCGTCATCCCACAGGACGATGGACGCGTCGATCGACCAGGTCACACGCCGGGCCGCGCCGCCCTCCGCAATATACACGTCCGTGTGGTACTCGTTCTTTTCCAGGTCCGCGCGCGTCACCTCGAACGCGAGGCGCGACCCGCCGGGATTGTAACGCGGGTTGGCGGGGATCTGGTAGAGCGCGATGTCTTCCAATTTAATAGGTAAGAGCTTCTTCGGCATACGAATGACCTCCATGATCGTTTTGCATGAACAGATTATACCCGAAATCCCATTGATATACAAGCGCTTGTCCGTCCAGCGAGCACAGCTTTCGCGTCATGTGCGGACAGGCCGTCTTTTTTTGCCAATCGGCCGAACGGCTATTGACTTCCTCTGTCCGCTGTGCTACATTTAATTATTGGAGAAGTGTCCGTAAAACCCATCGGAACGGAGACGGATTCTGACAGATTTTGACGAGGTACATCACAAGCATGAGAGTGATCGATACCGGAGAGCTGAACGCACAGCTCCCGGAGAGCGTGGTATGTCTGGGCTATTTTGACGGCGTGCACAGAGGACATATGGCGCTTATCGAAACGGCGAGGGAGATCGCGCGGCGGGAAGGGCTGCTGGTCTGCGTTCACGCGCTGGACCGTTCGCCCGCCCAGGCGCTGCATCCCGAACGCCAGGTACCTCAGCTGACCATGTTGGAGGACAAGATCCGTATTTTCGATGAGGCGCGGGTAGACGTGCTGGCCATCACCCCCTTTGATGACCGGGTACGCCACCTGCCGGGCCGGGTTTTTTTTGAGGAGATCCTGCGGGACAGGCTGAACGCCAGAGCGATCGTGGTAGGAGACGACCACCGCTTTGGTTACCGCGGCGATACGGGCAGCGCGGAGCTCAGGCGCATGTGCGAGCATGCGGGAGTCGCGCTGACGGTGGTGCCGCGCGTGACGCTGGCGGACGGCTCCGTCATCTCCAGCAGCGCGATACGCGCCGCTATCGGGCAGGGAGATCTTCAGCGGGCACAAGAAATGCTCGGGCGGGTGCCGGACGAAGGCATGATCCGGCGCTGCACGGGCGGACAAAGAGAGGCGGGACAGACGGTATGAAAAAATCGTATGCGGCATGGGCCGTACTGCTGGCGATCACGCTGATCGCCAGTCTGGCGCTGGGCTTGACAAACGCCGTAACCAAGGACACCATCGCCGAGCAGGAAAAGCAAAAGGCCGAGATCGTCCGTCAGACGCTGGTGGCAGGCGCGGACGCGTTCGCGCAGCTGGAAGCGCCTGAAGCAGACTCGACGCCGCGCATCCTCGAGGTCTATGAGGGCAGCAAGGGCAGCGACGCCGCCGGCTATGTCGTCACCGTGCTTAACAAGGGCTTTGGCGGCGAGATCGAGGTGACGGCGGGCTTCGACACCTCCGCGGTGCTCACGGGCATCTCCGTGGGCGGCGCGAACTTCTCGGAAACGGCCGGCCTGGGCGCGAAATCCAAGGACGCGGCCTTCACCGACCAGTTCAAGGGCAAGCAGACCCCGCTGCGCGTGATCAAGGCGGGCGGCACTCCGGCGGAGAATACGGTGGACGCCATCACCGCGGCGACCATCACCTCCAACGCCGTGACGAACGCGGTGAACATGGCCGGCGAATACATCCGTGAGGCGCTGGGCCTCAACGAGGAAGAGACGCTGGAAGCAGGCACCCGCACGGTGACGGTCTCCCAGCAGGGCTTCGCGGGTCCTGTGGCTGTGACCATCACGCTGGACGACGCCGGCAAGATCAGCGAAATGACGATCGGCGACGACAGCTTCGCCGAGACCGAGGGCTTCGGCGCCAAGGCCCTGGAGCCTGAGTGTGCGCAGGCCTTCATCGGCCTGACGCCGCCGCTGGCGATGAGCGATGTGGACGTGCTTTCCGGCGCGACCTTCACCAAGACCGCCGTCGTCAACGCGGTCAACCAGGCGGCCGAGATGATCAACAATGCCGCTTCCAGCGGCGCGAAGGCCTCCGAGCAGGGCTTTGCCGGCCCCGTGGCCGTCACCCTGACGCTGGATGAAAGCGGTGCGATCAGCACCCTGAAAATCGGCGACGACAGCTTTGCCGAGACCGAAGGCTTCGGCGCGCGCGCGCTGGAGCCGGAATGCGCGGAAGCGTTCATCGGCAAGGTCCCGCCGCTGGAAATGAGCGACGTGGATGTGCTCTCCGGCGCGACCTTCACCAAGACCGCGCTGGTCAAGGCGATCAACAAGGCGGCCGCGAAGCTTGCCAACGCTGGCAGCGCCGCGTCTGCCGCTGAGCCGGCAGCCGAGCCCGCTGCCACCGAGACGCCTGCCGCGACGGAAGCGCCCGCGGCGACTGAGGCGCCTGCCGCCGAAACGAAGCCCGCCGCCGAGGGCAGCACGGTCCAGGCCAAGGGCGTGACCGGCAGCTTCCCGGTGACTGTGGCCTTCAACGAAGACGGCACCGTCAAGTCCGTCACTCTGGGCGACAGTGACAGCGACATGGACAAGACCTTCCTCGCCAACGTGAATACCGAGGACTTCCTCGGCAAGTTCGTCGGCAAGACCATTCCGGTCGAAGGCATCGACGCCGTCGCCGGCGCGACCATCAGCTCCAACGCGGTCATCAGCGCCGTCAA
>CACWHI010000021.1 GCA_902760595.1 uncultured Eubacteriales bacterium
ATGCTTCGCCATCCGCCGAATGAATCGGCGGACTCCGGGATTCCGTGCCGGAACGGACCGGGCCTCGTCTCACTCTACTGTATGACTGAATAGTTACAAATAGGGTATAAATAAGAGCTCCGGTCACGTTTGGTAATACCGGAAATCGTCTCAGGAGTGCGGATACCGCGTACCGGTATGAATGGCAGCTGTGCCTTCAGGAAGGCGATCCGGATAAGCATCGTACGGTTCTTGTCATTTTGCGGAAAGTGGCAAGACTCTTCTGCATGGCCCGGGAAGGCTGCGCTTCATATTCCAGCAATCCCGCAAAAAATCCTCGATCAGGATTATTCCTGACCGAGGATTTGCTTCAGTGAAAAATCAGGCAGCTGTTTTCCTGGTCTTTTCCATGATGAAGTCCAGCATCAGCACGCCTACGCCGATCACGATACCGATGATGGAGGTAATCAGCTCCGGCGTCATCAGCAGGATGGCCGCCGCGAAGGTGATCGCGCGCTCCCACCAGCTCATGTTGCGCTTGAAGAAGCCGGCCACGGTGATCGCCAGGAAGAAGGTCGCCGCCAGCACCTGCGCGCCGCCCCAGCCGATCTCCAGCGGAGCGCCCTGCAGCAGGATCGCGGGATTGTACACGAACACGAAGGGAACCAGGAAGCCGACCAGCGCAAACAGCATGCCGCGGATACCGGTCTTCATGGCGTCCGCGTCGGCGATGCCGGCTGCGGTGTAGGAGGCCACGCACACAGGCGGCGTGATCTGCGCCATGATGCCGTAGTAGAACACGAACATGTTGGCCACCAGCGGGCTGATGCCCAGCTTCTGCATGGTGGGCACGAACAGCGTAACGCCGACCAGGTAAGCGGCGACCGTCGGCAGGGCCATGCCCAGCAGCATGCAGCCGATCATGGCGATCAGCATCGCCAGGAACAGGCTGGTCATGCCCAGGTTGGCGATGACGCCGGACAGGTTGGTCGCCAGGGACGTCTGGGCGGTCATAACGTTGATGATGATGCCGCAGGCTGCGGTCGGGATCGCGATCTCAGCGGCGGATTTCGCGCCGTCGATGCAGGATTTCCACAGCTGCTTGAGGCCGGCGAAGTCGGAGGCCTTGTTGCCCTCAATGATGTCATGCTTGAAGTTTCCGCCCTTGACCAGGCCGATGACCAGGCTGACCACGTTGCACAGCAGGCAGGCGAAGATGCCGAACATGCCGGAGCGCATCAGGGAGAAGCCGTTCAGGATGGAGATGATCAGGACCACGATGGGCAGCAGCAGGTAGAGGCGCGGCAGGATCTTGCGGTCCACCTGGATCTTGACGTCCTCGGAGGTGGAAGAGCGGCTCGCGCGCTTTTTCGCCAGGCGGTCCACCAGTACGAACACGCCGAAGTAGTAGGCCAGGGCGGGGATGATGGCGTCCGCCGCGACCGTCAGGTAGTTGATGCCCAGCTGCTCCGCCATGATGAAGGCGCCGATACCCATGATAGGCGGCATGATCTGGCCGCCGGTGGAGGCCACAGCCTCGATGGCGCCCGCTTCTTCCGGCGCGTAGCCGATCTTCTTCATCATCGGGATGGTCATGACGCCGGTGGTGGCCACGTTCGCAACCGCGGAGCCGGAGACCATGCCCATCAGGCCGGAAGAGATGACCGCCGCTTTCGCGGGGCCGCCGGAGGACTTGTTGGAGAACTTCATGCCCACGTCGATCAGCAGCTGGCCGCCGCCGCACTCAGAGAAGAACGCGCCGAACAGGATGAAGTAGAAGAGGCTGGTGCAGGAAGTCTGCAGCGGGGTGCCGTATACGCCTTGCTCGGCCATGACCATGCCCTCGGTGAATTTCTCCAGCATCTTGGGGAAGGTCTTGTTCTTCGCGGTGGCTACCGTGCGGAACACGCCCTGCGGCAGGAACGGGGATACCCAGGAATACGCGATGAACGCGATGATGAAGAAGAACAGGATGTAGCCCAGAGTGCGACGCACAGCCTCCAGCAACAGGAGCACGATGCACACCAGCGCGATGTAATCCATCGTGATGGGGTTATGCACCGCCATGTCGTAGCTGGCCAGACGGTCAATATTCTTGATCGTGTAGAACAGGATGTAGGCGATCCCGGCGAAGGCCAGGATATCGAACCAGTGGGTCCAGGCATACTTGTTCTTTTCAGCGTCAGTCGCCTGGCGTTTTTCCGCCTCGCACTTTTTGCGGAGCTTCTTCTGGTAGTTCTTGTCGGTCGGGTTATACAGGAATACCAGCGCCAGCGCGAAGCACATGTGGATCGGCGTCTGGAGCATCAGCGTGAACTGCTTGACCAGCGCCAGATACATCTGGAACAGGATAAAAATGACAGTTACGCCAAGGACGCAGGTCCTGCGGACTTGTTTGCTCATCCTTCGGACTCCCTTCTCTTAAATGTGATAAGATTATGAATCAGCTCCGGAGTTACCGGAGATCATTCCGGGTTGCGTATCGCTCTCATCAAAGCGGTCAGGGGCACAGGCCTGTACTGTGCCCCGACCTTTGTCAATGCAATGATCTGATGCCGCTTTGATCGCGCGATCAGTTGTGGGCGTAGCCCATTTCCTCGTAGTACTTCGCGGCGCCGGGATGGAGCTCGCAGCCGGTCAGGGCCTTGGAGCCAGCCACAGCGGGATCGAAGTTCGCCAGAACGGCGGAGGTGTTCACCAGGATCTCGCGGTTCTCGCAGAGCGCCTTGATGATGTTGTAGGCGACCTGCTCATCCATGTCCGCGGACACGATGATGCACTGCTGGGAGCCGACGGTCTTGATCTCTTCGTTCTGGCCGTTCCAGGTGCCGGCGGGAACAGTGACGTAGTCGAAGCCCTGCTCGCACAGCTTGGCCAGGGTCTCGTCGCTCAGCTGCACGTCATACATCGCGTGGTTCAGGCACAGCTCGGTGGTGTTGGCCTGGCCGGCGCCGATGTGGTCGATGGTCAGGTCATACAGGTCGTCAGACAGGCCGTCCTTGATGGCGCCGCCGGAGGTCTTTTCCACGGTCAGCCAGGCGGGAGGATTGTTGATGTCAACACCGAACACGCCGAAAACACGCTCCGCGGCCAGCTCGCCGAAGGAGCCGTTCTTCTTGATGATCAGGCGGACGGGCTGCTGCTTTTCAACCAGCTCTTCGATGGTCTTGATGCCGGTCTTGTCAACGAAGCTCTGAGTGAACATCACGTTGACGAAGTCCTTGCCAAGGCCGCCGGCGATGCAGCGGACATCCGGGCAGACCGGGACGCCAGCGGACTCAATGCCGGTGGTGGAAGCCCACAGCGCAGGCGCGGAGTTGGACACGGTGATGTCGCACTCGCCTTCCTGGATCAGAACAGGAGAGGAAACGTTGCCGGAAGAGTTGGAAACCAGAGACACGGAATAGCCGTCAACGGTCTGGATGCACTGCATAATAGCGGTGGCATAGGTGTAGCCGGCGGTGCCGGTTTCCTGGGTACCGATCAGAAACTCTTCTGCGAAAGCAGAACCAACCAGCATCATGCTGAGAACGAGGGTGAGAGCGATCAGCTTTTTCATTGTGATTTCCTCCTATTATTTTAGCATCGGGAATCAACGGATCATGCCTTTTTCGCCATGCGGCTTCTGGACAGGCGAACGCCATAGTCTATCGCATTCATCAGGCTCAGTTCGTTGGCCATGCCGGTGCCGGCCTGGTCGAACGCGGTGCCGTGATCCACGGACACGCGCACGATGGGCAGGCCCAGCGTCAGGTTGATGCCCTCAACGGCATCCCACTTGCCCTCTTTCTGGTTGTAGACAAAGCCTACCACCTTCAGCGGGATATGGCCCTGATCGTGATACATGCAGACGACGATGTCGTACCAGCCGCCGCGCAGCTTGGAAAAGATCGAATCCGGCGGGAAGGGACCGCTTGCGTCGATTCCTTCCGCCCGGGCCGCTTCGATGGCCGGGGCAATCTCCATGATCTCCTCGTCACCGAACAGTCCGCCCTCCCCGCAGTGGGGGTTCAGGCCGGCCACGGCGACCCGGGGGTGCTCGATTCCTAAGTCTTTGCATGCCTCGTGGGACATGCGAATGACATCCAGAACACGGTCCTTCTTGACACGATCACAGGCCTCGCGCAGAGAGACGTGTGTGGAAACGTGGGTAACGCGCATATTCTGATGCGCCAGCATCATACAGTATTTCTTGGTGCCGGTGTAATGCGCATATATTTCGGTATGGCCGGAGAAATGATGCCCGGCCAGGTTCATGGCTTCCTTGTTCAGGGCGTTGGTGACGGTACCGTCCGCCTCCCCCGCCATGGCCATCTCAATGGCCTTTTTGACGTACTGGAAGGCCGCGTTGCCCGCCTCGACGGAGACCTCGCCGATCTTCAGCGTGTCCGCGTCCACCATCTTCATGTCGTACACGTCGATGGTGCCGGGGGTGAACAGCGCGTCCTTCACATCGGTGACCGCGTGGATCTCGATATCCTCGCGGCCCACCATTTTCCGGGCGCGGCGCATGATCTCGGCGTCGCCGATCACCAGCGGCTTGCACTCGTCATACAGGTGCGTATGGCCGCCCAGCGCCTTGATGGTGATCTCGGGGCCGATGGACGCGGGGTCGCCCATGGTGATGGCAATTACCGGTTTCAGGCTCATATCCTCATACCTCCTTATCAGCACAGCCCCAGGGCGGCATTGTCGTCCAGGATCTTCTTAAGCACCGCCAGGCCCTCGTCCGGCACATAGTTGAACGGCGCGCGGCAGCGGCCCACCGGGTAGCCGAGCATTTCCACGGCGCGCTTGATGATGGTGTTCGGGTTGCCGTACTTGAAGGCCGCGATCAGCCCGGAGATGGCGTCCTGCGCCTGCTGCGCGCCTTCCAGATCGCCGGCGACGAACTTGTCGTAGATGGAGGCCAGCGTCTTGGGCCAGATGTTGGCGCGGCCGGCGATGCCGCCCTTGCCGCCCTCCTTCAGGCAGGTCAGGATCGCGCCGTCGTTGCCGGCCAGAATGGCCACATCCTTATCCAGCTCGTTCGTCAGGCGGATGTAAGCCTTCAGGTTTTCGATGTCGCCGCTGGAGTCCTTGGCGCCGACGATCACGTCCACGTCGCGGATCAGGTCGCGCACCGTCTCAGGCAGCAGCTTATTGCCGGTGCGGGGCGGGATGTTGTACAGGATGATAGGGATGTTCACATGCTTGGCGACTTCCACGTAGTGGTCGTACAGCTCCTTCTGAGAGGCCGCGGCGAAGCTGGGGGTGATGATGGACAGCACGTCCGCGCCCATCTTTTCCGCCTGCACGCTCTGGCGGATGGTGTCCCGGGTGGAGATGCAGCCCGTGCCGGCATATACCGGTACACGGCCCTTCACCTGGTCGATCATGACCTCCAGGACCTCGTACTTCTCGTTCTCGCTCAGGATGTAGCCCTCGCCGTTGGTGCCGAAGGCGAACAGGCCGTGTACGCCGCCGGCCAGCAGGCGCTCGATCTGGTTGCGCAGCTCCGGCAGGTTCAGGCTCTCGTCCTCGTTCATGGGGGTGAGGATCGGCGGGATAATACCTTTGATGTCCACGTGCTTCATAGCTTGCCTCCCTTACATGACCTGTTTATAGATGTTCCGGGCGTCGTCTGGGGTGATCTCGCGCATATTGTTGACCAGCAGGCGGGTGACCTGCATGCCGGCCTGTACCAGGCCCTCCAGGTCCTCTTCGGGCACGCCGAATTCCTTCAGACTGGTGGGGATCTCCAGGTGCTTCACGATCTCGCCCAGCTTGCTGATGATCCAGGCGCTCTTTTCCTCGACGGTCTTACAGGCGCTGCCGTCATGGGCGCAGCGGTCGTAGCACTGGGCAAAGCGCTCACGGCAGACCGGCTCGTTGAACTTCATGACCGGCACCAGCAGGATGGCGTTGGACACGCCGTGGGCGATGTGGTATTTGCCGCCCAGGGGGTAGGAAAGGGCGTGCACGCCGGTGGTGCCGCTGGCGGTGATGGCCAGGCCGCCATAGAAGGCCGCGATCTGCATGGCGTTCTTGGCGTCCATGGCTTCTGGATCGTCGCAGGCGGGAATGATGTTGTTGATGATCAGGTCCAGGCCGTGCAGGGCGAAGGTATCGCTCAGCGGGTTGGCCTTGTTGCTGGTGTAGCACTCAATGCAGTGGGCCAGCGCGTCCACGCCGGTCGCCGCAGCGATCTTGCGGGGCAGGTTCTTGATCATGCGGGCGTCCAGGATCACGTAGTCCGCGATCATGTTCTCGTTCACGATGCCCACCTTCAGCTGCTTTTCGGGCACGGCCACGATGGCGTTCGGGGTGACCTCGGCACCGGTGCCGGCGGTGGTGGGGATCAGCACGATGGGCACGCACTTCTTCGCGCGGCCGGGGGTGTCCAGCAGTTCCTTCACGCCGTATTCGTCGGTGACGAGGATGCTGGCCAGCTTCGCCGCGTCCATGACGCTGCCGCCGCCGCAGGCCACGATCAGGTCCGCGCCCTGGGCCTTGAAATCGTCGATCAGCTTCTGGACCGCCATGTAATCCGGTTCAGGCTTCAGGTCATCCAGCACGTAGTATTCCACGCCGCTGGCCTTGACCGCCGCCTCCGGCAGGGCGAACAGGCCGGTCTTTTCGATGCCGGGGTCTGTGAACATCGCGACCTTTTTGGCGCCGGCCGCCTTGATGATCGCGGTGATGTTGTCCATGGCGTTGACGCCGCCGTACACGGCATGGGGCATTTTCAGGTTGTAAGATGCCAGCATCTGATTCTACCTCCGTTTATCCTGATGACTTTCGATAGTGTGGAGTGTTGAGAGTGGAGAGTGGAGCTTTCAGATCTTCTGAAGAACATCCATCTGCACTTTTCACGCTCCTGTCCTGCATTACCTCGTCTGCGCGGCGGTCGGGTTATAGAGGCCAACCTTCTCGCGCTTCCTGCCGATCACGTCTTCCTCGCTGAAGCGGACGTATTTGACGCCCTTGCGCGTATAGGCCGCGTAGGCCAGATGCAGCATGCCGTCCCTGCTCTGCATCAGGTAGGGGTACTCGTACTGGCGGTTGTTGGTCTTGTTTTCCTCGCCCACGTAGCCCTCGCCGCGCTCCATCCAGCGGATCAGCGGGAAGGTCAGGCCGCCGTCCTCGCTCAGGGCCACGGCCACCGGGCAGCGCAGTCCGGGCCAGGCAGCCTTGCCGGGCTGCGGGTCGGGCGTGCAGGTGGGGTTGTAGGCGATGGCCACGCGCCCGCTCTGCAGCTTCAGTGCGCTGATGGAGGAGTTGTTGTTGGGCAGCGGCGTCGGCGCCGGAACGGACCAGCTGTCGCCCCAGTCAAAGGACTCGCTGCGGTAAATATGATCCGCCTCGCGGGAACGCATGAACGCGGCCAGATGGCCGTTTTCCAGCTCCACCACATTGGCGTGCACACGGCCGCGGCTGCCAGGCATGTCCACCTGCCGCCAGGTCTTGCCCTCGTCATCCGAAATCTGCAGCGCGGTGGGATCGCCGGACAGGCCGTCCGGGCTGTCGGTGCACAGCCAGTTGGCAAAGATCCAGCGCCCGTTGGAGAGCACCTGGATCGGCTGGCGGCAGAAGCTGCCCTCACGGGCGAACAGCGTCTCATAGGGGCCCCAGGTGCGCCCGCCGTCCACGCTCTTCTGCACGCGGATCTGGGAGGTGAACTGCATATTATCCTTGCCGGCCTGTCGGTCCTTCTGGGCGGTGTAGATGGCCCAGACAGCGCCGTCGTTGCCCGCGAACAGCGACGGGTTCTGCTCGCTGCGCTCCGGATCCCCGGAGATATTCACGGGCTCGGACCAGCGGTCGCCGTCCTTTTCCAGGCGGGAGCAGATGATGCGGATGTCCGCGCTGCCCTCGTAGGTGCCCGCGAACCAGCAGCATAGCAGCGCGCCGTCCGGCAGCTCCAGCATCGCCGGCGCATGGGCGGTCGGATAACCGCCCGAAGGCAGGAAGGCTTCGAGAGTGCCCATATCCATGTTCCGGTACAGGCGTCCGTCGGGCGTCAGCCCGGGCAGCTGGGGATACTGCATGTCCATTTTCCTCCTCTTATCTATACTGTTCTTCGATCAATCGCTTCAGGTCGGCCATCAGGGTCTCTTCTCCAAAGCCGCCGGACTTGGTGATCACAAAGCGCGCGTGGCCCATCGCCTCGAACCTGGACAGCACCACGCCCTGGAAGATCTCCAGCAGAGGCTCCATATGATGTACCCTCATGCGGTCCATGCACTGAAGCAGGGTATCGCCCCCCGTGATCAGCATCGTGCGCGCCGTTCTGGCCTTCAGCATTTCCGGCAGGATCACACCCAGCGCGGAGGATATGCCGCTGCGCAGCTCCTCGGTGGACATGCCGCGTTTCGCGGCGTAGGCCGCCGTATCCGCGTTGTCCCTTCCCGCGTCGTTGGCGTCCAGGATCAGCCAGGGGCACGCGTCGATCGCGTCTCGCCACTCCCCGAGCGTCCTCAAGCCGTCTTCGGTCTCAAAGTACCCGGCCTCCAGCTTCTGTTCAGGCGCGATATGCAGCCGGGTGAAGCCGTTCAGCTCCGCGTAGTCCAGCTGTCGCAGAGTGATGGGATTCACGCTGCCGCACAGAATGAACAGTCCGTCATCCAGCTTGGGGATCCGCGGCGGCTCGCCTACCGCGAGGCCCAGCAGCTCCGGAAGCACGGAAGCAAAGCCCGCGCAGCCTGCCGTCACACGCAGCCGGCCCGACGCCGCCAGCCGCTCGCCGGCCTTCCGCAGGTCCTCGTCCGTCTCGGCGTCCACGATCAGAAACCCCTCGCCGCTCTCAGGCAGTGAATCCCAGGTGACGGACCGTGCCTTGACCGGCGTCTGAAGGGCGAGCAGCCTGATCACATCAGACTCCGTCACAGGCTCAAAGGGATCGCGTCCGAATACGGACTGATTCACCGGCTGGCCATCCACATAATGGACGCCATTCCTGGTGATCCGACCCATAGACGGCATAGATGGAAGAAATGCCATCCGCTTTTCCCCGTAAGCGTCCATCACCGCGCTCAGCTCCGCGCCGATATTGCCGCGCAGGCCGGAATCCGTCTTCTTGTATACATGCGGCACATTGAGCCGCCTGCCCTTCAGCGCAACGCGGTACACCATATCGTAAGCCTTATATGCCGGCATATGGCGCGTTTCCGCCACGACTACCAGCACCTCCGCGCCATCCGCCGCTGAAACGTAATCCGTATCCGGGTCAGTGACTACACGGGTCCGAATGCCCTTGGCGGCAAACTGGACGCCAGTATCCAATCCGCCTGTAAAATCATCGGCAATGATCAGCAATTTGATCATGGTACCACTCCTCGGCTTTCTGAATCCGTTTTACATATGTCATTATATGGGGCCGAAATCCCGGTGGCAATTCGGCCAAAACAGCAATCCGTTTAATTATGAAACATTTGTGTGAAATCCAAAAAAATTAAAATGGGCGTCGTTCAATATTTGAACAATATTGCTCTTTTTTCGGTCGGATAAACCGTTCATTTATGTTACAATGCCATCAGATCAAAGGAGGTACGCCGTATGTCCGACTTTCATAATGCCCCTGTCCGCGTGCTGGCCATCGCGCCGTTCGAATCCATGGCGGCCTCTTTGCTCCGCACAGCCGAATCCTTTCCGGGCATCCAGCTGGAAGCGTACACGGGCGACCTGCAGGCGGGGGTCGAGATCGTGCGGCATCTGGACCTGACCGCATACGACGTCATCGTATCCCGCGGCGGCACGGCGAACATGCTGCGCGCCGTGGTCGATCTGCCGGTCATCGAGATCCCTGTCTCCCTGTACGATGTGCTGCGCACGATCAAGCTGACCGAGAATTATACGGAAAAAACAGCCATCGTCGGCTTCCCCGGCGTGACCGAAAGCGCGCACACGCTGTGCAACCTGATGCGCTTTGATATTCCTATCGAAACCGTTCACCACAGTGACGAGGTCATCCCGGCGCTGAACCGGCTCCGCGCCAAAAACATCCATACCATCATCTGCGATATGGTCACGCACGGCATTGCCCGCAGCGAGGGCCTGCAGGCGATACTGATCACATCGGGCGAAAGCAGCCTGCACCAGGCGCTGCAGGATGCCGAAAGCCAGGGCACGACCTTCCGCCGCTCCCGCTTCGAAAACCTTTTCCTTCGCAGCATGATCAGCCAGGACTCCCGGCACTGCGTCGTATTCAACACGAAGCGTGAGAAGGTTTTCGCGCTTTCCGATATCCTGTCCGAGGAGCTGCTGACCGTCATGCGCCGCCGGATCCCCAGCGTACCCAACAAGGGCGAAATGCTCTTTTACCATCACACGGGCAGCATCATGCACGCGGTGAGCGCCAGCAGCTTCGAGCTGCAGGGGCAGCGGTATTTCGTCTTCCGGGATCAGCCGGCCCAGATCCCGCTGCGCACGGCGCATTCCGGCATCCGCTTCTACGAGGCGCCGGAGTGCGAGCAGCTTTTCAACAACAGCTTTTTTACTGTCAGCGGTTCCATGGGCGAGCTGGAGCAGCGCCTCACCCCTATCGCCGAATCCGGCCACGCCGTGATGATCATCGGGGAGGAGGGCACCGGCAAGGAACAGATCGCCCGCGCCCTGTACCTGCGCAGCCGCCTCAAGAACCATCCCTTCGTTACTATCGACGGCTCCCGTCTGACCGACCGAGGCTGGGAATTCCTGCTGGAGCGGCACGAGTCGCCCCTTACCACCGAGGGCACGGCCATTTTCTTCCAGCATATTGAGGACGCCCCGGAGCAGCGCCAAAACGCCCTGATCTCGCTCATAGAGGAGACAGGGCTGTCACGCCGGCTCTGGCTGATATTCTCCTGTGATACGCTGGAAGGGGAAACGCTGAACAGCTTTGCGCGCAAGCTGTCCGTCAAGCTGGGACCTCTTTCTCTGAACCTGCCCACGCTGCGCAGCCGGCGGGATGAGATTCCCGCCCTCGCGAGCCTGTACCTGGGCAACCTGAACATGGAGCTGGGCAAACAGGTATCTGGCTTCGAGCCGGGCGCGCTCGAAATGATGGCGCGGTACAACTGGCCGGGCAACTATACCCAGTTCAAGCATGTGCTGCACGAACTGACTATTCTGACCAACGGACCGTACATCTCAGACGCGGACGTCGCGGACCTGCTCGCGCAGGAGCGCAAGGTGTACCGCCACGCGCCAGAACCCGTCACCGGCGTATCCTACGCCGGTATGACGATGGAGGAGATCACCCGCGGCATCGCCCGGCAGATCCTCGCCGAAAACCACGGGAACCAGACCAAAACGGCGCGTCAGCTGGGCATCAGCCGCACGACGCTGTGGCGCATTCTCTCCAATCCCTGATCACAGCGCCCCTGACACCGGATGGGGCTGGTACAGCGCTTCCAGGTAGCCGCATTCATCTTCAGTCAGCCGGATCTCCGCCGCCCGGACCGCGTCGTCGAAATGGGCGGTTTTTGTCGCGCCGACGATCGGCGCGGCGACGCCCCGGTGGTACAGCCAGGCCAGCGCCACGCAGGACATGGGCACTCCATGGTCCGCGGCCAGCTCCTCCACGCGCCGGATGATCGGCAGGTCGATTTCCATCATCCGGTCATACTTGCCGGCGGCGACCCTGTCCGTCCGGCTGCGGGCCGTGCCCGAGTCCCATCCGGGATGCGCCAGGTGTCCGCTGGCCAGGGGGCTGTAGGGGATCAGCGCCACACCGTACTGCCGGCAGACCGGGATCAGCTCCCGTTCATCCTCGCGGTACAGCAGATTATAATGGTTCTGCATGGTGGAGAATTTCGTCCACCCGTTGCGCTCCGCCGCCAGCTGCATATTATGGAACTGGTAGCCATACATGCTGGACGCGCCGATCGCGCGTACCTTGCCTGAACGCACCAGCTGATCCAGCGCTTCCATGGTCTCCTCAATGGGAGTATCATAATCGAAGCGATGGATCTGGTACAGGTCGATATAGTCTGTCTGCAGGCGCCTGAGAGAGCCCTCGATCTCCGAGAAGATCGCCTTCCGCGTCAGGTGTTCCGGCGTCGTGGCATTAAAGTAGACCTTGGTCGCCAGCACGATCCGATCCCTCGGCACACCCAGCGTTTTCAGCGCCCGGCCGATATATTCCTCGCTGGAGCCCTCCGCGTATTTATTGGCCGTGTCAATGAAGTTGACTCCCACATCCAGCGCGTGGGCGATCATCGCCGTACTGGCCTCCTGGTCCAGCAGCCACGCGTGGCCGCCCTCATACACCCGCCCGAACGAGAGCCCGCCGAGGCACACACGGGAAACCGTCAGTCCGGAGGTTCCAAGCGCGATTCTGTCCATCATATTCCTCCCTTACACCCGATATCGTTCGTCCACAAATCGTTTTTTATAGGGGATCGTGATCAGGTCTGTCGCCAGATAGGCCGCTCCCGGCGTCAGCATGAGTCCAGGGACGCCGAACAGCGCCGGGAGCAGGAAAACCAGCGGCACAAAGCACAGACCCTGCGGCAGCGAGGCGAGAAAGGTCGATCTGCCGGACTCTCCCACCGCCTGCAGCAGGATATTGACGGAGAACCCATAAGGCATCAGGATCAGCCCGAAGGTATGACAGCGCAGGGCCGTCACGCCCAGCGCCACGGTCTCCGCGTCCGTCGCGGAAAACAGGCTCAGTACCGCTGGCGCGGCGAAGTACATGCCGGCCGCGATCAGGCAGATGCCGATCTGATTGATCCGCAGGGTGAAATCATACGCCTGGCGGATGCGGTCGCCCCGGCCCGCGCCCTTGTTATATGAGTACACGCTCTGCGCGCCCTGGAACAGGCCCTTGAGCAGGGCGAGAATAAACGCCGTGACCTTGGAGACGATGGAAAGCGCGGCAATCAGGGCATCGCCTCCGTGCATGCCCGCCGAGATGTTCAGACATGCGGAGGAAAGAGTGCCCGCGCCGTGCCGGCACAGGGAGGGCAGGCCCGAGCAGATGATCCTGCCCAGCAGGCGGCGGTTCGGCCGCACCGCGCCGGGAGCAAGCCGCGTCTCCGTTTTTCCCGAGATAAAGAAATACAAAAGAACCGCCAGGCTCACCGTCTGGCTCAGAAAGGTCGCCAGCGCCGCGCCTGCGATTCCCAGACCCATCCCGAATATGAACAGCGGATCCAGCGCCATATTGAGCACGCCGCCAAGGCCCATACCGATCATGGACAGACGGTTCTTCCCCTCGCAGCGCAGGAAGGTGGCCAGGACAATGAACAGGCACATCACCGGAAAGCCCAGCAGGATAAGGCGCCCGTACGCCTCGGCGTAGGGCTGTATGGTGGGCGTGCTGCCAAGCAGCCGCATGAGCGGCGTCAGAAAGGCAAGGCCTCCGGCGCTGAACAGCAGGGAAAGCCCCAGCGCAGCTGCCGCCGCCGTAGACCCCACCTCGGACGCGCTTTGCCTGTCCTTCGCGCCCAGCAGCAGGCCGATGCGTGTGCCGCCTCCTGTGCCGAACAGGTAGCCCAGGGAGTTGATCATTTCCATGATCGCGAAGCTGATGCCCACAGCGGCGGTCGCCTGCGTGCCGAGCCTGGCCACGAACCAGGTATCGACCAGATTGTATACCGTTGTGATCACCATGGACAGCATGGAGGGAATACCCAGCTCCAGCGTCAGCTTTCTAATCGGCTCCGTAGTCATGCGCTCATGCTGATCCAATGCCGCGTCCCCTTGTCCTTTCCCCTGCTTCGCCATCGTTGCGTGCGCCATTATACCAGATTTCATCCGGCGCTTCAACGGGATCATGCTGCCCGCTCACGGCTCCCGGGTTTGCCGCATGATCAGTTAAAATACATTGCTGGTAACAAAGACAAGCTCATCCGCGGAATGAATACCGATCTGGTTATACTAATCTCAGGTTAAAGCAGCGAAAGATTGTGCCCGGATTTTTCGTTCTGGCAAGGAAGGCATCCGAAAGCGTACCCATAGGTACGGTGAGGGTGACGATCTGTTCACGGCATGAAACAAGGCCAGCCTCCCCTCAGAGGGCTGAGAAAAGGCTGGCTTCCTTTTATATGCCGTTCAAGCTGCGCCTGTACCGTCGATCGCCCCCAGCTGATACAGCATATCCGGATCGATATCGATGCAATCGGTCTCATCCCTCGTCCCGGAACCCATGCCAGCGTATCATTCAGGATCGTACAGCGTTCCATAAAGAACGACAGATCCGTCAGTTGCTGAAAAACGCCCCGGCCCAGCTTAGGCTTTACATCGTACAGGACTGATTTCCCATCGCAGAAATATACTGTGACCGTATGGTTCTCATGGGGGACGATTTGCACAATACCCGGCGTATGCTCCATCATATGGATCATCCTCTCCACAGCAACTATATCCCCCGGTAGGTTTTTTTAACTATTTCAATGATTACAGATCAGAAGATCCCAGAATTCAGATTGACCCACAAAGCGGGGCGCACACAACCAGACGTACTGAAGACATAGTTTTCGCCGAGGGAGCCGCCGTTGGAGACGTACGCGGCACTGGTCCGATAGCTGCCGGGCGACCGCAGCCACCACCACCCCACCGCCTGACCAGCAGCTGTTTTATAACCGATGCTTGCATCTGCTCCCTGTTTGATTGCATAAGCTGTCGGTGCTACCTGTGACTTTATGTTGTTACCGGCATGGGTCGTGGTCGTAACTCCTAAGTACTCGTTCGCTTGCGCACAGCTCAGCAGGAATACCTTGTCCTGTGTGTCATCCCCGCCGGGCGCATCCCAACCACTATAGCCCTGCCTGCTGCTATTGTTCACTTTTGTCGTCAGAATCGCGGTCTGTTCTGCGCTGCTGAACGCTTTATTCATGAAATCATTGTTCAGCCATTTCCGCAGCGTACATTGATCCCAGGGGATTCTGTTGTGCAGCGCGGCCTGCGTGTTGTAGGGCTTTGCATCCAGCCCATACCGACTCAGCAGCAGCGCCCGGTTGTTCTTTGCGTCATAGTCAAGCACCAGCCACTCAATCGGTTCCGGGCCATTGTTGAGATCGGCATCCTGCTCATAATGGCCAAAGGTCACATAAGAACCAACCTCAAACTGAGGCCGAGGCGTTGGCGTTACTAATTCAGCAGTCTTTACTGTCAGGCTGACTGCCCGCGCCTCAACCTGCCCGCTTTTTGCGGTGACTGAAAATGTGTATTGTGTGTCCGGCTTCAGCTTATCGGCAGTATAACGCGCGGATTTGACGGTGCCGATAGTCTGACCGTCCTGCCGTATTTCATATGCCGACGCATGCTCTGCCGGCGTCCACGTCAGTGTAACGGTTGTCGCTGTCGTCTCAGCGGCTTTCAGGTCTTTGACCTCTCTCAGCATGTCATCTGGGGACGACGGCGTGTAGCCCAGCAGCTCGACGATTGTATCCGCGTAGGTTTTGCTGTCCTCATATTCTGTGATCTGCATGAACGCAATGTATGCCGCGGCCAGTTGGCCCTCTCTCATCTGGCGCTTGGCTTCCTCGTACTGCGCGGTGTACCGGTTCTGCAGCAGCTCGGTGTAGCGCTGATCCGCGTCAAAGAATTCGAGGCATTTTTTATATTGCGCAACGGCCTGTTTTGTTTCGCCGTTATATTCGTATTCGCGCGCCGTTGTATAATCGATCAGGTTTTGAATGGTGCCAATCGAGGAATACTTGAAAAGCTCCTCCAGATACTGACGGAATCGCTGATAGCTCTCCCCGGACAGGGATTCCATCTCAATTTTCAGCTCCCAGTCAAATTCATGGTTCGCCACCTTCAGGAGCACCGTCACATAGTGTGAAAACTGGCGGCTCATGTTATAGCCCTTCAGGTCCTCAAACGCCGCAAGGATCAGCTGCAATTTTCCGCTTTCTTCGTGGCGCTCCTCAAGATAGGTTTCCAATTGCAGGACCGCCGCGTTGTAGATCTCGTCTTTTTCCATCGTAGTTTGGGCATGGGCTGCCGAAAACGTAACGAGGCTCAAGATCAGCACAATGAGCAGGGCGATTCGATGATGATTCATTGCGGCGCTTCCTTTCACAGAATGGAAAAATGTGTTTCATTCAGATAGTACAGACTGACGCAAAACGCCATGTTTGCCTCAGAAGCTTCATTGAACGGCGAACGATGTGCTGCAGAACAGCGCGCCGTTCAAATAAACGTTCACGGAATACAGATCCGAGGGGATCGTGCCTGTTTTTCTTCTGATGATCTCAAACAGCTGATCGAGAGGCAAGCACAGCAGCCTCGGGGAGGAATCGCCCGGGAGACGGAGGGTCTCCGCAGCGGAACGGGCCGGATCCGCAGCGGACGGCTGCAATTCAAGGTACAGGCTGACATCCGCGGCTTTCGCGGCGGTGTTGGCATAGACCAGGCTCAGATACAATGAATGGATCGACAGGTCCGTCCTTGAAAACTCCGCCTTCTCCGGCCTGTACAGCATGTCGGGATGGCTGTTGAAGATCTCATCCGGCGCGACGTTATTGAGAATGGCGCTGTTCTTTTTGATGCCCGCCACCTCGATCCGCATCAGGCTGAGGGCTTGAAGGACATCTGTTGTGGGCTCCGGAGCGGAGGGTACCGAGATGTCTTTGCTGTCAGCGCCGCCCGGACCGGGAGTCGGCAGGAGCGGGGAGAGCCGGATGGCCCGGTCGAAGGCGTCCAGCACAAGCGCCTGTTTATAATACCCGACCGCGACGGCATAGTCTTCCTTTGCCTCCGCGAGTCTGCCCTCGGCATAGGCCAGGAACACATCGCATCCCGCCAGTTTCCGATCGGCCAGGTCCTTCGCGAATGCCTGATCGTTCGAGATGACGGAGAGGATATTCTTCGCCTGTTCGATCTCCGCAATCTCTTCGGCCTGCAGGTGAAGGATCGCCTCCGCGTAGAATCGGTACTGCTTGGCATATTCAAAATTTCCCAGCTCATTCAGCAGGGTAACGGCCTGGGAAATGTTTTTAGCGTCGGACGGGTTGAAGAGCCAGCCAATGGCCAGCTCGTACTGCATGTCATAGTTGATGGAGCTGGCGTGAGCAGAAAACATAACAGTAGCAGTGAGACATACGATAAGAACAGCACAAGCCAGCTTCAATGCAGGATGGATATCACACTTTACCATACACCAGCAGTCCTTTCCAAATAAGAAGAATAAGGCGGGAATCAATTTTTCACATTAAACGTCGTCGAGCTGACCTGCTGTCCGTCGAAGTACAGCACCCATGTATACTTCCCGGTCGGGACACTGCCGTAGCTGTAGATCATGGAATCGAAAAGGTAATTGAATGGGTAGTGGTTCCACTGTGAATAGGTGTTGCCGGCGGGAATATGCCATTCATAGAAAGCATCAACCAGCGCGTCGCCGTTCGGGGTGAGGAAGGCGATAGTCCAGTTGGTTGTGCGCTCATAGCGGATCTGCGAATAGGTCAGGCGCAGGATACCGCCGTAGGTATAGCTGGATATATTCTTCTTGATATCAGCGGCGGAGAGACTCGACTGGTTCTTCGTCCCGTTGGGTGTTTTGGTTTTCAGGTCCAGACTGGCGCCGATCTTGAAATCCGGATAGGTGCGCTTCGCGGGCTGATAATTGACCGTGGCGGTTTTGCCGTTTTTATCCTTGACGGTGATCGTGTACGGCTCGCCGGGAACCATCACATTTCCGTTGGACGCGCTCTTGCTGCTGGTACCGCTGACGAACGTCCGGGCCGCGGCCAGCCTGGTCGAGCCGCCGCTCGTGTAGCGGTGCTGTACGGTGACCGTATAGGGGCCCGCGTTGGCGCTGTCCTCCCAGCGGATGGTGGTGACGCCATCGCTGATCGTGGGCGTATTGACCTTAAAGGTGCGCGGCTTCGGGGTAGGCGTTTTAGTCGTCCTCGGGGTGGGTGTCTTTGTAGGCCGGGGCGTAGGCGTCTTTGTGCGCCGGGGTGTAGGCGTTTTTGTCGGTTTCGGAGTAGGCGTCTTGGTTTTCCGGGGAGTAGGTGTTTTGGTCGGCTTTGGTGTAGGCGTCTTGGTCGGTTTGGGCGTCGGAGTAGCGGGCTTCAGTGTCGTTACCGTGATGACGGGGGGATACTGCAGCTCGACCTTGCCCACGACGGTCACGATGGAGAACTCATAGGTCGTCTGCGGCTGGAGGTCGTTCCAGTAGACGGAATCATTTTTCCAGTCGAAATAATGCCAATCCTTTTCGCCTTTGACCCGCATGCTGATCTTATAGCCGGTGGCGTGCTTCGGCTTTGTCCACGAAAGGCCGATAGACGTCGACCCCACATTTGAAATGACGTCGCGGACGTCTTCCGGGTTATCATTCTCATCCTTCGGCGTATAGCCCAGCTGGTTCACGATGGCTTTCGCGCGATCCGCGCTGTCGCCGTAATTGCTGATGCGCAGCAGCGCGAAATAGCCGCCGGCATAATCCCCGTATTGCAGCATGCTCATCGCATTGTCGTATTCATCCTGGTTCGCCGCGACGGTCAGCTCATAATAACGGCTGTCGGCGTCGAAGAAGCTCAGGCATTGCCGGTACTGCTCGATCGCCTCGTTATTGCGGCCGTTGAATTCCATTTCCCGGGCCGTCGCGTAAGCCTTCAGGTTTTTGACGCTCTGGATCGCGGAGCCCTTCAGCGTGTCGTGCAGATAATCGTTGAATACGCTGTTGTTTTCGAGCATGTCGAGCAGCAGGTCCATATCAAAGGTGTACTCGGCTTTTTCGATCTTTGACAGGACCTGCGTGTAGTACATGAGCGGCCGGCTCTGCTCGTACCCGCCCAGCTGACCGAACACCTGTTCGATGCCCCACAGGGACGTGCCACTCTTTCCATAGGTCTCCAGGTACGTCTCCAGATCCAGGATGGCCGCGCTGTACATCTGCTCCTTTTCGCTGCTGGTCAGGGGAGCGGCGGAGACGGGGAGCATATCGGTGCAGAGCACCGCAATGATCAGGAGGATCAGCAGACGGCATCTGTTTTTCATAACGTTCGCATCCTTTCGGGAAATATACCGCGGCGCTTACGGCCTCAGGGGATGACCTTGAAATACCATGTCCCTATATAGCATTTTCTGTCCCAGTCATAAAAATCCATGGTATAGGTTCCAGGTTCAATGGCGAAACCATCAGCAAAACTGAACCCAAGCGCGGCGCTCAAGCTATTATCATATACACCGCCTGTATTCAGCGTTACTCTGGCTCCTCCGGGAGAAGTGACTGATATCCTGACTCTTTCTGATGCGGAAAACCTTGAATGGATTGTGTTTTCCGCGATACTTTTATAGGTGCTGTAGTTGTCTTTTGCCCATGCCGCTTTGATGTTTTGTTTCATATTCTGCAAAGCTGACGCGGAAATATCTGTGACTGCGCATTCGGCGATCTGGATGGGGCTCGACTGATAGGAGATGGGAACAGTAACATCTACAAAAGCTGATTCATTGATTTTGATACGGTTTGAATCGAAAATACGAATCTTGAAGCCATATGTTTCACCGGGGATAAAATCTCCCGTGCTTTTGAAAGTGTATTCAATCACTTCGGAATCGGCTTTTTCAACGGGATTACCGCGGCCGTTCGTGTATTTGCCCTGATTGCTCTTCAGATAAGAATAGACCGAATAATTACCCTTCAAGCCGTTCCTCCTGAATCTCACAACAACGGCGTTGTCTTCGGCGACCCAGCGGGCGGAAAGGATTTCCGGATGTATGGGCTCCGGGGTTTTTGTGGGAGTGGGAGAGGGTGTGATTGTGGGAGTAGGTGTGACCCTTTCGGGGGTCATCACTGTGATGATGACTGGCTCAAGCTCGATCTTTCCGGCAATCGTGATGACGGAAAACTCGTATTCTGTCCGCGGAGAAAGGTTGTTCCAAATGACATATTCATCGTGCCAGTCATAATAATTCCAGCCCTCTTCCCCTTTGATCCGCATACTGACTCGATAGCGGCTTGCATGCTTGGGCTTATTCCATGAGAGGCTGACCGAATCCGGCTGGCTGACTGTATTGACATTGCTGACCTTTTGCGGGTTATCCTTTTCATTCTGCGGGGTATAGCCCAGCTGGTTCACGATAGCCTTCATACGGTCCGCGCTGTCGCTGAAGCCGCTGGCGCGGGAGAAAGCAAAGTAGCCGCCGGCATAGTCGCCGGACCTCAGCAGCGCCTGCGCCCTGTCATATTCATTCTGACTGGCCGAGACGGTCAGGTGATAGTAGCGGCTGTCCGAATCAAAAAAACTCATGCATTGCTTATACTGCGCCAACGCTTCCGCGTTTCGCCCATTGGCTTCCAGTTCTCGCGCGGCGGTGTAGGCTTTCAGGATGCCGACGCCTTCAATGGCGGAGCTTTTCAGGCTATCCTGAAGGTAAGCGCTGAAGGCTGTGTTGCTTTCAAGCATATCAAGCAGCAGGTCTAGATCAAAGTCAAATTCATTCTTATCAATTTTTGACAACACCTGTGTGTAATACATCAGAGGCCGGCTGTACTCGTAGCCGCCCAGCTGGCTGAACACCGCCTCAACGCCCGCCAGGGAAGAAGCACTGCTCCCCCCTTCCAAATAAGTCTCAAGGTCCAGGATGGCGGCAGTGTACATCTGCTCCTTCTCAGCGGTCGTCAACGGAGCCGCTGCTGCCAGCTGCCATGCCATCACTGAAATAATCACCAGGCATGCCAGCCGCAGCGCCAGGGATTTCTTGATATTCATATGCATGCCACCTTCCCTTTATCCGCTTCTTTTGTTAGGTTTGTTCATGATGAAAGATCAGAAGATGTCAGATGCCAGATTCACCCATAAAGCGGGGCGGACGACGGCAGAATCGAGGCTGACATCGTTGTAGTAGAGAGTGCCGATAAAGCTGATGTACGCGGCGTGGAGCTGATAGTAGCCGGGGGAACGCAGCCACCACCTCCCCGCTGCCGTTCCCTCAGATGTTTCATAAAAGCCGATTGTATACGCTCCTTGCCTGATCGCATATGCCGTTGGCGCCACCTGCGATTTGGCATTTTTTTCAGCTCCGATGACACCATTAAGCTGGACGCCAAAGTATTTATACGCATCCGCATAGCTCAGCAGGAATACCTTGTCCTGTGTGTTATTTCCTCCATTTGTGCTCCACCCTCTGTATCCCTGGTTCTGACTGTTATCCACGTCTGTTGTCACAATTGCTTTCCGCTCGCTTGCGCTGAACGCTTTATTCAGAAAAGTCCCATTCAGCCACGTCCTTATGGTGCATGTCTCCCATGTGACTTCTGTCCGTTCTTTATTATACGGCTGCGCGTCCAGCCCGTACCGACTGA
Source organism: uncultured Eubacteriales bacterium (assembly GCA_902760595.1). GTDB lineage: Bacteria > Bacillota > Clostridia > Christensenellales > Aristaeellaceae > UBA4246. Next base: position 21,206 of record CACWHI010000021.1, read on the forward strand.
TCAGTAGCGCCTGGTTTCCTTTTACTTCCAGCACCAGCCACTCAATCGGTGTGCTGTCATTTCCTGCTGCCGTCTGAGGATAATGGCCAAAGGTTATATAACTGCCTTTTTTGACAATACTTATCGTGCTAGTTGTATTCGGCGTAGGACTAGGGACAACCGTTGGAGTTGGTGTCAATATTTTCTCAGTTTTTGTATCAACAACGTGAGCTTCTGTTTTGACCTTGCCAGCCCTTGCGATAACGGAAAACTCATAATCGGTATCTGGAATCAAGCCAGAAAGCGTGTAAGAAGTGATTATACCACAGTCGATAGCATGCCAATTAGGCTCTTCATCCTGTCGGTAAGCCACTTGATATCCAGTAGCATGCTTTGCTTTGTTCCACACTAATCTGATTTCTGTTGCTGTAGCTTCAGCTGTTAGTTTGGTCACTGGCTCCGGATTGTCCGTTTCCGATGCCGGCACATAGCCGATCATATCGGCGATGGCAGCACGCCGGCTTTCGCTGTCCTGATAACGGTTCGTCCGGCCGAAGGCGTAATAAGCGCCAGCAAAATCCGCTGCGGCCAGCAGCGCGTTCGCGCGCTCGTAAGCAGCTTTGTCCTGGCCTGATTGCAGGGAGAAATAGCGGATATTAGCGTCAAAAAAGCTCAGGCATTTCTCGTAATCGGCAATAGCGGCTTCAAGCTGCTGGTTGTATTCATGCTCGCGGCCGGAGGCATACAGCGTCAGCTCCTCCACACTGCCGATAGCCGAGCCCTTGAGCGTATCGGCCAGGTAGCCCTTGAACTTTGCGTCCTTATCCAGCATCTGCAGCTGGAGCATCAGTTCGTAATCATATGTGTCATTTTGCAGCTTTTCAAGAATCTTCGTATATGACAGCAGGGAGGCGCTCTGCTCATACCTTCCCAGGCCGCTGAACGCTTCCTCAATGCCGGTCAGGGAGATATCGCTCTCGCCGTAGGACTCGATATAGGTCTCCAAATTCAGAATGGCAGACGAATAGATACTTTCCTTCTCAGCGCTCGTCATGGGAGCGGCCTGCGCCGACGCGGCCATCAGCGCGACCGCGAGAACAGCCAGCATGAACCGTTGAAAATAATGACGCTTCATATCTTCCACTGCCTTTCCATCAGATCAGTTCTGGATATACAGCTGGGCGGTCGGGAACCACAGGCGCAGTGCCTTTCCGCTCGATTTATCCGCGTATTCGATCATCGTGTAGAAACCCTCTGACTCAAACGCGGTAACCGCCTGGCCCTCCGCCAGCGTGACTCCGGAGGAGATATAGTCCTTTCCGGGGCCGTAGAGGGCTTCGGCCGCCTGAGTGACCGTGGCCTTTTTGGAAGAGGTGGCCACCTCCGCTATCGCCCCGTCCGCGTCGCGCTGGATCCGGATGGTGGGGGCCCACGCCCGCAGCTTTCCGGTTGAAGAGGTCATTTCGATCAGGTAATAGCTGCCCTCCCGGCCGCAGACGCCCACCGTTTTATCCGCACTGACGGACACCAGGGTCTGCTCCAGATAGCTGTCTCCCGGCCCGAAATAGGTGGCGGCCTTTCTGGTGACGTGAGCGGGGATCGGGGTAAGTACGGGAGGCACCGTACTGATCGGGGCCTGGGTGGGCAGCGCCTTGCCGCCCACGATGTTCCAGTAGCGGTCCCCGCTGTCCAGCACTCCAAGCAGGCTTGCATATAAATCGAGGGCGGTCTGCGACAGGCCCTTCAGCTCATAGCGCCTGGCCGTACAGTATTTTTTCAGGCTCTCGCTGTCCTCGAAGCTGATATTGGCCAGCATTTCAAAATACCGGAGGGCGTTATCGACGCAGGACACGGCGTCGGAAATATAGCCGATCCCTTCAAAATCGTTCGCGTTCTGCAGCTCGATCATGCCCTGGCAGTAGAATCGCCAGCTTCCGCTGTCCGCGTAGCCCGAAATGCTGGAAAACTGCTCCAGCGCGTTTTTATACATTCCCAGCTTCACAAAGTCCCGCCCGGTCTGGTACACGCTTTGCCTGTCGACCGCCAGGCTCCCGGCATGGCAGGTCACGCCGCATACCAGCGACAGCACCAGCACCGCAATCAGAAGGCTCTTTCTCATATTTCAACCACCCGATATCATCCGTATTCCGTTATCCTGTATGTTTCACTGACGAAAAGCAGGCATCATCCATAGGATCTGCGGGATCAGTTTATCACAAAACACAGGGAAAGTCCATCATTGATCCACCAGCTTCACCCGGATGACGTCGTCCTCGTCCAGCAGGAAGGCCTCGTTGTTGATCCGTGGCCTCGCGTTCTCGCGCTGAACCATCAGCGGGATATCATACGTCTTGACGGTGCCGAGCTCTTCGAAGAGCAGCGCCTTGCGCTCCTCGCGCAGGAAGCGCAGCAGATCGGGCGAGGAGTAGCTGACGGGCCGGTTGGCGATGCAGGAGAACAGGAAGAACACGCGCATGCGCCGGTAGTTGTCCGCGATGGTGTTGAACTGATCCATCAGCAGACTGCTGTCCGAGATGTGCTTGATGACATCGCTGCTGTTGACCACCAGCACCAGCACCGGGCCCTCGGCGGCGCCGTCCTCCGTTTCCTTGGCGGCCTCGAGCCGGGAAGCGAGCGTTTCGCTGAAATACTCGAGGATCGCGTCGGCATCCGACGGATCGGTGCTGTATTTCTTGACCGAAGGCGCGTCCCTGTATTCGCGCAGCCTGCGCTGGTAGTCGTCCAGGATGTACAGCTCGGCCCGGTTTTGCTCCGCCATGGCGAGCGCGTTCTCCATAAAGAAACCCATGAAGCGGTCCTTGGCCTTCTGGTCGGACCCGACCAGCGACAGGGTAAAGGCGTCGTCGAGGTACAGCGCGACAGGAGATACGTTGACATATTCCATGCCGTATGGATACAGCGGCCTTGCGCTGTCAAAGGTGAAGTTTTCGCGCAGGTATTCACGGGTGAGGAGAGCCGGCACGCTCGGGATCATGCGCGCTCTCGGCTTGCCGCTGTTCTCTTCCGTAAAGCGCTTGATAGCGCCGGCTTTCAGCGCTTCTGTCTGGCCGTCAAAGGCCTCGAACACCTGGCCCTCATAGAACACCTTGTCCACGGAAATGATCACGCGGCCGGGCGTGTTCAACGGTTCGGTCCGGCAGCCCTCGATGACGGAGGAGTATTCGGAAACGTCGTTCAGCGGCATCGCGATGCGCTGGCCGAAATAGAACATCTTGCGATAGGTGAGCATGCTGGCCTGCTGCGCGGTGGCGATCACCGTGATACCCAGCGAAGGCCCCTCGCGCAGCACGAAGTCCAGCTCATCGCCGTAGCGGTCCTCATAGAGTTCCTTGAACACCGAATAATTGTCGATGATGTTCAGGATCACGGGCAGGCCGCCCCGTACGGCACGGTAAGCCGGATAGCTGGTAACACCGGCCTCCATGAAGAGGTTCTTGCGCAGCGCGATCTCCTCCCGCAGGAGGCGGAGCAGGCTCTTCAGCTTTTCCTCCTCGTCCGCGGTCACGACGCCGCCGATGATGCGCAGCGGCTCCATGGTCTTCAGGAGCAGAGAGTTGTAATCCAGGATATAGACGTTCACGTCGTCGGGCGTCATGGTCAGCGACAGCTGGCGCAGGATCGCCATCATCAGGTTGGTCTTGCCCATCTGGGTGTTGCCGATCACAGCCGTATTGGACGCGGCAATATCGACCGTAAGAGGATGCATGGTCTGGGCGTCCGGGTCGTCATAGCGGCCTACCAGCACGTCATAAGACGCTTCCGCCGCGGCCTCGAACGGCAGCTCGGGCGACAGAGGCGGCATGCACAGCTGGGCCGGCTCGGCGATGCCGGAGCGGTGCCACGCGTCCATGATCCTGGCGAGCAGTGCCTCCCGCTGTGTATAGTCGTTGACGGCGGCGGCCGGCTTGTAGCTGTACAGCAGGGTGCGCTGGCCCGCCATATCCAGCTGGCTGATCTGGAAGGCGGTGTCCGTCTGCTGGTCCGCGTTTTCCGGTACGCCCGAATAGCCGGACTGGAACAGGGCGAACGTGCTGGTGCGCCCTACCTGCAGATACCCGCGGCCGGGTTCGCGGATCTCGGCAGCCAGGGGGGATTTCAGCACCTCGTTGCTGTCCTCCTTTGTCTGGACACGCAGGCAGAGCTTGAAGTCGCTGTTGCTCCAGATCTGCCCGTCCACCACGCCGGCCGGCTTCTGCGTACAGAGGATCAGGTGGATGCCAAGACTGCGCCCGACGCGGGCGATACTGATCAGATCCTGCATGAAGTCCGGATGCTGGCTCTTCAGCTCGGCAAACTCGTCCACGATGATGACCAGGTGAGGCAGCGGGATCCTGGCGCGGCCTTCCTTATACGCGCGGGTATATTCGTTGATGTTGCTGGCGTTGATCGCCGGATCGGCGAACAGCTGCATGCGCTTGTTCTTTTCGGCGTTGATGGATTTGAGGGAGCGGGCGATCTCCCGCTTTTCGAGGTTGGTGATGGAGCCGACGATATGCGGCAGGTTCGGCAAATGCTTGACGATGTCGCCGCCCTTGAAGTCGATGATGGCAAAGGTGACGTCCTCCGGGGAGAAACGGCTGGCAACGGAGAGGATGTAGCTGATGAGCACCTGGCTTTTGCCGGAGCCGGTGGTGCCGGCGACCAGGCCGTGGGGGCCGTGGGCCTTTTCGTGCAGATCCAGCATCAGGGGCTCGCCATTTTCCAGGATGCCCAGGGGCGCCGCCAGCGTTTTGGCCGTATTGGCGGTTTTCCAGGCGGCAAGGATATCGAAGTCGTCGGTCTTTTTCGCGCCGAGCATCCGGTATAGCGACGCGCTGGAGGTCAGGCGCGCGGACAGGCTGATGTTGCTGCTGTATACCGGGCTGAGCCGGATGGCGGCCTCGCTCATCGCGGCGCGCTCGATCGGCCTGTACGAGAACAGGCGATCGGGCTCGTCCGTCTGCATGGCGCGGATGACGCCCATATCCACGTTGCTCATCATCTGCACCGTATAGGAGCAGCCCTGCGGCAGCAGCTCGCGATGCATCGTGAGGAAGATGAAGACGGTTTTCAGCTTGGCGGCCGACTGCACATACTGGATGATGGGGTGGTGCATGATCTCCGAGTCGTCGGCATAGATGAACACCACAAACCACGGGAACGCTTCCGGAAGCTCGCCTACGCTGTCCCGGTCCGACAGAGATTTATACAACTCCTCCAGCAACGAGGTGCGGCTGTCATCGTCAAAGGCGATGCACCGCGCGTCCTGGGATGGGCTGCGGAAATGCGGCAGGAGACGGACGGCTTCGAGTTCCGACGTGAACGAATCGTGCAGGAAGCTGTAAAAATGCACATCGCTGAAGAACTGCCGCGTAGACAGGTCGAGGATGATATTCCGCAAAAAGACGCGCAGCTTGTCGTCGTCGCCGATGATACCGACCGCGTTCGCCGTGCGCAGGCGGATAAACGCGGGCAGCTGGTCGATCCGCTCGTATTTATCACGCAGCTTCTGGGGCAGCGCCAGCAGCTCGTCCGAGGGCTCAAAGACCTCATGGCTTTTAATGACGACGGGCCGCTCGGAAAGGAAGCATCCGCTGCCGAGCCGCAGGTCCAGGAAATCGTCGTCAGTCATGCAGCGGTCGAACAGGTCCGCGGAAAAATCACGGATATTCTGCAGCTCCCGCTCCTCCGAGATGTAGATGCTGTTGAGGACCGCCCGCTCCTCCTCGCGGGCCTGCTGGATATTGCGTTCGTTCTCTCGGATATACTGCTTATAGCTTTCGACGCGCTGGGCTTCCTTTTTTTTCTGCTCCTTGCCGGTCTGGATGTATGTGATCACGGAGGTGACCGCGCCGATCGCCAGGGACGCGGTACTGAACAGGATCATGCTGATATCCGACGAGAAGCGGCCGCGCAGGAAGACGGTGAGCGCGATCATGGCCGCGGTCGGCATCAGGGAGATCAGCAGGTTATTTTTATCCTTCTCATGTTTGGCAGGCGGATCCATCAGCTCGATAGGCTTGGTATCACGCTGATAGATATGCCGCGAGGTCCGATTGATACACGGATAGGTCAGGTGGCTGTTCTGCTCTTTTTCGTCGATATAGTAGAGCGTCCGGATGGACAGGCCGTCCTCGGAGGGGGCCAGCAGCTTCCCGTGCAGCCAGCAGCCGCGGAAGCCGAAGCAGGTGATGAAATCGCCATCCTTCACCTTTGCAGGCTGTGTGACGCGCCTGGTATTGATATATACGCCAAGCGGGATACCGGGCGAAGGGGTGACCGACAGCGTATCCTGGTGGCGGCTCAGCTTGAAGGCATTGCCCGTGCAGAAGGGATGCCGGAGCATGATGTCCGCGTCCTGACCGGCGCCAGCTGAAACGGTCGTGCCTTCAGGCAGATCGATCGTGCGGTCGAATCGGGGCACGATGTTTTCCGCCGGCGCGGTCGACAGGCTGAACAGCCGCCGGCCCTCCGCGTCCAGTACGTAATAATGCGTTTTTTCCTGAACGCTGATGGTCTCGCCGTCGGACACGACAGGACTCAAGCTGCACGCAGGCCCGGTGCTCAGGCTGTAACCTCCGGCTTTGACAGAGAAGGTGACGACATCTTTATCAGGGCAATCCGGCACGCGGATATCCGCCCCGCTGCCACCGATGGTGAACGAGGAGATGAAGGGAAACAGCTTGAATGAGACTGCCCATTGATCCCTGTGCAGACGAATGACGAATGAGTTTGACATGGGCACCTCCGTCAAATATAGAGAATGCTGCCCTGATGCAGGGCGTATTCGCTGACCGCGGTGCTGCCGCAGATCATCGCGAGCGGATTCTCCGCGCGGATATAAGCGGGGCAATCCCCCGGAAGGTGCAGCCCTTCATGCAGCGCCCGGATCAGCTTTTCCGCGCTGATCTCCACGGGGATCTCAATATCCAGATCCTGTCCCGTCCCGACCCTGACGATCACCTGAATCGTTTTCATAAAGCCTGTTACCTCTGTCAGCGGTTGATATGGTCCACGTGAAAATTGTATATGGAGAGCGTGATCCGGTCGCCCGTCCTGATCGGATACTCTTCATGAGGGACCAGCGGGTGGCCGTTCAGGAAGGTCTTATTCAGGCTGTCCAGGTCGCTGAGATAATAAGCGCCGTTTTTCCTGGTGATACGGGCATGCTCCCGGCTGATCTCCTCAGAAAAGGCCAATATGCCGTCGCACGTTTCCGCTTTGCCGAGCGTAAAGACCGGCTTGTCGATGAGATACGCCGCGCAGACGGGCGTATTGATGCCCCACAGATACAGCTCCGGGATGAACGGTTCCACGGCAGCGGGAGACAGGCTCGAATTCTTTTCATTGCTCACGGTATCACCTCATGTATTGATCGTATTCAGAAGGTCATGCTGATCGCGTCCACGGACATCCCGTCCAGATACAGCCTCAGCGAGGCTGTGCCTCCCGGCCAGCTGTTATACTTTGAGTATACCTGATCCAAGAGAGAATCCAGCGAGACTGAGAACGACTGCGTTTTTTCCGTCTGCTTCAGCTCAAGCGTATGACTGCCGGTGAACGCGGGCCCGTTTTCGGGAGTCAGCGAAAGGAGCAGCTCACATTTTCGGGCGGTGGGATTGGGCTCGAACATGATCCAGAGCACGACTCCTTTGGTCTGGGCCGCCATCGGGCCGGTCCGCAGGTCAAGCCGGTTGTCCGTCAGCAGATCAAAGTACTCCGCGGGAACACTGTCGATACCGGCATACCTAGTCAGGTAGAACTTCTCGATCACAGACAGGTCGACCTGGCTGACGAGCGGCAGATCAGTGGTCTTCGATTCGTTCCGGGTACGGAAGGAAGATGAAACGGTCTGGCCGTCCAGCGTGAATTCCACCGTATAATCCGTGGCGGGAGTGAGTCCGGTAAGAACGACGCTTTTTCCGCCAATGTCTTCCTCACGGATGACGGCGCCGTTGTTCACGAGCCGGTACCGCACCCTGGAGGGCAGCGGCTGCTCCGGCTTTTCAGTGTTCCATGAAACGCTCACGGAGGTCGAACCGAGGTCCTCTGTCACGATCGTGTATCCGGGGGTATGCGCCTGATTGAAAAACAGGAAAGCCAGGACGCCGGCGGCAATCACGAGCAGCGCCGCCGCAGCGATCAGCAGCGTCTTCCTCCGGGGTTTAGGAGCGGGTGTAGGCGCGTCGTCCGCGACGCTGCCTCCCTTTTCCGGTTTATCTTCAACGGCCGGAGGCGTTACCGGAGTATTCTCCGTCGTGGTGACACGGCCTACCTCGCCGTAAATACTGGAAGGAGTCCGTTTGGCGGTGCCCGTACTGTTTTCCGACTTGGGAAGCGCCGGCTCCGGGCGTTTATCCGCCGGTTTCGCGCGGCTTTCCGGTTTATATACCTCTGTGCTCAGGCCGGGGAGCGAAAGCATGGCCGCCAGCGCCTCACGCATTTCTTCGGGCTCCTGGTAGCGGGCCTCCGGGTCGAAAGCGCAGGCTTTTTTCAGTATATCGCCAAGGCGCACCAGGCTGGACGGCAGGTTATCGGGCGGCGGCAGCGGCTTGCCGCTCATGCGCGTGTCAAGGGCGATCTTTTCCTCGTCCGGGGAGACATAGACGGCATCTTTGGAAACAAAGGGATCGCGCCGGTGATTGAGGAGTTTGAACAGGACAAGCCCCAGGGAATAGATATCGGCGCGATGGTCGTATTCCGCGGAGTTGTATACCTCCGGCGCCATGTAAGCCAGGCTGCCGACACGCTGGGAGACCACGGCGCCGGCCTGCTGCAGCTGGCGGGCAATGCCAAAGTCGCCCAGCTTGAACTTTTTGCTGTCGGTGACAAAGATATTGTCCGGCTTGATATCCCGGTGGATGATATTGTATTTGCGGCAATCGGCCAGGGCGCTGCACAGGTCGATGCCCAGCTGCAGCACATCCTGGTAGGTCATGGCATGACTGTTGATGTACTTGTTCAGCGGAGTGAGCAGCTCCATGCGGATATAAATATCATACCCTATGGCGTCCGCGCCTTCCCTGGGAATGACCTTGTAATCCTCCAGGGAAACGATATGGCTGTTGCCGCGCAGCTTGTTGAGCAGCTTGATCTCTTCGATGAAGCTGCCCTTGAGCCGCGCGTAGTACTCTCGCACGCCCGTCATGGTGCTGCCTTCCGCGAGCATCCGGCTCACCTGCGCGTCATCCTCCGGCAGGGGGATCCATTTCATGGCGGAAAGCATGCCGCTGCCATCGTTCCGGGCAATACGGAAAACGACGCCATAGCTGCCGCTCCCGATCTCATCCTCTATATGCCATTCATCACCGAAGGGAAAAAGTCTTCCTGTATCCAGTGTGTTGCGGACCATGGGCTTCAGCTCCTGTACAATTGATTATTTGCCGATCCTGACTGTGTTTGTACACAGATACTGACCGTCGATATAAGCGTCGACAGACAGGCTTTCCCCCGCCCCTTCAAAGTTATCCCAAAAGCTGTCCATCACCCCGGTAACATCGGCGGGAAAATACGGGAAGGACTCATCGCCGCATTCCGCGGTAAAGGTGATATGATTGCTGTATTTGCCGTCCAGCCGCAGGACATACGTGAATTCGATGCTCTGTGGTACGCGCTCTGCACGGTAGAAGGAGGCGGATACAAAATAGCGGTCGCTGGACTGGCTGGGCTTCCTCGTCAAAGGCGCCATGCCGGATGAGAGATCCTGGTACATTCCTTCAGCCTTCGTGCTCAGCAGGTTCAGCAGCCCGACGCCTTGCAGGGAAGCGTCGTACTTCCCCAGATATACGGTGCGTATCTGATATTTGCTTTCGCTGGCCGCGGCGGCCTGCTGAGTGAAGAAGCTCCCCTGTTCACGCCTGCTGCCGCCAATGGCCAGAACAGTGACCGTATACTCGGTATTGGGGATCAGGCCTGTGATGGTGCAGGACGGTTCCGTGACTTCAAGCTTTTTATTAAGAGAAGCCATGCCAGTGGGTTCATAGCTGACCTGGAATTTTTCGATTTTCAATTCGTTTTTCCATGAAAGAGCGAGAGATGTGGCATCAGCGCTTTCCAGCCTGAGTCCCAGCGTCGCGGGATTATCCGTCGAGGTAGCCCATGTCCTGTTCTGGATGGCTTTCTCACGGCTGTCGAGATAGCTGCCCAGCTGTGTAAACAAATCAGCGGCGTCAGCATACGCTCCGGCTTTGCTGAGCAATTCCGCCGCCTTATAGTAATTCTCGTTCGCTTTTTGCTGGGCGTCGGGGAAGTAGCCGATCAGGCTGTAAAAAAGATCTCCGGCCACCTTATAATTTCCCTGTTCCGCCTGAAAGCCTGCCTCCTGATACGCTTTTTCACGCTGAGCACTCGCGCAGACACGGATACGTTCCTGCGCGTCCCCGATGCCGTTTTGTATAGCTGATTGGTACATGGCGATCGCGTTGTCGTACTGTTGATCCTGTTCATACTGCAGGCCGCGGGCGTAGGCGGCATAGCCGGCCGATTTGGCGAATCCGGCGATGGAGAGGACATCAAATTCGTTGAACGCGTCGATGTACCGGCCATTAGGCAAGTAATCCTCCAGCGCCAGCAGATAGTGGTAATAGGAGTCGATCAGCTCGTAATGGGCATCCTCCTGATAGATCTCCTTGGCCATGAGATAGGCGATATCGTACGCGCCCCGGTCGAAGGCTGTCTGCATATTTTTATAGTTCTGCACGATGCTGCTGCGGCTGGTGACCGTTTCCGCGGAAGCGGGGAACATGAAAAGCAGACAGAGCATGAGCAGCAGATACAAGCGGAGGGCAGGTCGGACACGTTTCATGATATCACCTCTCAAATCGTATATAAAAGAGATTGTTTTTCGAACGAAAGAAAGTTGATAGAAGAAAGGCGCTTGGCGTATAAACGCTTCGCGCCTTTTTACGGGACTGGCTGACTTAACCTCTGGCCAGGCTCTCGTCGGCCTGCTGGAGGGTATCCGCCATTTTCTTCAGGTTATTGGCCATGGTGGTCAGCAATTCGGGCACTTCCTTTTCAAGCGTGGGCTTGATGCGCTCGAAGTCCTCCACATAGCGCTTCTGCGCCTGGCCTTCCCAGTTGGAGGCGGCTGCTTTGATGTTGGCGTCGATATTCTTGGCCAGGGTGGACGCTTCCTGCGCGTTCTTGGAAAGCTTGGACGCGTAGCTTCTCAGCTCATCGGGTGACATTTTGATTGCCATGAATGTTTCCTCCTCAATTCAGCTTGTACGTATTCGGTCCGGTCCTCGAACCAACTGACCTGATTATACACAAATTACGCTTGAAATGCAAGTATAAATATGTTATGATTCATATGGATTCCGCATACGCTGTGCAGATTATTTGTAATACATTTATTCAACCGGTTCAGGATGTGATACTTATGATGAGACGGGCCTTGGGAACTTTCAGAACATTATCAATCATACTTGCGCTGCTGATAAGCTTGTGCCCAGCGACCTCCTTAGCCGCGGCCACCAATTATGAGCAGCAGTACGAGCTTGCCGCCGGCATGCTGTATGATTTGCGGAATCATGAAACCATGACTAAAGCTCAGAACCTGTTTGCGGAGCTGGGCGCATATAAGCAGTCATCCAACTACGTTCAGTACTTGAAAGCAGTTTCAGAATTGTACGCTGGTCATCTTGATGAAGCGCGCGCTGTTTTGTATGTTTTGTCTATGCTTGATGCTTTTTCACAGGAACTGCAGACGCGCGAGCTGCCCTCGTGCCAGCAGCTGGATACTTATGGAAAGGCACGCCAGGCTGAAGAAAAAGGCGATAGGGAGACTGCCTGGAAGCTCTATCTGGAAGCACCGGTGCTGGACGCTGTCGAGCGAATGATTCCAATGTCAGCCGCTGCCGCTTCGGAAGAAGGGCAAACAGAATCGCAACAAGATGAAGGAGAATCTTCACAGACAGCCCCTGCAGAAGAAGCTATGCCAGAAAGCCTGACATTATCAGCCGCGAATATCAGCAACGGCATCTCATTAAGCTGGAACAGCGCCGGCCATGACGCGGAGTACAGTATCTATTGGAAACGCACGAAGAACTCAAAGGATCCCTTTACGCTTGTGGCGAAAACCAAAGAGACTTCATACCAGCACATTGGAACGCCGCATGCGAGGTTCAAGTATACATATTATGTTGCGGTCGAAACAGAAGGTTCCAGTTTGACTTCCAACCAGGTAGAAATCGTTCATTACCCAACAAGCCCCTCGCAAAAAAAGCAGACCAATACTGACCCAGGCGCTGTATGGGAACAGCCGGGCGGTACCAATCCGGAAGCCGTTTGGGAAGATAACTCATGGGACAATGATTTCAATCTCGGATCATGAGTTTCAATCATAGCACCGCTTCATTTGAGGAAATGTTGAAAGGAGATTGCGGATGCGGTTTCCAAAGCGGCTTACATTCGATTGATTCTCTATAATCATCTGCGGGAGGAAATAAACAATGGCAACCGAAGTCAGCAAAGACGAATACAGGTCCCAGGAACGGAAACAAGCTCAGTATGAGCAAGATGTCACTCGGTGCGAAAACATCGAAAAAAGCCTGGACGAAGATATCAGGCGACTCAAGAAGGCCCTTGAAACGATGCGCCCGTGCAATTCGGATTTTAAAAGCGAGTTCAGCAGCCTGGATAAGACAATCGGCGCGAAGTATGAGTTTTCCGGGCGCAAGAAGGACTTTATTATTGACAATGTGGGAAATGCCGTATTAAACGACGGTAAATATGCCCGCGACAACGTAGTGAACCATGCATTGGACGAAATGGAATGGCTGCTGACGAAAAAGCAGAACGAGTGGGATGCCAACCATGGGGATCTGCTCGGTTTCAGGCGGGCGCTTCGCAGCATCGGCACATGGCTCCGGACACATTTCTTCAACTGATTCTGTCAGTCCAAGCAGCGTTTTCACTTTTCGGAACAGGGGTGATGAATGATGGCAATTCCGAAGATCAATATTGATCTGATGATCCAGACAGGGCAAGCCGCTCAGCTGGACGGCGCCGGCGCAAGCCTGATCGAGAACAGCGGTTTTTCGGCGGATGATATCGGCGGCATGAACGCCGCCCAAGCAATGGTGGACGTAGTCAAAAAGCTGGATCAGGCCCTGGCGGCCTATCAGCAGCTCATAGAAAAAAATGCCGCGCGAATGAAAAAAATCGCGAAAGAAATGGATAAGACAGACGCGACCCTCTCTTCATAACTTTTCTCGAAAGGTGAGTAACGATGGGATTCAAGTATAAACAGGTCGGTGTCAACTCCCTGCTTCTGAATTTTGAGGGGAAATACAGCGTGACCGCCGAAGCACTGGGAGCCGTCAATGAAAAAGCCCAGATAATTATTGATACACGGTTTTGGCAGGGTGAATCCGCCAAGTCGTTCAAGCAATATCTATCGGATGTTTATCCGCCGATCATTGCGAGCTTTGATAAGGCGCTTGAAGCCATCTACGCCACCATCAAGCTGTATAATTCAGGGTATATGGATATCGACGGCTCTACCAGCGCCGTCGTCGATGAGGCGGAACTCAATCAGTTGATCGTTGACGTGGATTCCAGAGCGAAAATGATGTCTTCGATTTCCGATACCGCGCAGCGGACAGTACACAGCGTTTCGGACATCGGCCGAATTCCGTATTCCGGCATCACCTCTTTTGAAAACACCGCAAAGTCGATGGTCCGCCATCTTCAGGACCTGCGCGACGCCATCAACGAAAATGAAACGAAATACCTGAATGAAGCCAACGGCCATCTGGTCACGCTGATCAACGCGACCCTGGACCTGATTAACGCGCAGCAGAAAACGGATATCGCGAATTATTCCCAGGCCGCGCTGGTCGAAAGTCCCGAGTACCAGGCGCTTGCGGAAGCCTATAATGTTGTGGCGGACGATATCGAAACGAATGTCGAAGCCATTGAGCAGGCGACAAAGGACCGTGACCAGCTGGTTCAAACGCTCCAGGAGGAGTATGAGGAACGCGTCCGTCAGGCTGAGAAGGCCAAGTTCTGGGTCGGCGTCGCGTGTGTGGTCGCGTCCGTGGCCGTCACGGTAGCTACCGGCGGCGCGGCCGCTCCGCTCGCGGGTGTTATCACCGGTGCGGTGACCGGGGCGGTATCAGCGGGTGTCGGCAGCTATTATGATCAGAAAATCGGTACGCTCGCCTGCGCCGGTAAAGTCAGTTGGGGGAAAGTTGCAGGGGACGCGTTTATTGGAGGTACGATCGGCGCAGCCACGAGCGCCATCGGCGCAGGCTTTGACAAATGGGCCGGCGGGCTGAAAAGCACCGGTATGAAGCTGTTCGCGGAAAAAGTCGGAATCGGAGGACTGAAAAAAGCCGCGCAAGGATTTGCAACTGATACTATACAAGGAACATACGATTCCGGAGGTAATATTCTCGAGGGTCTGGCCAGTGGCTTTGACTTACGAAAACGTGCGTCTGAGTTCGGCGGTGGCTGCGTAAGCACCGGTATCAAGCAGGGCATGGGCGCGCTGGAAAAGAATGATAAAGTGCAAAAGCTCTTTTCCGGGAAAGCCGGTGAAGGCTCTGTGACCAATGATGCGGTTTTGAAAGACCCGTCAGTACTCAGCACTCTGGGGAAATCCGCCTGGCACGGCACTATTGAAACAGTTGCCGGCAGCGGCAGTACATTTACAAAAACGTTAATAGCTGAGGGCGATATTAAAAAGGCCTGGAACAAGGCAACAGATTTGCAGACAAACACGCAAACCTTCCTGGAATCCACTGCCAGCGAATTTATGACGGAGGAACTGACACAGCTGCATTCAAAACGGGAGAAAGATTTGGATAAGCTGCAGAAAGAAGTGGATGATAAGGTCAAAGAACAGAACAAGAAGATTGATAAAAAGCAGGATAAATTAGAGGAAATGGGGATCAAGCGCACAAAGAACGGAGGCGTTGACTTTTCAGACAGTGACGCAATGGTCGCTCAGACGGAGATAGAATTGACCTATGATACTTCAAGCAAAAATATCGAAGGAGATGGACGGCCTGCCGATTACGAAAAAGCTTACAATCAACTGGTGGCCGAGGGAAAAATCGACAAGAACGAATATGTCCTGGTCAAAGACATGAATAAGGACCAGAAGCAAGCCTATAACGCGGATAAAGAGGCAAAGGGCGTTCAGCGTGGCGGTGCAATCGTCAAAACAAACGAAGATGGAAGCATGACGTATTATACGATCCATCATATGGACGACTACGATGTGCGGACCGGGAAAAGCACGGTGCAGTTAGTGGAAACTGATGTTCATAAGCAAACGACAGGCCATGGAGGATCTCGCGAACAGATTCAAACCACCGCAAACAGTGACATCATGAAGCAATATCAGAACATCGGAAAAACCGGCCAAAAGCAGGCGATAGATAACTCAAAAATCAGTTCTGGTTCGTTTGACCGGGATAAAAAGGCGCGTAACGACGAGGCAGTAAAGTCATATAATTTTGACACGCCCGACTCATCGAGATATACATTTATGACCGCGTCTGATACATAAGCTTATGATCAGTCCCGCAAATCATATACCGAGGAGGATAAAAAATGCCTGCTTTCAGGTTCGTGCTGATGAGCAACAACAATAACACCAAGCTGTCTGAGGATGAGATCCATCGATTTGAAGAGCAATATCAGCTTGTAATCCCTGATGTTCTCAGGGAATACTATCTGAGTTATAACGGTTATCAGATCGCGGAATCATTTTTCATCAGAGACGGCACCGGTTATTCTGTCCGCAAAATAACACCGCTGTTGGGAAAAGGAGACAGCGTTGAGACAATGCTTGATAACGCTGTCAAATATGATGATGTCCCTGCGCATCTGATCCCTCTGGCGGATGACCGCGGCAACAGCCTGTATTATTGGGACAAACGGAATGAGCATGTCTATTTCCGTTATGTCGATGATATCGGTTATTACACCTTTATCTGCAAGGGCCTTGATCATTTTTTCGAGATCCTGAACCAGTCATATTGGCGGGATACTGAGCCCGCTTATGATATAACATCAATGACAAGGAGCGATAGGGAAATGGCAAAAGTAGATTTTTTACCGCTGGGCAGCATCGTACTTCTGAAGGGCGGCGTCCGCAAGCTGCTGGTCATCGCGCGCGGACTGAACGTGAAGAAAGATAACGAGACCTATTTCTTCGATTACGGCGGCGTCCTTTACCCGGACGGTCTGACCGGGGACGAAATGGTCTATTTCAACGCGGACAGTATCAATAAGGTTTACTTCCAGGGCTATCAGGATGACGATAACGACATCGTTCTCGAAAACCTGAACACCTATATGCTGGAGCATCCGGACATCAAACGCGCGGATCCCGAGAAATGGAATGCGTAAAGCTGAAGTGTGGATACACAGCAAATCGTAATGATGGCCGTCACCATCTGCCGCTCAGAAGGCTTTCGTAGTTCTGTCAACCAACTTTACGCGTTTATATCGGGACTGTTGCAGTGTGCAACAAGTCTCTCTCCATCCGTGTTTTGACGTATTAAACTCATTTGATTTCACTACTGAAAGAGGCAACTATCTCCCGAAGAATCAGGAGGAGGTTGCCTCTTTTTTCCGTCAAGGGCAGCGTAAAGCTGGCTGAAACGGAAACGCAAGGTAGTGTGACAGTCTGCGCTACACTCATGCCTGATCAAACACCAACTGAACAGGCCGCTGATCAATCCTCCAGCCTGACACCCTGTTGCTGAAGGCAGCACCGCACCTCCGCGGCGCCCAGCTGACGGGGTGTCAAGCCTTTTTGCGCGCTCAGGGCGGCGGCGATGCCGGCAGCCTGGCCGGTCGCAAAGCATACGAACATCACCCGGTAGCTCGCATGGGCGCGGTGGGTGCCGGAGATGCAGCGGCCGCAGGTCAGCAGGCCCTCTACGCCCCGGGGCAGCAGCGCGCCGTAGGGGATGTCATAGGGGATTGCGGGCTTGGAGTGCCCCTCCGCCTGTCCCCCGCCGCTGGGATTGTGGATATCAATTAAAAACCAGGCCCTGTGCACCACCGCGTCCGGATAGCGTCCGCCTGTCTCCACATCGTGGTCCGTGACCATCGCGTCGCCCATGATGCGCCGCGTTTCACGCACGCCGAGCGTGCTGCCGCTGGATTTCACCCGGCAGTTTTCAAAGCCCGGTATATAGGTCCGGAGGAAACACACGATCCGGTCGATTTGATACCGGAGCGTCATTTCTGCCCCCAGGATACCCTCGCTGTCCAGCGTATCATAGCCGTTTGCCTGGGTCGCGTTGACGCTGCGTTCACCCCTGAGCGCCGTGCGGTGCAGGCGCACGATGGATACGTTTTCGGGCAGTTCGCCTGTCTTTTCTTTTGCGGTGCAGAAGTCGGCATAGCGCGTTCCGTCCGGCAGGGTGATCGGGTCCGTACCACCCCAGCAGGTGATGGCACGGCTCTCATCCACATGGTCGATCACAAATTCGAGGCTGCAGGGCTGGCAGCCGCCATCCCCATCGCGCCCGATCCGGGCCTCAGCGCCGGCACGGACGGAGACGAAGCCGTCGCCCGTCGCGTCTACAACGGCCTTCGCAGTGAGCGTGCGAAGTCCCTCCTGTGTGCCTACCACCAGCCCGGTGACCCGCGAACCGTCCTTCACTACCTCCACAACAGGCGTCTGCAGAAAGACGCGAACACCGGACTCAACCGCAAACCGGAGCAGCATCGTCTTGGCTTCCTCAGTATCCACGCTGCGCTCGACACCGTTGCGGCTCCGCGCCTCCTGCCGGCAGAGCAGGGCCATCAGCTCGTCTCCCATTGTGCCTTCGGACGCCGCTCCGAGCACCGGGTTCACATGGCCCGAGGTCAGCATGCCGCCCAGGATGCCGTAGCGTTCCACCAGTGCCACCGACGCTCCCTGCCGCGCCGCCGCGACCGCCGCCGCAATGCCCGCCGGGCCGCCGCCAGCCACGATCACATCATATGTATCAGGATACATGGTTCATCCTCCCTGCATGCAATTCAGCATCATCCTTCAAAAGCTCCGCCAGCCGCCGGTATTTCCGATAAAGACCGTCGTACAGCGCCCGTTTCTCGGGTCTCGGCCGGTATTCCGCCACCATGCCGGGCGCCATCCGCCGGATGATCTCCGGCCAGCGCCGGTACCCCTCCCTCTCCGCGGCCGCGGCAGCCGCCATGGCCGAACCGAGGGCCGCAGTCTGGGCGCAGCCGGTCACAGCCAGCGGGCGTCCCAATACATCCGCATAGAGCTGCATGAGCAGCGGGTTTTTAAGCGCTATGCCGCCGTTCACCAGGATGCGCGTCACCGGGATTTCCTGGGCCGCCAGCGTCTCTACGATCCAGCGCGCACCGAAGGCTGTCGATTCCATCAGAGCGCGGTAGATCTGCTCCGGCTTTGTGCCGAGCGTCAGGCCTATGATGGCCGCGTCCAGATCCGGACGGTTCAGCGGGGACTTATTGCCGTTCAGCCAGTCCAGCGCAATGGGATGCGGGGCACTGTCCGGCAGAGCGCGCACTCGCTCGCAGAGCCAGCTGTGGATATCCAGGCCCGCCTCCGCTGCCGCCCGCTGGTACGCGGCTGGCACGGCATGATCGACATACCACTGGAAAGCGTCGCCCGAAGCCGCCTGTCCGGCGGCGATGCCGGTAAAACCGGGCAGCATGCTGCCCGGCACAGCAGCGCATACGCCGTGGACACCGCGGTCTTTCCCACTCAGCAGAAAGAAGCCGGTGGAGGTGCCGACAGTCATCAGCAGCTCGCCCGGCTCAGATATCCCGGCGCCGGGCAGGCCGGCGTAGCCGTCCATCTGCGCGAAGGTCAAAATGACCCCTTCAGGCAGCCCGAGCCAGGCCGCCATGGCGGGACAAAGCACGCCCGCAGGCTCGCCCGGGTGCCCGAGCGCGGCCTGTTCCCGCCCCCAGGGCATCAGCCTGCGCGGCAAATTCCCCAGTTGCGGGTCGATCGTCTCAAAAAAGGCGGTATCCGGATAGCCCATGCCCTCCCGATACAGATCCTTGCACGTGAGCGTCGTCAGGCTCATGATTGGCCTGCCGGCCAGCAGGCTGCACAGCCAGTCCCCCAGTTCCATGAACGCGAACGCCGCCTCATAGACCATAGGCGCGTTCAGGCAGATATGGGCCGCCTTGGCGATGAGGGATTCCGCGCCGACGCTGCCGCCCAGGCGGCCAAGCCAGGCCGGGTCCGCGCGGCGAAGCGCCTCCGTCAGCATCGATGCCTCCCGGACCGCGCGGTGGTCTTTCCACATGACGGCATACGCCCGCGGGTCTGCGCTGAAGCGTTCTTCGGCACAAAGCGGCGTCAGGTCCCGCCGGACCGGGATGAGCGTGCTGGCAGTCGTATCGATGCCAAGCGCCGTTACAAGGACGTCCCGCGCATCCGGCGCGTTCATCAGGTCCCGGACGGTACCCGCCATCGCGGCGGTAAAGTCACGCGGATCCTGCAGCACGAAGCCCTCCGGCACCGGCGAACCGTCGGGCAGGCAGCCGAGCACCCCATGTTCATAAGGCCGGACCGCCTCCGCGAGGATGCGCCCGTCCGCCGGGGACACGAGGACGCCGCGGCAGCTGAGCGAGCCGAAATCCAGCCCAATGACAGCGGTATCCATCGCTTACTCCTTCAGCAGGCCGGCGTAGCCTGTGCCCAGACACCAGAAGCCGCCCTCCGGGTTGGCGTTGGTATTGCAGACCAGCTCATTGCCCCAGAAGCTGCAGCTCTCCAGTTCTTCTCCGCCCATGGCCGTACCAGTCAGATCCGCCCTGGCGATCAGGCATTTTTTATCGAGGTCAAAGACCCGGATGCCGTCGGGCCGCTCCGCGTCTCCGCAGCCGAAGGTGTAAAAGAGCTTGTTCCCGGCAATCATGCCGCCCTGAGTAAAGGGAATATCGAAGGGCGCGGTAAACTGATCGACGATATCCCGCGGCCCGAAGCGCACGAAGCCGCCGCTCAGCGGGTCCGGAAGCGGGAAACGCGTGATGATGTACTCGTTCACAGCGTAGTATTCCCTGAACGCCGGTGTCGTGCGGTAACGGCAGGAGAACATATGCACAGCCTGCCGCTCGTTGTCCACAAACCAGGCCGGGCAGCCCCAGCACGGCTGCTTCCAGGGCAGACCGGCCATGTCGCCGTCCCGGTAGCTGATGGTCTGGATCCATTCGGCGCTGCCGCCGACTGGCCGGCCGTCCGCGTCGTATTCGAGGCGGATATCCTCGACCGCGCAGCGATAGTGGTAGCCATCTGCGTCCGCGCCGATGCCGCGGCCAATGGTGACGTACAAGAGCGGGAGCGGGTTGCCGTTCCGGTGGACGGCGCTGAACATGCACTGGTTGGCGTGGTTGGTGTACTCGTCCGCAGGCGTCCCCTCGTTGAAGGAACCGAGCGGGAAAGTGCAGAGCGGCTCCGGATCTCCGCTCTTCAGGTCAAAGACCGCGCACTGACCTGTATGAAAGAGCTGGAAGGCGAAATCGCCCCAGACCGCCATGCCCTGGGCCGAGGGCCACGGCTTTTTGAAGCGCATGTGCAGCTTCAGCGGTTCGCTGCTCATCTCTCTCATGCGGTTTTCCTCCCTGACCTGATTTCCAGGACCTTATCCCGCACAGCCATTGCCAGACTGCGGTGGCTCTCCGCGTCCAGGTGCACCCCGTCCCGCGCGTCCGGCCGGGTGAGGGGCTGGGCATCCAGGAAATAGCAGCCGTACTTTTCAGCCACCGCACGGTAGACCTCCGGAAAGCGGTGACTGAGCCGCTCGCCGTATTCGCCAAAGAACTGCCCGTAGACCTCCGTCCGCGCGTCAGGCGCCGAGGGCGTGATGAAGGGCGGCGCGATCAGCAGGATCTCCGGCGGCCGCTTTTCCTCGGGACCGTACTCCGGATGCGCCTGGATCAATTCAACGAGCGTTGCGATGCCATGTCCCATCTCGGCCTCCGGCAGCGGTTCGGGCTGGTGCAGGTCGTTGGTGCCCAGCATCAGGATAACCAGGTCCAGCGGCGCATGGGTCTTTAGGCAGCCTTCCAGCATATGAAGGCCGTTTTTAAAGGGCATGGCGGGATTTGCGGTATAAATGGTCGTACGTCCGCCCAGACCTTCCTCCCGCACGGCGCAGCCGTCGCCCAGCAGCTTTTGCAGCACGCAGGGCCAGCGCACGTCCCGCCCATAGCGCGGATGCGGCGCGTCCTTATGCGGCCGCGCCACCGTACCCCAGGTATTGGAGTCGCCATAGCACATGATCTCGTATATTCCGTCCATCATTCATCCCTCTGTCACGTCGCAGGCAAAGAAGCGCGTCTCGTCGCTGTTCCAGGCCCGCATGTCCTTAAGCTCGATACTGCTCGTCCCGTCCGGAACCGGGATCCGGAGCAGATGACTGTGGTTGTCTGTGATCTGCACGCATTCCTCCCCCGACGATGTTTGGAATACGACCGTTGCGGAGCGCAGCAAATGCGCAGGCATCTTCAGCGGCTTGAAATCGAGCGGGATATGCGTGCGCATGGCATACTTCCGGTAAGCAGGATCATCACTGATGGACTCCCTGGAAAAGTCCGGATCCAGCGCCAGGCGCAGCACCCGCCTGTTGCCTGGCTTCAGGCTGATCCGCCACACGGTATCCGGATGCGCCGCCACGGTATTCTCACTGCCCTGATGTGGGCGCTCCCACCCGTTACGCAGGATCTCCGCTGTCTCAGGATCGGTATCCGGGACCTCTCCCGTCACCTGCCTGAGATGTCCGGGCAGCATGCAGCCATCCTCCAGCAGCAGGCCCTGGAGTTCAGTAATGTGCTCGTTTCGCAACAACTCAGGACCGCAGCCGTAATGGATGCACAGCGCCGCTGCCGTGCCGGCAGCCTGCCCCATGAGCGCGCAGGTCTTCATGACCCGCGTTGAGCTCAGCGCCAGGTGTGTCGCGCTGATATTCCGGCCCGCGAAGAACAGATTGCCGATATTCACGGAGTACAGGCTCCTCAGTGGGATGCCGTAGGGCACCTTCACCGGCAGGTGTACGGAGGAATAGCCATGATGAAAGAAGCCCTTCGGATCGTGATTGTCCATAGTCCAGCCGCCGAAGGCGACCACGTCCGGAAAGTCCGTGCCCCTGGCCAGGTCCTGTTCACGCAGGACGTAAGCCCCTTCATAGCGCCGTGTCTCCCGCTTGCCGGGCAGAAAGCCCAGCCATTCAAGCTCCCAGTTGTCGTACTTTCCGTCGCTGTGGTTCTTCAGGTGGTCCCAGACGCCGTAGGCGATCCTGAGCAGCTCATCCCGGAGCGCGCCAGAATCCCGCAGCGTGTCATAGCCCTCGCTCAGCTCGATCCACCAGAAATTCGTACCAGGCGACGTCAACTCATGCGTATGCAGGTGCATATCCTCATCCGTCGGATAGCTGTATGCAAAGGAAGGCGGGATAAAAGGCTGCGGCTTGTCCGTCTCCCGCGCCTGGATCAGGATGGAGGAGCCCATCACCCCCTGATCCGCCCGTTCCGGCGCGTCCGGTTCGTCATACATATCCCGGCTTTCGCGGCCAGAGAGCGTTTTTGCGTCCGTCAGGTCTGCCAGGATGCTGTCACCAGAGCAGTCGATGAACAGTCTGGCGGAGATCTCGAAAAAGGTATAGGAATTGAGCTGCCAGCCCCGGACTTTGCGGATCTTCCCGTCCTCGCACTCGCAGCCCAGGCAGGTGCAGTTGAGCAGCAGTGTGATGTTCGGCTCGGCGGTGACAGCTTCATACAGCACGCTGTCCCATAGAGACCAGTTCATGGTCGGGTTGCGCCAGATGTTCGTGAGCTCGATCTCTGACAGGATGCCGGTTTCCCGGTTGTCCGCGTCCGGCGCGCCGCGCATCCACATGCGGATCTCGCTGGACGCGTTGCCGCCCAGCACGGGCCGGTCCTGCATCAGGACCACCTTTGCCCCATGCCGCGCCGTCGCGACCGCCGCGCATATGCCGCTCATGCCGCCGCCGATCACGCAGACGTCGGCGGTCAGCAGGGCTGATTCCGATGAGTATCTCATTCCGTACTCCTATTTGCCGCTGGTTTCCTGGAAAGCGCGGGCATCCCGGGCAAACCCATCCGAAAGCAGATACGTGCCCAGCTCGTAAGAAAAACGCACCAGGCCCGGCTGGATCGCCTTTGGATAGCAGCTGGTCAGGTGGTGGGTCTCAAAGGAAAAATCGTTGCTGTAGCCCGTCTCACGCAGCGCTCTGACCAGCGCCGGCCAGTCTATGGTGCCCATGAAGGGGGCGATATGCTCGTCATTCGGCCCGCCATGGTTATCCGCGATGTGGGTGCACTTCAGCCGTCCGCCGATTTTATACACGCACTCCGCCGGGGAATAGCCGGTGATCCAGGCGTGGCCTGTGTCCAGGCAGATGCCGATATCCGGCTCGTTCAGTTCGTCCACCAGCGCGATCAGCCGGTCGATATCGCCCCATACATTGACGTGCGCATCGTGATGGTACATGTTTTCGATCGCCATGCCCACATGATGTCCGTGCCAGAACCTGTGCCAGCGCCGGAAGTATTCCAGGTTGCTGCGATAGCTGGCCTCGGCGGAGATCTGCCCGTTTACAAGGACGTTGAACGGATGGATCACCATCCACTCCACGCCGAGGGTCTCGGCGGCCAATACGCAGCGCCGGATCATTTCCTCGCCGAAATCGCCGCCCGGCACGGCGTCCTGTGGTACGGGGCCGCTGATGGAAAAATAGGCGTGCGCCTGTGTGAATTTCACGCCGATCCGGTCAGCCAGCGCGCGCCAGCCCGGGACAAGGCTTTCCCAGCCGTCTTCCGCCAGGGCCGCGGCCGGATATCCTTTCCGGCACAGGATGGACAGGTTGGCGTCCAGGTAACGGTATCCGGCGGCCCGCGCGGCGGCGACCGATTCCTCAAACGGGACCCTGCAGGGGGATTTCCAGTCGTAACTCAGGATATTGGTGCTGGTCGACAGACGCATGGCGGCATACTCCTT
Source organism: uncultured Eubacteriales bacterium (assembly GCA_902760595.1). GTDB lineage: Bacteria > Bacillota > Clostridia > Christensenellales > Aristaeellaceae > UBA4246. The sequence goes on from CACWHI010000021.1 coordinate 45,159, forward strand.
ACGGTTAACCCTTCACGCCCGAGGTCGCGATGCCCTCGACAAAGTACTTCTGGCAGGCAATGAACAAAATGAGGATCGGCACGATGGCGCTGGTGGCGGTCGCCATGACCAGCTCATAGCGCTGCAGGTCATCCAGCATGTACCAGCGGATGGTCTGGGATACCGTGTACAGGTTGGTCTTCACCAGGAAAATCAGCGGGGAGAGATACTCATTCCAGCAGGAGACGATGGACAGCACCATCAGGCTCACGAGCGCAGCCTTAGTCAAAGGCATCATGATGCGCAGGAAGATGACCGGATGCGTTGCGCCGTCGATCTTTGCCGCCTCCATCAGGTCATCCGGCAGGCCTATATAAAACTGACGAAGCATGAAGATGGCCGTCGCGTTGAACCAGTGCGGCAGGATGATCGCCCAAAGGTTGTTGTACAGACCGATTGTGTTGAACAGCGTGAAGCGCGGCAGGATGGTCACTTCCACAGGCACCATCATCGTGGACAGGAAAAGGAAGAAAACGAAGTTCTTGCCGCGGAAATGGATCTTGGCAAAGGCGTATGCGGCCAGGGACGCGAAAAACAACTGAACGACCGTACTGATGACGGTAATGAAAATGGTATTGCCGTAGGCCTGGAGCATGTTGATCTCGCTTTCCTGCCAGACGTACCGGTAATTATACCATTGCGGCTCCTTCGGAAGGAGATGGAAATTGGTGGAAAAAACTTCGGTGGTCGTCTTCAGCGAGGAAAAAGCCATCCAGACCAGCGGGGAGAGAAACAGGATGCCGATGAGACCCAGCAGCACCATGCTCACCCACGGCATTGCTTTTTTGCGTGCCATCATACCTGCCACCTCCTCAATAATGCACCCATTTTTTCTGGCCGGCAAAGTTGATCAGCGTGATGACCAGAATGATGATAAACAGGACCATCGCTTCCGCGGACGCGTAGCCGAATTTGTAGCTCACAAAGCCGGCATCATAGATCTCATTCACCATGGACGTGTTCTGCACCACCGCCGAGCCCATGGTCATGATGTTGACGCTGCTGAACACCTTGAAAACGGCGATCAGGCGGACGATGATCAGGTAAAAGGTGGTCGGCGAAATCATCGGCATGGTCACATACCAGAGCTTCTGCGCACTGCCGGCGCCGTCGATGGTCGCGGCCTCGTACAGGCTGGTCGGTACGTTCTGCAGGGCCGCCATGTAAATGATCATTTCATAACCGATCGAGGTATAAATGATCAGCATGATGATGGGCACCTTGCACAAACTCGGTTCGACCATCCATTTCAGCGGAGCGGAGATGACGTGCATATTCACCAGGATCATATTGATGATCCCGTCCTCGCGGAAAAGCAGCTTGAATACCGCGCCGAGGGCCACGGCGGAACAGATGTAAGGAATGAAGAACGCAAGCCGGAGCACATTGCGGCCTTTCACTTTCCCATTCAGCGCATAAGCCAGGAGCAGGGAAACAATGATGGAAATCGGGACTGTTGTGGCCGCATAGACAAATGTGTTCTCCAGCGCCTGGATGAAGCGCTTGTCCTTCATCATGTTCTGGAAGTTCTTGAGCCCGATCATTTTGATGTGGTCCCAGCCGGACAGGAAATTCCACTTGGTGAAGGAGAGAAACAGGGAAAGGAAAAACGGAAACGCCGTCAATACCAGAAAGGTAATGAGCGCAGGCGTCACAAACGCCCAGCCTACCGCGTTTTCCCTGCGCATGAGCCGCGATTGAGTCCGTTGCATGGCGCACCTCTTTTATGGTCGAGCCGAAGATAGTGGCATTGAGAGTCGGGGCTGCCTTACCAAAGATAAGACAGCCCCGCGAGGAAAGAAACCGAATCAGTCGGCGTCAGCGATCTTTTCGTTCGCCATTTCGGTCAGGGTGTTGAGCGCTTCGTCGATATCCATGGTGCCGTTGAGGACATACATGGTGTATTCAACGACCAGGGAGTTCACATCGGAATAGGCGGTCAGGATATCCTCATAGTAATAGGGATTGGTGGATACGCCCACCACGCGCTTGAAGCTCTCGATATCAATGATCTTCGCGGCGGCTTCCTCGCTGCCGAAGAGCAGCTTGACAGCGTCAGCGGGGTCGGTGCCGCGCCAGTTGGGCTGATGGCCCGCAGCCACCAGATACTTGACGCCGTAGGTGGAGTACCACTTCAGGAACGCCCAGGACGCTTCGACGTCCTTGCAGTTGAGGGCGAGGCCGGAGTGAGAGAAGGGAGTGACGCCGGACATGTAGTTGGTCTGGCCCTTTTCATTGACCGGATACGGCGCGAAGGCGGTCACATAATCCGTGGGGTAGTTTTCCTGATCAGCCAGGAAGCGCGGCATGTTGCAGGTGATGGAGGAAGCGGTGTGCACATCCTGGTTCTTGCCGCAGTACAGCATCTGGGCCTGCAGGTTGTCAGCGCGGTAGGTGGCCTTCGGGAACCAGATCTTGTCCACGTTTTCAGCCTGATACTCGCGCTTGAGGGCGTTGCGGATGATCTCGTTGTCGAAGGAAGAGGCGGAACCGTCTTCATTGTAGTAGGCGTTCTTGCCGGCTACCTGGCCGTAGGCATAGGTCCAGTAGTTCTGAGAATGATAGTCGGAGCCGCCGTACATGGCGATGGAGCCGTCCGCGTTGACCTTGGTCATGGCCTTGCTGGCGGCGATGTACTCGTCCCAGGTCCATTCGGTGGGGATCTCGCCCAGGCCGGCTTCGTTCCAGGCATTCATGTTGATGCAGATGTAGTAGCTGAGGCCGCCAGACGGGAAGGTGTAGATGCAGTCGTCATACTTGAACTTATCGGTGCCCCAGTTGGCCACCAGGTCGATGCCCTCTTCTTTGACGCGGTCGGTGATGTCGATGTACAGGCCGTTCTCCCAGCGGCGATAGGCGTTGGAAAGGCCGAAGGAGGCCAGCACGTCCACTTCGCCGGCCATGATCGCGGTGTTGACCGCCAGGTTGCCATCGGCGTTGTTGTTGTAGGTGGTCAGTTCGACCTTGATGTTCGGGTAGGTCTGGTTGAACTCGGCGATCAGGGCGTCCATGCCGGCGCTGCCCTTGAAGGGCATCCACCAGCGGACAGTGCCGGTGATGGATTCCGGATTCTCTTCGAGGATCCAGGAGGTGATGTCCTCTTCCGCCATGGCGGGAACCGCCAGGGTGCCGAGGAGGGCGAGGCACAGGGCCAGCGCCAGAAGCTTGGTGAGGTGTTTCATTGTGGGTTCTCCTTTCATATTTTTATAAAATGCACGCTGCATTTTATAGATCAAGGTAAGCGCCCTGGGCGCGCAGATGCTCCTGCAGGGCGGGCACATCGATGCTATGGACCGGCTTTTTCCCCTGCGCGGCAAGGGCCGCGGCCACGCCGGCCGCCTGGCCCATGGCCATGCTCGGCGGCATCACGCGGATGGCGCCGGCGGCGTCGGACTCCGCGGAAACCGCGCGCCCGGCGACCAGCAGGTTATCAAAGCCTTCCGGCACCAGCGAGCGGTAGGGAATGCCGTACCAGCGCCCGTTGCGGATGGCGACATACTCGTTGCTCAAAGGGCCGAAGCGCCCGTGCACATCCACGGAGTTGGAGGCCAGGCAGATCGCGTCCTCCGGCACCCGGCCGTCGAGCAGGTCGTCCACGGTCAGGCGATACAGGCCGCGGATGTGCCGGCTTTCCCGGATACCAAGGGTACTGCCCGAGCAGAGGAGCCGCGCATCCGCGCAGCCGGGCACATACTTGCGGAAAAAGTCGAAGATGATCTGTACCTGCCGCCGGCCCTCCATCTCGCCCCGGGTCAGGCTCTCGTTGTCTGTGGCGTCCACGCCCATCACACGGGAGGTGTTGATAAACCATTCATCCTCCTTCACGCTGCGGAACATGCCGATGGACACGCGCTTGAGCGGCCAGTCGCCGTGCTCGCGCGCCTCGCTGACCCGCCAGTGCAGCGAGCGGTAATTGACCCCGTCCTTACGGTAAAACTGATCGCGGTGAGCGTCGATATCCGCCTGCAGCGGTTTGAGCTGCACATTGCCCATACGGAAGAAAAGGGAGGCGGGCTGAATGAGACCCAAGGCCTCGTTACCCTTCTCACAGGGCACGCCCGCGCGGTACGCGAGATCCGCGTCGCCGGTGCAGTCGATGAAGACCTCGCCCTGCACCGCCGCCAGTCCGGCCTTGGAATCGATGACGATCTGCCTGACGGTTCCTTCCTCCACGATGGGTTCCACAAAGCGCGTGTGATAGAGCACCTGTATACCAGCCTCAGTCAGCATCTCGTCCATGACCAGCTTGAGGCACTCCGGCTCGAACGGCGTCACATGGTCGTGTCCCAGCACGATCCAGGAGGTAAAGGGCGTGCCTGCCCGGACCTTAGCCGGGTGGATCGCGCCGCCCCGCGCTTCCATGCGCCGGACCAGCTCGTCAAAGAGCCCGCGGATGATCATCGTCTCGCCGCTGCTGTCATAGGAGGTCATGAAAGGGCCGACCAGCCCGCGGGTCGCCATGCCCCCGGCAAAGCCCCCTTCCTCGATCAGCAGCACGCTGGCGCCTATCCGGGCTGCCGCCACCGCCGCGCAGAAGCCGCTGGGTCCGCCGCCCACCACGACGACCTGAGCCTGATACCGGACCGGGACCTCCCGGCTGAACATGAGCTTTTCCATAAATACCTCCTGGCTTGTGACTGTACAGTCGTAGACTGAACAGTCACCGCATGGGGGTCTTGCGACCCCCCTACGGAACCCCCCAACGGTGTTTCCTGTCGCCCTGACGGGCTCCCGGGCGGAA
>CACWHI010000022.1 GCA_902760595.1 uncultured Eubacteriales bacterium
ACCCCGATCGCCATCGAAAAGGGTCTGCGCTTCGCTATCCGCGAAGGCGGCCACACCGTTGGCGCCGGCTCCGTTACCCGCACTGAGGAATAATCCTCTCCCCCGCCCAGCCGGCCTGAGCCGGCTGGGATGAGCAGTTATACGAAAGAGGTGTTATCACCATGGCAGCGAAAGAAGCCCGCGCCAATATTGTGCTGGCGTGCACCGAATGCAAGCAGCGCAATTACAACACCAAGAAAAACCGCAAGAATACTCCGGACCGTGTTGAGCTGAAGAAGTACTGCCGTTTCTGCAGGAAGCATACCGTTCATCGCGAAACGAAGTAACGGGAGGGCATAAGTCATGGCAGACGAAAAGAGCGTACAGAAGAAAGCGGAGAACAAGCCGGCTGCTTCCGGCAACAAGTTCGTCAATTTCTTCAAGAACCTGCCGGCGAACATCGCCCGGCCGTTCCGTGACATGTGGCATGAGCTCAAGAAGGTGACCTGGCCCTCCAGGAAGGACCTGATCAACTATACCCTGATCGTGCTGGCCTTCATTGTGTTCATGGGTGTTGTAATCGGCCTGCTGGACCTCGGCTCGAGCGAGCTGGTCAGGCTGCTGATCAATATCTGATCAGAAAACTGCAAGCCGGCCGGGCGTAAAACCCGGTCGGCTGCCAGGATCCATTATCTACGAGGAGCGTCATCATGGCAGACAAGAGCGATCGTCCCGGAACGCTTGAATGGTATGTGGTCCATACCTATTCCGGCTACGAAAACAAGGTCAAGGACAACCTGGAAAAGGCCGTTGAAAATAACGGCATGCAGGACTTGATCAAAGACGTGCGCGTACCGGTGGAAGAGGTCGTGGAGATCAAAAACGGCAAGCGCAAGATCTCCCAGCGCAAGACGTTCCCCGGTTACGTGCTGGTGCGCATGATCATTACCAACGAAAGCTGGTACGTGGTGCGCAACACGCGTGGCGTGACCGGCTTTGTCGGTCCTGAAAGCAAGCCGGTGCCGCTGACGCCGGCAGAGCTGGAAGTGATGCTCAACAACCCCGCGAGCCGCGTCGATTACAAGATCGCCGTGGGCGACGAGGTGCGCATCCTCTCCGGTCCCCTCGAAAACTTCACCGGCATGGTGGAGGAGATCGACACCGTACGCGAAAAGATGACCGTGCGCGTGAAGATGTTCCTCGGCCGCGAAATGCAGGTTGAGGTCGACCTCGATCAGGTCGATAAGCTGGAAGCAAACGAATGAGCTTCAGGCGCGCCGGGCAACCGGTTTGAAGCTCTTCGCGTTTTCCCCGGTGGGAGGCGGGCTGCGCCCCTGCCGCCAATACCACAAGTCTGAAGGAGGTGCCATATTCCATGGCAAAGAAAATTACCGCCGTCATCAAGCTGCAGGTTCCTGCCGCGAAGGCAACCCCCGCGCCCCCGATCGGTCCCGCTCTGGGCCAGGCCGGCGTGAACATCCCCGGGTTCTGCAAGGATTTCAACGCGCGCACTGCGCATCAGGAAGGCCTGATCATCCCGGTCGTCATCACCGTGTATTCCGACCGTTCTTTCACCTTCATCACCAAGACGCCGCCCGCCCCCGTGCTGATCAAGAAGGCGCTCAACCTGTCCAAGGCCTCCGGTGTGCCGAACAAGAACAAGGTTGGCCAGCTGACTCAGGCCCAGGTGCGCGAGATCGCGACCACCAAGATGCCCGACCTGAACGCCGGCAGCATCGAAGCCGCTATGAGCATGGTCAAGGGCACTGCCCGCTCCATGGGCATCACCGTCGCCGAGGAATAATCAACAAAGTGGGAGGACATAGTGCCGCTATCACCACGAGGAGGAATATAAAATGAAACACGGTAAGAAATATACCGACGCGAAAAAGCTGATCGACCCCGCGAAGCTCTACGATCCCGAAGAGGCCGTCGCGCTGGTCAAGCAGCTGAGCAAAGCCAAGTTTGATGAGACCATCGAAATGTCCATCCGTCTGGGCGTCGACCCCCGCCATGCTGACCAGCAGGTCCGCGGCACGGTGGTTCTGCCCCACGGTACCGGCAAGAAGGTCAAGGTGCTCGTGTTCGCCAAGGCCGATAAGGCCAAGGAAGCCGAGGCCGCCGGCGCGGATTATGTCGGTGACGCCGACCTGGTCGCCAAGATCCAGAGCGAAAACTGGTTCGACTTTGACGCCTGCGTCGCTACTCCTGACATGATGCCCGTCATCGGCCGCATCGCCCGTCTGCTGGGCCCCAAGGGCCTGATGCCGAACCCGAAGTCCGGCACCGTCACCCAGGATGTCACCAAGGCTGTGCACGATATCAAAGCCGGTAAGGTCGAGTATCGTGTCGACAAGACCTCTATCTGCCACTGCCCCATCGGCAAGGCTTCCTTCACCGAGGAACAGCTGAATGAGAACCTGCGCGTTCTGATGGAAGCGATCATCAAGGCCAAGCCCGCCACCGCGAAGGGCACCTATGTGCGCTCTCTGTACATGAGCTCCACCATGGGTCCGTCCATCCGCCTCAACAGCCTTAAGTTCTGATAAGAACGCATTAAAGACGGAGGTTTGGATAATGTTAGTACTTCAAATTTTGATTGCAATCGTTGCGATCATCCTCATCGTCTCCGTGATGATGCAGAAGTCCGACAGCGACGGTGTCAGCGCTCTGACCGGCGGCAACAGCGATACCTTCCTGGGCAAGAACCAGACGTCCACCCTTGAAGGCAAGCTGGCCCTTGTGACCAAGGTTTCCGCCGCGGTGTTCGTGGTGCTCGCGATCATTATCATGATCGTCGCCTGACATTGAACTGGTAATAACAGACAAGCAAAGGGGCTGTTCCACATTGTTGTGAACCAGCCCCTTCCTTTTATAAGGAGCATGCCATGATCGTACTCTCTGCCCAGCATATCGCCAAAGCCTTCGGGGGGACCGACATCCTGCTGGACGCTTCGCTGACCCTGCAGAGCCGTGAGCGCATCGGCCTCGTGGGCGTCAACGGCTGCGGAAAAAGTACCTTTCTGAAGATCCTGACAGGCGAGCTCCAGCCCGACGGCGGCACCATCAGCATGGCCAGGCAGCTCCGCCTCGGCTATCTCGCCCAGCAGTGCCCCGTCATCAAGGGCCAGACCGTGTACCAGGTCATGGACGCTGTATTCGAGCCCGTGCGGAGCATGGAAGCCCGGCTGAGGACGCTCGAGGGACAGATGGCAGACGCGGACGAGGCCACGCTCAGGCAGCTCGGCGAGCAGTATACGCGCCTGAACCAGGCCTTCGAGGACGCCGGCGGATATGATTACCGCTCACGGATCCAGGGTGTGCTGAAGGGACTCGGCTTCGGAGAGGCCATGCAGCAGCAGGACGCGGGCCTGCTCTCCGGCGGCGAGCTGACGCGGCTCTATCTGGCCCGGCTCCTGCTTTCGCGTCCGGACGTCCTGCTGCTGGACGAGCCCACCAACCACCTGGACCTCGCGGCGCTCGGCTGGCTTGAGAATTACCTTTCCGACTATCCCGGCAGTGTGATCGTCGTCAGCCACGACCGTTTCTTCCTGGACAAGGTGTGCGACGGCATCGTGGAGATGGCTTTCGGCCGCACGGAGCAGTATCCGGGCAATTACAGCCGCTATCTTGACCTGCGGGCGGAGCGCTGGCTCACGCGCGAGCGCGCCTACGACGCGCAGCAGAAGGAGATCGCCCGCCAGCTCGAGGTCATCCGGCGCCTCAAGTCCTTCAACCGCGAAAAATCCATCAAACGCGCTGAGAGCCGCGAGAAGATGCTGGATAAGATCACCCTGCTCGAACGGCCCGAGGAGGAAAAGCAGGTCTTCTTCACCTTCACCGCCCGTCAGCGCACCGGGGACGACGTGCTGAGCGTGCGGAAGGTGTCCAAGCGCTTTGACGGCCGGACCCTGTTCAGCGACCTGTCCTTTGAGCTTCGGCGCGGCGACCGGGTGGCCCTGATCGGCCAGAACGGCATCGGCAAGACGACGCTCTTCCGCCTCATCACCGGCGAGCTGGCGCCGGACAGCGGGGCCGTGATCTACGGCTCGAACGTGGATATTGGGTACTATGACCAGCACCAGCGGGGCCTCTCCCCCGAGAAGACGATCCTGGACGAGGTCTGGGACACCTTTCCCCGCATGGACCAGACGCAGATCCGCTCCGCCCTGGGGCAGTTCCTGTTCAGCGGCGAGGACGTGTTCGCGCCGATCAGGACCCTCTCCGGCGGGGAGCGCGGCCGCGTCGCCCTGACGGAGCTGATGCTGCGGCAGGACAACCTGCTGCTGCTGGACGAGCCCACCAACCACCTGGATATGAACAGCCGTGAGGTGCTGGAAAGCGCCCTGGAGGGCTTTGACGGCACGATCCTGGCCATCAGCCACGACCGCTATTTCATCAACCGCTTCGCCACCAAGGTGCTGGAGCTGACCGCCGACGGACTGCGCGCCTATCTTGGGAATTACGACGATTACCTGCAGGCCAAGGCCCGGGAACAGAGCCCGGAAGATGAATTCACCTCCGGCCAGACGCTAACGGAGCAGCGTAAGGAAAAGCGCAGGCTGCGCGACGAGCAGGCCCGCGCCCAGGATATTAAAAAACGCCTGCGCCAGGCGGAGCAGGCCGTCACCAAAGCGGAAGCGGACCTGAAGGAATACGAGGCCTATATGCAGACGCCCGAAGCCTATCAGGACAAGGCCGCCAGCGACGCCACCACGGCCCGCTACGGGGCGCTGAAGCAGTCCCTGGACGCCGCCTACGCCGAATGGGAGGAAGCGGCGGAGGCAATGGACGGGCTGCAATAATCGCGGTGATGGTTCATCTCCTACCGCCTGGGCAACAGCTATCGTCCAATGAAATGAAACGGGAGCCGACTTTCGTCGGCTCCCGCCTTGCTTTGTTCAGCCTTGGATCAGCTTACTTGGCAGCCTTCCAGGTGTTGAACTGATTCTGGAACTCAGCCAGGACCTTCTGGTAGCCAGCGGCATCCAGCTCAGCCTGGTACTTCGCGATTTCAGCGTCCACGTCAGCCGCGGCGATACCGCCGTTTTCGAGCGCGAAGCCATACTTTTCGAACAGGTTGCGGCAAGCGGTGTATTCAGCTTCCACAGGAGCCTTGTCGAAACGGAAGCCAGCAGCCACGGAGGTGTTGGCGCCGCCGTTGAAGTCGACGTACAGCTCAGCCTTGTTGTCGGGCTCGTTGTCCAGCGGGGTCACGATGGTAGCGGAAGCAGACTCCCACATGGAGTGGTTGTACTTGTCGCTGTGCTGGGTCACGTGCTTGATGGTCTGGCCTTCAGCCTGAGTGTATTCGAAGTCTTCGCCCTCGATACCGAAGGTGTAGATGTCAGCCAGCTTGGCGTCGGTGTAGAGCAGGCCCATGAAGTCGATCGCGGCCTTGGCCTGTTCGGGGGTGCTGTTGGAGGTCACGCAGTAGCAGCTGCCCAGAGCGGAGGTGCTGTGCGCATAGCGCTGGGTGGCGGGCTGCATGGTCACATCCTGGCCATAGCGGCTGTCAGCTTCGGCGTTGACGGGGATATCGGTCCACCAGGAGATGGCCCAATCCTTGGTCTGGGTGGTGGTGTCGGTGGTCGCCTTGGCGGCTTCGTCATCAGAGACATAGCCCTTCTCGGCCCAATCGCCCATCAGCTTGCAGAACTCGGCATATTCGGGGGTCAGGATGGTGTCGACGACTTCGCCGGTCGCACGGTCAACAGCGAAGAAGTTGGTGTTGGCGTCAGCGGTGAAGAAATCGAACTTGTCGATGTACCAGCGATAGAACATAGCGGTCTTCTGGGTGAGGAAGGGGTACTTCAGACCCTTGCCAGCGGCGTCAGCGAGCATGGGCTCGAGGTCAGCCAGCTTCTCAACCTTGGTGATGTCCCAGCCGAACTCGTCGATCAGGTCCTGACGGAACATGAAGTCATAGCCTTCCACGTTGTCCTTGTAGACGGGGATGAAGTAGTTCTTGCCATTGTACTTGGTCGCTTCCCACTGGCCTTCGGCCATGGAGCCGTACAGCGCGGTGCCGGGCAGCAGATCGGTGATATCATACACGGCGTTGGCTGGAACCAGGTCGTTGGTGCCGATGGTGCCTTCCCAGGAAGCGGTCCACAGGAGGTTGATCTCCTTGTTGGCCAGCGCCAGGTTCGCCTTCTCGGTGTAGTCGCCGGAGCCGATGTCCGTCAGCTTGATCTTGACGTTGATCTTGTCAGCGATGTAAGCGTTGATCGCGTCTTCAACCTTCTTGACCTGAACGGTGTCAGGGTTCGCAACGTTGAAAGAGCAGCGATACAGGGAGATTTCGACCGGTTCGTCCGCGTAGGCGACGACGGCCAGGCTGGCCAGCATGCACAGAGCCAGCACCAGGGATACGAGCTTCTTCATGATAGAGCCTCCTCAATTATTTTTATTTCAAAGCCCCGCAAGGGACATTTGAAACCGATGGGATCAGCCTTTGACGGAACCGACCGTCAGGCCCTTGACGAAATACTTCTGGAAGAAGGGATATACGACCATGATGGGGGCGATAACGATGACCACCGTCGCCATCGTGGAGGAATACTGCGGGATGGTGCCGCCCATCGCCGCGCGGACGGAGGCGGGCACGTTGTTGTTGTTCAGCAGGAACTCGATGCTCTTCTGGATGTTGATCAGCAGCAGCTGCAGGGGCTTCTTGTTATTGGACGTGATGTACAGCTGCGCATTCTGCCAGTCGTTCCAGTAGGCGGTGGCCATCATGAAGCCGACAGCGGCCAGAGAGGGCTTGAGCAGCGGGAGCGTGATCTGGAAGAAGGTGCGGTAGTCGCCCGCGCCGTCGATGGTCGCGGCTTCCATCAGCTCGCCCGGGATCGAGTTGGCGATGTAGGTGCGCAGGATGATGACGTTCATCGTCGTGACGCACAGCGGCAGGATCAGGAGCAGCAGACTGTCCTTCAGGCCATACCAGCTGGTGAAGATGATGTAGCCGGAAAGCTGGCCGCCGTTGAACAGCATCGGGATCAGCACGAAGACGCTCAGGAATCCGGCGAGCCGGAAGCCGGGGCGGCTGATGGAGTAGGCGTACATGCTCATGATCAGCAGGCCCACGAAGGTGCCGATCACGGTGATGCCGATGGTGACCGCGTAGGAGGTCGCCAGCTGGCCGCCGTAGCGGAGAACGGAGTTCATACCGTTCATGGACCAGTGGGTGCCGGGGAAGAAGGTGAAGCCGTGCTGCACGATGTACATTTCGTCGGTGAACGCGGAGATGAAGACCAGCAGTACCGGCGCGAAGCAGAACACGGTGAACAGGAGGACCAGGAACAGCAGGATGATCTGGCCGGGGCCGATCCTCTTGTGCTCACGGGTGATAAGCTTCTGAGCTTTCTTAGTAGTCGCTTGCATCAGTCATTTCCTCCTTCCATCAGAACAGCGCGTTCTCGGGCTCGATCTTGCGCACCATCCAGTTGGCGAAGAGCATCAGCAGCAGGCCGACCACGGACTGGAAGAGGGAAGCGGCGGCGGTGTAGCCGAAGTTGCCGCTGTTGAGGATCGAGTTGAGGACGTAGGAGTCGATGACCTCGGTCTTGTCGTACAGCTGGCCGATGTTGCGGGTCACCTGGTAGAACAGACCGGTATCGGAGTGCATCACGTTGCCGACGGAGAGGAGCAGCATGACCGTGACCATGGGGATCAGCGAGGGGATGGTGATGTGACGGATCTGCTGGAACTTGTTGGCGCCGTCGATATCCGCCGCCTCGTACAGGGAGGTGTCGATACCGGACAGCACGGACATATACAGCACGGAGCCGTAGCCGGTGTCCTTCCAGACCTTGACCACCGTCAGGATCAGCGGCCAGTAGCCGATGCCTGCCTTGGCGTAGAACCTGTAGTTGGTGCCGAACACGTTGTTGATCATGCCGGTGTTGCGGTCCAGGAACGCGAACACGATGAACTGCACGGCCGCGTAGGAAATGAAGACCGGGATGATCATCAGCGTCTGCATGGTCTTGGCCATGCGCTTGAAGGCCAGCTGGTCGATCGCGATGGCGATGGCCACGTTCAGCACGGTGCCGACCGCGGTAAAAATGAAGTAGTACATCAGGGTGTTCTTTGTCATCGTGTAGAACTCGCCCTTGGACGCGATCAGGAACTTGAAGTTCTCCAATCCGACCCACGGGCTGGCAAAGAGCCCTGCCGCGTAGTCATACTTTTTGAAAGCCAGCACCAAGCCGACCATCGGCACGTACATGATGAAAAACAGAACAAGGAAGGCCGGCAAAGCCATCACCACGTGTGCCCTGTGTTTCCAGATGTTTGCGAAGAATCCTTTTTGCACGTTACCATCTCCCCTGATCTTTGTTGCATATTGAACACCGCTGAGCGGGTCAAGCGCCGTAATATACCGCGTGTTATCCGACCATCCGGACGGTCTCGCCGGAGATCAGCCGGGCGGGCACGGTCCTCGTTTCGGAGCGGGCGCCCTCGATCTGGCTGATCAGCATCTGGGCGGCCGCCTGGCCGATGCTCTCCGCGTCCTGGTCCACCGTGGTCAGCCGCGGCTGCAGGTTCTGCAGGTAGTCGATGCCGTCGTAGCCCGCCAGGGACACGTCCTCCGGCACCCTGAGCCCCTCGGCGTCCGCCGCGCGCAGCGCGCCGGTGGAGGAAAAATCGTCGCACAGCAGGATGCAAGTGGGCCGGTTTTCCAGAGAAAGCATCTGCCGCGTGGCTTCGTAGCAGCTCTTGGGATCCGTGTAGGAGCACTGGACCAGGTATTCGTCCGGCACCTCTACGCCGCGCTGCTTCGCCGTTTCCCTGAAGGCCCGGATCCTCAGGTTGGTCACCGCGCTGGCGGGGCCGTGGATGTAGCCGATCCGCCTGTGGCCGCGGTCGATCACGTAATTGACCAGCTGCGTCATGCCGCCGATGTTGTCCGCCAGCACGCAGCCGCGGTCCGGGAACGGATTGTCGATGGTGACCAGCGGCAGCTCCGAACGGACCAGCATCATGATCTCGTCCGCGGAAAAATCCGTGTTGGCGATGCAGACGCCGTCCAGCTCGCGGGAGCGGCAGTGATCCAGGTAGGTGAGCCGTCCCTGGCCGATCCGGTGACCGATGAAGGTGATATCGTATCCCCTCTGCTCCGCTTCCTTCTTGAAGCTTTCCAGCACGACGGAGAAAAACGGGTGAGTCAGGCCGGACTGGCTGTCATCCGAAAAGAGTACGCCCAGATTGTAGCTGCGTTTGGATTTGAGGGCCCGGGCATGGACGTTGGGCGTATAATTCAGCTCCTGCGCGGCTTCGATCACCGCGCGGCGCGTGCTCTCGCTCACGTCGGAATACCCATTCAGCGCCTTGCTGACCGCTGACATCGAAAGGCCAACGCGTTCTGCAAGATCGCGAATCGTGACAGCCATCACAATCCCTCCTGCACTAATCTAAAACGTTTTCGGATAATAAAATAGCACACGGGAGACCATTTGTCAACCATTTTTTGCAATTAAATTTTTAGAAGCTTTCCGCCCAAATCGGAGCGGCTTATTTCACGTGTGTTTTCAGTATTTTTCGAAGCAGCCAGAAGGCGAAAACGGCGCTCAGCGTCTCGCTGACCGGCAGCGCCGCGGCCAGGCCCGTCTCCCCGAAAAGGCGGTCGAGCAGGATCATCATGGGGATATAGATCACCAGCTGGCGCACCACGGAATGCAGCATGGTTTCCCTGCCGTTGCCCATGGCCTGCATGCAGTAGGACGTATGGTAATTGATGAACTGCGAAGGAGAAGCCAGGCAGCGGATGCGCAGGAAAAGCTCGGCAAAGGCGATAGTCTTCACCGCCAGCTCCGCGTTGTCCGAGCCGGTGCTCATAAAGAAGCGCGTCAGCGGCAGGGCCAGCAGCTGGAAGGAAAGGATGGAAATGCCGGCGATCACGAGGCCCCATATCCGCGCGGTGCGGATCACGGCTTCCTTGCGCTCGTGGTTGCCGGAGGAATAGTTGTACGCCACGATCGGCAGCATGCCCTGGCAGAGCCCCACGTTGATGGCGTTGGGGATGCGCTCCACCTTCATCACAATGCCCATGCCCGCCAGCACCAGGTCGCTGTGGGCGGCCGCCAGGCGGTTGACGCTGATATTGGCCACGTCGAACAGCCCGGTCAGGATCACAGAGGGCACGCCCACCGCGAAGATCTCGCGGACGCTCCTCTTCCGCGTCTCAAGGGCCGTTTTCAGGGAGAGGCTCAGCGGCGCCGTGCGGACGGCCCCGCGGTAAGCAATCAGCAGGTACACCACCGCCACCAGGTTGGACAGCAGCGTGGCGATCGCCGCGCCGGCCACCTCGTTCCCCCTGGGCAGCAGCACGAACATGAACAGCGGGTCCAGCGCGATATTCAGCACGCCGCCGAGGCTCAGACCGCGGCTGGCCTGGCTCGAATACCCGGCGTTGCGCAGCAGGTGCGCCAGCGTCATGGACAGGATCGCGGGCATGCTTCCCGCCACCGTCACGATCAGGGTATACACCCTGGCATAATCCAGCGTCGCCTCCGACGCGCCGAAAAACAGCAGCAGCGGGTCCAGGAAGATCCAGACCAGCGCCGCGTAAATGAGGCCGATCAGCAGGCCGCCGTACACGCTGAAGGCGCTGGCGCGGCGCGCCTCCTTTTCCTCGCCCGCGCCCAGCAGGCGTGCCACCAGGCTGCCGCCGCCCACGCCGAACAGGTTGGACAGCGCCGTGTTCATCATGACCAGCGTCAGCGTCAGCGACGTGGCCGCCATCATGTACGAATTGCCCGTCCGCCCGATGAAAAAGGCGTCCACCATGTTATAGATCAGGTTGATCAGCTGGCTGATGATGGTCGGGACCGCCATGGTCCTCAGCGCCCGGGACACCGGCATGCTTTCAAAGATCTGTGTTTTATCCGTCGCCTGATTCCGCATATACGCCTCTCGTCAGTGTGTCTGTCCCGCGCCGGCGCTGCCCGGCTTCAGGAAAGCATTCCGGTAAAAGAGCAGGGAAAGGGCGGTCGCCACCACCCAGCCGATGGGCCAGGCGCACCAGATGCCCGTGGACCCAAGGCCCGTGCGCGACAGCAGGATCGCCAGCACCACGCGCAGGATCAGGTCGGTAAAGGTGGCGATCATGAAGGCGCGCATCAGTCCCGCGCCGCGCAGCACGCCGTCCGCCGCCAGCTTGGCCGATACCACGAAATAGAAGGGCGACAGGATGCGCAGGAACTCGACGCCGGTCCGGACCGCCGCGTCGGTCGGGGCGTCCATGAACAGGCGTATGAAGGCTTCGCCGAAGAAAAAGTACAGCGCGAAAAAGGGAACGGACAGCGACCAGACCATCTTCAGTCCGGCCTTCAGCCCCTCCTTCACGCGGTCCTGCTGCCCCGCGCCGATGTTCTGGGCGGTATAGTTGGAGATGCCGTTCGCCAGCGTCGTGAACGAGGTGATGACCAGGTTGTTCATCTTGACCGCGGCGGAATAGCCGGCCATCACGCCGGCGCCGAAGCCGTTGATCACGCCCTGGATCACGATATTCCCCACGGAGATGAAGCTCTGCTGCAGCGTGCTCGGCACGGCGATCCGCACGATGCGGTTCAGCAGGGAGCGGGAGAACAGAGGCGCCTTTTCTCCGGCCCCCGGCAGCCCCCGCATGCGCCGGGCCACGGCCAGCAGCGCCAGCACGCAGCTGACGCCCTGGCAGAGGAACGTCGCCCACGCGACGCCATCCACGCCCATGCCGAAGCCCGCCACGAACAGGATGTCCATGCCGATATTGGCCGTGGAGGACGCCGCCAGGAAGATGAAGGGCGTCCTGGAATCCCCCAGCGCGGAAAACGTGCCGTTCGCCACGTTGTAAAAGAACATGAAGGGCAGGCCCAGGATATAAATGTTCAGGTACAGCAGGGAATCCGCCCGGACCTCCGCGGGCGTGCGCAGCGCGTCCAGCAAGGCCGCGCCGGACAGCAGGCCGGCGGCCATCAGGACCGCGCAAACCGCCCCGGTCATCAGCACGGCGGTGGAAACAGCCGTTTTGACGTCCCGGTATTCCCGCGCGCCGAACAGCTGGGACACCACCACCGAGCAGCCCATGTTGCAGCCAAAGGCAAAGGCGATGAAGATCAGGGTGATCTCATAGCTGTTGCCTACCGCCGCCAGGGCGTTCTCGCTGATGAACTTGCCGGCCACGAAGCTGTCCGCGATGTTATAAAGCTGCTGAAATATCACGCTGCCGAAGAGCGGCAGGCAGAATTTCCATAAAACCGTCGAAGGCTTTCCTACTGTCAGATCCTTGTTCAATGCTCGTACTTCTTTTCTTTTTTATTCAGACACTGTGCCGCCCGCCACGCGGAGGATACAGTTGGGCTCCGCGCCGTTCAGGTCGGAGACGTCTGTACAGGTCAGCAGAGCCTGCGCGCTGCGGATGCGGTCGATCAGGCGCTTGCGGCGCAGCGGGTCCAGCTCGCTCAGCACGTCGTCCAGCAGCAGCAGCGGCGGCTCCCCCTGCTCCTCGGTCAGCAGGTCGAAGGCCGCCAGCTTCATGCTCAGCGCCGCCGTGCGGCTCTGCCCCTGGGAGGCGTAGGACTGCAGGCTCTCCCCGCTCAGCGTCAGGCTCAGATCGTCCCTGTGCGGTCCCACGGAGGTGGACAGGCGGTGGAAATCATCCCGCCTCCGCTGGCGCAGCAGGCGCAGCGCCTGCGCGGCGATATCCGTCTCCCCCAGCTGGGTCACGTAGCGGATGCTCAGGACCTCCTGGTCCCGGCCGCTGATGGCGCGGTAATGCTCCGCCGCCATGGCGCTCAGGCGCCCGCTCATCTGCTCCCTGAGGCGGGTCAGCGGCGCGGCCGCCTGGGCCAACTGCTCGTCCCACACGTCCAGCTGGGCATTGAGCTCCGGGCTCTCCGGCTGCTTGAGCAGCGCGTTGCGCTGCCTGAGGGCCGTCATGTACTGCTGCAGCGTGAAAAAGTAGGCCGGCTGCAGCTGGCTCAGCAGCATATCCAGGTACCGGCGTCGGACATTGGGCCCGTCCTGCACCAGTCCCAGGTCCTCCGGGCTGAAGATCACGCAGGTCGCGTGGCCCATCAGGTCGCCGACGCGCTGGGCCGTCTTGCCGTTCACATAACAGATCTTCTTCCGCTTCTGTCCCTGAAAGAGCCGCACGCCCGTGTCGTGTCGCCCGTCCCGGCGCTGCACCGTCACCTGCACCGCCGCCGTGTCCGCCCCGTTCAGGATCATGTCCGTATCCGTATTCGTGCGGTGGGAGCGGCCCAGGCAGCACAAATGCACCGCCTCCAGCAGGTTGGTCTTCCCCGCGCCGTTTTCACCGGCGATCACGGTAATCCCTTCCGGCGGAGTCAGTGTGATGTTCGCGTAGGAGCGGAAGTTTTTCAGCTTGAGGGCTGTCAGATGCAAGCGGCGCCTCCGGTTCGGCCAAAGTAAAGCCGGCGGAACGGTGTTCCGCCGCCCATGCTATTATACAACCGTTGCAGGCAAAAATTCAATGTATAAAACCGGAAATAGTACGCGCGCGGAAGGAAAACCGTTCCCCGCCATCGAATACCCTATCAGGCAGCTCATCACGGCGGGGCCCGCGACCATCGCCGCCGCGCCCGCCGAAAAGAAAGGAAAACATATGAACTGGATCGAAATGATCGGCTACATCGGCTCCGGGCTGGTGCTCGTTTCCATGCTCATGCGCTCCGTTGTCCGCCTGCGCGTGATCAATATGATCGGCAGCGTGATCTTCGCCATCTACGCGCTGCTGATCCGCTCTTATCCCACGGCACTGATGAACGGCGCACTGGTGGTGATCAACATCTGGCACCTGCTGCACATGAGCCAGCCCGCCAGGCATTTCAGCGTGTACGAGGACCGGCCGGACAGCGCCTGGGTCTCCTGGCTGCTCAGGCATTACCGGGAGGACATCGCCCGGCACTTCCCGGATTTCAGCATGGAGGCGCTCGCCGCTCGGCCCGCGAAGGTCTTTGTGGTGCTGCAGGACAGCGAGGCCGCGGGCCTGTTCATCGGGCTTCCGCGGGATGACGCGCTGGAAGTCCTGCTGGATTACGCCACTCCGACCTACCGGGACTGCTCCGTCGGCGAAGCCCTGTTCCCGGAGCTGGCCAGGCGCGGCGTCCGCTCCGTGGTCTGGAGCGCCGTGCCCGAGTCGCTCACCCCCTACGTCAGGCGGATGGGCTTTGAGCTCCAGCCCGGCGGCGGGGCGCTGAAGCGGCTGTAAAGATCCAGCCGTGCTGCCATTTTTACAAGTTCATCGTATCAAACAATGATGCACGGCCCTCATCCGCCTGCAGCAAATGAGGAAGAGCCTCACACAGGCCGGAATTCCTGGGATTGCCCGGCGCTCCGGCCTGGACGATACACGATGGATCTGAAAGGAGAACCCAATGAAATCATCCAATAACAGCCGCAGCTGGCGCAAACGCCTGGTGTGCGCCCTGCTGGCGCTCTGCCTGCTGTTCACCCTGGTTCCCGCGATGGCGGAGCCCGCGCCCGCGCTGACGGAAGCAGCCAATGAAACCAGCGGCGCCGTCTTCCTTCAGGGCGACCGCGCCGGCTATCCCGTGACCAGCATGGAGGACGCCGCCAAAGTCGTAACAGCCCTGAGCCAGGAGCTGGGCACCGACGGGCGCTCCGTGTTCGAGCCCTGGCGCACCCTGACGGATACGGCGGGCAACCGCTACTATGTGTTCCAGCAGATGTACGCGGAGACCACTGTTTCCGGCGGCGCGGTGAAGATCATCACTGAGCCAGCTGGGACCATGCTCGGCGCGGTCAGCAGCGTGGAAACGGAGCTGCCGGACACCGCTCTCTCCCAGGGCATCACCGCCCAGGAAGCGGAAGCGATCGTGCGGAAGCACGAGAAGGAACGCCTGGAGAAGGAGCCCGAGCTCCTGCCCGGCCAGACGGTCAAGGTGATCCTGCCGGTCAACCGTGACATCGATCCCTATTCCCAGGAGTCCAAGGAGGAGAGCCGCTTCGTCTGGGCGGTCTACACCAGCCACACGGAGGGCAGCGTGAAGCAGGGCTCCGACCTGCCCTTCCTGGCGCACTATGTCGCCATGGACGGCGCCTACCTGTACAGCCTGCCCACCCAGATGCCCGGCGACATCGCCTCCGTGTCCGGCTACGACGCCTCGTACGTGTTCCAGTTCATGGAGTCCGTCCCCTATACCGGCACCATCAGCATGCCTGACGGCACCAAGCAGGAGATCAGCCTGGACCTGATGCGCGACAGCCGCACCGGCATGTACTACCTGGGCAACCTGGAGCGCCGCATCGCGGTCGCGGACTGCTATCCCTTCCTGTACGAGCAGGGCAGGGTAAAGCTGGAAGCCAGCCCGGACAACACCGGCTGGGACGAGACCTGCCTCGTCTCCCTGTACAACTACTGCCGCGCGTGGGATTATTACGCCGCCATCGGCTGGCGCGGCGGGGACGGGCTGGAGACCCCGATCCTGATCCTGAAGGATTACTGCGACGCGAACCACCAGCCGGTCGACAACGCGGCCTATGCGGGCAAGTACTACGGCTGGCAGCTCTTCCTGTCCAGCTCGGCCAACCAGTTCAGCAAGGCGCTGGACGTGCTCGCCCACGAATTCACCCACTGCGTGACGACCTCCGTGATGACCTATAACGCGTATATGAACGATTACGGCGCCATCAACGAGGCCATGAGCGACATCCACGGCAATATCTGCGAGATGCTGGCCGGCGCGACCACGGACACCACCTGGATCCTGGGCGAAAGCAGCGGCCAGCCTGTGCGCAGCATGAGCGACCCGCACCGGCATCAGCAGCCGGAATACGCCTGGGATCTGTACTACCAGCCCCGGGTGCAGACGCCGACGGACATCAACGACCGCGGCGGCGTGCATACCAACTCCTCCCTGCTGAACCGGATCGCCTACCTGCTCTGCACGCAGGGCGGCATGACCCTGGAGGAGGCCCGCGCCTTCTGGTTCGCGGTGGACTGCACCATGGTGCCCGGCACCGATTATGTACAGCTGGCCAAGCTGCTGCCCTGGGTCATGGGCAACCTGGGCCTGAACACCTATCTGCCCGCGCTGGAGCAGGCCATTGAGGCCACCGGCATCAGGGACAGCCGGCTGCCCGAGAAGGTGCCGGAGGACCGCGCGCTCGTCAGCCTCACCCTGCCTGACAAGGAGATCTTCACCGACGGCAACTGGAACATGTATGTGCTGACGCTGGACGTTCCCGCCTTCCAGGCCCGGATCCAGGACGTGATCCACGGCACCAACGGCTGTGAAAATGCTTTGACCGAGCTGATGGACGCTATCGGCGAAGTGATGAAAGCCTCCAAGCCCGAGCCGGAGAAGAAGGAAGAGGAGAAGGGCTTCCTGGACGGGCTGCTGGATCTGCTGAACGGCGAAAAGAAAGAAGAGCCCGCGCCGGAGCCCAAAGAGGAAGCGCCCGTGAATTCCGCCGCGCTCGGCGATTGGCTGAGGAAATACTTCAGCGGCACCTACTTCGCCGGCGGCGCGGCCGCCGGTCAGGACGGACGCACCATCCGCATGATGGCCCGTCCCGGCACCGCCCTTCCCATGCTGCTGCAGCTGAAGATCAAGCCCGGCACCGTAGAGCCTGAAACACTCGACCTCGCCGTGTACGTCGCGGGCCGCTGGGTGGAACTGGGCTTCGTGCTCCAGCAGGCGGCGGAGCTGGACAAGATGACCGAGGAGGAGCAGAACAAGTATTTCGAACAGCTCGACCTGTCCGCCTATAAAGACCTCCTCATCGGCGAAGACGGAAAGCCGGACCTGCAGCGGTTCTTTGACAAGGTATTCCTCAAGATCGCCGGCGGCGAGACCGTGGAGCTTCCGAGCACCGGCCTGGAAAACGCCCAGATCCTGAGCGGCGAGGCGCTGCAGAGCATCATGCCGGAAGAAGCGGCGCCGACTGAAGAGAAGCCGGCCGAGGAAAAGCCCGCCGAGGAAAAGCCAGCTGAAGAAAACTCGGCTGAAGAGAAGCCGGATGAAGAAAAGCCCGCCGAGGAGAAACCCACTGAAGATAGGGTGGAGGAAGAAAAACCCGCTGCCTGACCTATCCGCAAAGAACGGCGCTGCTGCGCATCAGATCGCAGCAGCCCCGTTTCATTGGGGATATGGGCTCCTCACAGCATGTCCTTCATACGCTCCAGCGCGCGCCGCAGGGCGATCTTGCCATGAGCGTAGGTCAGGCCGCCCTGCTGGTAGACCACGTAGGGATCGCGCATCGGACCGTCCGCGGACAGCTCGATGGACGCGCCGGCCACGAAGGTGCCGGCGGCCATGATCACCTGGTCCTGGTAGCCGGGCATGTCCCAGGGCTCCGGCACGGCGTTGCTGTCCACCGGCGAGGCGGCCTGGATGGCCTGGCAATAGGCCACCATGCGCTCCGGCGTTTCCATCCGGATCGCCTGGATGATGTCCGCGCGCTTCGCGTCCACGGCGGGAACGGTCTTCATGCCCAGGCGCTCAAAGACGGCGGCGGTCAGCAGGCTCACCTTCAGCGCCTCGCACACCGTGTGCGGGGCCATGAACAGGCCCTGGTAGAAAGGCCGGTAGCTGCCCGCGTAGCTGCCCACCTCGCGGCCGATACCCGGCGCGGTCAGTCGCGCCTCCACACGGCGGATGGCCGCTTCCGTGCCGGCGATGTAGCCGCCGGTCGGGGCGAGACCGCCGCCGATATTCTTGATGAGGGAACCGGCCATCACGTCCGCGCCGTAGAAGAGCGGCTCCTCGTCGCAGACGAATTCGCCATAGCAGTTGTCCACCATCAGGAAGATGTCCGGCCGCACGGCCTTGACCGCCCGGAACAGCGGCGCCATATCCTCCGGCGCGACGGTGGGCCGCAGGGCATAGCCGCGGCTGCGCTGGGTCAGGATGACCCGGGTCTCCGGGCGGATCACCGCCAGCACGGCGGGCACGTCGATGCCGGTCTCCGTCATGGGCACGCTGCTGAAGGTGACGCCCATCTCCTTCAGGGATCCCGGCGCGTCCCCCGCGATGCCGATGACCTCGTCCATGGTATCGTAGGGCTTTTCCGTGGCGCTCAGCAGGTGGTCGCCAGGCCTGAGCAGGCCGAACAGGCACATGGACAGGGCGTGGGTGCCCGACGCGATCTGCGGGCGCACGATGGCGGCCTCGGTCCTGAACAGCTTCGCGTACAGGCGCTCCAGCGTGTCGCGGCCCTGGTCGTCATAGCCGTAGCCGTTGGTAGAGTTGAAGTGGCGGAGGGCTACCTGCTCCTCCGCGAACAGATCCAGCACGCGGGCCGTCAGGCGCTCCTCGCGGGCCTCCAGGGCGGCGAACCGGTCCTTCAGGGCGCTTTCGCATTCCGCAATGAGAACAGAAGGATTCTTCATGTCAGTCATATTTACCACACTCTCATTATGATCATACTGAAATCACACATTTTTCGCCATATCCGGGGATCAGGCTGTCATGCGTGAGAAAACGCAGGTTTTCAGCCTTCGCCTGGGCCAGCAGGAGACGGTCGAAGGGGTCGTTATGCTCCGCCGCACCGGAAGAGCGGACAAGGGTGCTGACCTGAAGAATATGTCTGTCCTTCAGATCCAGCGGGAAAAAGCCAGCCTGCTGGCACGCCTGGGCAAAATCGCGCTCATTGAACGGAATATCATCAGGCCGTCTGGCATGCTTTAGAAGAACTTCCCAAACAGATACCGCGCTGTAATACACTGTATTATCCGGATCAAGGATCAGGCCGCGCGCTTTTCCCGAAAGCGCAGGATCGTCGTTCAGCGCCCAGACGGCGATATGCGTATCCAGCAAAAGATTCATAGCGTTCCCCCTGAGAGCAGGTCGGCGATCGCTTCATTATCCCGATCAAAATCCCCGGTGGTATTGAACCTGCCTCTGGCAACACCGATCCGGTTTGACACATCCGCATCGCTGACGAGGGTGATTTTGACCACTGGCTTGCCGTTCCGGGCGACTGTGATAGAATCCTCCCGCTTTGATTCCAGCAGCCGGATCAGTTTGGAAAGCTCCGTCTTTGCTTCAAGAATATTGACTTGCACAGTCTTTGCCCCCTTCATAAGTCTGGTCAGTAAGACCAGGCTGGTCTTTCTGACCATATTATATATGATTTCTGGAGAGATTGCAAGTTATTGCTCCACCAATTAATTCATGAAGCTGGATTCGGCAGTATAAGGGGTGGGAGACAAGAAACGGAAGCGCAGGCGTACCCCCGGTACGGCAAGCTTTCGTGACGCAGTATACCACCCCTTATACTGTCGAAGATGGTTCAGGAATTAGTTGGTGGAGTAATATTGTCTGTGACGCCGACGCCCTTTACCGGCTTTGAATCACACACATCATCTCATCAAACGCCTGTTCCATCGTCCTGCCTTCATTCATCGTGATCCAGTGGATGCGCTTGTCGGCGCGGAACCAGGTCAGCTGTCGCTTGGCGTAGTTGCGGGACCGGCGCTTGATCAGCTCGACGGCCTCCTCCGGCGGCGCGTTGTCCCGCAGGACGGGGATCAGCTCCTTGTAACCGATGCCCTGCATGGCCTGCGCGTCGGCGGGAACGCCGCTGTCCAGCAGCCGGCGCACCTCCTCCGCAAGTCCCTCCGCCATCATCACGTCCACCCGGGCGTCGATGCGCCGGTACAGCGTGTCGCGCGGCCAGTCCAGCGCGAACAGCAGAAAGCGCCAGGGCATATCCTCCGGGTCGGGCGGCTTCTGCTCGGAAAAGCGGGTCCCCGTCAGCTCATAGACCTCCAGCGCCCGCACCACCCGGCGCAGGTCGTTGGGATGCAGCCGCTCCGCCGTGACGGGATCCACCGCCCGCAGCCGGTCGTGCACCGCCTGCACGCCCTCCGAAGCCGCCATCGCCTCGTACCGGTCGCGGATTGCCTGATCGCCCCGCACATAGCCATAGTCCATGGGCTGGGATAGCCCGCGCAGATAGAAGCCCGTTCCGCCCACCAGGATCGGCGCCGGGATCCGTTCCAGCAGCGGCCGGGCCAGCGCGGTATACTGAGTCACCGAAAACGGCTCCGCCGGGTCCGCCACATCCAGCAGGTGATGCGGGGCCTGGGCCTTCTCCTCCGCGGTGGGCTTGGCCGTGCCGATGTCCATGCCGCGGTAGATCTGCATGGAGTCCATGCACAGGATCTCGCCGCCCAGCTCCCGCGCCAGGCGCAGGGACAGGTTCGTCTTCCCGCTGGCGGTCGGGCCGACGAGGCCGTAAACAAGCTTTTTTTCCATCACTCAATCAAAAAGGAATTTTTCCAGTTCTTCCGGCGTATCGAAGCAATGCTCGCTGAAACGGGCCATGAAGGCTTTGATCTCGGGGACGTCATAGGCCCAGCAGGCCGCGGCGAAGGGGACATGGGCGGCCTGGGCCATATCGAAGCCCGGCTTCAGGTCGTCCACCATCAGCAGCTGCTCCGGCTTCAGGCTGAGGCGGCGCATGATCTCCTGGAGCGGCCAGGGGCTGGGCTTGCGGCGCTCCTTCGGCTGCTCCCAGCCGTAGACGATATCCGGCTCCGGCAGGCCGTTTTCCCGGTAGTCGCGGCGGATGTTGACGTCCACGGAGTGCGAGACCACGCACACGTACCCGCCCTCGGCCTTCTGGCGCCGGATGATCTTCGCCATGCCGGGATAGACGTCCGGCACGATGCGGCGCACCCAGGACTGCCAGATCTCGTACTCCTGCTTGAGCTCGTCGTCGGTGAAGCGCAGCACGTCGGTCATATACGGCAAAAAACCCGGATCAAAATTGATCCGGAAATAATCCTCCAGCGACATCCACACCCCCGGCCGCATCTGCTTCATTTCGTCCAGAAACGCCGGATAATGGATGTGCGCCGTGGAATCGGTCACGGTATCGTCGTGGTCAAGAACCAGGCAGGGGTAACGAAGCACGGCGGAACTCCTTTGGGACAGAGTAAACGAAGTTGGGGGTATAAGTATGAAGTAGGAAGTAGGAGGTAGGAAGTAATTCTTGTTGCGCTGGAAAAGTTTGCAGCGCCGAGAGCCTGAAGTAGAATTACTTCCTGCTTCCTACTTCATCCTTCCTACTTTGCTCTTACGACAGCTCAAACATTCCCGTATACAGCTGATAATAAGTAGGAGGTAGGAAGTAATTCTTGTTGCGCTTGAAGAGTTTGCAGCGCCGAGAGCCTGAAGTAGAATTACTTCCTACTGCCTACTTCATCCTTCCTACTTTGCTCTTACGACAGCTCAAACATTCCCGTATACAGCTGATAATAAGTAGGAGGTAGGAAGTAATTCTTGTTGCGCTGGAAGAGTTTGCAGCGCCGAGAGCCTGAAGTAGAATTACTTCCTACTTCCTGCTTCATCCTTCCTACTTTGCTCTTACGACAGCTCAAACATTCCCGTATACAGCTGATAATACCGCCCCTTCTGCGCGATCAGGGCCTCGTGGTCGCCGCGCTCGATGATGCGGCCGTTCTCGAGCACCATGATGGCCTGGGAATTGCGGACGGTGGACAGCCGGTGGGCGATGACGAACACGGTGCGGCCCTTCATCAGGCCGTCCATGCCCTTTTCGATCAGCGCCTCGGTACGGGTGTCGATGCTGCTGGTGGCCTCGTCCAGGATCAGGACCGGCGGGTCGGCCACAGCCGCGCGGGCGATGGCCAGCAGCTGGCGCTGGCCCTGGGAAAGGTTCGCGCCGTCGTTGGTCAGCATGGTATCGTAGCCGTCAGGCAGGTGGCGGATGAAGAAGTCCGCGTTGGCGATCTTCGCTGCGCGCTCGATCTCCGCGTCCGTGGCGTCCAGCTTGCCATAGCGGATGTTGTCGCGCACGGTGCCGGTGAAGAGGTGGGTATCCTGCAGCACCATGCCCAGGGAGCGGCGCAGGTCGTCCTTTTTGATCTTGCCGATGTTGATGCCGTCGTAGCGGATCTTGCCGCCCTGGATCTCATAGAAGCGGTTGATCAGGTTGGTGATGGTGGTCTTGCCCGCGCCGGTGGAGCCGACGAAGGCGATCTTCTCGCCCGGGCGCGCGTAGAGCGAGATATCGTGCAGCACGGTCTTTTCCGGCACGTAGCCGAAGGTCACGTCCTCAAACACCACGTCGCCCTTCAGCTCCGTATAGGTGACGCTGCCGTCCGCGCTGTGCGGGTGCTTCCAGGCCCAGAGGCCCGTGCGCTCCTCGCTCTCGGTCAGGCCGCCGTCGGCGTTCCGCTTCGCGTTCACCAGCTGCACATAGCCCTCGTCGGTCTCGGGCGGCAGGTCCATGATCTCGAACACGCGCTCCGCGCCGGCCATGGCCAGCAGGATGGTGTTGAACTGCTGCGAAAGCTGCGTGATGGGCATGGAGAAGTTGCGCGCGAACTGCATGAACGCGACCAGCGAGCCCACCGAGGCGATCAGCCGCGAATGCGTG
This sequence comes from uncultured Eubacteriales bacterium, assembly GCA_902760595.1. GTDB lineage: Bacteria > Bacillota > Clostridia > Christensenellales > Aristaeellaceae > UBA4246. Next base: position 22,363 of record CACWHI010000022.1, read on the forward strand.
AGCAGCGCCGCGCCGATGATGGCGATGACCACGTACTGGATATTGCCCAGGTTGGCCATGATGGGCATCAGGATGCTGGCGAGGGTGTTCGCCTGGGTACCCGCCTCGCGCAGGCGCTCGTTGCGCTGATCGAACTCCTCCTGGGCCTTGTCCTCGTGATTGAACACCTTGACTACGCGCTGGCCGGCCATCATCTCCTCGATGTAGCCGTTGACCTCGCCCACCGCCTTCTGCTGGGCGGAGAAGTAGCGGCCGGAGCGCTTGCCGATGGCCTGGATGACCACCAGGTTGATGGGCAGCAGCGCGATCAGGATGATCGTCAGCACGCCGCTCAGGCGGATCATGCCCACCAGGGTCGAGGTCAGGGTGATGACGCTGGACACCGTCTGCGGCAGGCTCTGGGACAGGAACTCGCGCAGGGTGTCGGTATCGTTGGTGAAGCGGCTCATCAGCTCGCCGTGGGTGTGCGTATCGAAGAAGCTCAGCGGCAGGGACTGCATGTGGTCGAACAGGTCCTTGCGGATACGGTTCATGGTGCCGGTGGAGATTTGCATCATCAGGCGGTTGTTCACGTAGGTCGCGGCCGCGCTGACCAGGTACATCAGCGCCAGCACGCTCAGGATATACATGAGCCCCCCGAAATCCGGGTTTTCCAGCCCGATCAGCGGGCGGATATAGCCGTCGATGATATCGCGGAGCATGTACGTGCCCACGGCGGAGATCACGGCGCTCACGGCGATGCACGCGAAGACGGCGATCAGCTTGAAGCGGTCCTTCCCCACGTAGGCGAACATGCGGCGAATGGTGGCCTTCAGGTTCTTGGGCTTGGCGACAGGCCTCATATTGCGGGCTGGCGGCATTACTCCTCGCCTCCCTTCTGCTGGGACTCATAGACGTCGCGGTAGATCTCGGAACGGGCCAGCAGCTCCTCGTGGGTGCCGACGTCGGTGATCCGGCCCTCGTCCAGCACAATGATGCGGTCCGCGTCCTTCACGGAGCTGATGCGCTGGGCGATGATGATCTTGGTGGTATCCGCCATCTGCGTGCGCAGCGCCTCGCGGATGCGCGCGTCGGTGGCCGTATCCACGGCGCTGGTGGCGTCGTCCAGGATCATGACCTTCGGGGACTTGAGCAGCGCGCGGGCGATGCACAGGCGCTGCTTCTGACCACCGGACACGTTCACGCCGCCCTGGCCCAGGTCCATATCATACCCGCCGGGGAAGCCGCGCACGAAGTCGTCCGCCTGGGCGACCCGGCACGCGGCGGCGATCTCCTCGTCCGTGGCATGCTCGTTGCCCCAGCGCAGGTTATCCCTGATGGAGCCGGAGAACAGCACGTTCTTCTGCAGCACCACGGCCACGGCGTCGCGCAGCGCGGCGGGGTCGTACTCGCGCACGTCCGCGCCGCCCACCAGTACCCTGCCGGCGGTCACATCGTAGAGGCGCGGGATCAGCGAGATCAGCGAGGACTTGCCGGAGCCCGTGGCGCCGATCAGGCCGATGGTCTCGCCGGAGCGGATCGAAACGTTGATATCCTTGAGCACCACGCGGTCCTCCGCGCCGGTGTAGCTGAAATCCACATGCTCGAAGACGACGCTGCCGTCCCTGACCTCGGTCTTGGCCTGCTCGGGGGCCACGATATCCGGCTGCTCGTTGAGCACCTCCAGGATGCGCGCCGTGGACGCCTTGGACATGACGTAGGACACGAAGATGAAGGAGAGCATCATCAGGCTCATCAGGATCTGGGTGATATAGGTGATGAACGCCGTCAGGTCGCCCAGCTCCATGGTGCCGCCCACGATCTGCCTGCCGCCGAACCACAGCACGGCGACTACGCAGCCGTTCATCAGGATCTGCATCAGCGGCGCGTTGAGGATGACCACCTTTTCCGCGCGGCGCTGGGCGTCCATCAGGTCGTCCGCGGACCTGGCGAACTTGCTCTTCTCAAAGGTCTCGCGCACGAACGCCTTGACCACGCGGATGCCGGTCAGGTTTTCCTGCACCGCGCCGTTCATGCTGTCGTACTTGGTCATCAGCGCGCGGAAGCGCGGGTAAGCCAGGCGCGTGATCGTCGCCATGCCGATGAACAGGATCGGCGCGGCCACGAGCAGGATGGTGATCAGGCTCGGGTTCAGCCGCCAGGCCCAGTAGAAGGCCATCACGAACATGATGGGCGAACGGAAGGCCATGCGCACCAGCATCATCAGCATGTTCTGCGTCTGGTTCACGTCCGTGGTCAGGCGCGTGACCAGCGACGCGGTGCTGAACCTGTCGATATTCTTGAAAGAAAAATGCTGCACCTTTTCAAACAGCGCGTGGCGCAGGTTGCGCGAAAAGCCCATCGCGCCCACGGACGCGCACCGGGCCGAGCCCGCGCCGAAGCCCAAGGATAAAAAGGCCATCAGCACCATCAGCCCGCCCAGGCGCAGCAGCTCACCCATGTCGATGGGCGTTTCCTCCGCCTTCGAGATCATATTGATCAGCTGCGCGATCAGCTGCGGGATGAAGGTCTCCATCACGACCTCGCCGATGATCAGGATCGGGGCGAGGAAGAGATAGACCTTATACTTGCCCGCGTAACGAAACAGCTTCCTCAAGCGTCATCCTCCTCCGTCACTGAAAAAACCGGCCGCGCTGCCGCAGCCGATCTGAACAGTCAGACTGGTTTGATTATAACACCTGACGTCACCGTGTCAAGCAATCAGGCGCCCTGCGAATCGTGCAAAAGAGTGGCATATTACTGTTGTATCCTCCTGAACCGTTTATCCAGCTCGGTATGCGTCACGGTGACCATCAGCGGGCGGCCGTGGGGGCAGGTGGGCGGGATATGGCTGTTCAGGATCTCGGTGACCAGCCAGGTCAGCTCCTCCTCCGGCACGCGCTCGCCGCCCTTGACGGCATGCTTGCAGGCCGTGGTGGCGATGCGCAGCTTCTTGTCGTAGTCGTCGAGCCGGCCGTACTGCGCCAGCTCGTCCAGGCTGTCGCGCAGGCAGGAGGCGGCCTCCGTCTGCCCCAGGATCACGGGCAGGCCGCGCAGCGCCAGGGTATCCTCCCCCATCAGGTCGGCGTCGTACCCCAGCGAGCGCAGCAGCGCCTGGTTATCGAGCCAGGCGGCGTATTCCGTGCGGTTGATGCGGACCGTGACCGGGATGAGCAGCGTCTGGCTGATCGGGGCCTGGCTCGTCTCGCGCAGCAGGCGCTCGTACAGCACGCGCTCATGCGCGGCGTGCTGGTCGCACAGCACCAGCTGCTCGCCGTACTCGAACAGGATATAGGTACCGAAGGCCACGCCGATCAGCCGCGCCTTCGTTTCCGTCAGCTGCGGCAGGGCCTGCTGCTCCGACGGAGCCTGCTCGGGCTTTTTCTCCGGCAGCGCGGGCTGTTCCGGAACAGCGGCCGGTGTCGTCTGTAAAGCAGAGGCTGCCGGGGCGGATACCTGGACGACCGGCCGGACCGAATCGTCCCGCATCGGCGTGACCGGCGACCGCATAGCCGATACCGCGGGCGGCGCGGCCGGCGTCACCACCGGCCGGACCGGCGGCTCCTCCGTCCGGACGGCGGGCGCGGGCCGCGTTGCCGGGGCCGCGCTCACCGCGGGCTGCGCCTGCACCCTCGGCGCGGGCTGGCGCGCCTCGGTCTTCAGCGGATCGGTGAACAGGCGCGGCTTCAGCAGGTCCTCCTGCTGGGTCTGCTCCAGCGCTGTACGGACGGCGGTCTCCACCGCCTCGCGCACCCCCATCTCGTTCTGGAAGCGGATCTCCCACTTGTTGGGGTGCACGTTGACGTCCGTCTGCTCGTAGGGCATGGTCAGGTGCAGCGCGCACATAGGGAAGCGGCCGATCATCACCCGCTGGTGGCAGGCCGTTTCCACGGCGTTGGAGAGCAGGGCGCTCTTCATCACGCGCTTGTTGATGAAAAAGTATTCCTGCGAGCGGTTGCTGCGGGAAACGTCGCCCACGCCCACAAAGCCGTCCACGATGACGCCGTTGCTGACCCCCTTCACGGGCGTCAGCATGCGCAGCACGTCGAGGCCGTACACGCTCAGCAGCGCGCTCTTCAGCTGCCCGTCCCCCGGGCTGAAATAGATGTTCTTGCCGTCCGCCAGGTAGCGGAAGCTGATATCCGGCCTTGACAGGATCAGCCGCGCCATCAGTTCGGTCACGCCCGCCGTCTCGTAGGCGGGCTTTTTCAGGAACTTCCGGCGCACCGGCGCGTTATAAAAGATGTCCCTGACGACGACGGACGTCCCCAGCGGGGACGCGGCCTCGCCGATGGAGGTGATGGTGCCGCCGTCGTTCTGCACCTGCATGCCGGTGTCAGCGTCCGCGGTGCGCGTGGTCAGGCGCACGTGGGACACCGCCGCGATGGAGGCCAGTGCCTCGCCGCGGAAGCCCAGCGTGGCCACCTGCCACAGGTCGCTGGTCTCGCGGATCTTGCTGGTGGCGTGGCGCTCAAACGCCATCCTGAGCTCGCTGGCCGGGATGCCGCTGCCATTGTCCGTCACGGAAAAGCTGCTGAGCCCACCCTCGCGGATATCCACCGTCACAGCGGTCGCGCCGGCGTCCAGAGCGTTCTCAATCAGCTCCTTGATGGCCGCCGAAGGCCGCTCCACCACCTCGCCCGCCGCGATCTGCCCGATCACCTCCGGGGAAAGCCGAATGATCTTCTGTGTCATATATCCTCACGAACCTTTACGGGATAGTCACTGGAAACGCGTCGCCGTCAGCCGGATGAGCGGCCTCAGGACACGCGTATCATACCATAAACGCGGCATATTCTCAACCGCGAATCCTCGCCGCAGCAGGGCCGCCATGACTTTTTCCTTGTTTTCACCCTGCAGCTATGCTATAATCCCTGACTGATCGGGGTTTCGCCCCAACGCACGTCACAGGCTGACAGCAGAGGGAGGCGCAGACATGGCCAAGCCGTTTCAGGCGGGAATGTTCGGGGGCAAATTCATGCCCTACCACCGGGGGCACCTCTACTGCCTGGAGACCGCCTCGCGCCTGTGCGAGCGCGTATACCAGATCCTGATGGCCAACTGTGTCGAGGAGGAGGCGATCCTCCGCTCTCTCCCCGAAGCGGAGCGGCTGGCCCTCTCCCCCGAGAGGCGCTACGCCCGCATGCGCGCGGCCGGCCGCCGGCTGGGCAATGTGGAAACGATCTATATGGACATATCCCGCTGCCGCACCCCTTCGGGTGAGGAGGACTGGGACGCGGAGACGCCGCTGGTGCTGCGGGCCTGCGGCCGTTTCGACGCCGTGTTCGGCAGCGAGCCCTCCTACGCGGCGTACTTCAGGCGCGCCTATCCCTGGGCCGTCTATCTTCAGGTGGATCCGCCGCGCGTACACCGTCCGATCTCCGGCAGACAGATCAGGGCGGGCTGGAAGGAGCTTTCGCCATGGAGAGTCTGAACCGCGCTTCCCTGGCGCGCCTCGGCGCGTCCTTCCGCAGCCTTAAATGGTATGAGTGGCTGATGGCGGCCGTGATGGTCGGGATCGCCGCCCACGCGATGGTGACGGCCTTCACCGGCACCGAGGCCGGCGGCAACCCGCCCTGGCTGACGGTGGTCAACTTTATCAGCGCCGTGGCCGGCGTGTTCTGCGTGTTCTTCTGCGCGAAGGCGTCCGTCAGCACCCACGCGTTCGGGTTGGTGAACACCGCCGCGTATATCGTATACCTCTGGTACTGGCATATCTGGGGTACCATGTGCCTGGAGCTGTTCCTCTACCTGCCCATGGGGGTCGTCGGGTGGATCCACTGGGCGCGCCACCGGGACGTGGCCCGGGAGGAGCTGACCATCGCGCGGCGCCTCAGCCTGTGGCAGAACGCGCTGGTCGCCGTCCTGATCCTGGCCGGCACGCTCGTCTATCACCGGATCCTGCTCCGCGCGGGCGGAAACGTGGCCCTTTGGGACGCCGCCACCGTCGCCATCGGCATCGCCGCCACCGCCCTGCAGACGCTGCGCTACCGCGAGCAGTACTATTGGTGGCTCGTGACCGACGTGGTCGCCGTCATCATGTATATCGAGCGCTTTGACCCCGTCTACCTGACCAAGAAGAGCATTTACCTGATCGTCGCCGTGATCGGGCTGATCAACTGGCTGCGCCTGAGCCGGAGAAACGAGGCGAACCTGTGAAGAGACTGCTGGAACTGTGCCGCCGAACGCCCTGGTTCATCCGCTTCAGCCGCTACTGCCAGGTATCTGGCCTGCTGGCCGCGCTCACGCTGATCATCCGCGTCGCGCACAGCGGGCTGGTGTTCGCGGACGGCTCCATCCAGCTTGAGATCACGCGCAGCGCTTTCTGGGCGGACCTCCTGCTGCGCGGCTTCTACCTGGCATTCGCGGGCTGCGGCACGGCGCTGGCTTTCGTCCGTCCCGAGGCGCGTAAGCCGGCCCTGATCGGGCTGGTCCTCTGGTGCGCATTGGCTCCGGTGAAGGACCGTCTGCAGCAACCGTTCAGTGATCTGCTGGTCCTCAGCCTTCCCACAGTTCTCGGCGTCTGGGGCGCGCTGTTCGAGCGCCTCCGCGGCCAGGCCGCCCGCGAAGAATGGCTGAAGAAGCTCAAGCCCATCCCCCACTATTCCCAGCCGGTCCCCCTGCCGAAGCGGGACGACCCCAAGCCCACGCTCCGCGATTACGCCGTCGTCCTCTTTCCGCTTTTCATCGTCGTCACGCTCTGGTCACTGGCGGACATCGACGTACGCTCGGGCAGCGGGTATGCCTGGGCAAAATTCTCCGGCATCGGGCTTCTGCTCCTGGTCATCGTCTTTTACGTCTCCGCGCTGCGCCGGGCCGATATCGCTCCCGCCGTGCTGATGAGCCGCTTCATTGCCGGGCAGGCTTTCCTGATCATCCTGCTGTACGCGGGGCACGTATTCCTGTATCCTGACCGCGCCGCGGCGTGGAGGACCCTCAATATCGACAGCCTGGCCGCGAGCCCCCTGTGGACGGATCACGCGCTGCTCGGCGCGATCGCCGTGTTCTCGGGCCTCAGTATCCTGCTGACGCTGAAACGCCGGGAGACGCGGGCCGCCGTGCTGGCCGCGCTGCCGCTCTGCGCCTGGCTGTTCTTTATCACGATCCGCTTCCACGACATCCACCCGGCCTTCTTCCGCCGGACGCACCTCGACGACCTGATCATCTTCCTGTGGCCGCTGTTCGCGGGGATCAACGCGCTCCTGTTCCCGCGCTGGTTCGGGGAAAGCGCCGCAAACGAATGGCACGCCAGCCTCGCCAATAAGCGTAAGCCGGCTTCCCCGCTGCCGGCCGGCCCCAATCCGGCCGTCCCGCGCTCCACGGTGCCCACGCTGGTCTTTCCCAAGTCCCCGGCAGCGGCCGGCCAGAAAACGCCTGTGCCGCCCTTCCCGCCCAGGCCGGCTCCGCACCCGCCGGCTCCGCCTGTCAGCCGTGAGCAGCAGCTGACGGCCTTGAAAGAAGAATACCTCAAAAAACGCGCCTCCAGCCGCCAGCTTACCAGTGAAGCCGCGCTTCTGCCCCAGCTCGAAAGAGCCTCCGGGCATCTCTTCCCCGGTACGGCAACGCTGGCTACGCTCGGCGGTCAAAGGCAGCTGCTGATGATGCTCACGTCAGGCATCCCCTGTCTGCGGCCCCTGCTCGATGAGAAGGAGGCCGCGAAGCTGATGCTGCCCAGCCTGCCGGACGACCCGGAGCGCTTCGTGCCCCTGCTGAACGTCCTCGTCTCCCGGGCCGCCGGCCTGCTGAACGACGGAATGTGGGAGCAGGAAAAGGAGTGGCAGGCACTGTCCCCCGAAGCGCTGGCGGGCGGCTGGTACGCCCTGCGCATGTACAGGCGCATGAGCAGTCAGCCAGAGGTGTTTGAGCTGGCCGCGGACGGCCTGACGCAGCACATGAGCAGGCGACCGGACGTGACGGCATGGCTTAAAGATATCTGAACAGGAGGGAAGCATGGACCCGCAGACCCTGCTGGCTTTCATCCAGCGTATCATCGCCACCAGCCCGGATCAGCGCGCCGCGCAGCAGGCCCTCGCGCAGCTGCGGGAGATCCTGAGCGTATCCCTCGGCGAGGAGGGAACAGCGATGCTTGAGACCGCGCTGAACGGCGTCGGGGATGACTTCAATACCATGGCCCACGATGTCAGCAGCACAGAGGTCAACGATCCCAGGATCCTGATCCAGGCGGCCGAGCGCGCGAAGCAGCAGCGCGAGCTACGCGAAGAGCGCGAGCGCTACGGGAGGTGCTGAGCGGCTTGAAGATCAACACCTACATGGACGAGCGCGCGCTGGCCATCGACCATACCCTGATCCGCTACGAGGTCCCCGAAAAGACCCGCGCGACCGTGCCCAGTCAGCTGGGCGGGCAGGCGCTGACCACCGCCGGGGGCGGAGCGATCGTCGTTCGCCATACAAAACAGCTCTTTCTGGAGGAAGGCTTTGTCCGCCTGAAAACAGGCTGCGTCGTCGCGGGTTTTGAGCTGAAGGAGCTGACACTGCCCGCTTCCGTCGCGGAGGTCGAGCCGCAGTTTTACAGGAACGGCGGTCTGGAGCGGCTGATCATCCGGCGAAGGCTGGATGAGACGGATCGCGCGCGCCTCCGGGATAACAGCTGGCCGCTGGCGGACGGCAGCCGCCTGATCGCGCCTGCCGCCCTCGCCGGGCCTGCACTCGACGCGGTCGCGAACGCCGCCGCCAGCCTGGCACAGCCTCTCCCGCAGCTGCGCGGGGACATGCGCTTCCTGCTCTACGCGACACACAATGGAACCACCAGCATTTTCGATTCCCGCGCGTGCCACGATTCGCACGGCCGCGCCGTCAAAACAGAGGAGTACGCGGCTGTCATGGAGATGATCCGCGAGAATTCCCTGGGCTGGAAGCATCCGGCGGCGGAAAGAAGCAGCGACCTCAGGATCAGGGGCAATCAGGGCATCCCTTACGCGCGGCCATTGTCCCTGGTGACCATGCTTCCCGGGACGGGTCCCATCGCGCAGTTCCAGGTGACCTTCTCGCTGCTGTTCACGCCGCAGCTGCTGCCGATCCGCTGCGACGGGCAGCAGTATTATCTGTACAGCCGGAACCGCCTGACCGCCGACCCCGCCTGCCCCTACCAGCGGGAGGACGTGTGCGTGTTTGACAAGGCCGGACTGGTGACTGACAAAAAGATCTCGGAGACCGTGTATGGAAAAGCGCGACTGCTCATGCTCCTTTGAGCGCAGCCGGGAGGTGACGATCCTCGGCAAGCCCGTGCGGGTCAAGAACACCATCTGCGCCAGGGACGGCGGCGGATACCGCCTGAAGCCGGATCCCGCGCCGCTGCAGCTTTCCATCCTGCCCAGCCGTCTGTGCGACGCGCGGTGTCCCTTCTGCATCGCCGCCCCCACCGATGATCCCGCCCGGATCGACCCGGACCGCCTGTTGCTGGTGCTGCGGGCGCTTCAGGCGGAAGGCCGCGTGCGCGGCGTCAGCATCACCGGCGGGGAGCCGTGCCTGGACATGGACCTGCTGGATCGCGTCATCCATATGTGCTTCGACGTCTTCGGCCCCGCCCTGGAGGTCACGCTGGACACCAACGGCAGCGGGCTCGATCAGCTGCGCTCGCTCACCGACCTGTACCGGCTGGATACCATCCACATCAGCCGCCACCACTGGGACGACGAAGCCAACGACCGGATCTTCGGGAAGAAAATGCCCACGGCCGCGCAGTTGCGGGACGCGCTGCGCGATATCGCGTGCCCCGGCCTGTTCGTGCTGAACTGCATGCTGCTCAGGAATTATGTAGCCACTCCCGAGGACGCGCGGCGCTACCTGGATTTCGCCATTGAGATGGGCGCGGGCAAGGTGTCCTTCATCACCGCCTCGCCGGTCAACCCCTGGACGGCCGCGAACCGGGTCCGCTTCGACAGTGTGCTGCGGGACGGGGATCCGAGCCTCCTGTTCACGAGGGGCTACCGCGACTTTGACCTCTGCCGCTGCCGGGACGGCGTCTATGTCTCTCCCGAGGGCCGGCTGATGGAATTTTACGGGCGGCAGAGCGTTTCCGCCGACTGCGGCTACTGCCGCGGCCTGGTCATTGAACCGGACGGCACGCTGAAGGCCGGCTTTGGCGGCCAGGTCCTGTATACACCGGGAGGTGAAGCCTATTGACAGCTGATGAGATCAACGCCGTACTGCAGACCTTCAAAATGAAGCTGCTGATCGATTTTCCTTTTTACGGCGACCTGCTGCTCCGCCTGCCCATCATGCGGGACGACAGCGTTCCCACCGCCTGCACCGACGGACGCACGATCCGCTGGAGCGCCTCCTTTTTCGGCGGAATGAAAGAGACGCAGATCCGTTACGTACTGATGCACGAGGTCTTCCATACCCTGCTGATGCACCCGCTGCGCTTCCGTAATCGCGATCACAGGATCTGGAACATCGCCGCGGACATCATCGTGAATCAGATGTGCGATACGCTGGCCACGCAGCTGCGCTATCGCCCGGAGCTGAAGCTGGAACGGCCTTCTGACGGCATCTTCTGCCGCATCTCGCCCAACGAGACGCTGGAAAACCTCTATGAGAGGATCCTGGCGGACAATCAGGACAACCGGCAGAAGAATGTCCTCATGCTCCGGAAGGATTACAGCAACCCGCAAAACCAGGAGCTGTTTCGCGTCCCCCTGCCCGCGCCTGACCTGCTCGACGGCAAAAGCGGCGGGCTCAGGCTGTCCGATGAGGAACGAGAGGCGCTGGAGCAGGAGATCAGGAGCCTGATCCGCTCCGCCGCGTCCGACGCGCGGGGCGACGGAGCGTCCTCGCTGATCGCGCGGAACCTGCTGCAGCTCGTGGAGCCGAAGCCGCTGGACTGGCGCAAGATCCTGAAGGACTTTCTCAGCGAGGTGCAGTCCGACGACACCTCCTACGCGACGCCGGAGCGCAAGTACCTGCACACCGGGCTGATCCTGCCCGGGCACGGCCTGCAGGAGGGCGGCGACCTGGACAGCGTATGGGCCTTTGTGGACAGCTCCGGCTCCGTCGGTCAGGAGGAGCTCAATCAGTTTCTGACCCAGCTCTACCGGATCACCAAGGACTTTGGCTGCGTCATGAACATCGCCTACTGGGACACCTCGGTCACGGACGTCTACACCAAGCTGCGCACCGCGAAGCGGGTGCTTGAGGCGCAGCCCATGCACTCCGGCGGCACGAACATCAACTGCGTATACCGCTATATCCTGGAGCGGAAGCTGCGGCCCACAGTAGCCCTGATCCTGACGGACGGGTACTTTGGCCTGCCGGATCCCGTTCTGAAGAAATGTCTCGACCCTAAGAACACGATCCTGCTGCTGTGCAACGACTCCGAAAACCCCATCTACAAAACCGTCGGCCGCGTGTGCCGGCTGAATCAAGGGAGCAAGCTATGAATATCCGGGAATTTCAGGAAACGATCGAATTCAACATCGAACACAACGTCAAGCACTCCATCCTCGGCCTCGGCGCGCCGGGCGTGGGCAAGTCCCAGATCATCCGCCGGATCGGGAAGAAGTACGGCTACAAGGTCATCGACATCCGCCTGGCGCAGATGAGCGAGGTGGAGATCGGCGGCCTGATCTACCCCAACGAAAGCCGGACGCGCACCGTATGGCTCGCCCCCGATATCCTGCCCAACGAGGAGCGCGACGGCAAAAAAACCATCCTGCTGCTGGACGAGATCACCTCCTGCACCAAGCGCGTGCAGGTGGCGGCCTACCAGCTGATCCTGGACCGGCGCATCGGGCAGTACACCCTGCCGGAGGGCACCTTCGTGGTCGCCCTGGGCAACCGCGAGGACGACGACGGCGTCTACATCCACCTGGCCGGCCCGCTGGCGGACCGCTTCGAGATCCATTACATCGAATCGGACTTCGAGAGCTGGAAGTATGATTTCGCCCTCAAGCACGGCATCCATCCCTATGTCATCAACTACCTGACCTTCAAGCCCTCCGACCTGCACACGCAGGACCCGGACAGCGGCGAGATGGTCTTCGCCACGCCCCGCTCCTGGGAGCGCGTCAGCGATATTCTGAACATCGACAGCGACGTCAGCAAGCCGGTGATCCGCAATAAGATCATCGGCAATATCGGCAAGGCGGCCGGTATCCAGTTTGTGGAATTCTGCAAAAAGCAGCGGCCCGTGGTGACCGTGCAGGACCTCATCAGCGGCAAGGCGAAAGCACCCGACCGGCCCGAGGAGCTGTCCCTGCTGGTGGACCGGATCGCCCATGAGGCGGATTTCCTGACCCAGCTCGGCGACGCCGCCATGACCGACAAGCAGCGCGCCCGGCTGGAGCAGATCATCGAGGCGTACGTCCGCCTCCCCCAGGCGGAATATGCCATCCTGGGCCTGAAAAAGCTGCTGGGCATGAACCTGGAAGCCGTCAAGAGCGTGTTTGCCGGGCTTGACAGCGCCGCCGTCAGCCAATTCCTGCAGCGCAACAGCTACGCCCTCGGCATCGCCCAGGAGAATACGGAAAAAGCCATCAAAAAAGAAAACTGGATGAGCCTGTGGAAATGACCGGGCCTTCCGCTTCCGGATGCGGGATTGAAAACTTACATAAAACGTGACTGTTCAGTCTACGACTGAACAGTCACCATACCCTCAGCTGTTTATACACATCCGCCCACGTGGACATCGGCAAACCCATGCGGGAAGTAAAAATAAGAGTCCCACAGGACGAATCCCATGGGACCCAGAACGGCCGTGAAAACGGGCGCTTTATCGAGGCTGTTTTGAAATGGTCGGATGATTTGCCACCTCGGCTCTGCCTAATTTCCAAACGCCGAGATGCCGTGGCTGTTGACCATGGCGTCCAGCTTGATGTTGGCTTTGCACAGGGGGCAGTCATGGGAGGAGCAGCTCTCGTAATCGCTCAGGTGCAGGCGCTTGGTATACACGCTCTTGATCGGGAAGCCCTCGCACTCGTCCACGCAGCTGAAGATGCAGCAGATGCCCTCAGGGATGCCCATGTAATACTTCACCGCCTCGACAGCGGCCTGCACGGTATAGCCGGTCGTCACGGACGCGGCCAGGATCAGCACGTGCTTGCCTACGATCATCGGGGCGATATTATCCCGGAAGATCAGCTGACTGCCGGAGGTGTGCTCAGGCGTTGTGACATAAATCGTACGGTGGGCGTTCATGTTGGTGAAGCCCGCGCGGGTCAGCTCGCTGGCCATGCATGCGCCGATGACCTCCGTGCCGTCCAGGCAGAGGATGGTATCGACGATGGTCGACGCGGAATACGCGCCGCAGAGGGTCTGCGCGGCCTGCCTCGCCTCGGACAGGCGGTGCTTGGTCATGGTCAGGTCCACATAATAATTGATGTGGCTGTGGCTGGTGGCAAAGTGCCCCTTCGCCACCCGCAGCGGCAGATTCCCGGACCTGTTGCGGATCTCAACCAGTTTGATCGCCATGAAAAAGCCTCCTTGTAACTATTTATTCGAGAAGTAAAGAGGGACAAGTAACAGTCCTTTTCAGCACGGAATCCCGGAGTCCGCCGATTCATTCGGCGGATGGCGAAGCATGTCGTGCGCGGTGCGTGAGGCGCTTGCGCCCGCGGTGCGCGCGCGATTCCA
>CACWHI010000023.1 GCA_902760595.1 uncultured Eubacteriales bacterium
TGGCTTCGCCATCCGCCGAATGAATCGGCGGACTCCGGGATTCCGTGCCGGAACGGACCGGGCCTCGTCTCACTCTACTGTATGACTGAATAGTTACAACCCGGGAAGGCGGCAGCCATTCACCGCGTCAGGGCTTCCGCCTCGCTGATAGGCGCGGCCAGGTTGATGCCGCTCGCCCTGTCATAGGTGCCCATCACCAGGCCGATCACCTCGCCGCGGCTGTTGAACACCGGAGCGCCGCTGCTGCCGGCGGATACCGGCGCGGTAAACAGCAGCCAGGACACGCCCTGCGCGTCCCAATGGCCGCACACATTGCCCCTGGTGACCAGGTTGGTCACGCCGGCCTGGGTCGAGATCACCAGCATATCCTCGCCGCGCCGGGGCACGTCGGCGCACACCGGCAGCGGCGGGACGCCCGCATCCTCCGGCAGCGCGCACAGCACGATATCCGCCGTCTCGTCGCCGTCGATCAGGCGCTCCACCCGGAACTCCGTACCGTCGTCCCGGCGCACCCGCATGTAGGCCATATTCGTGATCGCGTGCCACGCGGTCACCAGCACCGGCGGGTCAAAGGCCACAAACCCGCTGGCGGAGGAGATTCTGACGTCGCTGCGGTCATAGACCTCCAGGTACACCACGCTGGCGGCTGCCGCTTCGATGCGGGCCGGGTCATCGGTGAAGGGCGTCTCCGCTCCGGCGCGTCCGCATACGGCGACCAGCATGAGGATGAGCAGCAGGACCCTTGTTTTCCTTTGGCGCATGATGATCGCCCCTTCCGTTTGATGTCTTCATTTTAGCCTTTTTTTCGCGCGTGTCAATAGGCTGCGGAGCGCCGCAAACGCTGAAATGCCAAGGACATTCTTGACAGCCTACGGCAATCATGCTATATTTTGCCGTACAGATGAAAGAATCTGTTTTGCTGATGTAAGAATCTCCTGACGATAGGAAAGGGATAAATGCATGATGAAAAGATACCTGAGCCTGCTGATGACCCTGTGCCTGCTGCTCAGTTCTGTTTCCCTGCCCGTTTACGCGGAAACACCGGCCCCGCAGACGTCTGCCGCCAATTCCGGGGAGCCTGCGAACGGAGGAGCACAGCCGGAAAATGACGGGAATCAGCGCTCCACCTACTATGAGGTGCGCTTTGAGCTGCCGGACGAGCTGAAGAACCTGACGTCTGAAGAAGCGGCTGAGATCCAGCTTCCGGAGACGGCGATGGTGGTGGCCGGCACGCCGGTGTCTTCCCTCGCCCTGCCCGAGCGGCTGGGCTATGTGTTCGTCGGCTGGTACTACGACGCGGCGCTGGAAAAGCGCTGGGCGGAAAACGACGTGGTGGACCGCAACATGACCCTTTACCCGCGCTTCGCCTCCAGTGAGGAGGCGGCGAACGGCCTGCTGCCCAACTATATGTCCGACCAGGACGTGGCCCTCAGCTTCCCCGTGTATGTGGCTGCCTATGACCTGACGGAAGCGGAAGCCCGGTCGCAGATCATGGTGCGGGACCTCAGCGAATTTGAACAGGACATGAGCTTTATCCTCGAGCCGCAGCGGATCGACCCCGCGGAGCTGATCGCGGGGGAGGAAAACAGGGAGGCCGTGCTGACGGCGCTGTCTGGCTGGCAGCAGGCGGGTGGCTCCCTGGGCTGCGCCCTGCGGGAAGCCGGGGCGGAGGATGCCGACGCCGCGACGCTGCAGGCCCATTATGCCCCGGACGAGCTCCGCGCCGAAGCGGAAACCGCCCTCCGCCAGTTCCTGAGCGAAGCGGGCTACGGCACCGGCAGCGCCTCGGAGGACCTGGCTGAGCTGATGCAGCAGGCGGCCCGCAGCCCGAGGATGCGGAACGCCATCGCGGAGGCCTACGGCGTCAGCGCCGACGTATCGGCCAAGGCGAAGCCTGCCGACCTGGCGGATATGTGCGTGGAGGCCATCCGCCGCGCCCGGAAGGAAACGGCCGGAGTCCGCGTCAAAAGCGTTTACCGCGTGTGCCCGCCGGACGGCCTCTGGACGGCGGGACATCTGCACCAGATCGAGCTCAAAAATACGGACAATATCCGTTTTATCCGCAACGGACAGGAGTCCGGCGAGTCCGTCATCTACTACAACCTGACAGTGGCTTTCGAGCCCTTTAACAACATGCGCCTGAAGAAGGGCCTCAAGTATATCCCCTTCGAGGAGGTGGAGGGCGTCGACCTGAACGACGGCCTGTTTAAGAGCCACCAGGAGGAAAGCGGCGACCTGACCGTCGAGCGCAATGACGCCGCCGGTGTGCTCACCTGCCGCCGGCCGGTGAAGCCCGGCGACCTCCTGGTCGTTTACGACGGGGAGCTCCGGGAGGACGGAAGCGCGGACCGGATGGGCTACTTCCGCATCACCGCCGACCTTGGCAACCAGCAGTATGCCTACGAGATCCCGGAATTCGCGGACGTGGTGTTCCTGCCGGACGTGATCCCCGTGCATACGGACGGCAGCTATGAGGACGGCGAGATCTTCGTCTCAGCGGACCAGTTTGACTTTACCCACCCGACGCTGGCCGAAATCGGCCTTGGCCCGGACACCACCGTGGAGCCCGGCGACTGGATCGCCCTGTATGAGGGCAGTCTGGATCAGCCCGAGGAGGCTGAGCTCGTGGGCTACGGCGAGCTGACGCAGGTCCGGGATGCGGAGGGCGGTCTTCAGCTCAGCTATACGCTGAAGGCCGAAGAGGACATGGCGAAGCTCGCGGGACTGGCCATGCGGCAGGAGAACGTTGATCTGAACCTGACCGAAGAAGAAATGCAGGAGATGCAGTCCAAAGCACTCAACAGCCTTGAGGAAAACGGCTTTTTCAACGAGGCCGAGCAATATATCCGTTCGATGATCTTCGAGGACGAGCCGCAGCTGATGGCCAACGAGGATTACCGCAAAGCGCTCCAGAGGGTGCGCTTCACCAACGACGAGGGCGAAGAGATGACCCTGGAGGAGGTACGGCGGCTGAACCTCATCACCGACCGGATCTCGGAGACCAGTCACGCGCCGATCCATGTCCGTTTTACCGGAAGCCTGGGCCTGAAGCATTTCAGCGGGACGGGCGTGCGCTTCGAGCTGTCCGCTTCCACCTCGTGGAAATACAATATCGAGCCCCTCGGAGATGAGGCGAAGGCCTTTGGCATCAACATCGATATCCTGATCCAGTTTGAGCAGGAATTCACTGCCGGTCTGGGCATGAGCTTCGATATCGAATGGAAGAAATTATGGTTTATCAAGGTCCCAATAGATATCAAGGGCACTTTCAGTCTGCAGGCGGGCACATTTACCGCGGTGGGCTTTGATATCACCGTCAGCACTACGCGGCGTTCCCCGGGCGTCAAGCAGAACACCTCCATGGCAATCAAGTCTGAAGAGCGGCAAAACTTCGATACAAGGAGGCTGGACAGCAATACCAGATACGTCTGGTATAACCGTCTGACGGACGCCGCCGGCAAGCTCGACAACATCAACTACACGCTGGATACCCTGTTTGAAGGCACCGGCTGGGACAGCCAGGAAAAGGACAAGGGCTCTTACTTCGGCAAAGCGATCAAGCAGAATGGCACCCTGGGAGGCAGCCTCGAAGAAAAATATGCGGCCTTTGTCAAAAAGAAGTCGGAATACGTCAGATTCTGGGAACATGAGCTTTTTGACAGAGACATCGCCCCGGATCCCCTTCACCTGTGTGCCCTCGGTCTGAGGGTCACGGCGTATGCCTCCTTCAGGCTATGTGTGACGCTGGGCGGTTCCATCTCCTACGGCGTCTGCAAGGGGTGGACGGTCAAGTTCAAGGTTTTCGCCTGGGAATCGGAAAGCAGTTCGGCAGACCTGGAAGCGCCCAATCTGAACTTGGGCGTCTACCTGTTCGGCATGATCGGCGTCAGGGTCGGCCTGAGTCTGGATTTCCGCATCGGCCTGATCTCCACTAAGCTGGCATCCCTGGGCGCTGTGCTGGACTTCGGCTTATACGCGGAATTCTACGGCTTCTTCTACTATGGCTACCGAAGGGTATCGGGCAAAGGTGAACAGCAGCTCCTGGGCTCCATGCTGTTTGAAGTCGGCTTCTTCACCACCGTGAAGCTGAAAGCGCAGGCGGGCAATGACCGGAAGAAAGCGGAGAAGGAAATCATCTCCCTTCGCATACCGTTCATTTCTCTGGGCGATCAGTTCTTCGCCGTTGATTTCGAGATCCCGCCGGACGACAAGAGCCTGTCGCTGGAAATGAAGGACAATACCGCCAAGGTACCGGACAACCTATACACCGTGAAGGTCATGAGCCTGAGCAGCGGCGATATCGATGGCAAACCCATGGACGCCAACGACCGGATCCCGGGCAAGCATAAGGACGTCACCTCTCTTGGCGGTCAATACAAGACCTATGACGAGGTCTTCTTCGAGGTCGAATGCGTGGATACGGATAAGGATGGGCAGTCTCTTGGCACCTCCTCCTGGACCTACGATCCCGCGAACAACACTATTACCGCCCGGCCGAAGGACGACACGGTCAAGGAAATGTGGGGCGATATCGTCTTCACCTTCCGCAATCTGGACGCCAAGACCTTCAAGACCGTTGTAAAGGATCCGCGCTTCGGCTCCTTCTGCTCCTACGGCGCCGGCATCGGGCTGGAAAAGAAGAGCATCGTCCGCACTGTGAAGGTGCATTGGGTCCGGCAGGATACGCAGCTCACCGTGCAAAACATCTATCAGGTCTGTCCCGGCGCGAAGATCGCCGACGAGAGCGCTTACAGCAAAATGACCAGCAATCAGCTGCGCGACTGGTACGATAAGGGCGAGACGGTCAACATCACCGTTCCCGTTGACATGGTGCATGGCCTGAGCCTGACGGACCCGCGCATCCGCGTCCGGAAGGACTATGTCCCCGTGATGTTGTATTCGCCCGACGAGCTGATCATCAGCAAGGAGGCCCCCACGGCGGCGCCGGTGAAAAAAGCGCCGCTCACGCAGTGGATCAAGGATCCGCAGGCCAGTCTGTGGCAAACCCTGCCCACGGAGGGCCGGACCATCCGGATCTATTACAACTATACAGGGAACGAACTGAAGCACAAGCCCGGGGACCCCGTGCAGGAAAACATCGTGGACGCCACCTGCACCAAGGAAGGCAGCTATGACGAGGTGTACTACTGCACCATCTGCAAGGGCGAGGTCCTCCGGAATCATAAGAAGTCGGCGCTGCTGGAGCATACGAAGCCGGAGAAGCCGACGCTTGAAAATGTCACGGAGGCCACCTGCACCAAGGAGGGCAGCGCTGAGGAGGTCTTCTACTGCACCGTGTGCGGCAAAGAGCTCAGCCGGACGAAGACCACGCTGCCCGCGCTGGGCCACGACATGAAGACCACGGAAAAGGCGGCGGAGCCCATCATGGAGGGCGGCGCCTGCGTCGGCTGGAAGCCCGGCACTACCGTGACCGCCTGCACCCGCTGCGGCGAGGTCGAGTCGACGGTGACCCATCAGGTGGCGACGCAGCCGGCCATGGAAACCGGCACCTGGAGCTACGAGGGCGGCAGCCTGACCGTGACCTGCGCCATGGCTGACTGGCCCAACGCCAAGGTGTCGGATTACCTGGCGAAGGCGGGCTTCTACGGCTACGCCGGCACCCTGAACGGCAAGGATTGTTATAAAGTGCCCGGCGCCTTCTCCGCAGACAAGGACGGCGGCACCGTTATTTCCGAGCACGGGGACCAAACCCTGTCCATTCCCGTGACCTTTAAGCCCAGTGATACGGCCACCTACGCGCCCTGCAGCTTCACCCTGAATCTCAAGATCATCGGGAAGCCCTGCCCCTACGTGGACGAAAAGGGGAAGACCGATTACGTGAAGATCTACAAGGATATCAGCGAGATCCCCACGGACGGCTCCGCCTCCGGCTGGTACGCGGTGACGGAAAGCTTCACCCTCAGCGAGCGCCTGACCATCAAAAACAATGTGAACCTGATCCTGTGCGACGGCATGACCCTGACCTGCTCCAAGGGCATCCAGCTCAGCGGCGGCAGCCTGACCATCTGGGGCCAGGCGGGCGGCACAGGCTCGCTTGATGCCTATGCGGAGGAAGGAAACGCCGGCATCGGCGGCGGAAGCGCCGGCGCCATGGGAGGCAGCCTGACGGTGCGTTCCGGCAGGGTCCGCGCCGTCAGCGGCGCCGGCGCGTCGGGCATCGGCGGCGGCCGGGGTCAGAACGGCGGCAAGGTGACGATCCTCGGCGGCAAGGTGACAAGCGGCGCTATGGGCAACGACTGCTCCGCCATCGGCGCGGGCGCCGGCGGCACGGATCCGGGCAACCTGACCCTGGGAGACGGGCTTGAAGCCCGGACCAGCAACTTCCTGGCCGTTTTGTACCCCGCGCCTCGGGACCAGCGCGCGGAGAAATGCCAGACGGACAGCGCTGCCGAGATTTCGGCCTGCAAGCACAGCGAAAAGGAATACACCCCCATCGACCGCGACACCCATCAGACGAAGTGCAAATACTGCATGCGCAGCTTCGGGCCGGAGGCCCATCAGTATGAGGAAAACGGCAGCACCTGCCTCCTCTGCGGCCGCATGGCGATATACTCCGTCATGGTGATGCAATGGAAAAACCCCGAAACGCAGAGCGCGCTGCTGTATGACGCGCCCAGGGGCACAGCCTTCGAGCTGAAAAGCACGCTGGAAGACGCGGACATGGGTGCTCTGGCGCTCAGGGGCTGGAATGTCCACCCGGGCAAGGCTCCCGGCGACATCAGGAGCTGCATGCCCGCGGAAGGAATGGAGATCTATCCGACAGGCTACAGCTATCCCGTGACGAAGGACCTCCTGATCGTGGCGGTCTTCGGCACTCCCTGCAGAGTCACCTTCGACCCCGGCAGCGCATCCGGTGAAATGGCCGCTGCGGACTGGTACCTGGAGGACCTTTACCCCCTGCCGGACTGCGGTTTCGAGGCGCCCGAGGGCGCGGATTTCATCGGCTGGCTGTTGAACGGCGAAGGCGAAGCCCTGGCCGCCGGGCAGGAAGTGACCCTGACCGGTGACACGGAGCTGACCGCCGTCTGGAAGTATGAATTCGGCACTGCGGACATGACCCTGCCCTCAGGCATCACGGCCGTGGAGGAATCCGCGTTCGAGGGCATGCCCGTCCAGGCGGTCCGGATCGGCGACAGCTGCCGCTCCGTAGGCGCCTACGCCTTCAGGGACTGCGCCAGCCTGAAGCGGCTCCGCCTCCCCAGGGACTGCGCGATGGGCCAGGGCGTGCTGGACGGCTGCGGCGACGTAGTCATCTTCGCGCCGGCCGGCGGCACCGCGGAGGCCTGGGCCAGGGGCTGGATCGAAGCCCATCCCGGCTGCGTCTTCCAGGCGGAGTGATCAAACGAAAGGAGCTGCTGCGCAAATATGCCAAAAACCTGCGTGCGTGCGTGTAGGCTCATTCCGGATCGCCTTTACACGCACGCACGCAGGTTTTTGGGCTATTCCATCTTCGGCAGAATAAGAGGCGGTATACTGCGTCACAAAAGCTTGCCCTACCGTCAGTCTACCATATTGTCGTCCTGCCTGGTGTCAAAAGACTGGCGCAGGCGGCGGAGCTGGTCCAGCTGGGCGCTCAGGATGCCGTCGGCGTTCTGCAGGGCCTGCTGGATGTCGTTTTCCATGTGCATGCGGTACTGGTCGCAGTCCATCTGGGTGCGCTGCATCAGCTGCGCGGCCTCGGCATTGGCGCGCTGGGTGATGGCGCTGTCGGCCACCAGCTGCTCCGCCCGGGTCTGGGCGTCCGCGATCATGGCCTGAGCGCGGGCCTGGGCGTCAGCCACCATGGCGTTTGCCTTGTCCGCGGCGTCACGGGAAAGCTCTGACGCGCGGGCCTGGGCCTCCTGCAGGGTCGCCTGGGCGCGGGCGGCGGCTTCGTCCACCGTGCGGCGGGCGTTCTCGTTCGCCTCGGACGTGGTCTGCTCCGCCTGGCGGTTGGCCTTCTGGATGAGCTCGTCATACTGCTGGATGATGTCCTTGGCCGTCCGGATATCCGGGTCGATGCTGGACTCGAGCCGCTGCAGGAGCTGCTTCAGATCCTGCTTGTCCACGATCACGCGCGTGGAGAGCGGCACCTTGGTACCCCGGTCGATGATCACATTCAGCTGGTCCACATAATCGAATACACGCAGCTTGCTGTCAGCCATTGCCTGTTCCTCCTTTTGTGTAATGATATATAATGGCGTCCCTCACCTGCGGAGGGACAAAAGCACTGATATCAGCCCCCAGGGAGGCCAGCTCGCGCACGAGGGTGGAACTGACGCTCTCGCAGCCCTCCTCGGGAGGCAGAAAAAGCGTTTCTAATGCCGGGTTCAGGCGGCGGTTGACCCGCGCCATCATGAGTTCCGGCTCCAGGTCCTGCATCCCGCGCAGACCGCGCAGGAGCACATTCGCGTTCAGCTGCGCCGCCAATGCCGCGGTCAGGCCCTCCGCCGCCAGCACGCGCACATTTTCGAACGGCGCGCAGACTTCCGCCAGCATGCGCAGCCGTTCTCCTACGGGAAAAGCGCCCTGCTTGGCCGGGTTGCGCATCACCGCCACGAACACGCGGTCAAAGCGCTCCGCGGCGCGGCGGATCAGGCTCAGATGGCCGTTGGTCACGGGATCAAAGCTCCCCGCGTACAGGCAGATCGTGCGGTTCATGGGGCCTCCTCGTAAAAGCTCAGCGCCGTATCCCGGTACACCTTGCGCCGCGTCATGGCCCAGCCCTCCGGAGCTGGAAAACCCTTGTCCGCCGCGTGTTCGGCGATCACCAGGCCGCCCGGCGCCAGCAGGGCCTTCTCCTTCAGCCCGGCCAGCACCGGCCCCAGGTCGACCACGTAGGGCGGATCCAGAAAAATCAGATCGAACTGCGCCTGTTCACGGCAGAGCAGCGCCATCGCGCGCTCCGCCGGCATTTCCAGGAGTCGCGTCCGCTCTTCACAGCCCAATCGGCGGATATTCTCCCGGATGCAGGCGCAGGCTGCCCGGGACTGGTCGCACAGCGCCGCGGTTTCAGCGCCGCGGCTGACGGCCTCCAGCGCCACCGCGCCGGAGCCCGCGAACAGGTCCAGGAAGCGCGCGTCCGCGATCCTGCCCTGCAGGATGTTGAACAGCGCTTCCCGCGTCTGGTCCAGGGTCGGCCGCGTGGCCATGCCCTTCGGCGCGTTCAGCGTCCTGGAGCGGTAGATCCCGCCGACGATCCGCATCAGACCAGTTCCGTCTTGGACTTAGCCTTCGCCTTGCGGGCGGCCTGACGCGCCTTGCGGCGCTTTTTGCGGTCCGCGGCGGCCATGCTGCCGTGCAGCATCGCGCGGCTGTAACGCCCGCGCAGATAGCCGACGGCGTAGCCGATGAACGGCAGGCACAGCAATACAGGCGACAGGCGGTCCACCAGCAGCGTCATATCCGCGTTCCTGGCGCCGACCAGGTTGATCCACGGATACAGGAGCAGCCTCATGACCACCCGCAGGATCACGCCGAAGGACATCGGCTCGGTGACCTGATAGTAGCTGAGCGGGCGCATGAAATCCACCTGGCTCTCATACGCGCCGACCCAGGCCGGCAGCCCGGGCAGCGAAAACTGCTGGCGCTGCGCCGTCAGCGCGTAGATGAGCGTCAGGATCAGCAGCGGCAGGAAGCCGGCCAGAGCGGTCGTCACGCCCTTGAGCGGATGGAAGCAACGATTCCTGTCCGCGTCGGTGACGGGCTTGCCCTCCTGCTGATGATTGTACATGATCTCCGCGAGCGTGATATCGCCGTAGCCCGTGTTCTGGCCGTTGTTGTACATCAGCACGACGCAGAAGCCGACCAGCAGCGCGTTGAACAGAACGCGCAGGATGGCCGAGTTTTCAAAGCTGAACGGCGCGCCGACGAACAGGTTGATCAGCACGAAGATCACCGGATACACCATCAGCTTGAGCCCCCGGATCAGCACCAGGCGGCTCATCACGTTTCCCTTCAGATAGGGCTTGGCGATCGGCTTGATCTTTTTATTCTTTTTGCCGGCGGGGTTTGACATAGCGGCACCTCCTGCGGGCTCAGTCCAGTTCCTGCTCCGCGGCGGGGGCATAGCCCGCTTCGGTCAGCACTGCCTCGCTGCGCGCGACGTCAGCCACGCCCAGCACCAGCGTGCGCACCCCCGCGGGGGTCTTGAGCATGTACAGATATTCGATATCGACGGCGTGGTCGCTGAGCGCCTTCAGCGCGGCGGTCAGCCCTTCGCCCTCGTCCGGCACCTTCACGCCCATCACCTCCGTCAGGCAGCCGGAATACCCGGCCTCCTGCAGCGCTGTAAGCGCCTGGTCCGGCTGGCTGACGACAGCGCGCACCACACCGAAGCGGGAGGCGTCCGCGAGCGCCATGGCGTGGATCACGATGTCCTTGCTCTCTAGCGCCTGAGTCAGGTCGGCCAGCGAGCCCTGATTGTTTTCAATAAAGACAGATAATTGCCTGAGCATGCGCTTCATCCTCCTCGTACAGTTGGTTTATTTTACCACTACCCTATCGCGATGTCAAACAAGGCGTATCACTCCAGCGGCGGCACGTGCTCAAACAGGTCGTTATGCTCCTCGTCCGGCCCCACGGAGGACCAGTAAAGGCCGAAGAGGGAGCAGTCGGTCAGGCCGCTGTCCCGCACGGAATACTTCCCGTTCTGCTGGCTCACGTGCTTTTTGAACGCGGCCTTAGCCACCTCCAGGCCGGTTTCCCCGTCGAAGGCGGACAGCGGCTGCTGCCAGTCAAACCGGATCTGGCCTTCCTTCCAGAGATGGACATACAGCTTCAGGGGCATCCAGACGCCGTACCGGGCAGCGCTTTCCGGGTATTTTTCAGGATTCCCGGACAGCCTGCCGTCAAAGATATCCGTCACGGCCCGGACGGTCACGACGTGTGCCTTGTGTCCGTATTCCCCGTTGACATCCTGCGTGATCACCACCTGCGGCCTGTAGCGGCGGATCGCTTCCACCAG
Source organism: uncultured Eubacteriales bacterium (assembly GCA_902760595.1). Classification (GTDB taxonomy): domain Bacteria; phylum Bacillota; class Clostridia; order Christensenellales; family Aristaeellaceae; genus UBA4246. The sequence continues at coordinate 10,967 of CACWHI010000023.1, forward strand.
CCGCTTTTCCGCGCCGTTCCGACCCCAATGGTCATACACGCTGCCGATGTTGTACTTGCCCACGTCGTGGAAATCACCGACGTCAGGGTACACCGTCACGCCCATGCGCCACAGGCCGTCAAGCAGCTCCAGGTTGCGCACATGCTTGAGCGCGCCGACCATGTATACCACGATCACCTTGCGTCGCAGCTGACCGGCATAGTAGGGCAGGATCCCGCCGAACCAGAGGATCTCGTCGTCCGGATGGGTTGAGACCAGCATCAGCTCAGCGGGGCCGTCCAGCGTTTCCCAGCGCTGGACCCACCTGGGCAGCTCGCCGGGCGTCAGCACGTTCAGCCGGGACAGATCCAGCTTTTTCGCGTCCTTTCCGGCACGGATGCTGAACACGGCGGCTTCCTTCTCAAAGGGGATCCATTCGATCAGGTATTTGCCCGGTCCGTGACCGATGAGTCTGCCTTCCCCGTCCACGACATCCAGCGGCGTGCCGGTCAGGTAATGAGTCACCATAATGCCCTGGCTGGTCTTTCCTTCGGGCAGCGTCACAGTCAGTTCTCCGGTTCTTCCGGCCTGCCAGCGCTGGGTAAAATCCGAAGTCAGGACGTACTTTCTCGTCTTGTGGTTCTCAGTCGCCCTCAGCTTGCAGGCCCGGGCGATATCCTCCGCCTGCTCGGCGCAGGCGAGGGCCGCCGCCAGCAGCGCCGTCAGCAGGAAAACAGCAGCAAACAGGATACGTAATGCGCGAGTCTTGGTCATGAGTCATGCCTTCCTTGGAATATGATGTTCAGATGCGGTTATCTGCCGGTGATCCTGTTCAGCAGGTACTTGCCCCAGCCGAGCGCCTCACGCGCGCGGTTCTTGAGCCAGTATTCGGGCAGCGTCGGCGCGCTCCTGCCCCAGGCCTGCAGGCCTTGGTCGCGGGCGATCTGCAGGGCGCGGGCGACATGGTAGTCGCTGGTCACGATCAGCACACGCTCCGGGGTCCGGCCCAGCAGACTGACCGCGTTGCGGATGTTCTCCCGCGTATCCCCGGAGGCGGTCTCCGCCAGCACGTCCGTTTCGGGCACACCGCGGGCGATCAGCCAGTCGGCCATCACGCGGCCCTCCGGCGCGGGCTCGCTGCCTGCCTGACCGCCGCAGCACACGATGGTCTGCGGCTGCTGCCGATACGCTTCAAGCGCGGTCTCCAGCCGGTATTCCAGTTGCACGCTGGGCGTGCCGTCCGCCTTCACCTGCGCCCCGAGCACGATGATCACGTCCGTCTCCGGCGCGGGCTCCAGATGGCTCTCCGCGTAGCATACCCACGCGAACAGACACAGATACAGAAGCGCGAACAGCCCGGCCGCGGTCAGGCCCAGGAGGATGAGACGGTGAAAAACAGTGTGTTTCATTTGCATATCTCCATAAGTATTATTGCGGAGCCAGCCCTGTCTTCGCCTGCGCGAAGCTGTACGTGCCGTCGGTGCCGACGATCACGTGGTCGTGCAGGGGGATGCCAAGGTCGTCCAGGACGCGGCGCAGGCGCCGGGTCAGCGCGATGTCCGCCTCGGAAGGCGCGGAGGTCTGGCCGGGATGGTTATGCGAGATGACCGCGCCGGACGCGTTCAGGCGCAGCAGCGTCGCGACGATCTCGCGCGGGTAGACGGGCACCTCGTCCAGGGTGCCCTCGGCAATGACGCGGGCGTCGATCAGCTGCAGCCGGCTGTCGAGGCTCAGCAGATAAAACTTCTCCACGGTCACACCGTGGTACAGCGCCGCGCAGTAATCCCGCACCAGGCGGTAGCTGTCCAGCCGGACGCGCGCCTTCAGGCGGTCGTTTTCATACAGGCGGAACATGGGCAGCAGCATGGTGATCAGCTGCGCCGCCCGCTGCCCGATCTCCGGCACGGCGGTCAGCTCGTCCGCCGGCGCCTCCAGCACCGCGTGCAGCGAGCCGAAGCGCTCGATCAGCCGGTGCGCGATGGGATTGGTGTCCTTCCTCGGGATCGCGTAGGTCAGCAGCAGCTCCAGCGCCTCGTGCGGCGCGAAGCCATTCATATCGCTGTCCCGCTCGAACCGCTGCCGCATCCGCTCGCGGTGACCGGTGTGCACCTCATCGGGCATGGAAAACACCCCTTTCAGCAAGTATGAAGAGTGGAGTTTATGTATTGAAACTGCGCTTTGCGCAGTTTCAACCTCGCTCCACTCTCCACACTTCACCCTGCGCGGCCTCAGGCCGCGCTCCACCCTTCCCCCAGCGCCAGCTCGGCGGCCGCGGCGTCCGGGGAGACGATCAGGGCCAGGAAGGGACCCTTTTCCAGCACGCGGGCGTTCTCCAGCTTGAAGACCTCGGCGGGCTGGTAATCGCGGTACTCAAGGAGCTGCTCGTCCAGGAGCGTTTGCATGTCCTGCCTGATCTGCGCGCGGTCGGCGGTCTCCTTCACCTTCAGCAGGATGATCATCTCCGGCGTGCCGCGGGTCGCGTCGCGCTTGAAGACCCACTCGTCCAGGTCCTCAGGCGCGACGAAAAGATACTTTTCCAGATAGCGCTCCGTCATGTCCGTCAGCTCACGGAATTCCGCCGAAGCCAGCACGGCCTCCGCCAGGGAGGAGCAGGTGGTCTCCGGCTTCGCCGCCTCCGCGCCGCCGAGCGCGGCGGACGCCAGCATGCCGAGCAGCAGCAGGGCGCTGATGATCCTCTTCATGGAGATCTCCTTTCGGTATTCACGGATAGATGAAGGTGAACCTGAGCGGCGCGGCCACGGTATGCGTGCGGATCTCGTTTTCGAGCAGCTTCAGGCCGTCGTAATTCGGATGCACGCCGTCCCCGCAGTCATACTTGCCCGGCAGATAGCCCTTCTCGTTCAGCAGCAGCGAATAGAAGTCGATGATATAGCACTGCCGCTCCTCCGCGAAGCTGATCAGCATGTCGCGGAAGTTGGCAAAGCGCTTGGGCGAGATGAACAGGTGCTCCAGCACCCTCTGGGTCATGGCCGGGGGCACGATCAGGTAAAAGATCGAATCCGGAAAGCGCTCCAGGAAGGTCTCCATCATCGTCTGATAGTCCGCCATGGCCTGGTCCGAGGGCTTGTTGTCCAGGCTGTTCGCGCCGAGCAGGATGTAGATCTTCTTATGCGGGTACTTCGCCACCACGTCGAACATGCTCTCCAGCTCGCGGGAGCCCGCGTAGCGGAATTCGCGCCGCGACGCGGACAGCGGGCTGATGCCCACCTTGGTCACGAAGTTTCCGGTGGGGAACAGGTTGTACATCTCCACGTCGTCCATGCTCGAGTCGCCGATGAACACCGCGTCCGCGAAATACTCGTCCCCCTCCGGCGCGTGCGCGGCGGGAAAGGGCGGCGGAACCGATGGATCGCAGTACGCCTTCGCCGTGTCCGCCGAGGCGCCCGCGCACATCAGGAGGCACAGCAGGATTACAAGCCCTCCAAGAGCGCCAGCGTGCGCCCGGATGCCAGGGAATTGACGCCTTGAATGCATAAGATCAGGTCTCCTTCAGTCTCTCGCGCGGCCGCGACCACGTCGCCCGCGAAATGCCGCGCGTCGATGGCCACGACGCGGTGGCAGTGCCGCGCCAGCGCGGGCAGCAGGGCGTTGGCGTAGGAATCCTTGATGACGAACCAGGTCCCCTCCGCCACGCCGTCGTTGATCAGCTCTATCCGGTCATGGTTGCCGTACAGCAGGGCTGCGTACAGGTCGCGGCCGCGCAGCTGCTCACGGTCCACCAGGCCGTCCTTTTCCTCGCCGCTCACGGTCAGCCGCAGCGGCAGATCTTCCGGATAAGCAAAGGTATCCGGCCGCTGCCAGGGCAGGGGGCAGCGCGCGTAAAAGCTGCCGTAAAACGGCTCAAGCTCCGCGAGCGCCGGCTCCGGCAGCGGGCTGAGCCCCAGCGCCGCGCACACGCGCTCATAGCCGATCCGCGCCCCGGCCGCCGTCCAGTGGTGGTCCGTGCGGTAATACAGCGCCTCACGGCTTGCGGACGCTTTCAGCGCGGGCAGCAGCGGGATCACATTCACCTCCCGCGCGGCCAGGGCCAGCAGCTCCTCCTCATCCGCCACCGGCGCGCCGGCGGGCAGGCAGTCGGCGTACACCGCGGCGGCAGAGGGCACCGCCAGCAGGTACAGGGGCAAGCCGGACGCCTCCTCCAGGTCGGCAAGCGCCGAGGCGTTCAGGCGCATATTGCGCGCCTTCCAGCCATCTGTGCGGTCGAACAGGCGGCTGTCGCCGCCCAGGATCACATCCCCGATCACGCGGTGTCCCGTCGCCGCCTCCCAGGCGGTATAGAGCGAAACGAACTGATCCCGCAGGGGCAGCTGATCGGCGCAGTAGGTCTCGAAGCTGTCCGCCCAGCGGCTCATGGAGACGCTGGCCAGCCCGAACGCGGGGCGCCCGGCCAGCACGCGGTTTTCCATATCGCTGAAGGTCCGGTCCGGCAGAAGCGTCTGCGCCAGGCCCAGCCCCAGCAGCAGCGTCAGGGCGATCACGAACAGAGGCGCTTTTTTCATCCCGTGATCCCCCCTCAGAAACGGAAATAGATGAACGGGTTGTAGGAGGACTTGGCCAGCGCTGCCAGACAGATGAGCAGCGCGGCCAGCATACACGCGCAGCGCAGCGCCGTATGCCGCCCGAGCAGCCGCCTGCCCGCCTCAATGACCGGCGGGACGCAGCAGGCCACGGACACCGCCAGCAGCACCGCGTTTTCCCTCAGCCAGAACAGGGCCGTCGGCCCGGCCCGGAAGCTGAACAGGGCGGCCAGGGTCTCCCCCGCGCTCTTCAGGTCCGGCGCGGTAAAGAAGGCGTAGCCCACCACCACGCACAAAAGCGCGAACACGCGGCGGACGATGCCCGGCGCGTGAAAGCGCCGGAGCGCGTATTTATCGATCACGAGCGCGGCGAAGAACCATAGCCCCCAGAGGATGAAGGTCCAGCCCGCGCCGTGCCAGAAGCCGGAGAGCGCCCACACGACCAGCATATTCAGCAGGGTGCGCGCGGTCCCTTTCCGGCTGCCGCCCAGCGGAATGTACACATAATCCCGGAACCAGCCGCCCAGCGTGATATGCCAGCGCCGCCAGAAATCCGTGATGGACGCGGCCGCGTAGGGATGGTTGAAATTCCGCGGGAAACGGAAGCCCAGCATCCGCCCCATGCCCAGGGTCATCACGGAATAGCCCCAGAAATCAAAATAGATGTGCAGGGTATAGGCGGTCAGGTGCGCCCACTGGCAGGCGCTGTCTCCCGTCACTGCCCGCAGCTCCTCTGAGAGCGCGCCCAGCGGGTTTGCCAGCAGCACCTTGGAGGCCAGTCCCGCCACGAACAGCGCCATGCCCTTATCCAGCGCCTCCGCGCCGGGCCTGCGCCGCGTGTGCAGCGCCGCCTTCAGGTCGCCATAGCGCACGATGGGCCCCGCGATCAGCTGCGGGAAGAGGAATAGGAACGCGCCGAACGCGAAGATGTCCCGCTCCGGCTCCGTCTGCCGGCGGTACACGTCGATCAGGTAGCCTACGGCCTGGAAGGTGAAAAAGCTGATGCCCAGCGGCAGCGACTGCGGCACGCTGAACCGCCCTGCCAGCCCCAGGCTGCCGAGCAGGAACCCGCTGTACTTATAGTATACGAGCGCCCCGATATCCACTAACACGCCCAGCGCCATCAGCGCCTTCCGCCCCGTCCCGCCCCGCGCGCGCCCGAGCAGCAGCCCGAGCCCGTAATCCGCGAGCAGCAGCGCGAAAAACAGCGGCACATACCGGATCTCGCCCCAGGCGTAAAACACCAGGCTCGCCGCGAACAGGAACGGGTTCTGCGCCTTTTGCGGCAGCAGCCGGTGGATCAGCACCACCGCCGGAAGAAAATAAAAAAGGAAGGTCAGGCTTGAAAAAAGCAAGCTCTTCCCTCCCTTCCACCATTTCTTTTCCGGCATGGGTAGTTTAGCGGATTTGGCACGGGATGTCAAGCACGGGCTTCGCTATGCGGGAGGGCGGTAAAGCAAGGGGAAAGCAGCTCATCTTGTGCCCGCGTTTGTTTTGCAAACAAAAGAGGGGCGCTGCACGGCAATGCGCAGCAGCCCCTGACGTCCGTATATAGCCCTTACCCGGGTTTACTTCGCGCCTTCCAGATAAGCGGCAACTCTCTTCGCCACGTTGTCCTTGATATTGTTGTAGAAGTACGAATAGTCGCTTGCGTGCCTGCCGTCCGGACCAAAGAACGCGTTCGCGATCTCGGCGATTTCCTCAGGCGCCGGCTCGGCAGCCTGAAACATGAACATCTCTGAGGAGGTTTTCATAATCTCCGGGTTCGAAATCGCCCGTCAGCAGGCTCATGGCGCTGGCGGCGGACACAGCGAGCGCCATGCGGAAGGCGTCCAGGATATCCATATTCCGAGCCAGGCCTACGGCGAAGCCGGCTACCATGCTGTCCCCGCAGCCGACGGTATTGCGCGGCTGGATGCGTGGCGGACGGCCGTGCACACATTCTCCGTCAAATGCCAGCATCGCCCCGTCCGCGCCGAGGGAGAGCACCGCGTACCGGATACCCCGGCCGTTCAGGTGCTTCAGCGCCGCGGCGCGGCCGGCTTCGTCGCCGGGCTTATCCCCCAGCAGGCTGCCGATCTCGTCCTCGTTCGGCTTTACGAGCGTCGGACACGCGGAAACGCTTTCCGCCAGCAGCCTGCCGCTGGTATCCAGGATGACGGGCTTATTCAGCGCCCGGCACCGCCCGATCAGCCGGGCATAAAGATCGGCGGGAACGCCGGAGGGCACGGAGCCGCTGATGCTGACGGCGTCCGCCCCGGGAAGCTCGGCGTCAAAATCCCGCAGGAACCGTTCTACCTCCTCCGGCGATACCGGAGCGCCCGGCTCCAGGTATTCCGTGGAGCGGTCGTTGGAGAGATCCCAGCAGTTGATGCAGGAGCGCGTTTCCGCCTGCACATGGGTGAAGCGCGGGATGACCCCGGTGGAGGCGAGCATGCTCTCCAGGTACTGCCCGTTGAAGCCGCCGGTAAAGCCCATGGCGGTCACGGGCTCCCCCAGCTTCCGCGCCACGCGGCTCACATTCAGGCCCTTGCCACCGGGGGTATTGTGCACCTCGCGGACGCGCATCACCGTTTCCGGCACGGCGCGGTCCAGCAGGTACAGCTTGTCGATGGATGCGTTCAGCGTTACCGTCAGGATCATATCACGCCTCGTTGACCAGCATCAGCTTGCCGTGCACCTGGGAGGGATCGTCGTACAGCCTGAAGGCCTCCCAGGCCTCGCTCATCGGGAAGGTCCTGTGGATGAAGGCCGGATCGAACCTGAGCGCGCCGGTGGCGAAATAATGCCCCGTCAGCGTCCATTCCTTGCCCGGGAAGGGCGCGGAATAGCTCATCCAGCTGCCGGTCAGGTAAAACTCATGGCGGTTCATCAGCTCCCACTGCGCCGGGGTGAAGGTAATGTCCCGATGGGGCGTGCCGATGAAGGTGACATGCGATTTATTGCCGGCCACCTCGAAGCAGGTCAGGCCCGTGACGGGATTGCCCGCCGTTTCGAAGACGTGGTCGAAGCCGCGGCCGCCCGTCAGCTCCCTGCTGCGCGCCCGCCAGTCCTCCGTCATGGTGTTCACCACGTCGTCCGCGCCGATACGCCTGGCCAGCGCGAGCCGCCCGTCATCGATATCGAACACCACCAGGCGCTTCGAGCCAAAGATCTTCGCCCACTGCGCGGTAAAGATGCCGATGGTGCCGCAGCCGACCACCGCGACCGTGCCGCCGCCGGTGTACTGGCCCTGCAGCAGGCCGTGCAGCGCGATGGTGGAGGGCTCGAACATGGCCGCCTGGGTATAGGGGATCGAGGGATCGTACTTCACCACGTTCCCCGCGGGGACGACCACATAGTCCGCGAAGCTGCCCTGCTCCCGGCTGCCGATGAAGCTGTAATGCTTGCACAGGGAGAAATTGCCCTTCTGGCAGTCCTCGCATTTTCCGCAGGGCACCAGCGGCGCGGCGGTCACCGTATCGCCCGGCGCGCAGTTCGTTACGCCCTCGCCGATCTCCGCCACGTCGCCGCTGAACTCATGCCCCAGCACGATCGGGTAGAAATGCGCGCCGTTGTGCAGCACGCGCGGCACGTCGCTGCCGCAGATGCCCGTCGCCCGGACGCGGATCTTCACCTGGCCGGGTCCGCAGACCGGATCCTCCCAGTCGGTATAGCGCAGGTCACGGTTTCCGTAAAGTACACATGCTTTCATGTTTGGTTTCTCCCTTCCATATATACGGGTATCATCGCTTCGATCAGCGCGCGGTACCGCTCATAGCCGCGTTCGTACCGCTTTCTGAGCGCGGGGTCCGGCTCAAAGCGCCGGCCTGACGCGGGGCGCTTCCAGGCGTTCCAGCCCGGCACGGCGCCGACGCCCACGCCGGCCAGCATCGCCGCGCCGCGCACCGTGGCCCGCTCCGCCCGGACCGCTGACATCGCGCAGCCGGTCACGTTGGCCTTGATCGTCATCCACAGCGGGCTGGCCGCGCCGCCGCCGGAGGCGCGCAGCTCCGTCACGGCACACCCCGCCTCCCGGGCGGTATCCAGATTATGGCGCAGCGCGTAGGCCGTGCCCTCCATCACCGCGCGCAGCATGTCCCCCCGCGTCGCGGCAAAGCTGAGGCCGTAGAATACGCCCTTCGCTTCGGGCATCCACAGCGGGCTGCGTTCTCCCGCCATGTAGGGCAGGAAGACGAGCCCTCCGCTCAGAGGCTCCGAGCGCTCCGCCAGGGCGTCCATCTCCTCATAGGTCAGTTCCGGGCAGCACTGCTCCCTGAACCAGCGGAACGCGCCGCTGCCGCCTGTGGTGCCGCCCTGCAGCAGCCACCGGCCCGGCACCACGTGCGGGCTCAGAATCAGCCGCGGGTGCGCCGCGTAATGGGTGAGGCAGATGCTCATGCCGCCCGCCTGGCCGGCCTGCTCCTGGGTCTCTCCGGCCTCGGTGACGCCCACGCCCAGCGTCCCCGCCGCGGCGTCCAGGCCGCCTGCCACCACCGGCGTGCCCGCTAAAAGGCCCGTCCGCGCTGCCGCCTCGTCCGTCACGCGCCCTACCGTCTGGTGACAGGCGTACAGCGGGGGCAGCAGACGCCGGTCGATACCCATGGCCTCCGCCGCCGTTTCGTCCCACCTCAGGTCCCGGTTGGAAAAGCAATGCCATCCATAGGCCTGGGACAGGTCCTGGCTGTACGCGCCTGTCAGCCGGTAGACGATATAGCCGTTGGACTGCAGCACGATCTCTGTTTTCCCGTACAGCTCCGGCGCGTGCTTTTTCAGCCACAGGACCTTCGGCGAGGTGTAGCCGGGCACCAGCGGATTCCCGCACAGCTCCGGCAGGGCCGGGAGGCTCTTTTGCAGCGCCTCGCACTCCGCCGCCGCCCGTGTATCCGTCCACAGCGGGGAAGGCAGCAGCGCCTCGCCCCGGCCGTCCAGGGCGGCCATGGCCCAGCTCTGCCCGTCCACGCCGACCGCGGCGATATCCGAAGCCGTATATCCTGTTCCGTCCAGCAGTCCGCGCGTGACGCGGCAGACCGCCGTCCACCAGTCCTCCGGCCGCTGCTCCGCCCAGCCCGGACGGGGATAATCGGTCCGGTAGCCGTACTGGCCTTCCGCCACCGCCTCGCCCGACAGGCTGACCAGCGCGCCCTTGCAGGAGGAGGTGCCGATATCCAGCCCCAGCAGCAGCTCAGCCATCCGCTTTTCCCGCGCTGCCGCACACGTCGATCAGCTCGCACACCCGGCGGACCACCGCCTCCCGGGCGGGCTTCAGGTACTTTTTCGGGTCGAAGGCGTCCGGCTGCGCCGCCAGCGCGGCTTTCACCGCGCTGCTGAAGGTGATGCGCAGGTCCGTGGCGTAATTGACCTTGCAGATCCCGCGGCGGACGCACTCCCGGACGGTATCGTCCGGCACGCCGGAGGTGCCGTGCAGCACCAGCGGGATGCGTACGCGCCCGGCGATCTCGGACAGCCTGTCCAGGTCCAGCCGGGGCTCGGCCTTATAGACGCCGTGGGCGGTGCCGATGGCGGGCGCGAAGCTGGTGATGCCGGTTTCCCGCACGAAGGTTTCCGCCTGGTCCGGATCGGTATAGGCGATGCCGGCGGAATGCGTATCCTCCTTGCCGCCCACCGTGCCCAGCTCGGCCTCCACGGGGATCTCCCCCGCCATGTCCACCACGCGGCGGGACAGGGCGATGTTCTCCTCGAACGGCAGCAGCGAGCCGTCGATCATGACGGACGTATAGCCCTGCCGGACGCAGTATTCCGCCAGCTCGTAGGAATTGCCGTGGTCCAGGTGCAGGGCGACCGGCACAGACGCCCGCTCCGCCAGGCGGCTGACCATGCCCGCGAAGATCATGGGATCGGCATATTTCAGCGTCCCGGGCGTGGTCTGGATCATCACCGGCGCGCGCTTCGCCTCCGCCGCCTCGATGATGGCCTGCACCATTTCCATGTTTTCCGCGTTGAACGCGCCGACAGCGTAATGCTGCTCCAGCGCTTTTTTCAGCATTTCTCTCGTGGTCACGTAAGACATATCACACCTCTGTCATTTATCGCAGGATTTCGGTGACGACGCAGCCGTCCGTATCCGGCATGTCGAAGCCCAGGCTGGCGGCGACCGTCGGCGCGATATCCACAATGCCCGCCTGTTCCACGACCGCGCCGGGACGGATGTCCGGCCCGAAGGCCAGCAGGCAGGGCTGGGGCCCCTTGTCAGGCAGGTAGCCGTGGGTACCGTGCGCCAGCTTGTAATCGCTCAGGTCGATGGGCCGGATCACCGGCTCCCGCCAGTCGTTGCCGAAGGAATAGGTGCCGTTGGTTTCCAGCACGAAGCTGAAGCCGCCGGACAGATGCTCTTCCTTCTCCGTTTCTTCTACTGTCATCACACGCTCGATCCCGTAGGCGCCCTCCCGCCGCGCTTCCTCCAGCACGCGCAGCGTTTCCGCGCGGACCGCCTCGTCCGCGGGATCCTTGAGCCATACCTGGCAGGACGCGCCCGTGGATTTGCAGATCGCCCGGTAATCCTTCACGGAGCCGTCCGGGTTCAGGTCAATGAGTCCCGCCCGGCGCAGCAGCACGTTGGGCAGCACGTTGCCCCGGACGTCGATCTGCCCGTGATCGCTGACCACGAACACGTTGGTCTGGTCGCGGATGCCGGCCAGCTCCAGCGACTGCAGGATGTCGGACAGCCACAGGTCGCACTCGTGCAGGCCGTGGATCACCTTCTGGGAAAAGACGCCCGCGTCGTGGCGGTAGCCGTCCACGTTGCCCGGATGCAGCATGATCAGGTTCGGCCGGAACCGGCGGATGATGTCGCAGGCGCAGGCGTTGATGAACTCATCCCCCCAGGGGTGCTTGCGCATATGGCCGCGCACATAATGGATGTTCGCGCGCACGATTTCCATCGTTTCCTCGCTGCTGCCGGCGTCGCGGTAGCATTCCGCCTCGTCCTCGCCCGGGTTCTGGGGCCAGTATTCATCCACCAGCCAGTCAATATGCGGGTGGTTGCCCGTCACCGGCCAGAATACGGACGCCGTGGTCAGGCCGTGCTCCTTCGCGCGGTCAAAGATATCCGGCACTTTGACGATGTGGTTGAAGTGCTCCCACTTGGAGGAAACCTCGCCGAGGATCGTCTGCTCGTTGTTGACCACGCCGTGCCGGTCCGGATAGCAGCCGGTGCGCATGGTGGTGTGGCAGGGATAGGTGATGGTCGGATAGATCGAGCGGTTGCGTTTGATGACGGCCGCCTGGTCCCAGATCCCGCCGAAGGCCGGCAGCTCCTTCAGCACCGCCAGGTCCTCATACACCATCGCGTCCTCGCTGATGACCACCGCATACTTTGCTTTTGACATTCTTTCTCCTTCCTGCGCGCAGGCGCAGCACCACATTGTTACAGTCCCTTCAGAAAGGCCGCGATCTGCTCCGCCAGGATGCGGTGCCCTTCATCGTTGGGGTGCAGGCCGTCGGGCACATACCTGCTTTGGATCACCGGCACATTGGGCTGCAGGCCCGAGCGGGCGTAGAGGTCCAGCACGGGCAGGGAATAGTATTCCGCCACCTGCCGGATGACGCGCACATAGTCGCGCAGGCAGCCGGACGGCAGCGATTTCTTGCCGCTCCCGTAATGGCTGTCCTCACCGAGGCGGTGCAGCGGCGTCAGCACGACGATCCGGGCGTCCGGGTATCTGCTGATCAGCCCGGTGTACAGCAGGTGCAGCGCGCCGTAAAACGTATCCGCACGCCGATCCTCCATATACCCGATCGGCGCGTCGCCATGGCCGAAATCGTTGGTGCCACCGAACACGACGATGATATCCGCGTCCGGGTCCATGCTGTCGTAGCGGCCCAGGAAATCCAGGTCATGCTTCGGATTCTCCGAGGGCTGCTTCTGGCGGGCGATGCGGGTGCCGCCGATGCCATAGTTGCGGCAGACCGCCCCGTACTCCCGGCCGATGCGCGCGGCAAAGCAGTTCTCCGGATCGGCGCAGCCGTGTCCCTCCGTGATGCTGTCCCCCAGGAAGTTGATCTTCTTGTTTCTGATATCCATCCCGCTTTTCACGCTCCGACAGAAGGCGGCTGGTGATCCCAACCGCCGTCTTTTTTTGCTTATTTGATTCCGCTGTAGGCGAACGCGCGCACGATGCGCTTGTGGAAGATCGCGTAGACGATGATGATGGGCACGACCAGGATGACGTTGCCCGCCATGATGATTTGCCAGTCGAAGGAGCCCTCCACGTCGCGCAGGGCGTCGATGCCCAGCGTCAGCGGGTAAACGTTCTGGCTGGACGCCATGATGAAAGGCCAGAAATAGTTGTTCCAGGTCGTGATGAAGCTCAGCATCAGGATGGACACCAGCGTCGGCTTGCCCATGGGCAGCATCACGCTGGTCAGGATCTGGAACTCGTTCGCGTTATCCAGGCGCGCGGATTCCAGCAGCTCGTCCGGGATCTGCATGAAGTTCTGCCGGAGCAGGAAAATGCCGAAGGCGTTCGCCGCGTGCGGCAGGATCTGCGGCCACAGGGTCTTGAGCAGGTTGGCCCGGGACATCATATGGAAGATGGAGATGAAGGTCACCTGCTGGGGCACCATGAAGGCCACCATGACCAGGCCGAAGAAGAATCCCCTGCCCTTGAACTCCATCTTGGCAAAGGCGTAGGAGGCCGGCACCATGATCAGGAACTGCAGCACCAGGCACCCGATGGACACGGCGAAGCTGTTGAACATATACAGCAGATAAGGCCCGGACTCCCATACCTTGACAAAGTTTTCCCACTGCAGCTGGGCCGGCCAGAAGGAGGGCGGGAAGGCGATGGACTCCTGGTAGGTCTTGAAACCGGTGATGATCATCCAGTAGAACGGGAAGATGAAGATGACCATCAGGATGACCTTCAGCAGGAAGCTGACGACGGACCAGACTGTGATTTTAGGTTTCATATGCCGTCACCTCCCCTTACTGGTAATGCACGCGCTTGGAGAGGATACGGAAGTACACCGCCGTGAGCACTCCGATCATCACCATCAGCACGACCGACGCCGCGAAGGCGTAGCCCACCTTGTTGTTCAGCACGAAAGCCTGCTCATAAATGTAATAGACGAGCACCTGGGTCGCCGTGCCGGGGCCGCCGTGGGTCATGACGCGCACCGTGTCGAACACGCGGAAGGAGCCGGTGGTGGCGGTGATCAGCAGCATGAACATCTGCGGGGAGATCATGGGCAAAGTGATCTTGAAGAACTTCTTGACCGCGTTGGCGTTGTCCAGATCCGCCGCCTCATACAGCTCCCGCGGCACATTCTGGATGGCCGCGTAGATGAGCATCGTATTATAACCGATCGCCTTCCACAGTGCAACGATAATGATCGACATCATGGCCGTGTCCGCGCTGTCGGCCCATTTCAGCGACGGCAGGCCAAAGAAATTGAGCACCATGTTCAGAAGGCCGTTGTTCTTGTTCATGATCCAGGCCCACACCATGGCCACGGAGATCAGCGCGATGACGTGGGGCATGAACATGACGGTGCGGGTCAGGTTGTTCATGAAGGTGCTCTTGGACAGCCAGACCGCGAACAGCGTGGAGATGGAAAGGCCCAGGCCCACCACGAAGATCGCGTAGGTGATGGTGTGCACGATGGCTTCCCGAAACTCCTTGCGCTTGAAAATATAATCGTAATTCTTGATCCCGACCCAGGTCGGCGCGGTCACCAGATTCCACTTCTGGAAGGAGCGGATGATCATATCAATGACCGGGTAGACCGTGAACAGGCCCAGGAAGATCAGCGCCGGGAGAATATATACATAGGGACGCGCCTTCTCCCACGGCGTCTTATAGCCCGCCGGCCGCGACAGGCTTTTCGTCATCGTCGTCATAGGCATGTCCTCACAGCTTGCTCATCCATTGTTCATAGCGCGCGTCGTCCGGACGGATGCGGCGCTCGTCCTCGTCAAACAGCAGGATATTCGGCTTCTTGACGCCGATATACACGTCGTGATCCTGCTCGAAGCTATCTTCAAGGCTCTTGATCATCACAGAATTGCCCTCGTAGCGCACCTGGTAGATGGTTTCGGAGCCGAGCATTTCCTTGGTGACGATGTGCCCTTTCCGGGTATAGAAATACTGCCCTGGCTCGTTGGTCAGGTGCACCTTCTCCGGGCGGAAGCCATACCGGACCTTCTCATCCGGGAAGGGCAGCACGTTCATCTGCGGGGAGCCGATGAACTGCGCGGTAAACAGGTTGTCCGGGTCCTGGTAGATGACGGAGGGCGTCGCCTCCTGCTGGATCACGCCCTTGTTCATCAGGATGATCCGGGTGCCCATGGACATGGCCTCCGTCTGGTCGTGGGTCACGTATACGAAGGTGGTCTTCAGGCGGTTATGGAGCTCGATCAGCTCCGTGCGCATGGACACGCGCAGCTTGGCGTCCAGGTTGGAGAGCGGCTCGTCCATCAGGAACACCTTGGGCTTCTTGACCATGGCGCGGGCCAGGGCGATGCGCTGGCGCTGGCCGCCGGACAGGGTGCCGGGCTTGCGGTCCAGGAGCTCATGAATGCCGACGATTTCGGAAATCTCGCCGATCAGGCGTTCGCGTTCGTCCTTGGGCACCTTGTTGTTCTTGAGGCCGAACTCGATGTTCTCCTTGACGGTCATCGTCGGGTAAATGGCGTAATTCTGGAATACCATGGCCACGTTGCGCTTGGCGGGCGGGAGGCCGGATATATCCTCGCCGTCCAAAAATACCTTACCGGAGGTCTGCGGGCCGATTCCGGCGATGATGCGCAGCAAGGTGGTTTTTCCGCAGCCGGACGGGCCGATCATGACGGTGAAGGAACCGTCCTCAATATCCAGATTGATATGATCCAGAATCACCTTATCACCGAATTTCTTGGTGATCTCTTCAAATCTGATCTCTGCCACAACAAAACCTCCAGTCCAATCGTTTGAATCGCGCCGTGCGGCGCGGGACCGCACGGCGCGTGGTCAGTTCAGTTACTCGTAGGTCTCGACGATGCCGCGCGGCAGGTTCTCTTCCATGATGGCGGTCAGGTTGCCCAGCATCTCATCGACGCTCATGTCGGAAGAAGCGAAGGCTTCCAGGTTCTTGACCAGCTCGTTGTCCACGTCGCTCATGTGCGCGGACACGTGGGTCTCGTTCAGCCACTGCAGCTGATCGTACGCCACGCGCTTGAAGGGCTGCTCAGCCCAGGCGGCCTGGACGTCAGGATCGTCTTCCACGCCCACGTGGGAGAGGACGTAGCCGGTCTTCAGGGAGTGCCAGATGTTGGACTCGGTGCTGGTCATGAACTTGATCAGCTCCCAGCCGGCCTTCTTCTCTTCTTCACTCTTGTTGGCGGACAGCATCAGGTTCGCGCCACCGGTGTACACGCGGTGATAGATCTCGCCGTTATCCAGGGTCTTGCCGGCCAAAGGCGCCACGCCCAGGGTGAAGACGCCCTCGGACTTGGAGATCGCGTTGCCCAGGTTGCCGGAGGAATGGAAGCAGAACGGCATCTTGCCGGCCAGGAACTCATCCCAGTGGTTGCCGGTGGTCTGAGAGGGCACGAAGTACCAGCCCTTATCGATGGCTTCGCGCCACGCGGTCAGCGCCTTGCGCCAGCCGTCGTTCAGGTCCCTGCAGGCGCCCTCGCCGTCCTTGGAGAAGTATTCGCCGCCGCCCCAGACGGTGATGTAATAGGTGAAGTAGCCGCCGGCGATCGGATGGCCGTAGGCCGGGGTGCCCTTCAGCGCGACCCACTTCTCGCAGACATCCCACATCTCTTCCCAGGTAGCGGGGATATGGTCATAGCCGACCTCAGCCAGCGCTTCCATATTGCCGTACATTATCTGGGTGGAACGGGCATACGGGAAGGACCAGACCTTGCCGTTCACATCCGTGGAGAAGACGAGCATGGCGGGCATGAACTGACCCATGTCGTAATCCGGGTCGTTCGCAGCCCAGTCGCTCAGGCACTCCATGCTGCCGTAGGACTGCGCCTCGTTCAGGGACATGCAGGCGTCGATGATGGAGACGGTCGGGTTCTCGTTGGAGCCGTAGTACTGGTTGAACTTGGACAGAAGCGCCGCGTAGCCGCTGCCGTTGACCTCGGCGGTCGCGTGGATCTTGCCCTCGTAGGCCTTGTTGAAGCGGCTGACCAGCTCTTCCATCGCCTCGTTGTTCGCGCCGGAGCCCCAGCTGTGCCAGATCGTGATTTCGATGGGCTCGTCCGCCATCGCGAAGCTCGCCATGGACAGCACCATCGCCAGCGCCAGAATCGCAGCAAACAGTTTCTTCATGATCTTTCCTCCTTCATGTATTCGAAATAAACAGTTATTTCACCGGGAGCGGATGTTCCTCAGGTCAGCCTCCTTTCTTCTGTGATCCATTTCCGATCCGCTCAGCCGATTGATTCAAACTCGAAGGCCGTCCAGGGCACATTGACGGGCTTCTTTTCCACGATGATCTCGTAGATGTGCCGGAGCAGCGGGAAATCCTCCGCCTTCAGCACGCCCTGCTCGATCTTCTTCTGCACCGCGCGGGCGGAGCGCGTGGCGATCACGATGGATTCGAGGGTCACGCCCTTCAGCTCCGCCATGGCCTCGTCAAAGCTCAGCCCCCGTCCCAGCAGGGTGCCGATCTTCCGGGTGCGGCCGCCGTATACCGTCACGTACAGGTCGCCGATGCCCATGAGGATGCTCTCCTGCCGGGCGCCCATGTATTCGAGCAGGCGCTTCATCTCCTTCGCGCTCTGGCCGAAGAGCGCCGCCTGGGAGTTGAAGTGCAGGACGCCGATCTTGCCGTCCCGCTTCTCCGCCAGGCCCACCGCCAGGGTGACCCCCAGCGCGTAGGCGTTCTTCATGGCCACCGCGGCCTCGATGCCCACCACGTCCGTCGAGACGCTGATGTGATAGTAATCGGTCTCGAACAGCGATTTGATCCAGCGCAGCAGCTCGGGGTCCTTCCCGCAGAAGGCCACCTCCGTGTCGTCCAGGTCCGCCAGCTCATAGCTGGTGCAGGGTCCGCCCACCGCGTTTAGCTTCAGGCCCCGGTTCCCGGACTGGCGCTCGAAGAGCTCCGGGTATACGTGCAGGCCGCCCTGCTCGTCGTCCATCATGCCCTTGGTCACGGTCAGCACGGGCAGCGCCGGATCGATCACCTTCAGCACGTTCTCACAGAACCAGTCCACGCCGAAGGAGCTGACGCCGCCCACCAGCAGGTCCGCGCCTTTGAGCGCCTCCCCCATCTCTTCAAACTGATAGTACCGATAGCTGTCCGGCAGCCTGCGCTTCATGGTCAGGTGCCAGCCCGTTTCCCGCGCGTGATCGATGATCTCGCGGTCCAGCGGCGTGCCGACCAGGCGCACCTCATGCCCGTTGTGCGCGGCCGGTATGCCGATCGCGCTGCCCATCATGCCCGCCCCGACGATCGTAATAATGCTCAAAGAGAATCATCTTCCTTTCCGCAATTGTTCACGCGTCCAATCGCACAGGCGCGTATACCGTATACACCATCGGTTCAAAAATATATCAGATTCGGTCGAAGTGCTGCCTGACAAACCATGACTTTACAAATGAATGATTTTCGGTATAATTATATCGTGCCTTTCCTCAAGTGTCAATCTGTGAACATTCTTTTGATAAAAAATCACCTTTCTGTTCTTTTCGATCAAAATTGATCATCCTATATCGTTTTCGGGCGGCATCTTTCCATAAACCGCACAAGGAGTATTGAAAATGTTCAAAACTGAACGCATGGACGCGATCCTGCATATCCTGCAGGAGAAAAAGCACGTGACCGTCCACTACCTGGCGGAGCACGTTTACGCCAGCGAGGTCACCATCCGGCGCGACCTGCACAAAATGGAGGAGCTGGGCCTGATCGTGCGCAGCTACGGCGGCGTGACCCTGCGGGTCACCGAAAACGTGTCCGTACCGCTGGTCGTACGCGAGCAGAACCTGAGCAGCGTCAAAAACCGGATCGCGGAGGAGGCCGTGCGCCTGATCCGCGACGGGGACACCGTGTTCATGGACGGCTCCTCCACCGTGCTGTGCATGGTCAATTACCTGAAGGAGCGCCAGAATATGACCGTCATCACCAACAGCCTTCGGGCGGCCACACAGCTGTGCGAAAAGCGGATCCCGGTCTACTGCACCGGCGGGCTGCTGGTGCCCGAGGCGCTGGTCTGCGTGGGCAATTACTCCAGCAGCATGATCGAATCCGTCACGGCGGACTGCATGTTCTTCTCCTCCCAGGGCCTGTCCGCCGAGGGAAATGTGTGCGATTTTTCCGAGAACGAGACCTACCAGCGGCGGCTGATGCTGCGCCACGCCAGGAGAAAATACTTTCTCTGCGACTCCAGTAAGCTCGGCAAGACCTTCCTCTTCACGGTCTGCGGCATTTCCGACCTGGACCGTGTCATCTGCGATACCGACGTCCGCGCCTGGCTGAGCCAGGAAAACCCGTAACGCGGCGGAATGATCCAAAACAGCCAAACGGGGCTGCTGCGCGATGACGCGCAGCGGCCCCGTTTGGTCTATCACCTTATTTGTTGATCTCTTCGAGCACCTTATCCAGCATACGCGCCATGGCCAGGGAGAATTCCCGGCTCACGAACGGCGTTTCGACGCCGCGCGCGCAGCGTCCCAGCTGCTCGACCTCGAGACGGTAGTTGTTCGGCGCGGTGACCGTTTTGGTCTCAGTGATCCCGTCGTGTACTACCGTATAGGGGATGTCTCCGGCCTGATTGAATTCCACCGGCGACCAGATCTCGCCCTTGGTCCCCAGGATGTGGAAACGGTCCAGCCGGCGGGTGCCGGCCAGCATGCCGCAGTACAGATTCGCGGTCGCCCCGTTCCCATAGGTGAACAGCATGGAGGTGAACAGGTCGATGCCCTGCTCGTTGAAATGCGCCGCCGCCCGGATCTCCCGCGGTTCCTCCCCCAGCATCCTGAGGGCCATGCTGACCGCGTAGCAGCCCAGATCGTAGGCCGCGCCGCCGCCCGCCTCCTTCCGCCAGCGGTAATCGCCGGGCTTGGGCAGCCCGCCGATGAAGGCCGACTCCAGGTAACGCGCCTCGCCGATCACGCCGCTGTCCAGCTCGCGCTTCAGGGCGGCCACGATGGGACTGTGCTGGTAGGCAAAGGCCTCCATGAGGCAGACGTCGTTGGCCTCGGCCGCCCTGAACATTTCCTCCGCCTGCGCCGCGTTCAGGGCGAGAGGCTTTTCACAGAGCACATGCTTTTTCGCGTTCAGCGCGCGGATGACCCATTCGCAGTGCAGGTCGTTGGGCAGGGGGATATACACCGCCTCCACCCGCGGGTTGGCCAGCAGCGCGTCATAGCTGCCATACGCCCTTTCAAAGCCGAATTCTTCCTGGAATCGCTTCGCCTTCTCCGGGCTGCGCCCGGCGATCGCGTACAGTTCACAGTTGTCCGCCGTTTTCATGGCGGGAATGGTGCTCGACCGGGCGATCCCCGCCGTGCCGAGCACGCCCCATCTGACCTTTTCCATCGTTGCCTCCTCCATTACCAGTTAACCGGATGGATGACCGCCGGGTCGATATGCTGCAGGTCCGGCGAGCCGGTGCGCATCATCATGGCCTTGAGCTCGTCCGTCATATCGCGCAGCATCTGCGCCATGGCGGCGAAACCGCCCTCCTCCAGCGGGCCCATCAGCGGCCGGCCCACCGACACCGCGTCCGCGCCCAGGGCCAGGAGCTTGAAAGTGTCGAAGCCGTCCTGGACGCCGCCGTCCGCGATGAGTTTGAAGTCCGGCCCCACCGCCCTGCGGATGTCCGGCAGCAGCATGGCCGGGGGCGTCGCCCAGCGCATGAGCCCGTTGTGGTGGCTCAGGATCACGCCCGCGCAGCCCAGGTCGCGGCAGGTCAGGGCGTCCCGCACGCTGAGCGCGCCCTTGATCACGAAGGGCAGGGAAGTGGCGCCGATGTAGTTCTTCAGCTCGTCCAGCGTCGGCGTTTTCATCCGGATCCCCGCCACCACGCTGTCACGGTCGTCCCGCACGTTCATCGCGTGCTCCACGTCCATGCCGACGGCGATGGCGCCGTTTTTCTCCGCACTTTCCAGGCGGCGCAGGATCTCGTTCGTGTCCGCGTAGGGCTTGATGATCTTGACGACCTTCGCGCCTGTGGCCAGCGCGGCCTCCAGCTCGGCGCAGTAGCCCATGCCGATAAAGCAGGCGGCGCCGGCCTGCCGGGCACCCTCCGCGAAGGCGGCCATGCCCGGCTTCAGGTGGCTCAGCGCGCCGGTGGTGATCGGGGTCGCGAAGTCGCAGCCGAACAGCGTCATCCGTGTTGTGGGATGTCTGGCGCCGACCACGCGGCTTTCCACCAGCAGATGATCCAGGTACCGGCGGTTCAGGGCGACGGAGTCGCCGGAAAGCGGTCTTTCGTTGGCCATGTTTTTCGATCCTCCTGTCAGATAGCTATGCCCGCGCGTGCGGCGCGCTCCGCCACATAATCATAGGCCGCGGCATATTCCTCAAAGCTGTTCATGTGCTCCAGCAGCACCGGCGCGTCGGCCGGAAGGTACTCATCGATGATCCTGAGCACTCTCTCATAGTCCAGGCTCCCCTCGCCGGGGCTGCATTCCTCCAGCGTCGCGGTCAGGCGCGTGGGATGCATGCGCGTATCCTTGATGTGCGTGCTCCTGATGTGCGGCCCCAGCAGGCGGAAGCACTTCTCGATGAAGCCCTCCGCGTCCAGGTACCGGCGCGGGCAGTTGATCATGTTCACGAAGTCCATGTGCGCGGCGAACTGCGGCCGGTCCACGTCCCTGATCAGCTGCAGGTACGCCTCGGGGCTGTCCGGCACCATCCAGGGCATCGGCTCGATGCAGTAGAAGGCGCGGAAGGGCTTCACCTCGTCGATGATCTCCCGGATGAGGGCAACGATATGCTCATAGGTCTCCGGCGTGAAATTGCTCCTGTCCGCCGCGTCCCAGCCCGCCGGGCTTGCCGTGCCCACGATGTTCACGCAGCAGGGGATCCCGCGGGCGTCCGCCAGCGCCAGCTGGCCCTTGGCAAAGGCCAGGTTTTCCGCGGCCAGCGCGGGATCCGGATCCAACAGGTTCCTCCATACCCCCGCCTCCGCGATCACCACACGGTGCCGTCGGGCAATGGCGCAGTACGCGTCGATCTCCCCCGCCGGCGTCCGGCAGTTGAATGGCGCGGTGACCGCCTTGAAGCGTGACGCCACCAGCAATTGTTCCCATTCCTCGGGGCTGCTCCAGCTTCCCGCCACAGTACCGCCCAGCAGCATCCTGACCGTCTCCCTTCTTCGTGCCCCGCTATGCGGGCACACTTTATCAAAAGACTTATAGCATCAAGTATTTCTCTTGTCAATCCTCTTTCCGCGTTTTACGGCGGGGCGGCATGCTGTGTTGAACAATTCAGGGGCTGCGCCTCTCAAAAAAATGCGCGCTGGGTCTGTACGTTTCGGGCGGCGTGTGCTATAATTCCCCAATGGCATGTGCAACTGTCATGCAAAATGGAAAAGAAAGGAACGTGAAAAGATGAAAAAGCTACTCAGTATCATGCTGTGCTTCACGCTGCTGTGCTTTGGCGCCGCCTGGGCGGAGCCGGCGCCGGCGGAAACGGCGGCTGAGCCCCATAAGGTGGAAACCAGGCAGCTGCCGGTGTACAACGCGGCCGCTAAGCTGATTTATGAGGCGATGCCGGTCTATTACCTGGACGGCGTCAGCGACCTGCCCTACGTCGACGTGGGCGAATTCGTGAAGTTCATGAACGCGCTCTACAGCGATGATAACAATCCCCGTGACAACTACATGTATGAATACAACGAAGCGGACAAGATCTGCTCGATCACCTATCTTTACAATAATTCCTCCGCCCTCGTCGACTTCGGCAGCAAGGATATTTTCTTCAGCAACTTCAACACCTTCGCCATCAATCCCATCAAGTCCCAGATCGATATCCTGGGGTCCTCCGGCTTTAACGCGTCTACCGGCCTGCCCGAGCTGTTCAAGCGCACCACGAACGTGCGGATCGAGCGTCCCGGCCAGCCGCGGATGATCCCGCTGAACGATTACGGCATCCCCATAATCCAGCAGGACGGCAAAAACCTGCTGCCGCTGCACACCACGTTCGACCTGCTGGTCGGCAAGCCGAGCGGCCTGAATATCCTGGTGTACTGCAACGGTAAGCAGATCGTCATGGGCGGCAAGGACACGGTCGCCGAATCTCAGCAGGATCCGCTGACCGGCGCGGAAATCAGCGTGCCCACCGAAATCGGCAAACAGTTTTATGCCGAGGGCCCCGCTCGGCGCAGCGAGGCGCTGGCCGCGTACGGCGTCGCCGAGCTGTGCATGGAGCTGGACACCTTCTACGGCCTCAAGGACGCCCATAACCTGAACAGCTTCACCGATCTGCTGCTGAATACCGACTTCTATGATAAGCTGGCGGATCCCGACAGCAAGGTGGCTGACGAGGCCGTGAACGATTTCATCAACTTCTACATGGACGACCTGCACAGCGCCTACCTCTATAACTCCTATCTGACCGGCGTGAGCACCGAGCTGGAGGGCCACGGCGTCGGCTTCTCCCGCAAGGCGGACTTCGCGAATACCGACCGCTATGGAAAGGTGCTGAAGGAGATCATGCCGGAAGGCCGCAATGCCTACCAGGAGATCGGCAACACCGCCTACGTGACCTTTGACACCTTTGCCGCGGATGGCATCGATTACTACAATCTGGACCTGAGCACGCCGGACTGCATCAAGGATACCATTTCCCTGGTCCTGTACTGCCACAATCAGATCACCCGTGAAAACAGCCCGGTGCAGAACGTCGTGCTCGATATGTCCATGAACACCGGCGGCGCCGCGGACGCGGCCGTGTACGTGATCGGCTGGTTCCTGGGCGAAGCGGTGATCACCAATATGGACACCTTCACCGGCGCGCAGGGCACCGCCACCTATCTGGTGGATACCAACCGGGACCGCGAATTTGACGACAGCGATTCCCTGGCGTCCAGGTATAACCTGTACTGCCTGACCTCGCCCCTCAGCTTCTCCTGCGGCAACCTGGTGCCCTGGGTATTCAAGACCAGCGGCCTGGTCACCCTGATCGGCGATACCACCGGCGGCGGCAGCTGCGTCGTGATGCCGATGACCACCGCCTGGGGCACCACCTTCCAGATGTCCGGCAACAGCCGCCTCGCCTTCGTCAAGAACGGCTCCTTCTATGACGTGGACCGCGGTGTGGAGCCCGATGTGGTCCTGACCCGGATCAAGAGCTTCTTCGAGCGTGAAAAGCTGACCGACATGATCAATAACCTGAAGTAACTCCATGGAAGCATAAAAAGGGGCTGCTGCACATCATAGTGAACTGCCCTCATCCGACCTCACTCGGCCGCCTTCCCCCAAAATCGGGGGAAGGCTTTTTTGCGGGTGCGCTTGGCAATGAGAGGAATGTATGCTGGCATGATGGGCGGCCACGGCGTCAGCGGCATAATATGGTAACCGATTCTGACATTGACTTTTTGCTGCGTCATGCCTATACTTACAGGCACAGGGATGTCCTGGGATGTACGCCAGTTCTCTGTTGTTCCCCACATTTCAATTAACGGGGCTCGGGTCGTTTTCAGGTTCGGCTGTCACGCCCCCTTGCCTTACGGCATGCCAGGGGACGGCAAAAGACCGCGCAGAGCTCCGGCCTGTTCTTAGGAGCGGGTGAAATATACAGAGGGCAGCGGCATCTTGGGTTTCCTGTTTGCGGTCGATCGGCCGCTGCCATCCGACATAACGGGTTCTCCCTTATGACGGATTTTTTTATGTGTGACTGTTCAGTCGCAGACTGAACAGTCACCGCAGGTGGGACTGGCGTCCCCCCTGCGAAACCCCCCAACGGATTTGCCTGTCGGACCTGCGGTCCTCCCGAGCGGCATATCCGCAAGGTAGATTCCGCTGACGCGAGATGATTTATGCGATTGTAGCTGCATCCTGTGTCAGTAACTCTCAGTTCGCCATTGTCGCATAGAACGCTGCCGCGCTCTATGCTCTGTGGCTCACTG
>CACWHI010000024.1 GCA_902760595.1 uncultured Eubacteriales bacterium
CATCGCCTCGATCGCGGCGGCGGTCGCCTTCCAGGTCTCAGGCGCCTTCTGGTTGTAGGTGACCTCCATCAGCCCGATGCCGCCCTCCTCAAAGGCGTGCCCCAGGCGAAGGATGTACTCCGGCGCGAGCCCGCGCACAATGGCTACGATCTTGCGTTGTTTTACGTATTCCAGGGGTGTCATGCGGTTTCCCTCCTTTATCTGTCAGCCGGCCTCCTGGCGGTGGATCAGCACGTTTTGACGCCGTATGCGTGTCTGCAGTGACCTGATGTCCAGACGGTTCAGTGCCTGGCCTTCGTCGACGGCCATCGCCGCGGCGATGCCGGCCGCCTCGCCGGAGGCAGCGCATCCCGGGATCACGCGGGTCACGTCCCAGGCCCAGCCGTCGGAAGAGATCATGCGTCCCGCCGCGAGCAGGTTGGGATAGTCCGGGTGATACAGGCATTCGTACGGCAGCTCATACCAGTCGCCGGGGCGGTCAAAATCGCAGATCAGGGCGACGGAACGGTCGGCACAGGCGCGGCAGTCACTTTCCACGAGCGTCGCGCCGCCCCGGAGCCTGCGGGTCTTCCTGAACTGTGCCTGCGAGGGGAGAGCGGTCACGTCGTTCCGGAACCGGTCACGCCTGCGGATCGAGTCCAGCAGGCACCTCCTGCCGTCCAGCAGGAAGGCGGTCTCCTCTTCGTTTCGCGTCCCGGCATAGCGCGGATAGCCCTCGGGATGCCCGGCGCCGTACAGGTTCGCGCCGATGCTGTGCCATTTCCTGCGGGATATGACGCTGCTGACAGCGTTGGCGCCCATTTCCTGGGCGACGAAGGAAAAATAGTTTTCCCCCTCGACACAGGGGACGCCGGCGCGCGCCAGAATCACGGCGTCGCCCGTGGCGTCGATGACCATCCGGGCGAGGTACGCTTCCCGGCCGGTGACGCTTTCCGTGACGACGCCGCGGCAGGTATTCCCGCCTTCCATCAGCGGTCGTACGCCGCTCATGCACAGCCGGATGCGGACCCCCTCCTTCTGGAGCAGCTCATCGATCGCCAGCTGGAACATGGTGGGGGAGAAGTAGGTGGCATACCTGCCTCCTACCGGGTGCTGCTTCTGCGCCGCGAGCTTCGTCCTGTCCACTGGGATACCGGGGTCGCGCCAGATTTCCGGCAGGGTATCAGGTCCGTAACGGACGGAGAGGCGCAGCAGCTCTTCCGGGAGACCCTTCATCAGCTGGGTCCCTTCGCCGTCGCACAGCGGTTCATACCAGCTGATCAGGCCGTTGGTGGCCAGTCCTCCGAACAGGGCGGTTTTCTCCAGGATCAGCACGTCCCGGCCCTGCCTTCTCGCTGCCAGGGCAGCGGCTACGCCCGCGATCCCGCCGCCGACGACCAGCACGTCCGCACTGTCCCGTACCGGCGTTTCCAGACATTCTGTTATCGTTTTCACGCGCTTCCCCCTTCCGTGATCGTTCATGCCTCCATCAGCCGGTCGACCACCAGCTGCCGGAATTCCGGCGTCAATGTGATAAAATACGCGGTAAACCCGGTGACACGCACCACCAGGTCCGGATACAGCTCCGGATTCTTGTGCGCGGCACGGATCTTCGCGGCGTCCACGATATTCACGTTGATCAGTGTCCCGCCGCGCCTGAGATGCGTCTCCAGCAGCGCCATCACCTTGTCGATGCCATCCTCCATATCGATGACGCCGGGGTCCAGCTCCATCTGGAACGGGCTGGTATTGCCCATGCCGCACTGCGCCAGCAGGATGGCCTCGCTCATATCGGTCATGGCGCCGTTGCGCACGTCGCCGGGCATGGGGTTCGCGCCGTGGTTGATCGGCTCGAAGGCCTTGCGCCCATCGGGCGTGGCCCCTACCTGCCTGCCGAACAGGATGGTCTTGCTCCAGGAGAACATGCCGGGGATAAAAACGGAAACCTCCTTGCCGCGCAGGGCGGTCACCTCGTCCCGGAACATCTCTGTGAGCTTCCTGACCCACTCGTTGCCCAGCGAGCCCGGCTGGCCGTAGCGTCCGCTGCCGCGCAGCACGGCGCGGACGTATTCACCGTCTTCATTTTCAAAATTGGCCCGCACGGCGGCATACACCTGGTCCCAGGTCAGCAATTCCTCCTGCTCCACCCGCTGCTGCAGCGCGGCGAAAGAGTTGCCGGCCACGGCGACGCCCGCGCCGTCGATACCGATATTGTAATAGGGCACAGAATGGTCGGAGGCATCCCTGCCCTTTTCGATGGGGCCCTGCATAAACAGGTTCAGGAACAGCTCAGGGGAATTATAGCGGTTGTTGTTCAGGTCGAAATCCATGGTATCGGCGACGCAGCGCAGCGCGATCCGCAGATGCGAAAGATACAGCTGCCGCAGCCGCTCGGTGGAGCGTTCGCCGGAAGTCATCATCTCATTATAAGCCACTTCGAATATCTTTGCAAGGTTGACTTTGATGGAATCGTTCAGCGGGTATTCGAGACCGGGAATCGCCATCCAGTTGCAGCCTACGGCGATCCGCTTCGCCGCCAGCTCCCGGCTGAAGCCGCGGTTCATGAAGCCGTTCACCAGGCTCTGGTCCCCGGAAAAGCGCGGCCAGCCGTTTTTATGCTTGAACAGCAGCTCCACGCCCCGGCGGAAAAAGTCCCGGGGCAGTCCGTCGTGGACGCGGATGGTCAGGTTCAGCGCCATATCCATACGGTCCGCGGCTTCCAGGATCAGCCAGGAAACATGGCTCACCATGTCCCTTCCCGTCTCGTCCGGACCGCCGAGCTGGTAGTATTTCGTGTCGCTCATCAGCAGCCCGGCGATGTAGTAGACGGCGTCCTCGTCATCGATGATCCCTTCGGCGATATCCTGCTCATAGTACGGACGCAGCAGCTCGTCCAGCTGTCCGCCCGCCCCTTCGCGGTTGAAGGAACGGCCGAAGAGGTTGTACCAGGAGATGAAGGTGCAGGCTTCGCGCAGGGTGCGCGGGGGAGCCTTCCTTACCCATTCGTTGGCTTCCAGCATGCCCCGCAGGTTTTCCCGGAGGCCCTCGTCGGTTTCCGTTTCGAGCTTTTCCCGCACGCAGGCGATCGTGCGGTCCATCCACTCCATACAGGCGTCCAGAAACAGCAGTTCCGCGCGGTAGAACTCCCGCTGCTCCTCGGTTTGATCATTGATCCGGGAATAGTGAAGCACCTTCTCGCGCAGCCCTTCCCAGCCCAGCCTGAGACCGATGCGCATATCCCCGCAGAAGTGGTGGATCTGGCCGAGGCCGTGATCGATGCCATACCTGGTGATGGTATCCTGCCAGGGCGACAGGTCCCAGCTTTCGTGCCATCTCAGCTTGCGGAATTTCTGCAGGATGCGGTAAAAATTACCGCACATGCTGTTTTCCGGAATGACGACGGGGGGAAAGCTGCGGAGCATGGCGGCATAGTTCTCGCTCCAGCCGCGGTAGCCGTGGAAATCCCCGTTGGGCGTATCGCCGGCCGGCTTCCAGCTGTAGCCCTCCGGCGGGCAGAGGTAATTGTAATCGTCCTCGTCCGTATGGCCGTTATAGGCGATCTTTTTCCGTGTTTCTTCGATTTTCATGTCGCGGAGCTTGCGGATCCGCGCGGTATAGACCTGCCGCTTTTCTTCGATCGTCATCGCTTCAACCCTTTCTGACCGTGCAGCGCACGCCGGCAGCGCCGGCGATCTCACAGAGAGCGCGCAGGCGCTCCTTCGGCAGCGGCCTTGCGCCGGAGAGCGGGTAGGTCAGGCCCACAGGCGCGTATTTGGCTTCAGCCAGCACGTTGTAATTCAGCAACTCGTATTCGGGACTGGGCCCGAGATCCGCGACGAAGGACGCGATCCCGCGGATGTTGTCCTCCGTATCCGTCACGCCGGGAATCAGGGGCGTCCGCACGGTAAACGGCACGCCGCTATCACCGATCCGCTTCGCGTTCTGGAGAATGGTTTCATTGCCGGCACCCGTCCACTGACGGTGCAGGTTCGGATCAAACAGCTTGATATCGAAATATATGTGGTCAAGATTGGGCAGGCACGGCTCGATTACATCCCAGGGCATCGAAAGGTTGGTCTCCACGTTGGTGTTCAGCCCGGCTTCCCGGCAGGCGCGTAGCAGCTCCCGCAGGAACGCCGGCTGCATGAAGGGCTCGCCTCCGGAGACGGTCACGCCGCCTCCGGAGGACGTATAGTAGTCCTGATCCCGCAGGATCTGATCCAGAACCTCCCGGACGCTCATTTCCCGGCCGATGGTGGTACGCGCGCCGGTCGGACAGCCGGTCTGGCAGTGTCCGCAATGGATGCATTTGGCCGGATAATAGGCGGGCTCCGGCTTCAGCTGCAGCGTCTCCGGGTTATGGCACCACGCGCAGCGCAGGTTGCATCCCTTCATAAAGACGGTGGTGCGGATCCCGGCGCCGTCGTGCAGCGAAAAATGCTGAATGTCCGTTATGATCCCCGTCATGGTGTTCACCCGATCATCCAATGGATATTGTTGACCAGTTCAGTCTTGCCGCTGTCGGCGGAGCGGATGCCGGCATCCAGGATCGCGATGGCGCCTAGGTTGAATTTTGCCGTCATGGTTTCGTGAAGCGGGGCGTCCCCGTCCATATAATGGACAAAGGCCCAGGATACGTCCTTGAGATGCTCCGGCAGGGTGATGTTCCCGATGTCCTGCACGGGCTCGAACTCCCTGTACAGCTGAACTGTGTTGGTTTTGTAGTCCGCGACGATCGCGCCTTTGGTGCCGTATATGATGGGGGATTTGAAGGTATGCTGGTAGGTCGTCCAGGTGCCCTCGAGCACGGCATGGCAGTTGGGGAAGCGCACGATCATGGCGGCGTTGTCCTCGGCGTTGGCCAGGGTATGGATGCTGTTGATGCGCATGCCGGTCGCGGCCACCGCCTCCTGCGCGGCGAACCAGTAGGCGACGATGGAACCGTAGCAGCAGTAGTCCGCCATCGCGCCGCCGCCGCACTCGGTCTGATGCCACCAGGTTCGGGCGATTTCGGCGTCCGTCATCGGGGCGGCCACCGCCGCGATCTTGTGCTTGGCGCCGGGGCCCAGGGGGCCGGTATGGCCCATGCGTGTCTTGATTTCGATCAGGTCGCCGATGACGCCCTCATCCAGCATTTTTTTGGCCGTATGCATCGCGGAATACCACGTGATGGGCCAGTTGACGATCAGCAGGCTGCCGTAGGTTTCGGCCAGGCGGTACATTTCCAGGGCGTCCTTCAGATTGGTCGCCATGGGCTTTTCGATGCAGACGGCGATGCCGCGCTTGGCGCACTCTTCCGTCACCAGCACATGGTAGCAGTTTTCGCTGTTGCAGACCACCAGGTCGGGCTTTTCCGTGTCCAGCATCCTGAGCCAGTCCTCATACACCTTGAGGCCGAAGCGCTCGGAGCAGTATTTCAGGTTCCACTGGCGCGTATAGGGCGCGTCCGTGCGCAGCTCCGGCACCTTGCAGGGCATATCGGCGCAGGCGGCCAGGTCGATGCGCGGATTATCGAAATAGTGCTGCGCCACGTCGTTGATGTGCACGTGCGCGAAGCCAACGATGACGACCTTGTACTGATCCTTTTTCATTTCAGGTATCCTCCCAACTCTTCCGTACGGACCTCGCGGTTTTCCTCCGCGCTGCGGTAGAACGCTTCGATGGCGGCGACCACGTTCAGGGTCTCTTCCGGCTTTACCCGGCGCTCCTCGCTGCCTTCCAGCACGTTGTAGACGTGCTCGTACATGTAACGGTGCGCGTCAAAGGCCACGCCGGCGAAGGGACGGTTGTCAAAGTATTTGAGTTCGGTCTCCGCCTGGAAACGGCCCACGTTCTTGTACAGCTTGAACTGCTCCACGTCCAGGCCGCCCTTGTCGCCGCACAGGATGAAGTGCTTGGCGGTCGGCTGGTTCAGCGCCCAGGTGAACTTGAAATTGACCAGGAAATTTCCCTCGAGGCGCATCGAGCCCGCCGCGCATTCCTCCACGGAGAACTCGTCCGGATCATAGGGCCGCGGGGTAAAGGTGCCGATGTACGCGCCGGATTCCTTGATGGAGATCATCACGTCTTCCTTCTTTTTCGCGATCACATCCGTCTCCATGCCGGACACGGCCTGCACGCGCGGGTTGCCGCACATCCACAGCAGCGCGTCGATAAAGTGCACGCCCAGGTCGCAGAAGGAACCGCCGCCGTTATGCTCCTTCATGTGGAAGAAGCCCCAGGTGGGGATGCCGAAACGGCGCACGAAGGAGATATCCGCGAAATACGGCTTGCCGATATCGCCCTCGCGCATGGCCATGTAGGCGAAGTCCATATCGGCGCTCCAGCGGCGGCTCTGGCAGGCCCACAGCAGCTTGCCGGCCTTGTCCGCCTCCTCGAACATCTCCTTCGCGTCCTGATATTTGAGCGCGATGGGCTTCTCACACATGACGTGCGCGCCGGCGCGGAGCGCGGCGATGGACCACTGCTTGTGATACACATTGGGCGTGCAGACGGAGACCCAGTCGGGCTTTACTTCGTCCAGCATTTGCTGGGGATCCGTGTACCAGGCGGGGATCCCCCAGCGCTCAGCGGTTTCGCGGGCGGCCTGCTCACGGATGTCCGCGACGGCCACGACTTCCGCGAGGCCCTTCTTTTTAAGCTCTGTGATCGAGGGCATATGCGCGGCGTTGCAGATCATGCCGCAGCCGATGATAGCGATGCGATACTTTTTGTTGCTCATGGGATGTCCTCCTCTTATTTGGTGCGGATCCATTCCGGTAAGCAGATTATAAGGCCGTGCCCTCCGGCGCCACAAGGCAAAACGGGTGCCGCCGATAATATGCGGTTTGGCATTGCCAGTTTGGGACAGATGTGCTATAATAATAGCCTGTTTGAAAAGGCTGCCGCGGAAACACGATCCGTGGCAGCCTTTTCAGTTATCCCTTCACGGCGCCTGCGGTCAGGCCCGAGATCATGTATTTCTGGAAGAATACGAACAGGAGTACGATGGGCAGGGAACCGGCCATGGAGAAGGCCATCAGCGCGCCGTAATCGTGCGCGTATTCGCCCAGGAAGCTCTGCGCCAGGCCGACGGTGAGCGTCTTCATATCCGTGGTGGACATGATGGTGAGGGCCATCAGGTAATCGTCCCACGCGGTCAGGAAGGTGTAGATCCCCACGGCGACCAGGCCGGGCAGGGTCAGCGGCACCAGGATCGAGAACATCACGCGCAGTCTGCCCGCGCCGTCGATACGGGCGCTCTCATCCAGCGAGCGGGGGAGGGTATCGAAGAAGGAACGCATCAGCGTGATCGCCAGCGGCATCGCCTGCACGGTGTCCGCGAGGATGACGCCCATGTAGGTATTGACCAGGTTCCAGCGCAGATAAAAGCCGTAAAGCGAGATCAGGATCACGACAATGGGGAACATCTGCACGGACATGATCAGCGTCAGGACCATGTTTTTCCCGGCGAACGAGTAACGGGAGAAGGAATAGCCGGCGGGCAGGGCGATGAGCATGACCATGAGCACCGTGCCGCCCGCGGTGACGAAGGAGTTGACGAAATACCGTACGTATTCGGCCTTGGAGAAGACCTTGACATAGTTGAACAGTCCGCTTTCGCCGGTGATGCCGAACACGGGCGGGATCTGCATCACGCGGGGGCTGGGCAGCAGGGAGGAGAAAAACATCCACAGCACCGGAAACAGCGCGACGATCAGGATCAGGCCGATCAGGATGTAGCGGAGGACCCGGCCCAGCTGGCGCTGATGCCGCGCGACCTGCGTGTTCTGCCGGATCTCCGGGAAGCTGGTCGTGAGCAGGACAAAGCCGGCGATACCTGCCAGCATCAGCAAGACCCGCCACCAGATCCCGCCGGATTCCCGGGCGCCGCCCGCCATCTGCAGGAGCTGGTAGAGGGGAAACAGGAATAGAAGCACGCACCCGCACTTGCCGAGGGTCAGGAGGAGCCACTGATTGACAGGCTGCCGGACGGCTGTTTTCTGCGTCATCTTCGATCCCTCCCGTCACAGGTAATCGCGGGCGGAGCGCTCGCTCATTTTGTTGGAAACCAGGGTGATGATGAACAGGATCACCAGCCACAAAACGCCGATGGCCGCGCCGCGGCCGAAGTTGTTATTGGTGAACGCCTCCTTGTACGCGGCGATGGAGAGCGTCATGGTGCCGGTCGTGGAGCCTGTGCCCGCCAGGTTGGCGATAATGGTGTACATCTGGAAGTTGTTCATGATCGCGATCCACACGGAGGTGATCAGCACCGGCTTGATGGCGGGCAGCGTCACGTGCAAAAAGCTGTTCCAGCCGCTGGCACCGTCGATCTTGGCGGCCTCCTCCAGGGAGGAATCGACGGACTGAAGGCCCGCGAGCAGCATGACCATCATATAGGGCAGCTGCCGCCATACCGCCGCGATGACGATGGAGGAGCGCGCCCTGAGCACCGTCTGCAGCCAGGAGATCTGGGAACTGCCGGTGAAGTTGAAAAGATAGAGGAGGTAATTGATGATGCCGCCATCCTGGTGCAGCATGAGGCGCCATACGATGGCGACGACGACCGAGGGGATCGTCCATGGAATCAGCATCAGTCCCCGGAAAAGGCCCTTGCCCTTGATGCCGGAATTCAGCAGCAGGGCGATCAGCATGCCCAGCACCGTCTGTATGACGACGGCGAAAAAGACGAACACCACCGTGTTGGCGAAATATGTAAAGAAGGGCCCCTTGCTCAGGCCGCCCTTGAACAGGCGCTGGTAATTCTTGAAATCGTTCCAGTTATAGTTCGTCAGCGCGGAAACATCCTTTTCCCCGCTGATGACCTGCGAAATCGTTTCTCCGTCCAGGTTGAATTCCGACTTGCGCAGGTCCGCGAGCTTGTATTCAAAAAAGCTGACGTAAATGCCCTTGAGGATGGGCAGCGCGATGACCACACACAGCATGATGATGGCCGGCAGGGTCAGCAGGAAACCAAACCACCGGTCTCCCCGCTCATGGCGCGAGAGGCGTGGCTTTTTCTGTTTTTTGAGAGCGATTGACATTTGTTTTTTTCCCCCTTTTGATAAAAGTGTCCGCCCGATCTCGCCCGCAGCGAGACAGGGCGGACAGGGGAGCGGAGGAGAAGAAGCGTCTCCTCCGCGCGTTCAGTGATTCAGGTAATCGGGATCAGTCCTCGTACGCCTCGTCAAAGGCCTCCTGCAGGGCGGCAGCGGCGTCCTCGGCAGAGGAGCCCTGGGCCAGCATGGTCAGCGCGTCGACGACCTTGGACTCAAGCTGCATGAAGTGGATGTCGATGGGAAGCGGGTTGGCGTGGGTCATGGCGTCGACATAGGCCTGGGTGGTCGCGGAAACGTCCACGAACACCTTCGGGTTGACGCTGGCACGGCCGGAAACCTTGCCCTGACCGCCCTTGTAGTAGATGTCGATGACCTTGGCGTCGGTCATGTACTCGAGGAACCGGCCGACAGCGGGCATCACTTCGTCGGGGGTATTGTCGAGTACGACCAGGAAGTGGTTGATGGCATAGGCCTTGGTGCCGGGGATCTCGATAGCGGCGAAGTTCTTATAGAACTCTTCCTCGTTGGACGCGGCGCTGGCAGCGGTGCTGATGGTGGCCTCAAGGTCCCAGTAGAAGCCGATCTTGCCTTCGCCGAAGAGCCTGCGCAGGTCCTTGAAGGAGTTGCCGACGGTGGTGGAAACGCCTTCGTCGATCAGTTCCTTGATCAGGGAGAACGCCTTGATGGATTCTTCGCTGGTGAACTTGTTCCACTCAGCGCCATAAGCCCACAGCACGGGCAGGATGTTGTAGCCTTCGCCGGCTTCCACGCCGTTGCTGTTGGGGATCGCGAGGCCGTAGATATCATCGCCCAGGGCGGAGATCTTCTTCGCGTCCTCGATCAGCTCTTCCCAGGTGGCGGGCATGGTTTCGATGCCGGCCTGCGCCATCAGGGCCTTGTTGACGTACAGGGCGTAGCTGTTGCCGAACCAGGGCATGGCGACCATCCGGTCACCGTCGGACACGGCGGCGATGGTGGCTTCGGTGTAGTCGGCGATGACTTCGGGGCTGATGTAGGGCTTGATATCCTTCACGACACCCAACTCCAGCAGCTCAGGCAGCCACTCAGCCTTGATGTGGGCCACATACGGGGCGGTGCCGGCGCTGGCGTCCTTCTTCAGCTGCGTCAGGTAGTCGCCGTAGGGATTGGTGCGGCTGTAGTCCACCACCACGTCGGGGTTGTCCGCCATGAACGCGTCGGCGGCGCCGCCGTAGATCGGCACCAGCTTTTCTTCAGCGAGCGCCCAGGAGGTGTAGGAGATTTCCGTCTTCTTCTCTTCCGCCATGGCGAAGGAGCAGCAGGAAACCAACATTACCGCGACAAGAAGCAGAGCCAGTTTTTTCATAGTAGGTTCTCCTTTCAATTATTTCAGGCATACCCATGCCTTTTGTTGATAATAGTTTATAAAAAATCCGCCGGCCAGTCGAGATGAAAACTTGTTTTCCCGCCAGAATAAATTTGGTATTGCTTTTTCTTCCGGTATGTGTTATATTTATTTGGTTTGTTATAAATGGTCGATATATTTCCACGGAACGAGATAAACCAGAATGGGAGCATATAGGATAGCATGAAAGAAACGATACTGCCGGTATTTTTTGATACGGATTCCTCCAGGGCGACTCCCTACCGGGAGGTGCTGAAGGGAATCCATTCCGCGGCGGTGAAGACGAGCGTACGCATCCAGACGATATCCGAAAAAGACCTGGAGGAAGCAGCCTGGCGGGATACGGACGCGCCGGCGATCATCGCGAGCGACAGCATCGCCTTCGTACGGCGGGTCATCCACCTGCTGCGGGAGGAGGGACGCCGCTCGGTGCTGGCGGGCCTGGACGGAGAGCAGTTCGGGCCTGACATCAGCTGCGCCACCCCCTCGCGGCGCACGGAGACCCAGCAGATGGTTAACTATCTGTACTCCCTCGGCTGCTCTAAGATCGCGCTGGTCGGCTTCGGCATCCATTCGATCAATGACACCTTCCGCTACCACGCGGCGATGAGCGCGGTCTCCTCCCTGGGCATGGATACCGATGAGAAAGACGCTTGGCTGTGGGAGAGCGATCCCCGGTCGGCGCTGGTTTCGTTCGTTGAAAACGCAAAGCGGTACAGGGCCGCCATCTGTCCCAACGACAACATGGCGATCCAGCTGGTCCGGCAATGCAAAAAAAGCGGCATCAGCGTGCCGCGGGACCTGTGGGTATGCAGCTTTGGAAACAAGATCATCGGCAGATACTATTCGCCTTCCATCACCACGATGACGATGGATATGCCCCGCGTGGGGGAGCACAGCTTTTATGCCTGGCAGTTTTTGTGCCGCCAGCCCGAGGACAGCGGCTGCTCAGTCCGCCTGATTGTGCCCGGCCGGCTGATCGTGCGGGAGAGCACGGCGGGCTTGGAACCGGAAGCGAGGCCCGAGATCCCCCTGCCCGTTACGGAGAACGACCCATTTTACTCCGATCCCTTCGTGCGTCCGCTGGCGGAGCTTGAAAACTGCCTGGCCGCCTGCGACGAGCTGGACCTGAAGATCCTGTCGCTGCTGATGGAAAACAAAAGCTATGAGGCCATTGTGGAGAAGCTGTTCATCAGCGAAGGCGCGCTCAAATACCGGCTGAATAAGATCTATAACTCAATGGGCGTGAAGGGCCGGACGGAGTGCGTGCGGCAGCTCCGTGATCAGCTGGACAGCGAGAATCCGTTCCGGGCGATCCTTACAGCTGAATACCGTGAGGACTGATCCCCCGGGCGCCGCGAACGTGACGCCCGGCAGTTTTATACGCGCATGGCCCGAAGGACCGCGGCTTCGGTATCACTGAGAAGGTGATTCTCTTCATCGGTCAGCCTTTCCCCGCGCCATTGTTTTTCCCGGGCGGCGCGGTAGGGGCCGAAGCGGTCCATATCCAGCTTTTCCACGCAGTCGTCCGGCGTATCCAGGTTGCCGGTCCGGTAAACCATACTCTTGAAATAGTGAAAGGTGAAGGCGTACAGATCGCGCTCCCCGATCCGGCTTTTGATCTCCAGTGTATCGCGAAAGCAGAAGGCGAGCAGGCTTTCCCGCTCCGCTGGATTCAGCCGCAGCCGGCGGGCATAGTCGTGCAGGAAGGTTTTTACGTCACAGTAATGGACATAGTCATGCAGGCGGATATAGGGAATATCCGCCTGTTTTGTCGCCTCCGCGTTCATGGCTTCCATGACGCTGGTCAGCTGTTCAAAGCGTTCAAAAAGATCCATGGTATATGCATCTCCACTGTCGCTCCGGGACGGTCAGGAAAGTCTGCTTTCCGTTGCCGCGGGGCATGTTGCTTCAATGATCATCTCGTTCCGGAAGGCGAAGCGCATCCCCATAGCGATATCGGCGCCGGAGGTCGCTCCGACTGCCAGCAGCTCCCGGAGACGGCCCGGGATATCGCTGTTTTCCGCGACCGCGTCGATCAGCCGGATCAGGACGTCTCCGAAGTACCCCTCCTGCGCCAGACGGAGGTATCGCGCGCTGACGTCGGTGGTCACGGAAAAGTCACGGATCGTGAAGGGCGCGGGCAGGCCGGCCGCGCGGTATACGGCCAGCACGCCGGTACATGCGTCGTCGAAGGATGGCGTCAAACCGCAGCCGAGGCCAATATACGCAGGCGCGTCCGCGGTACAGAGCGTCTTGAGCGCCCTCTCTCTTCTGGGTCGAGGGATCCCCTCCAGCCCGCAGCGCAGGTCCTCGGTCTGCCGCAGGAACGCTTCGATCCCCTTCCAATGGCCGCGCCTTATGATCCGGCCGGTCCAGGCGGGATCCTGGCGGAACGGGTGATCGCCGTCGGGCAGGAATAAGTTGTCACGACTCATGGCCACGCGGATACCGGGCTCCAGCCCGGCGAGCGCGTCGGAGGGGACGCAGATACTGTCCGGAACAGCGGGACAGGAAACCGCCGTCAGCGTCAGCATGCGCGGGCCTGAGAGAAGCTCCATGAGGAGATTGGCGGTCCGCGCGAATACAGAATGTACCTTTCCAGCGCATGGCGCGGAGAAGGCGCCGGTCAGCCGCGCCGTCAGAACATCCGGATTCATGCGCCCAGCACGCGCATGCAGCCGCGCGCCACCATCAGCTCCTCGTTCGTTTCAAACGCCCAGATCCCGATGCCGCTGTCCGGCGCGTGCAGTGCCTCACACGAGCCATCCTGGTTCTTCTGATCGTCGATGCGGGCGCGCACGAAGGTCAGCCTGTCGGCGACCTGCCTGCGCAGGGCGGCGTCGTTGGTGCCGATGCCGCCGGTAAAGCAGATGGCGTCCAGACCGCCCAGGAAGGCGGTATACATGCCGATATAGCCTACGATACTGTCTACGAAGGCGTCGATGGCCAGCTGTGCCTGCGCGTTCCCGTCGCGGGCCGCCTGCTCGACCTGTCTCAGGTCGTTGCTGACGCCGGAGAGGCCGAGCAGTCCGCTCTGCGAGGACAAGGCCTTCATGACCGGCTCGAGCCCGCCCATATCCTGGGCCAGAGCGGGCAGGCAGAAGACGTCCATATCACCGACGCGGTTATTGTGGAATATGCCGCTCTGCGGAGTCGCGCCCATGGAATTGGCGACGCTTTTGCCGTCATGGATAGCGCACAGCGAGCAGCTGCCGCCCAGGTGGATGCTGATCAGGCGTCTGGCGTCGGGGGCGACCTGCGCCATTTTCCAGGCGATATAGCTGTGGCTGGATCCGTGGAAGCCGTACCGCCGCACGCCATAGCGCGCAACCCACTCATAGGGCACGCCATAGACGGCCCTGGCCAGGGGAATGCTCGCGTGGAACGCGGTTTCAAAGCACGCGATCTGGGGGATGTCCGGATAGGCCTGGCGCATGCGGGTCATCATATTCAGGTAGACGGGATTGTGCGCGGGCGCGAAATCGGACATGCGCCGCATTTCGGCGATCAGCGCGTCGTCCACCAGCTGGGCCCCGGAAATGCGCCCGCCGTGCACCGCCTTGTAGCCCAGGGCGTCAATGGAGGCGAGGTCGACGTTCAGGCCCCGGCCGCGCAGCGCCTGCATGCAGGTCTCCAGCGCGTCCATGTGGGTGGCGCTGTCACACTCGCCTTTCACGCGCTCTCCGTTTATCAGAGTGAAGAAGGTGCCTGCGCCGCCGATGTTTTCCACCCCGCCGGACGCGGCGCATTTTTCCTCCTCGGCCATCTCAAACAGCTTGAATTTGAAGCTGGTGGAGCCCAGATTCATGACCATGATCCTGCGCATACGCACCTCCGGTCGGACAGGTTTATCTGTACTTGGCGGCAAAGGCCTTCATCGCCTTTTCGAAGCAGCCCATGGGCACCCTGGCCATGCCCGCGCCGATCAGGCCGCCCTCGTAATTGAACATGCCGCCGTGCACCGCCGGGCAGATGCCGGTCTTCAGCACCAGGCGGATGTCCACGCCCGCCGGCAGGCAGTCAAAGTCCAGGTTGGGGATAACATAATTGGGATTGCGGGTGATGCAGATATTCTCCATCTCCCGGCTCTGGGCGATGGATTCCTGCAGGCTCATGCCGCGCAGATTGCACACGATGGGGCTGGCCGCTGCGGCGATGCCGCCCATGCCGGCGCACTCCACCACGCAGCTGTCGCCGATCCAGGGCAGCTGGTCCTTCTCGGTAAACTTGGTGGAGGTATAGCGCCCCTTCATCATCGGCGCCGGCGCGGTGAACCACTGCCCGGGGAGCGCGGCGATCTTGATGCCGAATTCCACGCCGTTGCCCGCCATGGCGGTGACCATGGTCGAATACTCGATGCCGTCGGCGGCGATGGCCGCCGCGCGGGAAGCGCCCTGGCCATAGCAGTGGAAGAAGCGCGGAGTCTCCACGATGTATCTGACCGTGCGCATGATCTGCTCCTTGGGCAGGTCCAGCTCGAACAGCTGCGGGAGCACCTGTTTGTCAAACAGCAGGTCCGCCGCGGTCTGGCGCGTGTGGTTCTCATCGCCCATCTGCATACCCTCGGCCAGAATGGGCTTGATGGCGATACCGCCGTTCTTCGCCAGCATCTCCCGCATGGGCGGGAAGAGCACCTCGCGCATATAGCGCAGGTTTTCCGCGATGCCCTCGTTATACAGGCCCCAGCCGCAGAAGCCGCCCTGGAATACGGGGCCTTCGGCGGGGAAGGTGGCGGCGGTGGTGTGGTTGCGCCGGTCCTCGATCACGTTCATGGCGACGGACTTGGTGATGATGCCGGTCCCCGCGCCGACGGTATTGTGGTTCAGCGCGGAATCGATCTTGATCTCGCCGGAGCGGATGATCTCTACGGCTTCCTTCTCATCCTTCGCCCAGCCCTCGAACAGCATGGCGGACACCATGCCGCGTTTGTGCAGCATGACCATGTCCTCGTAGTCGATCGGGGGGCCGGAATGCAGGATCATGTGATCCTCCAAGCCCTCCACGCATTCGCCCGCCGGGCGGATATCCACCCAGTACGGATCGTTTTCAGTGATACATGACGCCGCCTGCCGGTTGGCCTCGGCGATCCTCTGCTTCACATCCACCTTGCTTCGCCCTCCTTACAGGAATTCGTCCAGCAGGGCTTCCATTTCCTCGCTCTGCTCGTATTCAGGCACCCAGTTGATCTGCGTGCACTTGCATTTCTGATCCACTAAAGCCTGGTAAAACAGCATGATGCCCAGATTGGCCACCGCCGGCTTTTCCTGGTAGATCCCGGCTTCGTTTTTCCTGCTTTCCTGCATATCAGTGTTCCTCCAGCTTCCGGCAGACCGCCGCGCAGAGCCTCGCGCTTTCATAGTTGCTGTCCGCAACGATCACGCCGGCCTCGCGCAGCATGGCCTTGATCCTCTTCTTGTCCTGCGGGTCGTTCTCGCCGCCGCACACGGCGCAGACATACACGACGTCGGGCCGTTCCTTCATATAGGGCAGATAGCAGGAGGCGGGATCGGGCGCGACGCCGGGTCCGAGAATGATGTCCATGGCGATCAGGCCGACCTCGGGATCGGCCAGCTCCTGACGGAAGCGCTGCAGGCGCTGGGCGGGATCGAAGACGGTGTGGGGCGCTTCCGCGGTGAAATCCAGGTCACCCATATCCAGCAGGGTATGGCCCTCGCTCTGCTTATGCGTTTTCAGGCGCACCGCGTATTTAGTGTTGTCGCGGTTCGTGTGCATCACGGTATCCGGCGCGTTCGCGCGGAAGACCATCAGGGTTTCCTCAGCGAAGGTGCCGCCGGTATACAGACCGCGAAAATATTTCTTCGTCCCCGTAAAGCGCTTGGCGCAGGAATCGGCCAGCTCCTCCAGCTCCTGGTCGGTCCAGCCGATGCGCGCGCCGCCGACCCCGGCCAGACGGACGCAGGCCTTGGCGGCGTCCTGCAGGTTGAACACGCCGGTGACCCTGTGGCCCCGGTACAGCGCCTCGTCCGCGCCGAGGAATACGGCGACGACGGGCTTGGACAGCCCGTCCGCCTCGCGCAGTACCTCTTCCATGACCTCGCG
Source organism: uncultured Eubacteriales bacterium (assembly GCA_902760595.1). Taxonomy (GTDB): domain Bacteria; phylum Bacillota; class Clostridia; order Christensenellales; family Aristaeellaceae; genus UBA4246. The sequence continues at coordinate 16,468 of CACWHI010000024.1, forward strand.
GTCCGCCAGCATCGAGACCAGGCAGATGACTTTCGTGTTCTCATCCCGGTCGAGGCGCTTCATGTCCGCCTTCATGGAAACGCCGCCCACGGCTTTTTTCAGGTCGCGGCCGCCGGTGCCGAGGATGCAGGTAACGCCGCTGCCCATTTCCTCGATCAGACATGCGACCTCCTGGGAACCCGAACCGGACGCGCCGATGATGCCGATGGGGCCGAAATTGACGATGCTGCCCGCCGCCATCGCGACGCCGCCCAGCAGACCGACGCCGGCGTCCGGCCCCATCACCAGGCAGCCGTGGTCCCTGCCGTACTCCTTGAGGGCCCGTTCGTCCTCCAGGGATACGTCCGCCGTGAACATGAACACGTCCATGTGCTTGTCGATGGCCTTGCGCGCTTCCTTCAGGGCGTATTTGCCGGGCAGGGAGATCTGCACGACGTCGTATTCGCCGTCTTCCAGCTCGCTCACGTCGCGGTACGCCCTCTGATGCTGGCTGGCGCCGCCCGCCAGTGTGCTCATGGCGGCGTCGAACGCGGTCTTCAGGTCGGCCTCGGTGTCGCACTCCAGCGCGATCATCAGGTCGTTCTTGGTAATATTGTCGGGAAGGTCATAGCCCTCGTCCCGAAGCATATCGATGTTCTGCTTCGTGCCCATCCCGCAGTTGGCGGCGCGCACGTCGTCCCGCTCCTCCAGCCGGACGGCGACGCCCATCAGCATGACGGAATCCATATACCGGTTGGGCACCACAAATACCTTTTTCATGCCTCTAATTCAGCCCTTTCCGCGGCCATATGTCCGGAAGCGTCCTTCCGGATCACGACCCTGTATTCGTTACGCTCCCGTTCCGGATGATCGCCCCGCACGTGGCAGCCCACGGTTTCCCGGCGCTCCCGGGCAGCCAAAAGCACCATCAGTGCGGTGGTCAGGTCGTTCCTCAGCCGCATCGCGAGGAAGCCTTCCTCCGCGCCGCTTCCGCGCGTCGCTTCCGCCTCGGAAAGCAGCGGCTGTAGCGTGCCAATGCCTTCTGTAAGCCCTTCCTCCGTGCGGATGACATGGGCGCTTTCCCAGAGTGTCCGCTGCATCCGGCTGCGCGCCTCCGCCAGCGCGTCCGCCGCGGGCGCGCCGTCTCCGGCGGGAAGGTCCACGGCAGTTTCGGACGCTTCTCTCTGCCGGGAAGCGTAATCGGCGGCGGCCTTGCCGGCCAGCCTGCCGAAGACCAGCGTTTCCAGTCCGGCGCTCCCGCCGATCCGGTTGGCGCCGTGAATGCCTCCGGTCACCTCTCCGCAGGCGAAGAGGCCGTCCAGCGTGGTGCGGCCGTGCTCGTCGATGCGGACGCCGCCCAGGGAGGTGTGCGGGGCAGGCGCCAGCTCGATCATCTGGCGCTTGATATCGATGCCCACGTCCATGTAGCGCTTGACGTACATCGGATAATCGCGGTCCAGGCGGTCGGGATCCACCCCGGTGATATCCATGTAAACGCCGCCGTGCTCCGTTCCCTTGCCGGAGGCGATCTCCGCTGCGATGCGGCGAGCGAGGATGTCCTTTCCGACGCGTTCGGCCTCAGGCCCGTACCTGAGCATGAAGCGTTCGCCCTCTTTGTTGCGCAGCACCGCGCCTTCGAAGAACAGGGTGGTGATCATGCTCGTGCCGTTGAGGGCGGGCGGCCATACGGAGGCGCTGGGCTCGAACTGGATGAACTCCATGTCGCACAGCTCCGCGCCGGCCTCGTAGGCCATGGCACAGCCGTCGCCGCCCGAATCGCGCTTGTTGGTCGTAATGGGAAAGATGCCGCAGAAACCGCCGCTGCACAGGACGACGGCCCGGGCAAATATGGGCGTCCAAGCCTTTTTCCGCTGATCGAACACCAGCGCGCCGCATACGCGGCCGTCCTGCCTGAGCAGCCGTACGGCGCGGGCGTGGGGCAGCTGTCTCAGCTTGCCCGCGGTCAGCGCGCGCAGCTTTTCCAGTACCGCCACGCCGGTCTCGTTGCCGATGGAAATGACGCGCGGATAGCTGGCGCCGAGCGGGCGGATGGCCTGGTACTCGCCCGCATCCGTCATGTTGAAGGAAAGCCCCAGCCTCCGCAGCTCGTCGAAGATGACGCCGCTGTTCTCGCACAGCGCCCTGGCCAGCCGCGGGTCACTCAGCCCCTGGCCGCTCCTCAGCGTATCCTCTAAGAACACCTCGGCGCTGTCGCCCGGCCGCACCGGGTGGTTGAAGCCGTGTACCCAGGGGGAAGCGCCGGAACCATCCAGCACCATCAGCGTATCAAGGCCCTGAGAAAGAGTCTCGCGGGCAGCCATCATGCCCGCAAGACCTCCTCCCAATATCAGACAATCGGTTTTCATGCTCAGACGTCCCAGATGCCGCCCTTGGCCATGGAGCCCACGTTCTTGGAGAACAGGCGCAGGTAGCGCTGGTAATCCTTGCCGGGGAACTCCCAGTGGAAGGCGTCCAGGCGGGCCTTCAGCTCATCGTCAGGGATGCAAAGGTTGATGTTGCGCTCCGGGATGTCGATGGCGATCATATCGTTTTCCTTGACGACCGCCAGCGGGCTGCCCAGCGCGGCCTCCGGGCTCACGTAACCGACGGAGAGTCCGCTGGTGCCGCCGGAGAAGCGGCCGTCCGTCACGATGGCGCAGGAGTGGTACAGCGCGGGCTGGCCCTTCAGCTCCTCCTGGAAGGTGAAAGCGGTGGTGCCGAAGCGGCCCTTCAGACCCAGGAAGCGCAGCACGCACGCGTCGCCTTCATGGATCCTGCCGCCGCGCAGCGCGTCCAGCGCGTCCTGCAGGCTGTCGAATACGCGGGCGGGCCCTTTGAAGCGCATCAGGTTGGAGGGCACAGCCGCGATCTTGATGATGGAGCCCTCCGGCGCCAGGTTGCCGTACAGCACGCCCAGGCCCGGCTCCTTCATCACGGGATTGTCCAGGGTGCGGATGCAGTCGTCGTTATAGATGACGGCGTTTTCCACGTTCTCGCGGACCGTCTTGCCGTTGACGGTCATGCAGTCGCCGTTCAGCTTGGGCAGCAGGTTCTTCATCAGCGCGGGCATACCGCCGGCCAGGTCGAAATCCTTCACCGAATACTCGCCGCCGGGCATCAAGTGGCTCAGCAGCGGCACGGTGTTGCTCATCTCGTCGAACACCTTCCACCAGGGCAGGTCATACCCGGCCTCCTGGGCGATGGCGGGCAGGTGCAGGATCAGGTTGGAGGAGCCGGCCACGGCCATATCCACGGCGATGGCGTTGCGGATGGATTCCGGTGTGATGATCTGGCGCGCGGTGATGCCCTCGCGCACCATTTCCATGATGCGCTTGCCCGCGCGGTAGGACAGGTTACGGATCTCGCTGGACACGGCGCTCATGGAGGAGTTGCCGGGCAGCGTCATGCCCATGGCCTCCGCCATCATGCACATGGAGTTCGCGGTGGTCATGGAGGTGCAGCCGCCGCAGATGCCCCAGCTGTGGGTGATCAGGCCGTTGTACAGGTCGGGGTCGATCTTGCCTTCCGCCATGGCGCCTACCTTGTCCTGCGCGCGGATATGCACGACCTCCTTACCGCGGAAGGTGCCCAGGGGCATATAGCCGCCGGTGACGATGATGGTGGGGATATCCAGGCGCGCCGCGCCCATCAGGTGGCCGGGCACGATGGAGTCGCAGGTGGACAGCATGACCATGCCGTCAAAGAAGTTGCCGTCCACGGTCAGCTCGACCTGGTCGGCGATGGAATTGCGGGAGGGAACCTCGATATACTTGGGATCCTTCAGCACCATGCCGTCGCAGATGGCGGTGGTCATGACCTCCAGGGGAAGACCTCCGGCCTCGCGGATGCCCTGCTTGACGCGCTCAGCCAGCTGATTCAGGTGCACGTGGCCGGGATTGTACTCGTTCCAGCTGTCCACGACGGCGATCAGCGGGCGGTGCAGCTCCTCCTCAGTGTAGCCCATGCCCAACATCAGTCCGCGGCGGCATTCCGCTGCCTCGCCGAATTCCCAGCAGCTGCGCATATCCTCGTATTTCCGTGCCATGATGTTTCCTCCTTCGATTGTATATAAAATATGAAATGAAAACCCGTGGATCCGGATCAGTACTCGTCCTCGAGCATGCAGTCGATCGCGCCGTCGATGGACTGGCCGCCGTCGATGAAGATCGTCTGGCCCACGATGAAGCGGCTCTTCTCCTTATCGGCCAGGAACTGGATCATATGCACGATGTCCATGGGCTGACCGCCGTGGCCGGCCGGGATCTTGCGGTTGAAGCCGTTGATATCCCGCTCGCTGTAGCGGCTCATGATCTTGGTGTAGATGAGGCCGGGGGCGATACAGTTCACGTTGATGCCGTACTTGATCAGCTCGACCGCGATGGATTTGGTGAACATGTTCAGTCCGGCCTTGCCGGCGGAGTAGGGCAGGGGCTTGCGGCGCACCCAGGTGACCAGGCTGTGGATGGAGGAGATGTTGATGATGGAGCCCTGGATGCCGTTCTCGATCATGTTCTTTGCGGCGATCTGGCTGCAGTAGGCCGCGGAGGAGAGATTGAGGGCGATCTGGCTGTCCCAGTAATCCATCGGCATGTCCACGAAGCCGCCCTTGGGCATCTTGAGCGCGCCGCCCGCGTTGTTGACCAGGACGTCGATATGGCCGAAATGCGCGAGGAAGGCATTCAGCATCCGCTCGCAGTCCTCGCGCTTGCTGACGTCCGCCTGATACACCTGCGCGTCAGCGCCGTAGGCGCGGCACTTTTCCGCGACCTCCGCCGCGCCGTCCGGGGATTTGCAGTAGTTGATCCCCACGTCGTAGCCGTCCTTGGCAAAGGCTTCCGCGCACGCCGCGCCGATCCCGTGGGAGGAACCGGTTATCAGAATCGTCTTCTTCATCCCTCACCGCTCCTTTTCATGTATTCCGTGACTGTATAAAGAGGTAAAAACAGGTAACGGGGTTCCACCCCGCCCACATTCCGGATCAGGCTCCTGGCGATCAGAGGCGCGTCGGAGACGCCGGCGGCCAGCATCCCCTGCACGAAGCCTTCGTCGTGTTGGTGACAGGCCGCGCAGGTTTCCAGAAACGCCCTGCTGGCTTCCCTGCCGAGGGCCTGCGGCCCCAGGGGCAGATAGGGATGACCGCACACGATGTTGTCGATCTCCATGCCCATCAGGCGGTGGAGCGTCTGGCCGTACGCGGCGGCGTCCATCAGCAGGGCGCAGCCCTGGGCCACGGTCCCGTTCATCTGGAGGGAATCGCCGGTGATCAGCGTGTTCGTTCTCGGATCCAGAAAGCAGCAGCTGTCCGCGTCGTGGCCCGGCGTATGCAGCATCGTGATCTCGCCCAGACGCTCCCCGTCGCGCAGCAGCCGGTCCGGCTCCGCGCCGTCCAGCCGCGTCGGCGTCGGCGCGCTGTATCCGGGAAAGCGGGCCCGGATCTCCGCGGAGTAGGCCAGCGGATCCCGCATGTGGGCGAGGGAGCCTTCGAACACGGCCACCTTCAGGTGCGGCGCCAGCGCCTTCAGGCGGCTGCAGCCCCCAACGTGGTCCCCGTGGATATGGGTGAAGGTGAGCCACGTGATATCGCTGAGCGAGAGGGAAAGCTGCCCGAGCGCGGGGACGATGCAGCTGACGACGGTTTCGGCGCAGCCGCCGCTGTCGATCAGGATGTTTTCTTTCCCGGTGATCAGCACGCAGCCGGTCCAGCAGCCAGTGAACGGCACGGCCAGCCGGTATACGTGTTCGGCAAGACGGATGAATCCTTCCAAAACACAGTCCTCCTGTGTATGACTTGTTAGACATATTATAGTGTTTTTCGGCGCCGTCCTCAATATAAATCAAATTTGCCGGCCCGAACAAAATATCGTCTTGACACCGGGTGGCGAAAATAATATAATATTTTAATCGTTTGCTCGAATCACTGTGCTGGTTTCACTGGAGATCAAGGATGAAAGAACAGGCAGTTCCGGTATTTTACGACGAAAAGGTGCTCGCGTCGAGCCAGTACGCGACGGCGCTGCAGGGGATCAAAGCCAAGGCCTCCCGCTACGGCCAGCATGTGCAGCTGATCCCGGCGGAAGAGACGGAGAGCGTGGATTACTCTTCGCTGCCGGAAGCGGTGGTGCTGCTCAGCGTCAGTATGCCCCTGATCGAAAACACCGTCGCGGCTATGCGGCAGCACAACCGTGTCGTTGTGCTCTCGGGCATCGACTGCGAGCAGTTCGGGCCGGCGGTCTCCTGCGCCACGCCCTCCAGAAGGGCGGAGACCCAGCAGCTCGTCAACTATCTCTACAACTGCGGGAAGAAGCGCATCGCCCTGGTGGGCTTCGGCGCGAACTCCATCAACGATACCTTCCGTTACCATGCGGCGTTCACTGCGGCCGCTGCCTGGGGCATCATGCTGAGCGACAGGGATGTCTGGCGCTGGCAGCGCGACCCCGCGGAATCCTTCAGCGGCTTCTTTGAAGCGCACGAGCGGTATGACGCGATCATCTGCCCGAACGACGTGATCTCCATCTGTCTGATCAACGAATGCAAAAAGCACGGCGTCCGTGTGCCTGAGGACCTGTACCTGGCCTCGTTCGGCCACATGTCGGTAGGCAGCTATTTCCGCCCTTCCATCACCTCCGCCTCCATGGACATGCTGAACGTCGGCGAACAGACCTACAATGTATGGCGCTTCCTCATGTCGTCGGATAATCCGGACAAGACCTCGCTGAAGATCACCGTGCCCAGCAGGATCATGGTGGGTGAGAGCACCGCGGGGCAGCAGCCGGTCTTCGGCCAGCCGCCTGCCTCCCCGACGCTGAACGCCGACCAGTTTTATTATAATCCCGTGATATCCGAGCTGGTGGGGCTGGATTATTGCATATCCCAGCGCGATGAGCTGGATATGAGGATCATCAAAGCCATCGTCGACAAGGAGAATTACGAAAGCATCGGTGAAAAGAACTACATATCTTCCAGCGCCCTGCGCTATCGCCTGAACAAGATCTTTGCCGACGCGGGAGTGAACAGCAGGGTCGAGTTCGAGGACCTGATCCACACCCACCTGGGGGACGGGAATCCCTTCTCCTTCGTGGATGAGTATACAGCATAAAAAATACGAACAAAAACAGCGTTTCAGCCCTGATTGTATACGGTCAGGGCTTTTTTTCTATTGTTAGACATTTTTGTGTTAAAAAACGATTAAATCGGACGAAAACAGGTAGACGGAAACGCAATATTATGCTATATTGTATCGGATATAAAACAAGGTGTGCTATGGATTTACGCCGAATCAGCTGTTGAACTGAGAAAACACTCTTTGGAGCATATAGCCAATCGCACCCGAACCAGTAAGGAGTAAGACTATGCTGAACAAAGAAACCAGAAGCATCAACGCTCGGAACAGGGATCTGCTGAGGCGGCTCGCAGCGCTCCTGTGTGTTTTCGTCATGCTGTGCGTTGACATACCGCACGGCTCGCCGCTGGCAGATGAAATGAGCTCCGCCGAAACGGAGATCATATCAGCGCCGGTTACCGGGCCGAAGGATCAGCAGCTCCCTTCTGAAAAGGAGGAAAAGCCGAAAGTGGACATCAGCCAGCCGGCTGAAGAGGCCCCTGCGAAGCAGGAGCCTGTTTCGGATGCGGCAAAAGCGGAACAAAAGCAGGAGGCAGCTCCCGCGGAAACGGAAAAAGCCGCTGACCCGAAGCCGGAGGCTTCGGAAAAAGAACACGGGGATGAAAACCCTGCGGAGCAAAACAGACCGGAGTCTGGTGAAAAGACGCCTGCGGAAGAAAAGCCGGCGGAGGAAGCGAAAAGGGATGAACCCGCATCGTCTTCCGAACCGGATAAGGACGCTCCGGATCCTGAAGCCCGGCCAGCCGACCCGGAACCGGCGGCTGAGCCCGAACAGGAAGCGGCGGATGAGCCTGCCGCTGATGAAACTGCGAAAGAGGAAAAGCCGGCAGAACCAGACGCGTCCACGACAGTGAACGGCGCCGCGGTTTCCCTGCATATCGGAAAGAATAAATCGCGCACGATCCGCCTGAAGGTGGGCAAGCGCGAAACAGTCCGGCTGACTGTCAGCGGCCTGCCTGTCACGATCCGCGTGACCAATGAAAAGAATAAGAATGTCGGCAATTTCCAGTCTGAAAAAGAAGACGGGGAGTGGACCGCCAAGCTGGACAACACCTGGGATGTCAATAAAGGCACGTACCTGCTGACGGTCAGCGCCGCGAAGAAGAACGATGCCGGTGATTTTACGCTGAAGATCGTATCCGAATCCAGGAAGGGCGGTTCCGGCGGCGGGACGCCCCAAAAGGCACAGGAGCCTGAAGAAGCGACTGAGGAAGCGCCTCTGCCGGAGAACGGGACAGAGCAGGCGCAGGAGGTCCCCTTCGGCCAGCCGGCAGAGCCCAACGAGGAGCCTGAACCCGCCGAAGAGCAGGCCCATGTGCGGGAAAAGGAAGCTCCGGCCCAGGATGAGACAGAGAATGAGCAGAAGGAGCCCGTGAACCCTGAAGAAACACAGGAGGACGCGGTTGAGGAGCCGGAAGAAGCCCTCGATACAGCTGAAGAAGTGGGGAAACCCGCGGCGGAGCCGGAAGAGGCTGCCGGTGAAGCGGAAGAAGCGGAAAAGCCGGAGGAGAACGCCGCGGAGACCGAGACGTCTCCGGCTGAGCCCGAGGAAGCTGCCGGACAATCCGAAGAGCCTGCGAATGAAGAGGAAAAGATGCTTCCGGAAGAGCCGAAGGACGATCCCGAAGCCGCCGCAAAGGAAAGCCCGGAAGAGCAGTCTGTAGAGGAACCTGCGCAGCCCGTAACGGTCAGGACTGTGTCGTTCCGGAGCGCGGCTGAGCCGGAGCTGAAGGATACCCCGGCTGGAGAAGCCCAGGAGCAGCCCGCTGCAGAGGCGCAGGATGAACAGCCTGAAGCGCCGGAAAAAGAGATACCGGTGGACGGCCCTCAGGAAGAAACGGAACCCGAAAAAGCGGCCGCAACGACCGAACCGGCCGCAACCCCCGAAGAAAAGGCTGAAAACGTCGGTGAAGCGGCTGCCGATGCGGCGGAACAGGAAACCGGGGAACCTGCGGAAACCGTTCCCGAACCGCAGGAAAAGCCGACCGCGGTGCCTGGACAGGACGAAGAACCTGAAGTGCAGACGCCAGTTTTTGAAGACGGCGGACAGGAGGAGAAAACTGAAGAATCCGAAGATCCTGAAGATCCCGAAACACCCGTTACCGCGCCGGAAGGCCTGATGCTGGCCGCCGCGCTGGACGGGCTCGGGGACACGAACCCGGAGGAGCCCGTCGAGTCCGAAGGAGAGGAGACGCTCTCCGAAACTCCGGAGGAAGCGGCTGATGGGGAGGAAAACGAGGAAGGCGAAGACGCTGAAGCGGCTCCGGAGGAAGAGCCGACTGAGGTATCCTTTGCCAATAAGTTTACCGCCGAAAATGAAACGTCCCTGAAGGGCAGCAAGAAACTGCTCAACCGGAAATTCGAAGCCGGCGACAGCTTTACCTTTGTGATCGAGCCCCAGGGCGACGCGCCCAAGCCGGTCAGCAGGACGATCGGCTCCGACGGCAATAAAGTCGACACGCCCATTGATTCTGTGACCGTTACCCCCGCCGATGGGGACACTGCAGAAATAGACTTTGGTATCTTTAGATTCAATTCCGATCAGCTGGAAGAAATCGAATGGACGGCGGAGGGAACCAAGACCAAGGAATTCACCTATAAGATCTATGAAAAGGTGCCGCCCGAAGCGACGAATAAGGATGGCGTCGCTTATAAGAATGCCACCGACGCGCAGAAAGCGGCGGGCGGCTTCCTGCTGCAGGATATGTCCTATGACGGCAAGGTGCGCACAGTCACCTTTACCGTCACAGTTGACGCGAACAAGGGTACGCTCGACATCACAAAGAAATCCGGTAGCGACAGCCTGGGCGATTTCACCAACCGGTATGTGGGCAAATACTGCGTGGCGGTGACCAAGCTGTGGAAGGACGATGATGATCGGGACGGCGTGCGCCCCGAAAAGCTGTACGTGGAGCTGCTGCAGAAGCTCAAGGGCTCCAGCGGTGACGCGAGCGTATATCAGACCGGGATCGAGCTCAGCGACAGCAACGGCTGGACCTACCTGGTCCGCGGCGTGCCGGTCAGCGACGCGGACGGTACGCAATACGAGTACAGCTGGAAGGAATACGGAAAGGCGGAGGACGGCAGCCGCATTGACGTGGCCGGCGGCAAGATCACCTTCGCGGGGGGTGGGGAATACTCACTGACCGAACGGGTGATTCAGACCATGGATCCCGAGGATGAAACGACCCCCATGGTTGTCACCGAACTGACCAACACTCATACCAGCGAGACGGTCAAGGTGCAGGCGACGAAGAAGTGGGAGGACCAGAATAACAAGGACGGCCTGCGGAAAGATATTAAGCTGAAACTGGTCGGCACGTATACCGCGGACGGCAAGACCTACAATGTCGAGAACATCGCGGACGCGGTAAAGACGATCAAAGCGGATGACACGGAACTGACAAAGACCTGGGACAGTCTGCACAAGTACTATGGCGGCAAGGAAATCGTATACAAGGTGGTGGAGCAGGAAACGCCCGAGGGCTACACCGCTTCCTATTACAGTGACAGCGGCACGAGCGCGTCTGTGGCTGAAGAAGGCCAGCTGACCTACAACGACCAGACGAAGGTCTGGGAGGTCTGGGTCAAGAACGAGCATACGGTCAATACGGTCGATATCACCGCGACCAAAGCCTGGGAGGACGGCAACGCGCCCGACGTACATGAGGCCATCAAGCTGAAGCTGTCCAGCGTGCCTGAGGTGACTATCACCGAGCCTGAAAAGACCATCGACGGCAAAGCGACGGGCAGTAGCCTGGCCGTGTCCTGGACCGGCCTGCCCGAATACCTGAATGGGCAGAAGGTCGTCTATACCGTAACAGAGACCCAGGGGGACGCGCGCTATACCGCGACGGTCGGCGACATCATCTATACCTACGATGCTGACAACAAGGTCTATATCGGCTCGGTAAAGGTGACCAACACTCCGATCCGGAACATGCTGAAGCTGCACAAAGCTTTCAGCTTTAACGGGACGCCGGTGGACCTGAGCGACCTGACGGACGCGCAGAAGGAAAAACTGACCTTCACTGTCACTACGCAGCTGGGCGGCAAAACCTATTTCGCCGTATATGACCGGGAGACCACCGCAGCCCAGGGCAATATCCACGGCAAGTACGCTATGCTGCAGATGACCCCGGCTTCCTTTACCTATAAGGATTTCAGCGACGGCATGCTGGTGCTGGAGAACCTGCCGGCGGGCACCTATACGGTGACGGAAAACGGCGGGGCGATGCTGGACGGCTATGCCTGGAGCAAGGCCACCTGGCAGGTGGGCCGCGGCGGGAGTGCCACCACGGTGAACACGCCGGAAACCGTGACGGCGACCGGCGTCTCCGTCGGCGCGGGCGATTTTACACAGGTGTTTTTCACGAATGAGTACACCGAAAAGGTCGGCGAGCTCAAGGTCGTCAAGAAAGTGACCGTCAAGGAAGGCAATATCCCGATCGACGCGGATAAGCTGTACCGCGTGGCCGTCTACCGCCTGATGAAGGACGGCAAGGACGATCCCGCCGGCACCAAGGTGTACTACACCACCAATGGCAAAACCGTGACCGAAACCGATGCGGCTATCTCCGATAAGAACGTGTGGGTGGAGCTGAAGGCGGGCGACGCCAACGCGCAGCTCTGGAAGAAGCTGCCGGTCGGCACCTACTATGTGGAGGAATACGCGGATTCCGCCAAGGTCCAGGGCTATACCGTCACGACGACCGTCGATCCTGCCAATGCGGCTGTGACGACAGATACCGCGGCGACTCTGACAGTGAAGAATGACTACACCCAGGACCGCGGCCGGCTGGAGATCCGAAAGCGCGTCTTTGTGGATAACGAGGAGGTGACCGCCCCCGCGGAGGGCGGGACTGCCAGCGAAGATTATACAAAGATGAAGGACGAGGCCTTCTATGTGAAGGTCGCTTATATGGACGCCAATAACGTGACCTGGTACGTGACGGACAGTAACGGCAATCTGGCCAAGGATCCTGCGGCGCTGAAGGTCACCCTGGCGTCCCCGCTGACCATCACAAACGCGCCGGCGGGCGATTATACCATCACCGAGGTCAAACAGGACGGCTCCGCTATGACGGATGGCGCGGATGGCGCGATCAAGCTGATCACTGCGATCTCCACCCTCCAGGTGACTGCTGTCGTGGAAAAGAACGGAGAATCCGCCGCGCAGGTGGTCAACCGCTATACGTCGGATAAGTACGCCGTGGTGGTGCGCAAGGTCTGGCAGGATGACGACAATCGGGACAAGACCCGTCCGAACGAAATTAAGGTCAGCCTGTACCGCGGCAGCGGCACTCTCCAGGAGATCCTGGACTGGTTCCTGCGCAACGGGCACAAGGTCGGCGAATATACCCTGAACGAAGCCAACAACTGGACCCAGGTCGTCACCGGCCTGCCCCGGTACGGCTTCCTGGGCCAGTATGTGTACCGCTGGTTTGAGGATACGGAGATTGAAGGCTATACCACGACTGTGAGCCGTCCCGTGGTCAGCTCGGACCGCATGACCGAGATCACCACGATCACCAATACCCATGACACGGCCAAGGTGCAGATCACGGCCAATAAGGTATGGAAGAACGGCCAGACCGATGTGACTGCCGCCATTAAGAACGCCTCCGTCACCTTCACCCTGCAGCAGAAGGTCGAAGACGGGGACTGGCAGTTCGTGCTCGCGACCGAGTCGGCCAACGGCGCGGGCAATCCCGTGACTCTGCAGACGAGCGGCACGGCTTCGGCCGACGCGTGGAAGGTCACCTGGAAGGACCTGCCCAAGCTGAGCGGCGGCAAGGCCATTGCCTACCGGATCACAGAGTCCGCCGTATCGCCCGAAGGCGCTGCTGCCGCGGCGAATACCGCCGAGGTGGCATTTGATACGAACGGCATGGGCACGGCGGCCCTGACCAATACCCTGCCCTCCACTCAGGTGAAGGTCACCAAGGTCTGGAATGACAACGAAGACCAAGACGGCTTCCGGCCTGAATCCGTCAAGGTGCAGCTGATGAACGGGACAACGCCCGTCGGTGACGTGGTGACCCTGAATGCGGACAGCGGCTGGAAATATGCCTGGACTTCGCTGAACCGCTACGACGATACCGGCGCTGAGATCACTTACACCGTGGCCGAAGTCGATGCCGCCGGGAATGCCGTGGCTGAAATCAAGGACGGCGATACGACCGTTTACGCGGTCGAAGTCAGCGCGATCGACAGCGAGGGCAATATCACCGTCACGAATACGCATGTGACTGAGCTGACGAAGATCCGCGTGACCAAGATCTGGGACGACGCGGACAATCAGGACGGCCTGCGGCCGGAGACGGTTTCCATCTACCTGGACCGCCAGGTAGGGGACAAGGCGATCGAGAAGGGCTACAAATTCATCACCCTGGCGAAGGACGATAAGGTGGAGGACGCCGAATGGTCCTACGTCTTTACAAACCTGCCCAAGTATGAGGGCGGCAAGGCGATCACCTACAGTATCCGCGAGGATCAGGTAACGGGATATGGCGAACCGGTCATCACCGCCGATGAGACGGGAGAAGCCTACATGGTTACAAATACCCATACCCCAGTGGAAACGACGGTGGAGATCACCAAGAAGTGGGCGGACGACAGCGACCGCGACAAGCTGCGGCCAACCGCCGAAGAATACAAGGCGCTGGTGCATCTGTATGCTGACGGCACAGAAGTGACAGCTACTTCGGAAGGCTATAAGGGAATGACCGTGACGGTCACCCCCAACCAGGATCACACCTACACGGTGAGCTTTGCCGGTCTGCCCAAGTTCAAGGGCGGCGTGGAGATTACATACACCGTCAAGGAAGACGCGATCGAGGGCTATACGGCGGATCAGGTCGAGGTGAGCGCTGGCGGTGCCATCACCAATACCCATGAGCCTGAGAAGACCGGTATCACCGTCACCAAGGTCTGGCAGGACAACGCCAACCACGACGGTCATCGTCCGTCTGTCGAGGACTTCAAGCAGTACCTGACGCTGCTGGCAGGCAGTGAAGCCGTCACGGCGGAAAGCAAGGGCTATGAAAGCATGGCCCTGACTATAACAGAGGGTGAAAACAACACCTATGTGATCACCTATGCCGGGCTGCTGAAGAATGATCCGGACGGGAAGGCGATCAAGTATACGGTCAGCGAAGATACGCTGCCCGCTGGCTACGCCGTCGTGGGCGAGAGCCAGGCCGCGCCTGACGGACAGATCATCAATAAGAAGGACAACGAGCTGATCGAGGTATCCATCACCAAGCGCTGGGCGGATGACGGCGACCGCGACGGCAAGCGTCCCACCGCCAAGGAATATGAGGATGCGGTGCATCTGCTGGCCGACGATACCGAGGTAACCGCCGCCGATGAAGAATACAAGGCCATGACGAAGGTAGTCACGGACAACGACGACAACACCTACACCGTCACCTTCGCCCAGCTGCCCAAGTACGCAAACGGCGTAGAAATCGTCTATACGGTGCAGGAAGACGCAATCACCGGCTATACCACAGACACGCCTGTGACCGCCGCCGGCGGCACGATCATCAACACCCATATCCCGGCGCAGTACTGCGTGGCGGTCACCAAGACGTGGATTGACCTGGATAACCGCTTCGATACCCGTCCCGCGGACGGGCTGACCGTGACCCTGCAGAAGAGCAGCGACGGCGGCACGACCTGGGACGACGTGAAGCAGGTCACCCTGACTGAGGCCAACGGCTACGCCTATATGGAGCAGGGGGTGAACGCCTTCGAGGAAGGAAAGGCCCTCTTGTACCGCTGGACGGAAAAGAAAGAGGATATTCCGTCCGGCTACAGCCATGACGCCGACGCGGACGAAAAGAACGTCCAGAACGGTACCATCACCCTGAAGGACGGCACCAAGGCGGATACCGATATCCTGACCGTCCTGACCAACGCCCTGAATCTGGTGCAGGTGCCTGTGACCAAGACCTGGAACGATGACAACAACCGCGACGGCAAACGTCCCGGCGCTGTGACCGTCCGGCTGTACAAGACCGTGGACGGCAAAAAGACCCAGGTGACCCTGTTCACCCTGTCCGAGGCAGACGCAGAGGTGGAGGGGAAGGCCTGGAGCCATATCTTCACCGACCTGCCCAAGTATGAGAACGGCAAGGAAATTGCCTATACTGTGGAAGAAGACCAGGTGGCCGATTATCTGGAGCCTGTGATCACGGGCTCGGCTGCCGCCGGTTATACCATCGTCAACGCGCACCAGCCGGAGAAGATCTCCATCTCCGCTGCCAAGAGCTGGAATGACCACAACAACCAGGACGGCAAGCGTGGGAAGATCACCCTGGTGCTCAGCGGCATGTATCTGGACGAGAACGGCCAGGAAAAGACCGTGACCGTGGAAAACGCCGAAAAGGAGATCGGCCTGGACGACCCGAGGAACGTCACCTGGCGCGACCTGTATAAGTATGAAGCGGGTCATGAGATCAAATACAGCGTTTCCGAAAAAGGCATGTCCCTGGACAACGGCACCATCGTGCTGAACGGCGCGACCTATTATGTATCCGTCACGGGCAACGCGCTGGACAGCTTCAGGGTTATCAACTCCTACGAGCCCAAGGAATATGCTGTGGCCGTCAGCAAGACCTGGGAGGACCTGGACAACAGCTTCGGCACACGCCCCGAAAACATCACCGTGACCCTGCAGAAGAGCGGCGACAGCGGCGCGACCTGGACGGATGTCAAGACGGCCACCCTGAGCGATGCCAACGGCTGGGCTTATATCGAGGAAAATCTGCCTGCCTATGCCGACGGCAAGCTGATCAGCTACCGCTGGACGGAAAAGGACGTGGCCAAGGGCTACCTGAAGACGCGGGAGGAACAGATCGAGGGCACGGTCGTCATCAACGGCAGCAGTGTGAAGGCAGACGTGCTGACGGCCATCACCAATAAGCTGGAAACGGTGAACGTGATGGTGACCAAGGCCTGGGAGGATGAGTTCGACGCCGATCACATCCGCCCCACGACGCTGGAGGTGAAGCTGAGGGGCAGCAACACCGGCAGCAAGGTGCTGGCGAAGGTGCTGCTGGCTCCCGCCAACAGCTGGACCGCCTCGGTGGAAAACCTGCCCGCGAAGGACAAGACGACCGGAGAAAAGATCGTCTATACCTGGGATGAAACGGATGCCAGCGGCAAGCTGCCCGCCGGGTATGCGCTGACGGAAAAGACTGAGACCAGGACCCAGGATGATAAGGAATACGAATATACCACACTGACCAATACCCATGAGGTGCTGCGCACGCAGGTGACGCTGACCAAAAAATGGGTGGGAGACGAATACCGCGCCAGCGAGCGCTCCGCCAGCTTCCAACTGAAGGCGGACGGCAGGGCGTACGGCGATGTGGTCACGCTGGCAGGCTCCGCTGACGCGGCTGAGAAGACTTTTGTATGGGAAAACCTGCCCGTTTACAGCGATCCGGCTACCATGGAAAAGGCCATCGTGTACACGGTGGAGGAGGTCAATCCGCAGCCCTATTACGACGTTTCCGGCGGCGAGCTGAGCGGCAGCGCTGAGGAAGGGTTCATGGTCACCTTCACCAATACGCAGCAGACGGGTGACCTGATCGTCGAAAAAACCGTGGAGAGCGAGGCGACGGCGGACGCGCAGGCGCAATTCGCCTTTACCGTGACTCTAACCCCCGCCATCAGCGGCGCTTACGGCGATATGACCTTTGACGGCGGCGTCGCCACCTTCCGGCTGAAGGGCGGCGAAAGCAAAACCGCCGTCAGCCTGCCCGCGGGCATCACCTATAAGGTGGAAGAAGAAGCGGTCAAGGATTTCGTGACGACCGCCCAGAACGAAGAAGGCCTGCTGACGCCGGACGGCGCGCAGGTGAAATTCGTGAACAAAAAGCTCACCAGCGGCTTCGCGGTCACCAAGAAGGTCGTGAGCGCACTGACGAAGGACACGGATCCGGAGCAGACCCGGTTTGACTTCACCGTGACGCTGGACGGCGCTCCGGTGACCGGAACCTACGGCGGCATGGCGTTTACGGACGGCAAGGCGACCTTTAAGCTCGGCAACGGCGAAAGCCTGAGCGCCGAGAACCTGCCCGTCGGCATCACCTACACAGTTGCCGAAACCAGCAATGATAATTTTACCACGGTATATACCGGTGAAACCGGCACGGTCACCGCAAACCAGCCCGGGCTCGCGGCCTTCACCAATACCCGCAAGACCGGCGAGCTGAAGATCACCAAGGCGGTGGTCAGCGCGGTGCCTGGCGATCAGCAGCGCCTGTTCGCGTTCAGGCTGACGCTGAAGAACGGCGATCAGTACCTGACCGGCGTATACGGCAGCTACACCTTCGGCAAGGAGGGTGAGGCCCGCATCTGGCTGAAAGCCGGTGAGACGATCACCATCACTGGCATCCCGGTGGGCACGGATTACACCATCGAGGAAGAGGCAGATCCCGAAAAGCTCTTTACCGCGAGCCCGGCTTCCGCCAAGGGCATGATCACCCTGGAAAGCCCGAAGCGGGAGGAGGCCTTCACCAATACCCGCAAGACGGGCACACTGAAGATCACCAAGACCGTCGAGAACCCGGTGGAGGGCGAAACTGACAATACCTTCGTATTCATCGTGACCGTGGATCCTGCGGTAGAAGCCGGCACCTATGGCGACGCCGTCTTCGGCACTGCCGGTACGGCTACCATCCGGATTGAGGGCAGCGGGTCTGCCACGATCACGGATCTGCCGCAGGGCATCAGCTACCGCGTGGTCGAGGCTTCTGATGACGCCTACGTGAAGACGGTCGAAACCGGCAACGTCGGCCTCATCTCCGAGATCGGCAGCGAGGCGAAATTCACCAACGTTCGCAAAACCACCGAATTCAAGGTCACCAAGATCTGGGTGGACGGCGACAATCAGGACGGCAAGCGCTCGGAGGTGCAGATCGAGCTGCTGAAGAACGGCAAGGTGTTCGACACCAAGGCATTGGACGAGAAGGGGGTGGCCCTGTGGGAGGACCTGCCGGCCACGGATCTGTCCGGTAAGGAAATCGAATACGCCTTCCACGAAGCCGGTGAGGAAAACGGCGCGATCGTCATGAAGGACGGCGCCGAATATACCGTTACCTACGGCGAAGGCACGGTGACCAATACCTATGTGCCGGAGACGACCGGCATTTCCGTGCTGAAGGTGTGGGATGACGCCAACGACCAGGACGGCAAGCGCTTGAGCGTCAACGCGACGGTGACCCTGTACAAAGCCCAGGAGGGCGGCGAGGCCAAGGTCGTCGAGACCGTGACCGTGCCCTACTCCGGCGGTCTCGTCAAGGCCTGGGAGAGCCTGCCCGTGTACGAGCAGGGCAAGAAGCTGACCTACTCCGTGAAGGAGACCCTCGGCAACGAGGAACTTGGCTACGAGAGCGACTGCAATGAAGCGACGAACGTAGAGAACGGCTCGTCCCTTACTATTACCAACAGCTATACGCCCGAGGTCACGAAGATCACTATCGTCAAGCACTGGGACGACGCGGACGACCAGGACGGCAAACGCGCCGGCGCT
>CACWHI010000025.1 GCA_902760595.1 uncultured Eubacteriales bacterium
GGCACAGAGCGCGTAGCGCGACAATGCCGAATTGAGGAGTAGGGGGGTCGCAAGACCCCCATGCGGTGACTGTTCAGTCTACGACTGAACAGTCACAAATAAATGTAATAATTCATATACAGACGGAAAGGGACCGCCGCATTTCTGCGACGGTCCCTGAGGGGATATGCGAATTACTTGTTCGCCATCTTCTCCTCGATCGCGGCGTGGGCAGCAGCCAGACGGGCGATCGGGACACGGAACGGCGAGCAGGAGACGTAGTTCAGGCCCACATTGTGGCAGAACTTGATGGAGGACGGATCGCCGCCGTGCTCACCGCAAATGCCCAGCTTGATGTCGGGGCGGGTCTTGCGGCCCAGGTCAGCAGCGATCTTCACGAGCTTGCCGACGCCATCCTGATCCAGGCGGGCGAAGGGATCAGACTCGAAGATCTTGTTCTCGTAATAGGAGCCCAGGAACTTGCCGGCGTCGTCACGGGAGAAGCCGAAGGTCATCTGGGTCAGGTCGTTGGTGCCGAAGGAGAAGAATTCCGCTTCTTCAGCGATCTCATCGGCGGTGATAGCCGCGCGCGGGATCTCGATCATGGTGCCGACCTTGTACTCCAGGGTCATGCCCTGCTCTTCGAAGACCTTCTTCGCGGTATCGACCACGATCTTCTTGACGAAGGCCAGTTCCTTCTTGGAGCCAACCAGCGGGATCATGATCTCGGGCACGATGTCATAGCCGCATTCCTTCTTCACGTTGATGGCGGCCTGCATGACGGCGCGGGTCTGCATCTCGGCGATTTCGGGATAGGTGACGGCCAGACGGCAGCCGCGGTGACCCATCATGGGGTTGGACTCATGCAGCGCGTTGATCTTCTGCTTGACCTGCTCCACGGTATAGCCCAGGTTCTTGGCCAGCTCTTCGATCTCCTCGGTCATGTCCAGGTGCGGCACGAACTCGTGCAGCGGCGGATCCAGATAACGCACGGTCATCGGACGGCCTTCCAGGGCCTTGTACATGGCTTCGAAGTCGCCCTGCTGCATGGGCAGGATCTTGGCCAGCGCGTGCTCACGCTGTTCCTTGGTGTCGGCGAGGATCATCTCGCGGACAGCCGCGATACGGGAAGCTTCGAAGAACATGTGCTCGGTACGGCAGAGGCCGATGCCTTCCGCACCGAACGCGACCGCCTGCTTGGTGTCGCGCGGGGTATCCGCGTTGGTGCGGACATGCAGCTTGCGGGCCGCGTCCGCCCAGCCCATGAACCGGGCGAAGTCGCCGGAGATGGAAGCTTCCACGGTGGAGATCAGGCCGTCATACACATTGCCGGTGGAGCCGTCGACGGAGATGAGGTCGCCCTCGTGGTATTCCTTGCCGTTGATGGTCACGGCAGTCTCGTCAGCGTTGAACTTCAGGTCGCCGCAGCCGACGACGGCAGCGCGGCCCATGCCGCGAGCAACGACCGCCGCATGGGAGGTCATGCCGCCGAACGCAGTCAGGATCGCCTGGGAGAAGTCCATGCCTTCGATATCTTCAGGAGTGGTCTCCTTGCGGACCAGGATGACCTTTTCCTTGTTCTTGCCATGCTCAGCCGCCTTTTCAGCGGTGAAGTAGATGGCGCCGGCGCCGGCGCCGGGGGAAGCGGGCAGACCCTTCGCGATGACGGGCGCCTTCTTCAGGGCATCCGCGTCAAAGGCCGGGTGCAGCAGGCTGTCGAGCTGCTTGGGCTCAACCTTCAGCACAGCTTCTTCCTCGGAGAGCACGCCTTCGTCCACCAGATCCACGGCGATCTTCAGTGCGGCCTGGGCGGTGCGCTTGCCGTTACGGGTCTGCAGCATGAAGAGCTTGCCTTCCTGGATGGTGTATTCCATGTCCTGCATGTCGCGATAGTGCGCTTCCAGCTTGTTGGCGGTGTCCACGAACTGCTGGTACACATCGGGCATCTGCTCGGCCAGGTGGCTGATGGGGGACGGCGTACGGATACCCGCCACGACGTCTTCACCCTGCGCGTTCAGCAGGTACTCACCATACAGCTTCTTTTCGCCGGTGGAGGGGTTGCGGGTGAAAGCAACGCCGGTACCGGAGGTCTCGCCCATGTTGCCGAACACCATGCTCTGCACGTTGACGGCGGTGCCCCAATCGCCGGGGATGTCGTTCATGCGGCGGTAGTAGATGGCGCGGGGGTTGTCCCAGGAGCGGAACACGGCCTTGACCGCTTCCATCAGCTGGACCTTGGGATCCTGCGGGAAATCCACGCCCTTGTGCTTCTTGTAGATTTCCTTGAAGCGGACCACGACTTCCTGCAGATCTTCCGCGGTCAGGTCACGGTCGAACTTCACGCCGCGCTTTTCCTTGAACTCGTCCAGGACAGCTTCAAACTCGCTCTTCGGGATCTCCATAACGACGTCGGAGAACATCGCGATGAAGCGGCGATAGGCGTCATAGGCGAAGTGGGGGTTATTGGTCTTCTTGGCCAGACCCTTGACGGAAACGTCGGTCAGACCCAGGTTCAGGATGGTGTCCATCATGCCGGGCATGGAAGCGCGGGCGCCGGAGCGGACGGAAACCAGGTAGGGATCATCCTCGCTGCCGAACTTCTTGCCGATAATTTCCTCGGACTTCGCCAGGGAAGCGAAGATCTGCTCTTCGATCTCGGGAGCGATGGTCTTGCCGTCCTCATAGTACTTGGTGCAGGCTTCGGTGGTCACGGTGAATCCCGGAGGAACCGGAAAGCCCATACGGCTCATTTCGGCCAGGTTCGCGCCCTTGCCGCCGAGCAGCTCACGCATGTTCGCGTTGCCCTCTTCAAAGCGATACACATACTTTTTTGCCATTGTTCATCCTCCTTGATGGCATTTACTGACTGGTCGATGACAGACAGCTTCCGTCAACCTGCCCATTATACCCTGAAAGCAGTACAATTTCAAGCGTTTTATCAAAAAAACAGCCGGTTATTCATGCACAACCGGGCTTTTTATGCTATAATCCTTCCATGACCAGACGGAGACCGCAGAAGACCGCCCACCAGATTTTACTGTCACCTACAAGGAGGATCGGGATGAACACTATCCGCATCCAGCGCCTGTCCGCCCTGCCCGCTCAGGAATGGCAGAAAACCGCCGTGTTTCCGGATTGGAAAGGCTATACTGACGATACCCTCGCCCTGAACAGTATGCTGAGCTGGCAGGGCTGGCACGGCCAGGGCGACCTGTATCTGGAAGTCGGCGCGGGCGTCGAAGGCTTCCGACTGTACGTGAACGGGCAGCCCGCTGAGACAGGAGCGCTGGCTCCGGGCGCGTGGCGCCTGGATATATCCGGTGCCGCGCGGGACGGCGTCAACACGCTCCAGCTCACAGGCATCCGGCCCGTCGGCACTCACGTCGCCGTTTATGCGCCGTATCCCACCGTGCTCGACGGCACGCCCGAGGAAGCCGGCGTCCATCCCCTGGCCCTGCGGTTGATCTCAGACATCATCAGCTCGGACGTGGAGCACGGCTTCACCAGCGCGCAGCTGGCGGTCGTGCGCGGCGGGCGGCTGATCTGCAGCCGGGCCTGGGGGCGGATCAACAGCTACCACCAGGACGGGACGCCGGATACGGACAGCCCGATGGTCACCACGGAGACGCTGTACGACCTGGCCAGCGTCACCAAGATGTTCGCCGCCAATTATGCCGTGCAGAAGCTGGTCGATGAAGGGCGGCTGGATATCGACGCACCGCTGACCGATTATCTCGGCACGGCCTTCGCCGACCGGGTGACCGATATCACCTATCCGGGCGGCGCCGGGGTCACGCTCAGTCAGCAGGCGGCCTGGAAGCGCTCCCTGACCACGCGGGACCTGCTGTATCACCAGGCAGGCTTTCCCGCAGATGTGCACTATTTCGATCCGGAGTTTGACAACGCGCTCCTCAGCCATGTCCCCGGAGCGAAAAACCCCCTGTTCACCGGCAACGACGGCACCATGCAGACCAGGGAGAGGACGCTGGAGATGCTGTGCAGAACGCCGCTGATCCGTGAGCCGCGCACGAAGACGCAATACTCAGACCTGGATTACATGCTGATCGGCTTCGTCATAGAGAAGGTCGCCGGCCGCCGGCTGGACGAATACGTGAATGAGACCTTCTACGCGCCGATGGGGCTGAAGCGGCTCACCTATACCCCGCTCAGGCACGGCTTTGCCCCGGACGAATGCGCGGCGACCGAGCTGAACGGCAATACCCGCGACGGACTTGTGCGCTTCCCCGGCGTCCGCACGCATACGCTGCGGGGCGAGGTGCACGACGAAAAGGCCGCCGCGTGCATGGCCGGCGTCTCCGGCCACGCGGGTCTCTTCGGCAACGCCGCGGACCTGGCGAGGCTGGCCTCGGTCATGCTCACCGGCGGATACGGCGGGCATCGCTTCTTCTCCCGGAACGTGATGGATCTCTTCACCTCTCCGAAATCCCTGGAGGACAGCCAGTGGGGCCTGGGCTGGTGGCGCGAGGGCGACGACCAGCGGCCCTGGTATTTCGGCACCCAGTCCGCCGGGAACACCATCGGGCACCAGGGCTGGACGGGCACGCTGGTGATGGTGGATCCCTCGCGCCAGCTCGTCATCGCCTACCTGACCAATAAGATCAACAGCCCGGTCACCTCACCGGACAATCCGAACAGATTCCACGGCGGCTGGTTCACCGCCAGCACCCTCGGCTTCGTGCCCCAGATCCTGTCCATCGGCATGGATTCCGGCGCGGACATCACCCGGCAGCTCGCCGACCTGGCTGCCGCCATGGCCGAGGACGCCGCCCGGCTCCTACCCCAGGGCGTGACACCTGACAGCGATCACCCCGCCGCCCGGAACCTGGCCAGCAAGCGGCGGGTCGCGGAAAAGTATTCAGAGTAATCCGTCCCTCAAGGACGATTTTCTCCCCTGCAGGCAGGAGCAGCCGGTTCGGCGCGCAAGGCATCCTGCTCCTTATTCCAGCGGCTCCAGGTATTCCGTCAGGATATATCCGTACGTGCCGTGATACAGGCAGAAAACAAAGCCGTTCTCTTCCCCCTGCTCCGTAAAGGCGAGCACGGATTCCCCGAGGGAGACCTTCGCGCGGCGGGCAGAGGACGTGGCGGGCTTTTCGCGCAGGGAGACATAGCTTTTGCAGTTGGCCACGCGCATATTCGGCCCCTGCTCCTTTTTCAGCCCCAGTGGCGGCATGGCGTCTTCACCGTAAACCTCTTCCAACGGGGAAACGCCGTTCACGACCGGTTCCTCAAGGTTCAGGTAGCTGTAATGGGTATCGTTCTCATCCCAGCCTTCGGTGTAGAAGCTGTACGTGCATTCCGCGCTGTACGCGCTGCCGGCATGGGCTGGGTGATCCGTCGACATAAACCGCAGCGCCAGCCTGTCCATCCCATCCGCCACGAATTCGTAGGACCAGGTGCCTGCGTACGCGGCGATGTATTCCCCGTCCCTGCCGTTGCACAGGAGGGACAGCCTCCCATCCTTCTCAAGCGTGAGGAACGCAGCGTCCACTTCCGCCTCCGTCTGTTCGTCAGCGTAAAGGCTGAATACCCATTGCCCCGGAAGCGCCTTTTCCTGCTCCGGGTCGTCGGCGTAAGCTGTCGATGCCAGCCCCTGAGCCGCAACGCACAGGATCAGCAGGACGAGGAGAGCCCGCGCGTATTTCATGCCGGTTCCAGTCATCATGTCATCTCCCTTCTCAAACTCAAAACGGTCTCACGTCACTGAGACCAGTTTATCATATGCCGCAGGAGAGCACAATGCTTTTTTATTCTTTTCTCAAGCTTTCTGATATAGATGACGCACGCAGGCCCGTTCCGGCCTCCTCCGTTCACCGCCTGCGCCGGCTGCTGTAATACCTGGTGCCGGCCTGCTTGTGGAAGCAGCTGTCGCACAGCTTGTACGGCCAGTTCCAGGGCAGGCGGCGCTTGCAGGAGATGCAGGTCTTGGCGTTCAGCTTCTGGGTCGACAGGATATGGATGATCCCCTGGGAAATCAGGTCCTTCCGGCGCTGGATCTCGGCCAGGATCTCCTCCGGCTCCTCCAGGAAGAGGCGGGCATAGTTATAGTACAGGTCGCAGCGGCGGTAGTCCGCCTCCAGGCCGTCCAGCATGGGTACCGTGCAGTCCTCCGGCACCAGGGATTCGGGCAGCTCCTCCAGCACCGGCGCGTGCTCATGCCGGCATTCCGCCTGGTACATGGCCTTCCAGCGGGTCAGCAGGTCCGGCTCCGTCTCGTCGAAGGGAATGCAGAGGAACCGGTACAGGAGGTTCTTGTCCGTCCTGCTGTTTTCCAGCATCGCCGCCAGCGCCGCCATGCGCACTGTGGAGGCTTTGGAAAAGCAGCCCTTGTCCTCCATCAGGATCCACTGGTTCAGGATCTGGGTGAGCGGCAGCGGAATGCCCAGCAGCGACTCCGGGAAACGGATAATGGCCTCCGTCAGCGCCGGAAGGGGTTTCCTGAGCGCCTGGGCCACCAGCGGCTTAAAGCCGAAGGCGTTCACGTAGCCGATGTCATAGATGCCGTAGCGCCCCGCGCGGCCGGCGATCTGCTTGAACTCCGCGTCCGTGAGCGTGCGGGTGATATCGCCGTCATACTTCTCGGATTCCAGGAACACCACCCGCTGGATGGGCAGGTTCATGCCCATGGCGATGGCGTCCGTGGACACCACGACATCCGTCTCCCCGCGCTGGAAGCGCTGGGCCTGGTCGCGGCGCACGTCCGGCGGCAGCGCGCCGTACACCAGCGAGACCCTGTAGCCCTTGCTCCTGAGCTCTGCGGCCACCGCGTGCACCCGCGCCTTGGAAAACACGATCAGCGCGTCTCCCCGGCGCACGGAGCCTGTAAAATGGAAGGCTTCCTTCTCCAGCTGCAGGGGCGTCATGCGCTCATGGCGCACGATGGTCAGGTCGTCCCCGCACTCACGGATGATCTGCGTCAGCAGGGCCTCCGCGTCCGGGGACGCGCAGGCGTGGATCTCGTCCGCGCACAGTCCCAGGATGGCCGCCGTCCACGCGCCGCCGCGGTCGCGGTCCGCCATCATCTGGCACTCGTCGATGACCGCCACGTCATAATGCTTTTTCAGGTCCGCCATTTCCACGGTAGAGGCCTGCACCCGGCTGCCGGGCACGCGGATCTGCTCCTCTCCTGTGACCAGGGAGCAGGGCACGTCCATCATGTTCAGCGTATCGAACTGCTCGGCGGCCAGCAGGCGCAAAGGGCCTAAATAGATGCCCTCCTGCGCGTATCTGAGCCGCTGCACGCCCTCGTGGGTCTTGCCCGAGTTCGTCGGGCCCAGGTGCAGGTAAAAATGCCGCTGCATCTGCCGCGCCAGCGGATACAGGTCCCGGTAGTGCTCCGGCACGGCGCTCAGCAAGGCATCCTTCAGGCGCTGCTCCCGTTGGCGCACATCGTCAAACTGCTTCTGAAGCTTCCGGATATGCTCGTTCTGCGACAGCAGCTGCGCGATGCGCTTCGTGGGAAACTGCCGCCGCACCTGGGCGCAGATCTGGTGCCTGGCCCGTCCCGTCTCCGCGCTCAGCAGCGCGGACAGGCGCTCACCCCGGTCGTTGCAGATCCTGCCGCAGACCTTCAGCTCCGGGTATTCCCGTTCCAGCTCCTTCAGAAGGATCTGGGACAGGGACTGCGGATAGAAGGCGCGGTCGATCGTCTCCGCGGACATCCCGTGTCCGAAGACGTGCTTCTGCACATAGTCCGCCACCCGCTCCGTCAGGAGGTCCCGCGGCAGCTCGCGGGTATGGTTGCCGCGCAGCAGCCAGCTTTCCGCCGCGCTGTCCGTCATGCGCACCAGGCGCTTGAAATTTCGCTTGAAATACAGGTCCGGAACCGCCTGGTCGATCAGGCCCAGCGCCGACCTGGCCCGCGACAGGCTGATCCGGCTCTTTTCCACCGAACGCAGAAAGGGCAGGGAAATCTCGTTCCCCGCCTCGGCCTCCGCCATGATCAGCGGGGCCAGCGCTTCAAACTCCGTCTGATGATAGTCCTGCACCAGCTCGCCGCGCCGCAAAGCCTGATACACCTTGTCCCGGCGCTCCAGCTGGTAGACGGTATTCGCGAACGTCTCGCTGCGGATATACTTTTCCCGTTCCCCGGGCGGCATGCGTCCCGCCTTCTGCAGGGCGCGCTGCTCCAGGTAGGTCTCCCGCTCCCGCAGGATGAGCCGCGCGTAGATTCCCAGCGCTTCCTGTCTGTCCATGGACTCTCCTTCGTACAAAATGCCTCGGTCACCGACCGAGGCTATTATAGCAATCATTCGTATTTGACGCAAGGATGGCAGACAAACAACTCGCGAAGTACACCCAAGCGGAAGATTGGGCCGCCGTAGCCGCCGCGGAACAAGAGGGATATGAAAACACGATGTCCCTGGAAGAACTCCGCAAGCAATACGCGGACTGCAGTGGGCGTCTGCTTCTCCGTATTCCCCGCAGTCTGCACAAGCGTCTGAAAGAAGAGGCATCCGCAGAGGGCGTCAGTTTGAACCAGTATATGCTTTATAAGCTGGCTCAGTGAACCGCCGCTTTCGCTTTTTCAGTACGATCCACAGCGCCGCCGGTGCTTCACTCAGCAACAGGATCATCAGCACCATCAGGATGGCGTAGGCGTAGATATCCTGATACTCGTTGAAATAGCTGCTGGAAAAGACTGCCTTGCCCATGGAATTCCGGGTCTGCACCATGTATTCGGCGGTGATGACCAGCTTCATGCCGGTGCCGACCGCCTCCAGGAAAGCCTGGCGCAGGTAGCCCGCCATCAGGGGCAGGTAGACGCGGAAGAGCACCATCAGGTTCAGGTTCGCGTTCATCCTGTAGACATCGATCAGCTCCTGCGGGATGCTCCGGCATCCCCCGGCAGTCGCCTCGCTGATGAGCGGGATCAGCATCAGCGCCGACGCGGCGACCGGCACGTCCCGGTAATCCGCCAGCACCATGACCATAATGATCAGCACGATCATCGGGATCGCGCGGATGAAGGAGACGAGCGGCCGCAGCACGCTGCGCGCGAACCGGCTGAGGCCCTCAAGCAGGCCCAGCGGCACGCCGACCGCCGCCGCGATCAGCAGCGTTTCCGCCAGGTGCGCGAGGGTCGTGCCCATCATGCGCCAGGTCTGGCCTTGTCCCAGCAAACGGAAAAAGGCGCGCAGGATCGTGAGCGCGTCCGGGAAAACCAGCCGCTCATGCTTCAGCGCGCCAGCGCACTGGATCAGCGTCCCGATCAGGAGGACGCCGATCGCAGTGCCCAACAGTTCACTTTGCTTCTGACGGGACATAATAGAAGCCGTCGGCGGGCAGTTCGCCGCCAAACTGCGCGATATCCACCTGGGCGGTCCGTTCCACCTGTTCACGGGCGTCCGCGGCGCTCACGTAGCGCAGGGCGCAACGCGGGATCGCGCGCTCGGCCACCTTGGCGTTGGGCAGGATCTCCAGCGCCACCACCGACTTCACCACGGAATCCAGGTCGTTCTCACAGAGGGCGACCGCTTTTTTTGCCCGGTCCAGGTATTCCGCCACCGCCTCGGGATGGTTTTTCACCGTCTCGGGATTTACGAACAGGCCCGCCTGGGCGTAGCCGTCAAAGCCGGTGGCCTTTTTATACAGGTCGTTGAGGGCATAGGAGGTGATCCTGTCGTTCTTCATGGACGCCGCCGTCAGCGCGGGCTCCGCCGTCAGGACGATCGCGTTTTCATCGGTCAGCAGCAGGCTCTGGGTATTCGCGGCCCCGGCCAGGTAGCTGACGGATTTCGGCTCGATGCCGTTCTGCTTCAGGGTATACAGCGCGATGGAGGCGTTGATGGTGTTCTCGCCGAACAGCGTGATATCCGCGCCGTTCATGTCCTCGGGCTTGAAATCCGCCTTCTGGGAGGCGAAGTACAGGTTGCCCCAGGTGACCACAGCCGCCAGCTGATAGCCGGATTTTCCGGCCTTGAACAGCTTGGCTCCCGCGTTGATCGGCGCGATGATGAAGTCCGCCTTCGCACCGGCGAATTCCGCCGTGATCGCCTCTGCCGCCACATAGGTGTACTGCTCGGGGGCGCTGACAGCCAGCGCCGCCAGGGCGATGCCGGGCGCGCCGTTCGGGGACGAGACCTTGACCTGATAATTCTCGGCCGTGGCCGGCAGGGCCAGCAGCATCAGGATAAACAGTACAGACAGGATTCTTTTCATGGTGTTTATTTCTCCTTGGGTTGGTTTTTATCTGAAGGCGATCCGTCTTTCGACAGTCCGCGATCGTCAAACATCTGGCGCTTCAGCGCGTTCGGGTCCGCCAGGCGCACGCCGTGGCGGATCTGCTCGATCAGGCCCCGTTCCTGCAGGCGGTTGAGCTCGCGGTATACAGCAGCGCGGCTCACCGAGAGGCGGCTGGCCAGCTCATCCTTGGTGCCCCGCATGGGGATGAAGCCGTCCGCGTCCCGGTTCAGCAGCAGGTACGCCGCGAGCCGCGTGCGGCACGACTGGGCCGTCAGGAGAGCGATGCGCCCCAGCAGGAACTGCATTTTCCGGTTGCACAGCTCATGATAGCGCAGCGCGAAATCCGGATCGTTCCAGATCAGGTCCCGGATGACCGCGCGCCGAACAAAAGCGGCCTCGCAGCGCCCGCGGGCCACGACCCGCGTCTGCATGCCCGTCGTTTCAAACACATAGGCGATACCGAAGCAATCGCCCTGACGGGCCGTATTCAGCAGGGTCTCCGTACCGTCCGTCGCGATGCACCATACGTCCGCCAGACCGCGCAGAACGAGCCCGACGCTCTCCTCCTGGTCCGCGCGGTTGCTCAGGCTCTGCCCGTCCTCAAAGCGCAGCACCTGTGCCTCCGGCGTCAGCCCGGCGAACAGCGGTGAGTCATTGAAGGCTGCCTGAAGGGAAGGATTCGGCATAGCTCCACCTCCTGCCAGTCTTTCACATACGTAATACTGATATAAATCAGCTGCCGCAGTATCCCCCGCGGCAGCCTCATTATACCGTTCCCGTTGCTGTATGTCAACTTTTTTCTCAGATGAGAAAATACCGCATATTACTTTTCTTCACGGAAATAAGTGGAAAGGACCCAGTTCACGATCCAGTCCCGGTCGGCGTAGAACTGCACGTGACCGTCCTTGCCCATCGCGGTCTCGCCCTCCAGCTGTGCCATAGGCTGCACGGCGTACTTGGCGGCGCGGGCGGCCTCGTTGATCATCTGCGCGCGGGTGAGGTTGGTGGTCAGGCTGTCCCCCAGGGTATCGAAAATGCGGTTGATGAATTCCGTGTCTCCGTGGGAGAGCTTATCGAGCAGGATATCCTCGACCGCCTGCATGTACGCCCGCTGGCGCACCATGCGGGACTTGTTGGTGCCGTCGCCCACGGTCATGCGGTCGTGCACGAAATTATACGCCTGCTCGCCGTTCAGGGTGACCGCCGCGCCCTTGACAAAGGAGGGATCCAGGTCCGGATAATCGTCCGGCATGACCACCGTGACGCCGCCCAGCAGATCGTTGAGGGCGGGCATGGCGCTCATGTTCATGGAGCAGAACTGGGTCAGCTCGATGCCCTCCAGCAGGTTGCTGACGGATTCGACCGTATTCTGGCCGTTCTCCAGCTGGTTCGCGCCGTAGGCGTGGGAAAGGCAGATCTGCGCGGTGCGCGTGCCCACCTTCTTGCCCAGGATGCCCAGAGTGACGATATCCACCATGGTATCGCGGTCGATGTGCAGCAGGCTGACCTTTTTTTCCGAGGAATCCAGCACCATCAGCAGAAGGAAGTCCGCCTGCCCGCCGGCGCGGTAGCCCGTCTGCACGGGCGAAAGGTCCGTGCGGTCCACGCCCATCAGCAGCAGCGAGGTGATGCCGGTGCGCTCCACGTAGGTCTTTCCGTTATAGGTGCGCCGGTCCAGCAGAAAGCTGCTGGACGTCTGCGTTTCCTGGCGCTCCTGCCGCTCCGGCTGCCGGTCGCCCAGCGCGCCGATGATCAGCACCGCCGCCAGCAGCAGCATGAGCCCGATCAGGAGAAACAGCAGCTTTTTGTGGTGATTGGCCGTCATTCCGGCTCTTCTGTTCGGCATAAGTCCGCCTCCCGTATCATGAATAGATCGTTCTTCCCCGCTCGTCCGGCACGCCGCAGAAGCGGTAGAAGAAGGTGTTGATCACGTCCCGCCACTCCCGGGCGTTCTTCAGCTGCAGCGCCATGCGCTCCGCCGCTTCCCGGCGGTCCGGCTCCGGCAGCGCGAGGGCCTTCAGCGTCTCCGCCATGGCCTCCGCCGCCTCACAGCCCGCGAAATGGTCGTCATAGATCCGCTGGATCAGCGTCCTCCCGTCCCGCATGCGGTAATCGTAGGGCAGCCGGTGGAAGAACAGCAGCAGCCGGTCCGGGCAGGTCTGCGGATCCTCATACAGCGCGCGCAGCGCTTCGGGATACTGCTCTGTGTAGCCCGTGCCGCGCGCAGTGCGGTCGATGCCCACGCCGGTACGGTCCGCCCGGTGATAGGTGCCCCACAGGTCGAACTCATAGCCGTCGGGGTTCGGGCCGTAATGGGTATGGGGCGTCACCATCCAGCAGAGGCCCAGCGGCGCGGTATACCTTTCATACACGTTCCTGCTGTCCAGCAGCAGACGGAGCAGGCTTTCCCGGTCGGGGTCCGGCAGCTCATAGGACAGCCTGATCCAGTCGTCGGTCACGCGCTCCGGCGCGGTATCCGGGTCCCAGGCCAGCCGGCCAAAGGCATACAGGTTCAGCGCCGCGAAGGGATGGCCGGTCCAGAAATACCCGCGCCCCAGGTTGCTGACCGCCGCGACCGCGCGGATCCTGTCGGCGGGCATGATTTCGAAGATCTCCCGCCACATGGGCGGCATGGCGTAAATGTCGATCTGCTGGCCGGTATACTCCTGGGCCAGCTGCAGCTCCAGCGCCAGGCACGTTTTCCGCATGCTCAGCAGCAGCGGGGATACAGGCTCCCGCACCTGGAAGTCGTAGGGGCCGTTCTTGACCTGCAGGATCACGTTCCCGGCAAAATCCCCGTCCTGGGGCTGGTACAATTCATAGGCCGCGCAGGGGCGGTCGGTACGCGTGTCCCGCCAGTCCTGCAGGCAGTCGTATACGAAGGCCCGCCAGACGATCACCCCGCCATACGACGCGACGGCCTGAGCCAGCATGTTCGCGCCCTCGGCATGGCTGCGGCCGTAGGCGTTGGGCCCCGGCCGGTGCTCGCTGTCCGCCTTGACCAGAAAGCCCGCCAGGTCCGGCACAGCCCGCCAGGCCCTGTCCGCCGTCTCACGCCAGAAGCGCAGTACGTCCGGGGAAAGGGGATCCGCCGTATCCAGCCCCGCGGAAAGCGGGAGGCTGAAATCCACGGACACCATCACCCGCACGCCGAAGGGCCTGAGCAGGGCGGCAAAGGCCGCCAGGTCCGGCAGCAGGTCCGTCACCAGGCGCTGGGCCGGGGCGTGGACATTCACATTGTTCACACACAGCACATTGATATGCGCGCTGGCCAGCAGGCGGCCCAGGTAGCGGACGCGCTCCGGATCGTATTCAAAGCGCCCTCCCTCAAACCAGAGAGAACGGCCCGAATATCCGCGCTCGACGCTTCCGTCCATGTTATCCCAGCTGTTGAGCATGCGCAGGGCATAGCGCGGTGAGGATGTCAGTCCGTCCGCGTCCCGGCCGGTGAGCAGGGCCTGGATCAGGTCGTACGCGCCGTACAGCAGGCCGCTCTCTCCGCCCCGGATATGCCAGACGCCCGCTTCTTTCGTGATCCGGCAGCCTTCCCCCAGACGCTCATCCGGTTCCAGCAGGAAGGTCTCCCCCGCTCCGCGCCCGGCAAAAAACGCGGTCAGCTCCGCTGAGGCCGTCTCCGCGGACGTGCCGCACGGGGGCAGCGCGGCAGGCAGCCGCTTGAGCCAGAGCCCGTCGTAATCCTTCTTCATGTTTTCTTCTCCATGTATTTGTCAAGATCGAAAACCAGCTCCTGCCCCGGCGCGGGGACCGCGCGTCCGGTGCGGACGCCTTTCGCCTGTCCCTCCGGCGACGGCGCGGCGCGGTGCAGGCATTCCGGCGTCAGCCCGGACAGGAACGCCTCTACCGCCTCCCGTCCGTACAGCGCCGTGCGGTGCGGGCACAGCGCGTGCTCAAAGGGGCAGTCTGCCAGCAGCGCCCGCAGATTCTTCAGATAGTCCGCGACAGACAGGGCCTCCGGGAAAAAGAGCCAGGTGGTCGGGTTCCAGTCGTCCCCCGTCAGCAGCAGGCGGTATTCCGGTACGTACACCACCAGACTGCCCGGCGTATGCCCCGGGCAGGGCATGATCTCCGCCGTCAGCCCGCCGAGCTCCAGCGCTTCCCCCGTCTCGGCCTCCGGCTCGGGCATGAGCGCTGTCAGGTAGTCCGCCGCGTCCGTGCGAACGCCCTTCTCAGCGGCGGAGGCCAGCACCGCCTGCCGCTGCGCCCGGGCGGTGTAGGTCCGGTACACCGGCAGATCGTCCGGATGCAGCCACACCCGGTCCAGGCCCATGGCACCCAGGGCATGGTCGTGATGGCCGTGGGTCAGGATCAGGCGGCAGGGCTTATCCGTCAGCGAGGCGATCAGCGGCCGGACCGGCTCCAGGCCGTAGCCCGCGTCGATCAGTACGGCCTCCCGATCGCCCGCCAGCAGCGTCATGCAGACTCCCATGGCGTCCCGGATGTGCCATACCCCCGGGAAGTATTCCTGTACCTGAAAGCTCATGTGTTTTCCTCCTCAAAGCGGAAGGAATGCAGGTCAAAGCGGCTGCCCGGCAGGAAGATGAATTCCACCCGGCACCGACCCGCCGGCGGGCGCACCGTAAAGCGCCGCTCCGTCACGCCCTCCCCGCCCGGGAAGACCAGGCTCTGCTTTGCCTCCCCGCCGCCCTCGCCGCGCAGCACCAGCAGGATGGGGTTCTCCGCGTTCGGGGTATGCCCGGTCAGCGCCAGGCTATACCCGTCCCCGGAAAAGTCCATGTTTTCGAAGACGAGGGTCACGTTATTGCCGATGTCCAGCACCGCGCCGTCCGAGATCCGGTAGCTGTCTCCGTAGATCGCGTCCGCGGACGCTCCGGCGTTCACGCGCAGGGCGCGCGACTGGCGCTCGAAGCGGAAGCCCTTGAAGTGCACCTTTTCGACCGCCGAGAAAAAGAGGTCGTGCAGCCCGGTCAGCGGTTCGGGCAGGGTATAGGTCTCGGACTGATAGGTGTTCCAGACGCTGGGCTTCTGGTAGCGGCAGGTCATCAGCTTCCGTCCGCCCGCCTCGGGCCTGCCGTCCCACAGGCCGATATCGTGAGGGTTCGCGTCCAGCGCGAAGATGGGCAGCTCCAGCCGGTCCGAGCCCACAGGCCCGAAATCCACCCGTGAGAAGCCGACGCCGCTGAAGCCCTCCCGGGCGAAGGCGATTCCCTGCTCGTTGCCGGGGGAGATCTCCCCCACCCGGACATCGGAAAGGGAGCCGGAAACCAGCCGGTACGGATCCAGCGTCAGCGCGCCGAAGCCCCGCGCCGTGACCGGATAGACAGAGAGCACCCGTGTGTGCTCCGCGCCGTTCTTCGCCGCGGCGCGCAGCCAGAAGCGCCCGTCCGCCCAGGCCGTCACCCGGGCCGTATGTCCGTCCAGCCACTCGGCCTTCGCGCCGGGGAAGTCCACGCCCTGGGCGTTCGTCACCCGCAGGGTGATGGGCCGTTCCGTATGCTCCGGCTCACAGACCACGCCGAAATCCGCCGAGGGCGCCTCCGGGGTCAGCTCCCGGGGATTCCGTGGCGCCAGGCCGATACGGCGGATCCACGGCCAGTCCGCTGCCGGCTGTTCCGTCCGCCTGACGCGCACCGTGGGCAGCGGCCCGGCGTCCGCCGTTTCCGCCGCCCTAAGCACGATGTCCGCTTCCTGAAGCCCCGGCGCGCTCACGGACACGCCGATCTCCCCGGCGTCCTCCGCGCCGACGACCGCCAGCAGCTTTCCGGAAAACAGGCGTTTCGTATCCGTCTGATAGGGCGTATCGTCCGTGCTGTCGCCGTTATCCAGGCCCATCAGGCAGCCCGGGCCCCGGACCGCCACGCGCACGGGCAGGTTGGCGTCCTCTACGGGATGCCCGTCCGCGTCCTCCGCGCCGACGGTCAGGAAGGCCAGGCCTCCGCGGCGGAAGACTGTTTCTTCGGCCCGCAAGGTCAGCTTCACGGGGGCGCCGTAGCTGTGCCTGACGTCCCGGACGATCAGCCGCCCGTCCGCGTCATAGCCGCGCGCCTCCAGCGTCCCGTCCTGATAAGGCACCTGCCACACGGGCAGGCAGGCCGCCTCATCGTCCAGATCCACCCGCTTCACGCCCAGGCTGACACCGTTCAGCAGCAGCTCCGCCGAGGCGCAGCTGGTCATCACCGGCACGTCGATGGGCTGGCCGGGGTTCCATTTCCAGCGGATGCCGATGTGGATCATGGGCTTTCCGCTCCACATGGCCTGATAGAAATAGTAGGTGTCCTTCGGGAAGCAGGCGGTGTCGGCCTGTCCGAAATAGCTGTTTTTGGTCTGATAGGGCGTAGGCTCCCCGATGTAGTCGATGCCCGCCCAGATGAACTGGCCCAGGGAATAGGCGTTCTTCCGGTCCTCCGCCAGCATTTTCTGCAGGGACTGGGTGCCCCAGCTGGTTTTGCTGTTCAGCAGGGCCGAGCACTGCAGGTCCTCCTCCGCCAGGATATCCTCCTCCATGGGGAAGTGGTATACGCCCCGGCTCTGCACCATGGACGCGGTCTCGCTGCCGTAAATGATCCAGTCCGGGTGCGCCCGGTGGTGCGCCGCGTAATGCGCCCCGGCGTAGTTGTAGCCCGCCAGCTTCACATAGTTCGCCGCGCGCTGCGCGCCCTCCCAGGGCATGTAATTGCTGCCGAAGGTCACCCGCGCGTGGCCAAAGCGGTCGTGCAGCCGCGCCTCCTCCGTCAGCTTCAGGGTCCAGCGGTAGCCCTGCTCGCCCAGGAACACGTCGTGGATCTCGTTGCCGATGGACCACATGATCACCGACGGGTGACAGCGGTCGCGCCGGATCCAGGAGGCCACGTCCTCGCGCCAGGTGTCCTGGAAGAAGCGCGCGTTGTCATAGCGTGTCTTGGGCAGCTCCCACATGTCGTAGGCCTCGTCGTCCACCAGCAGGCCCATTTCGTCGCACAGGTCCAGGAAGGCGGAGGCCGGCGGATTGTGGGAGGTGCGGATGGCGTTGACGCCCATGGCCTTCATCAGGCGAAGCTGCCGCCGCGCCGCGTCCGGATGGAAGGCCGCGCCGAGCGCGCCGAGGTCGTGATGCAGGCACACGCCCCTGAGCTTGACCCGCTCGCCGTTCAGATAAAAGCCGTCGTCCGGCGTGAAGCGCGTTTCACGGAAGCCGATCCGCACGCGCTCCTTCTGGTCCATGAGCGTCAGCTCCAGCGTGTACAGCTTCGGCGCGTCCGGCGACCAGGCCGAAACGCCGCTGAGAACGGCGGACAGGCTGACGCCCTTTACGTCCGCCGCGGCCCGGTCCCGCCACAGGCAGCGTTCGCCGTCGTACAGCGCGGCGCCCACTTCCTGTCCGGCGGCCCCGAGCGCTTCCGCGTACAGGTCCAGCCGCCAGTTTCCGCCTTCCCGCGCGGTACGCAGGGAAATACCGTCCGGCGGCAGCCAGCCGCGCCGGAAGCTCCACAGCTCCACGTCCCGGAAGATGCCCGCGCCGGAATACCAGCGGGAGTTGGGGCAGCGGTACCGCACCTGCACCGCGATCTCATTGGTCCCCGGCCGCAGCCCGTCCAGAGGTACGGAAAACGCCGTATAGCCGTAATGGTGCTCCGCCACGGCCCGCCCGTTCAGATAGACGCGGCAATCCATGTACACGCCGTCGAAGCGCAGGAACACCCGCTCATGCTCCGCCGGGATCAGGGAAGCGTCAAGTTCCTTGATATACCAGCCGTCCGCGTCCCGGTAGAAATCCCCGGGTTCCGCGATCGCCCAGTCATGCGGCAGGCAGACCGTCTCCCCCGCGCGGCCGGCCACAGCCGCATACGCGCTGTCCGCCTCCGCCTTCAGGAAACGCCATCCTTCGTTAAAGAGCCGCCGCATGTCCCCATCTCCTCCGCGTCCGCTTTTTTACACAAAAGAAATTATTTCGATAATGCCAGCGCTTTTCCTGCCGCGGGCACGCGAAAAAAACATTTGACACACCTCTGCTTTGATGCTATAATGTCCCACGTTGACGCAAGCCGACCATG
Organism: uncultured Eubacteriales bacterium; assembly: GCA_902760595.1. Lineage (GTDB taxonomy): Bacteria > Bacillota > Clostridia > Christensenellales > Aristaeellaceae > UBA4246. The sequence continues at coordinate 18,195 of CACWHI010000025.1, forward strand.
GAGAAGTCGCCTAGCTTGGTCGAGGGCGCACGACTGGAAATCGTGTAACCTGTAAAAGGGTTCGAGGGTTCGAATCCCTCCTTCTCCGCCACAAAATGTAGTAGTGAGTTGCATTTCTCACTACTACATTTTGTATTTTGGAGAAGGCCTCCTTTTCGATCAGATTTCCGAATCGTGTTACCTGCTTTCGGAGAAATCGTGTTACCTGCTTTCTGAATGGGCTGCATAATATTCAAATAAGGAGCAGCTGAAGATGCGTACGATCAGAAAAAGAACATGGGCGGTGCAAACAACGAAGGGCAGCGAGGTAACATTTGAAGCCATGGCCAGGAATTTTATCGACGATCAGTACTCAAAAGGCAATGCGCCTTCTACGATCAAGCATTATGAACAGAGCCTGCGGAAGATCTGTACATTCTTAGCGTATTATACCCTTGGGGAACAAGCATATCTGGATCTTACAAGGGAAGAAGCACAGACAATGGGTGGTCAAACTCTTTGTTCTGTTCTGGATGAACAAGGACTGGATAAAGCTTACCGCGCCTTCTTATACAACCTTGAGAACGTCAATGACCAGACAATCAATACCTATTTCCGGGATTATCGTGTCATTGTCTATTATGCCATTGACCATAACCTGGCGGAAAGCAGGCAGATTTCGATCAAAAACCTTGAGAGCGGCATAAAAGATGTCTATACCATTCAGGAACTGGAAAAGCTTCTGAAGCGCCCAGGCAAAAAATGCAGCTTCTCTGAATACCGGAATTGGGTAGTGGTAAACTATCTGCTGGCTACTGGTAACCGCGTCAGCACAGTTGTCAATTTAAGAATCAGCGATCTGGATTTTGATGACAATATGATTGCCATCAATGTCCAAAAAAACAAAAAAAGAGCACGAATCCCCATGGAAAAAGCACATCTGGCCAAAATACTGAGAACATACATTGACGAATGGCTGATCGGCAGCGACGGGACCTATCTCTCCGAATACCTCTTCCCCAGCAGCTATGCTGAAAACTCCCGTCCCATGTCCCGTGTCAGCATGGGGCGGGCCATCGCCAATTACAACAGGAGCCGGGGCGTCCAAAAAACATCCATTCATCTGTTCAGACATACGTTCGTTAAAAACTGGATCATTGGCGGAGGCGATTTACATAGCCTTCAGCGTATACTGGGTCATAGCACATTGGATATGGTGGTCCATTATGCCAATCTTTATGACACTGATTTACGTGAGAAAGTAGATGAATATTCAGCATTATCTCACGTTTCCTGTTTGGTACCTTCCCACGCACACAGAAAGAGGATTTGATTTTTATGATTAGGCTTCCGCACTTGGTTTCCATATCACAAGGGTCATATGAGTATTGCATCATCAATCAGAATGCGTTATTATATTAGCGGCGGCATCCATGAGAATACTCACGGGAGGGGGAATCGACAAGTATGTTCAAGCAGGATAAACATGATGGTCAAATCTGCGAAGAATTCTTCGAACAATACGGAAAATCACTCCTTTTTCCTCCTGATGATCCGAGAATTCCTGTCATGCTAAAACGATTTGAGCCGGAGCAAGGATACTATACAGACTGGCCGAAAGACGATAGCCCTGATAAGGCTCTACAATTTGGCATCCCGAGAAAAACAACCGAAGAAATACACATAGAGGGCGCCGACATTGAAGCATTCATTATGAACCCTGCTTCTGACGGCAACGCGGAACATGGATGGATCGAGATAAAAGCAATTAAGCATAACGCAATGATCCTGTATGGAAGAGATGGATATCCATCTCTTCCGTTTGAAATAACAAGCCAGAGAGGAAGCAAGAAGAAGGGATGGCTATGGGATCTCCTTCATCCGTTAGAGAGTTGTGAACATCGGAGATTTATGCCCGATGGCTTAAGAACAGTATCTCCATCCGCTTTGGTTTTCTGCCAATATGAAAAAGAGATAACGGGCTCAAACCCATATGCTGTCGTCAGCTTCTTCGATTTTTTGAGATTAAAGAATGCTTTGATTGAAATTGCAAAGGAACGGTATCGCATTGACCTTATAGAATGGCGGCGTCAAGGCGCCAAAGATTATGATGAGAGATGGACGAGTGAATACCACTCGCCTTATTGGAACGTATCGTTAAAATGGCTTCAAGACAAACATGTTCCGATGGCAATAACCCTGTTTGATAACGAACCTGCTTTCGAACGCGACAGTTATTATATGGTCAACATGAGAAAATACCAAAGGCTAAAAGACATGGCCACCGCGCAGTTTGTGCTTGATCAGCTGAAGGAAACGCATGAGAAATTGAAGATACCCGATCAGGAGCCGGAATGGACTACCTGATAGCCTGTCGTCATAGCAATTTGAGAGGTTTGAACCATGGAGCAGCTTAGAGCAGAACGTCGCTGGTGTGTATGGAAAAAAGAAGCCCGTCCGTCGGGTATGACGAAGGTACCGTATATCAGCGCGACAGACCGCGGCAAATCGAATGATCCTGCCTGTTGGATCGAGTATGGAGACGCTGCACAGATTAAAGAGACCAATCCTGACGTGGCTGGTCTCGGTTTCTTCCTGTCTGCACGGGAAGAACAGTCCGAGATGACGCTGTGTGTGATCGACGTCGACGCACATCATACTGAAGAAGGCGACAACCCGTTGGCCGATGAGTTGCTGCATCGTTTCTCCGGCACCTATATTGAGCGCTCCCCCAGCGGCACGGGGTATCACATCATCTGCAACATGCAGAAAGCTTCGATCCCGCGCGATCAGAACGACAGGTTTGCATACTATCTTAAAAACTCTGATAAGGAGCTGGAGATCTACATCGGCGGCCTGACCCACCGGTTCATGACGTTTACCGGTGACAGGGTCTCTGACGGTGAGATGATCACCGACCAGACAGAACAGGTGCTGGCATTCCTGAACACGTACATGCGCAAGCCCGAGCAAAGACGATACACGGAGCCAGCTGCCACGGTCCCCACAGCAGACGTTGATATCCAGGAACGGCTCAATATAGCCCGCAGATCGAAATACGGGGAGAAGTTCAGAAAGCTCTATGACGACGGTGACTGGGCTTCACAAAGCTCCCGGAGCCAGAGCGAAGCCGACCTGTATCTGGCCAGGCAGCTCTGCTATTGGCTCGGGCCGGACGCAGAGAAGATCGATGAAGCCTTCCGAGCGTCACATCTCTTCAGGCCGAAGTGGGACGAAATGAGAGGCCAGGACACTTACGGCAACATAACGATACGCGCAGCGATAGATAGATGTGACAGAGTTTATACTCCAACTACACACCACGCCACCGGCGAACGAGCCGGGTGGCGTGATGAGCTGAGCCGAAATGCTGTTGAGTTGACGGGAGAAACAGCTCTGGCCGACCAATCCATCAATAATATACCGATCACGCCCGAAGACGTGCTGCAGATGATCAACGACATCCAGGACGATGTAGCCATGCACGACCGCATCACGGTGCTGCCGCTGATGTGCGGCACCGGCAAGAGCACAGCCCTTCGCCTGAAGATGATGCAGATCATCGAAGCGAACGACGGCGACGGCATGATCATCGTCACCGACAACAAAGACCGCATGCGCGATTACCTGTTGCCGTCAGATGAAGATCAGAGGTCCTTCTTCATTGACTACGATGACAAGATCACGGTAATGACGTCGGAGACGCTACAGCGTGATCTGCAAAAGCAGCATCAATGTCCCATCCTGATCATGTCCACCCAGCGGTATACAATGCTGCTGCACTCAGATATCGAGCGTTATCTGACCTGGGACGGTGGCAGGAGATCTCTGATCGTCGTTGATGAGCAACCGTACTTCAGGAAAGAGGTCAGTATCACAGAAGAGAATATCAACCAGATCTGTTCAGCCATCAGTATGGGCATCAGCCAGAGGGAAGAACCTGCCGCCACAGATCGGCATGTACTTCTTGAATTCTGGAACGTCAGCGTCAAGGCATATCTGACAAACGTCATCAATGCCAAGAAGCAAACCTTCACCGAGCCAAACCAGTATTACTTCTGGTGCAGGCTCAATTGGCACGAAGATGAACGTTTCAGCCAGATGCTGGCTCTGATGAACAAGTACAAAACCGAGATCAACACCTTTCGGCAGGACAACACCTTTGTTGACATCATCACCCGAGCCCGGGCTATCCATCAATTGCTTGCTCAGGGGGCGCTTCTTCAGATGAAGGTGCCCAACGATACCTCGAAACCAGTCAAGGCCGCATTCTCCGTGCTGCTTGACAACTACAGCAACTACACGAACCTCGACGCCAAAGTGATCATCCTGGATGGCACCGCCAACCTGTCAAACGAGTATAAGCTGTATCCTGATCTTGACAAGCGCAACTGTGATCAGTACCGCAGGAAGCTGGACCTACTGCATATCAAGCTGATCGATGCGGTAGTCGGCAAGACGCAACTGGAACGCGATTATGGACTGCGGGAGAATACAGTTCGAAAAGTGCGGGAGTATCTGAGCGAACACCTGCCCGAAGCAGCGGAGCCGGTAATATTCTCCTACAAGATGCTTTCGGCGCAGTGGCAGCGTATCTACGATGATAAGCGCGTCAGCTGGTTCGGCAAGATCAGAGGCTCGAATGATTTCCGGAAAGAGAAGTATGTCGCACAGATCGGCCTGAACCGGTATCCCCCGGCTTCATATTTCCTGTATTACCTTGCCCTGCATCCCGAGCTCGAAGCTGAACTTAATGATAAGCATGACTACACAGAGCATACCGAGATCATCAACAGGCACATGAGCCTTAGCAACGCCGAAATGCTGAAGATCCAGAACGATGAGATCCTCGCAGAGCTTGAGCAGAACATCTTCAGAGGTACGATCAGAAACTCCGACTCGACAGAGGACTATACCTTCTACCTGTTCACCTCGTTGTGGCGTGAGAGTCTGGAACAAGCATTGCATGCGCGGTATGATGTGCTGCAGGCACATATCGAGCAAGCCGGTTCGATCTCCGAGGAAGAACGCGTCCACTTCATGGAACGCCAGCACGGCGGTGGGCTAACCGCCGCGCAGAAGATCGTGCGGTGGCATGATTATGAGCTGCCCTGCCCCGCAACCTATACCATGGCTCAGATGGCCGAAGGGACCGGCCTCACTGCCAGCGATATCAACACGGCGAAGAGGGCACAGAACAATCAGCAGCTGCATGACTGGTTCGCAGCTGAACGGCGTCGGCCCAGCAGAGAACCAATCTATGATAAGACACACAATTGGTACTATGACGTAGAGGAAACCGAAGACGAAGAGCAGCCCTTTTGAAATGTAAGGGAATATTATAATATATTATAAATTACCCGTACATTTCGAATGATGCATGAATGAAAAACTGATCTGTTCCAACATTCCTGTGTTTTCCTGGCAACTGCCGTGCATTCCCCTTGCCATATCATCCACTCAAGCTCAAGAGCCGTGATTGCATCAAGCATCACGGCTCTTGAGTTGTTTGTGTTTTGGACCGAAAAGCCAAGTAATAGCACTGCGAAATTGATGCTGTGGCCATGGTTTATTTGATAATCAGCAGGGATCTATTGAAGAGTTTCTTCATTATATATACTTCGCAGGCAGATCCCTTTGCTTTCCCGTTTTGCCCACTTTGCCCACTTTTTCGGGAAGCGGTTCTTTTTTTCACGCTGCCGGCCTGACTGGCTCATGGCCTGAGCCCACGAAATCTGTCAGTCCATCCAAAAAGGTGGGAAAAGTGGTCAAATCCATAGATGTGCTGATGCTTTGACCACTTTGACCACTCTTTTCTGAGGCCGCGTCAGTTATTCATCCTCAGGCGGCATGACGATGCACGCGCATCTGATAGATACACCGTTGACGGTGATGCGACGATCGAAGTGCTTGCCATCATCATCCCGGATCGCCATATCGTGCTCTACAGCCCAGGAAAAATAGGCCCTCGTATCGTACCCCTTGTCAGCCATCAGGTCCCTGAACGTCTCGGTCGGAATGGCGCATATACGCCTACCCTTAACTGTTGTAATCTTTCCTGGCTTTTCTGATCTTATCATGCTGGGCTTATTGGTTGCGATCCACTCATAGATGTATTCCTGCATCCGGTTTCCGGCGTCGACATCCTCTTCTCCCTTCAGGTATGGAAGCAGATCCTCGATCGTGAGTTTCATTTCATCCCGGAAGATCCAATCACAAGCCAGATTATCCGCCGTCAGTATGGCTGCAGCTGCAAGGATCTGTTTATTGGTCGCCTGACGTTTCAGCGCAGTGATAAAGCCATTGTATAGACTCCTTACATGATCGATATTGCCAGGCTCCTTCAGATGCTCGATGAATCTCCGACCCGCATGGTTATGATTTTCTTTCAGCTGATTGATATAGCGGGTCATCGTTTCAGCGTCATCAGAAAACAGGTAGTTGTCGCCACATGGGATCTCAATCACACGGTTTTGTGCGCCAGCCAGAACAGTCCATGACAGTATGGACTGTTCACCGCTTGTCATGATCGTATTTTTCCATGACGACAGGTCCCGTATACCTACACCGGAACGGCTTGGAAGTCCCCGCGGTTCTCCTTGACTGAGCACGTAGATCATGTCCTGCAGATCTTTTTTGTTTCTGACAGTCTGAAGTTCATCGTCACACAGCGGGAAACTGCAAAAGAACTGTGCCCGCCTGGCCATGGCAATTATAGTTGTATTCAGCGATGCTAAAAACCCCCGACCACTCATAGGATTAGCCCAGATGCTCGCTGCAGTTGTCAGCGCCACGGTTTTGCCGGAGCCACTCTTCGTGCCCCATATATGCAGGATCACCGGGAGCGTCTCCAGGGGTTTGATCAGCGCCGATGCGAATGAGGCGGCCAGCGCGATCCTGACAGCAATATGATCAGGATCCCGGAACTGATTTACGGCCTCCAACCAACCTTCAAAAGTTCCGGCAACTGAATTCACAGAATCATATTCATGCCTGAAATCAGAGATTATCGAGCAACGGTAGTTCTTCCTGTCATACGGAAAGAAGGCCGAACAGCTGTCGTTGATCCACCCCATATGTGTAGCTTCTACGATAGTTTCAAATCCAGGATTGATCCCACGATTCAGGATCTCGATCTGTGTGAAGAACTCCACCAGGGCAGGATTCACATCCACACCGTAGTTTATCAGCTTTTTGATCTTTTTCTTGTCAAAGACGACGACCCTCGGCTCCTCAATCGTTTTTGTTATGCCAAAACGTTTGAACCAGATGACCAGCTTCTCTGTCATGTCCGGGTTGATGATCACGCCGATCGGCATGATCGGATGCGACGAAACCAATTCAAGTGATTCTTCATGTAGGCAATACAGCTCTTCTCCTTTGAAGCAATAGGGCCCAAAATCAAAATTAACAGTGCGTTCCCCGATCCGAAACTGCGTCAGCGCGGCTCCTTCGCTGGCATTCTGTGGAGCAATGGTGCTGATCTTACGGCCATCCTTGATGATATAATCGTACTGATGGGGATAGAATGTCGCTTCATATGCAGCCCGCAGCTCTGACAATGTTTTTTCAGGCAAGCCACGGGTACGACCAGCCTCTTCAACAATGCCAAGGCACTCGACGTACTCGTCATAACCCCGCGCACACTCATACGCATCGTTGTACGGCAGGCCAGCCTCAAAATCGTCGTATGAAACATTCTGCAGCCTGGCTTTCAGGTCTTCGAGCCTTTTCTGTTTGTCGTCCATTATGATCCCTCCGTTGAATGTGAAGCTATGATTTCGATTATCATACCGCAGGATGGGCAGGAGGTCAAGTGCCGGCCAGAATGCTTCGTCGCCTGACATCGAATAAGGCGCGAGCATCAATCTCGCCAGCTTTTCAAGGCAATTCTTGAAGTGCCGGAAAAACCATGGTATACTATTCTTATTCGTGCAACGGAGGATCCACCGTAGCCGCCGTTACAATGCTTTATGGTGGCCAGTCTCCGTTTATGCTATGCGGTTAAGGGGTAAGGGATTATGGCAGCGCTGAACGATCTGATCGCGCAGATCCAGGATGCGGATCTGCGCGGGCGCATACAGCAGGAAGTTGATAAGCTGAACAAGCAGAAGAAGTTTGGGCTGGTGTGGGAAGACCATATTCCTGAGGCGACCCTGCTGTACGACGTGCCCGTGAAGCGCGGCAAGGTCGTTGCTGTGCGCGGGGGCGACATCAATGACCTGTACCTGGTGCAGAGCATCGAGGGCGATCAGGCCGTATGTCTGAGCAAGGCATCCAAGGAGACCGTGAACCTGCCGATGAGCAGCCTGGTGTGCGTGGCGCAGTTCGGCGAAGCGATCTACCCTTACCTGCAGCCCGTCGATACGGTGTGCAACGCGCCGGACAGCGATCTGTGGCATACGCTGATCGAGGCAGACAACTACCATGCCCTGCAGCTTCTGGAATATCTGTACGCCGGCAAGGTGGACTGCATCTACATCGACCCGCCCTACAATACCGGAGCGCGGGATTGGAAATACAACAATGACTACGTGGACGGCAGCGACAGCTACCGCCACAGCAAATGGCTGTCCATGATGGAGAAACGGCTGCGACTGGCGAAGAAGCTGCTCAACCCGAAGGACTCTGTGCTGATCGTGACGATCGATGAGAAAGAATACCTGCATCTGGGATGTTTGCTGGAAGAAATATTTCCGGAAGCGCGGATGCAGATGATTAGTTCGATAATCAAACCAGAAGGGACTCAAAGGAGAAATGAGTTTTCGCGAACAAACGAATTCATTTATTTTGTAATGCTTGGTAACAAATACGTTTCTCCCTACACCAACGACATGGTTAGTGACTCCCTTTTTGAAACAGGCGATTCAATATCTCTCACCTATAAGAATTTCCGCCGTACGGATAGTAATAGTGTAAGGACAGCTCGACCAAATCAGTTTTATCCCATTTTCGTAGATAAAAAATCAGGAGAAATTATCAGCGTTGGCGATGTAATGACACCAGAACAAAAACAATCTGATGTGGTTGTTCCAGAAGGACAAATAGCAGTATTTCCAGTAAGAAACTCAGGTCAGGAAATGCTTTGGCGTAGGACGCCGGAAGCTTTTTCAAAAACTGTAGCTGCTGGATATGCATATGCACAGAAAACAAATGATGGTTATCTGATTAAGTACCTCAGTTCGCATCTTATCAAACAAATCGAAGATGGAAGTATTATTATAACAGGTCGAAAAGAAAGTGGAGAGCTAATCGGCCATTATATGTCCGATAAGCTGACCATGCCCAAAACCGTCTGGACACTCAAGTCACATAACGCAAGGGATTATGGATCGCTAGTATTAAAAAGGCTTTTAGGTGGAGAAATAAGATTCAGTTTTCCGAAATCTCTATACGCTGTTGCGGATTCTTTAAAGCTAATGACCATGGATAAGCCCAACGCCCTCATCCTTGACTTCTTTGCCGGCAGCGGCACGACGCTCCATGCCGTCAACCTGCTGAACGCCGAAGACGGCGGGCATCGGCGCTGCATCATGGTGACGAACAACGAGGTCTCCGCCGAGGAGGCGAAAACACTGACCGCGAAGGGCTATAAACCCGGCGACGAGGAATGGGAGCGGCTGGGCATTGCCCGATACGTCACCTGGCCGAGAACGGTGTGCGCCATCGAGGGGCACGACGTGAACGGCCAGCCCCTGAAGGGCAATTATCTGGGCAGCGACCGTCCTATGGCCGACGGATTCAAGGCCAACGCCGCCTTCTTCAAGCTGGGATTTTTGGACAAGACCGCCGTTTCCCTGGGCCGTCAGTTCAGGGAACTGCTGCCCTTGCTGTGGCTGAAGGCCGGTGCTCATGGGCCCTGCCCCACCGTGGACGTGGACGAGCCTGTGCCGCCGTACATGATCTGGCCTGAGAATAAAATGGCCGTGCTGAACAGCGAAGTCCATTATGCTGCCTTTGCCGAGCAATTATCGCAGACCGATGGCATCGAAACAGTATACATTGTGACCGGAAGCGAAGCCGGGTATCGTGAGATGATCGCCCGGCTGAATGTGCCGAACACCTATCAGCTCTACCGCGATTATCTGGACAACTTCAGGATCGGCACCGGGAGGTGAGCGTATGCGCGTTGAACTCTTTCCGTTCCAGCGAAAGGCTGTCGCCGACCTGCGCACCAAGGTCGCCATGGCGCTGGGCAATTACAGCCTGCATCATGCACCCCAAGTGGTGTCCTTTACCGCGCCGACCGGCTCCGGCAAGACGGTGATCATGTCTTCGCTGATCGAGAACATTTACTGGGGTACGGAAACCTATGAGGAGCAGCAGGAAGCCATCTTCGTCTGGCTGTCTGATTCACCCTCGCTGAATCTGCAATCCAAGGACAAGATCGACACCATGGCCGACAGGATCAGGCTGGGCCAGTGCGTGGTGATCGACGAGGCCTCTTTCGACATGGAGACGTTAGAGGACGGGCACATCTATTTCCTCAACACTCAGAAGCTGGGCAAGGCGGGCAAGCTGGGCCAACATTCAGATGGCCGGCAGTACACGATATGGGAAACGCTGAAGAACACTGCCGAGCGCAAGGCGGACCGCCTGTATTTCATCATCGATGAGGCGCACCGCGGCATGCAGGGCAAGGATGCCGGCAAGGCCACCAGCATCATGCAGCGGTTCCTGAAGGGCAGCGAGAAGGATCATCTGCCTGCTATGCCCGTGGTCATCGGCATGAGCGCTACACCGGCACGGTTCAACGCGCTGGTGGAGGGCACCACTTCCACGATCCATAAGACGGTCATCACCTCCAACGAGGTGCGGCAGTCCGGCCTGCTGAAGGACCGCATCATCCTGACCTATCCCAAGGATGCCAGCGTCAATAACGATATGGCGATCCTGCAGGCTGCTGCGGATGAATGGAAGAAGAAGTGCGACCACTGGGAGCAGTACTGCCGCGAGCAGCACTATGCCATGGTCAATCCCGTCTTTGTGATCCAGGTGCAGAACACCTCCGGCAGCGATGTCACGGCGACCGATCTCGCGGACGCCGTAGAAAGGATCCAGGAGCGCACCGGCTATCACTTCACAGAAGGTCAGGTGGTACACACCTTCGGCCAGACCGCTTCGATCGCGCTCAAGAGCCTGACGATCCCTTACGCGGAACCGTCAAGCATCGCGGACAACAAGACGATCCGCGTCGTGTTCTTCAAGGAGAACCTGTCGACCGGCTGGGACTGCCCGCGCGCCGAGACCATGATGTCCTTCCGCCACGCCGATGACGCCACCTATATCGCGCAGCTGCTGGGCCGTATGGTCCGCACGCCGCTGCAGATGCACATCACGGTGGACGATTATCTGAACGACGTCAGGCTGTACCTGCCGCACTTCAACTCCGAAAACGTCAAGACGGTCGTCGAGGAGCTGCAGAATTCTGAAGGCGGCGATATCCCAACGGAGATCGACAACGAAGAATACGAGAATCCAAGCTATGTCATCTGGACAGTAGCGCCGCATAAGCGAACTCCTGCCCAGGCCCCAGGTCAGGTCAGCCTGTTTGATCAGCCCGGCGGAAGCGTTCAGCAGCCTTTGACCGGTCCGGCAGGTCAGGCTGCTGAACCGGCGTCGCCGGTGAAGGAGGTCCATCCGCAGGAGACGCCTACCCCGCTGAATGTCATGCAACAGCCCAAGCCGGTCATGAAAGCAGAGCCAGCCGCCGATACACCGGAGCCTGTACAGACCCGGATGGCCACACTGTTCATCGACCGCGACGCCGTCGTGCGGTTCATCAACCAGCTGGCACCGCTGACCTATGAAGTACGCACCGTGCGTATCAGCCAATACCTGCCCTCATTGCTGAAGCTGGCACGTCTGCTGACCCATACCAACATCTATCAGACCGCGATCCAAGATGTGCAGAACGAGATCGTCGATATGATCCGCGCTCATGCGGAAACATTGAAGAAGGAAGGCAAGTACGGGCAGCTTTCTGCCAACGTGCTGCAGTTCAAGCTGTCTCAGCAGATCTTCGATGTATTCGGCCAGACGGTCGATAACTATGCTATTCACGGTTTCTTCACCACGTCTGACAGCGATCTGGACAGGCAGCTCAGGCAAGCGGACGCGCAGCTGGGCAACTTCCACGTCTCCGATCAGTACGGCAGCCGTTACTATGATGAAGAGGATCCCAATGCCTACAAGATCGACGTGATCCTTTTCGCGGCGGATACTGAGTGCATGAACCAGCTCGGTCAGTATGCCGAAGCAAAGTTCCATGACCTCAACGACCAGTACCGCCTGCACTTCACCATGGCGACCGACTGGTACCGCAAACAGTATCACGATATCATCGCCGACGGGGACATGGTCAGCAAGCACAGCTTCCGTCTGCCTGAGGTATGGCAGGTCAAAGCTGACGCCAATGCGAAGGGCTACGACAATCACCTGTTTGTGGACGACAAGACCGGCCTGGCCAACATCAAGCTGAACAGCTGGGAAGAGGGCGTATTGGCTGAAGAGGCCAAGCGGAGTGATTTCGTCTGCTGGCTGCGGAATCCGCCGAGAACCGGTTGGGCGCTGTGCATCCCCTATGAGCTGAACGGCGAAGTCAGGTCTGCCTATCCTGACTTCGTGATCGTGCGCTACGATCCTAAGATCGGCTATATCTTCGATATCCTCGAACCGCATGCCGCTGACTTCGCCGACAATTTAGCAAAGGCCAAAGGCTTTGCCCGGTACGCGCAGGAGGAGCCGCGCGTTGGCCGCATCCAGATGATCCGCATGAGCAAGGATGCCGCCGGTCAAAGCCGCTTCAAGCGGCTTGACCTGGCCAAGGGCAGCACGCGAAACAAGGTACTCGCCGCCCAGACCAACAGCGAGCTGGATCATTTGTTTGATACAGATGGGTTCTTTGACTGAGGCTACCGATCTTCTGAGCTTGCAATCCTCAGAAGGCAACATGAAAGTGCTGGATGCTTTCGGACAGGAAATGAGTGTTATTTATAATTCGCTTGGTGAGTATTTACAGTTTGGGAGGTGATTGATATGAGTGCAAAACCGCTTCGTTATGAAGACTGTGTGCAGATCATACGTTCGTACTGCGACAATAACGGGCTTAATTTTGCGAAAGTCAAAGATATGGTCAAATGTAGCGGCAAAGACTTTTTCCTGCTTCAGTATCATGATCCGAACAAAGGCGATGAAGGGCTGTATGATGAAACGAGAATGCCTGTCGTGCTGCAGATTATTCGCACAAATGGAAAGTTGTTGATTCATGAGACTGAGCATACCAGAAAGTTTCTGGCCGCCTGATACTGCATTAAACACAAAATCGTCCTGAAATACTCTTATCCATCTTCGGAGCCAGAGTTCCAACAATTTCTGGCAACACTGTTTCCAGTGAGTTTTCACTCGCAACTTTTTTTACTCTGTTTCTGTCATACGCCATTAACAGTATCCTGCTCATGGGTATGGCTCACGTTGTCGACCTCATTTGCCAGATACATAGTATTGTTTCCGGAAATGTCTGGGACAATGAAGCAAAGCACAACAATGATTACTAATTTGCTCCAAGCGAAGCGGAAAAAATATAGGCCCCGGGAAATAAGGGGGGATGGGCCTATAAATGATGATGGATGGAATGAGATCGCCCGCGCTGTGAAGGCGCGGGCGTTTGATACTTGCTTATTGATGGAGATGATCAATGCCGTTGGCAATGGCCCATGTTTCAGCATAAGATCCTTCAGGTACAACTAGCGTCACGTCACTGCCCGCAAAAGCGTCATTTGCAATACTTGTCACTGAATTCGGCAATTCAATAACTGCGCTCATTCTGAGATTTGCAAAGGCTTTTGAGCCAATAGATTTCACCTTATTTGAAAGCCTGTATATGTCAGCTGCCGTTCCGATAAAGGCTTCGCCGTCGATTTCCACAATGCTGGATGGGGGTGCTATCACGTTGCTGCTTGTCACCGTAATCTCACAAGCTGCGCGGATGTTCATGCCATCCTTCGATATAGCGTAGATTGTTGCATGGCCGGGCATCAGGCCATTCACGACACCCTCGGCTGTAACCGTGGCGATCATTGGATTGCTTGATTTCCAGCTGACAGTTTGCCATTGCGTATCAGAGGGAGCAACCGAAGCCGTCAGCGTGACCGAACTTCCCTTGTTAATGCTGGCAGTTGTTTTATCTATTAAAACTTCTTCGACATATACCGTATCAATACCGGTTTGCTGATGCGATATGCCTGTGCTTGAAATTGTTATGATATTGGTGGGACGATACTCATGGCTTTGGCCAATACCATCTACTGTTAGCAAGTAGAATGTGTAGTCTCCATACTCGTTTACGTTGTAGACGTTCGCCTCAAGAGAAGCATTGCTCGTATGGTAAATATCGGAGAAGTACAACTCACCGTCCTTGTAAACCTTCAACTCAAACAAATACGGTAATGCACCGCCGACGGCATTCAGCGTCATTTTCAAATAGTTTCCCGATGAGGAACGAACATGCGCTATATGTGTCATATAGCCCCTGACCATTGAAATCATTGGCGGAGAAATGGCAACTGTGCAATGACCAGTATTTCCGGTAACAGTATCTATAGCGGTCAGTGTTGCGGTACCCCGTGCCAATGCGCGAACTTTTCCTGCCTTACTGACTGTGGCTAATTCTGGATTATCAGACTGCCATGTCACAGGATTCGGTGTTTCAACACCTGTAATCTGCATCACTTCACCAATATCCATGTTATATGAATAAGTGATGGCTGGAATGATTTCTTGCGCAACTATGACATCTCCGCAAGCCTCACAATGGCTGCCTTCGGTAAGGCCATCATTTGTGAAGGTGGCAGGAATGGCTTTATCCTCGCAGATATTGCCATGATTGTATGAATAGTTAAACTCGTGATTTAGTACCCATTCCTTCATGTAGGTATTCGTACACTCAAAACTGAGACAAAGATTTGTATTGTAATCGAACGCATTGCTATCAAAGGCATTAATAGAGGAGGGAATATAAAGCGATATAAGATTTGTGCCAATAAATGTTTGTCCTTTGATCTCAGTTAGTGATTCGGATAATCGAATTGAAGTCAAACTTGAGCAATACATGAACGCACTCTCACCAAGGTCTGCAATAGAATCTGGTAAGTATACATCGTTTAGTTTGTCGCATCCTATAAAGGCTTGCCGTTCGATGGATGTAACAGAGTTTGGAACTTCAACATTCTCTAACGCTGTACACCATCCAAAGGCAGTGTCTCCGATAGTTGCAATACTATTTGGCAATACTAGATTGGTCAGCCCTGAACAGTTAGAAAACGCATATTCACCAATAGTTGTGACAGTTTCGGGTATTGAAACATTCGTCATACTATATCGTTCAGAAAATGCACGAGCACCAATAGATGTCACACCATTGGGAATAATCACATTTGATTCGGTGCCATCGTATCCGCAGAATTCCAGACCAATAATGCTGTTATTATTAAATTGATACTTAAACGTGTAAGCAGTGTCTATTGCTTTAAAGCAATACCCGGCTTTACTTAATGCTTTTGCGCTTTGTGAATCAAAATGCGCATGTATTATCATATCGTGAGATCCAAACGCTGAACTATTGATGCGATCAACATTATCAGGTAATATTATACTGTCCAGTTCATAGCAGCTCTGGAACACACCGTAGTCTATGGATTGAATTGTGCTCGGCAGGAATACCTGTGTCAATGCTGCACATTGATAGAATAAGTGACGTCCCAGTCCTGTTATACCTTCAGATATAACTGCGGTTGTAAAATCGGCATTTATCCAGGGGGCAGTGCCGTTTACGTAATCATTTGTTTGCCCTCGGCCATAAAGAATCAACGTTCCATTATTACCAAGTACCCAGCTGATAGCACTAACGTAATCACCGCACTGACCAGAAGCTGAAACTCCGTTTAATACATAGGTTGTATCCACAAGAGTAATGTTTTCTAGCAAGATGCAATCAGCAAAATCGCAATAGCACGTAGCCATTCCGTTTAAGATAACGCTTTGTAAATTAGTGCAACCCTTGAAAGCAGATGTTCCAATGTATGTAACGCTATTTGGAATGATTATTGATTTTAAATTGCAGCATCCGTTAAATGCTTCGGAACCGATCGTTGTGACGCTATTAGGAATATTAATTGACTCTAAATCTGGGCAATCTTCAAATGCGTTTCCCCATATAAAAGTTACATTCTCCGGCACACTAAAACTCTTTGTGTTTTCTGAGACGTGCGTCAAAGCTGTTTCGTGGACCTGTCCATCTTGGCATACAGTTAGCAGTGTATAGTTGGGATAATTAGCATAAAAAGAGTATGATGCACGAACTAAGGTCACATACGTTATACTCTCAGGATTAACATAAACATTGATTTGAAAAGCTCCCATGCCTATACTTGTGACATTATTAGGCAAGTAAACATCTTGGAGAACTGAACAATTATAAAAAGCAGAATCGCCAATAGACGTTAGACTATCGGGAAAGGTTACTTTTTGAAGGCTTGAGCATCCATAAAAAGTAGAATTGCCAATAGTAGTTAAGCCATCTGAC
>CACWHI010000026.1 GCA_902760595.1 uncultured Eubacteriales bacterium
GGTGTTGGAATCGCGCGCGCACCGCGGGCGCAAGCGCCTCACGCACCGCGCACGACATGCTTCGCCATCCGCCGAATGAATCGGCGGACTCCGGGATTCGGTGCCGGAACGGACCGGACCTCGTCTCACTCTACTGTATGACTGAATAGTTACGATTTCAGAGAATAAATACGAAGGGCTGTTCACTATGATGTGCAACAGCCCCTTTTATTTCCTCAGGCTCCTGATCTTGTCAGCCGTATATTTTTCGGCGTGCTTCCACAGGCGTTTCAGTTGCTTTTTGTGAGTGCACAGCTTTTCGGTGCAGTTCCGGCAGCGCAGGTACTCGTTGGTGGATTCGGAAAAACGCTCCGGATGCCGATTCTCCCAGCGGACCAGCAGCGCGATGGACAGCGCCAGCAGACTCCAGGCATAGTCCCGGCGCACAAAAAACAGCGGCGTGAACATCATCGCGTAGTCCCAGTTGTAGATCCGGCAGGACCCGCAGCATTTGTTCTTCATGAACCAGGTCTCAAACGGGCAGAAGAAGAGGATGCAGATCATATCGCAGATGGAATACGCGCCGCAGAGCAGGATCATGATGCCGTCGTCGAGGATATCCAGCATACGGAGCGCGCCGATGGCGCCGTTGAAGGTGATCCAGATCAGCGCGATCAGCACCGTGGCGTTGTTGTCCGGAATCACGACCTGCGTGCTGCCGGATTTGATGTAATTCCGTTTGAACTGCTTCTGGCTGCCCGGGCTTTCAAAACGGGACGGGAAGAAGCGCAGCACCATTTCAAAGACGAACACGGCCCAGGTGATGACCAGGATCACCGGCTGACGTTCAAGCGCCGTCGTGATCGCCTCTCCCTGATGCACCCGGTAGGAGATGTAGCTGATCAGCAGCAGGATAAACAGAATGGAGCGGTATACCAGACGGACATAGTGCAGCACGCTGACGGGAGTCAGCCTGATTCTTTTCATGCCTCACGCCAGCCATTCTGCCCAAGCGGCTTCATTGACACCGATGGTGACCTTTTGCCCGTTGCGCACGATCGGCGCGCGCAGCAGGGAGGGATCCTCCATGATCTCCTCCAGTACGGCGGCGGGATCATGCATATACGCGGCGGGGTGCGAGAGGACCTTGACGTTTTCCCGGTCCAGCAGAGCGCTCACGCCGCCGGCCGCGCGGGCAAACAGCTCCAGCTCGCGTTTTCCCGGCGCGTGCCGCCGCATATCGACCGCCTGGAAGGGCACACGCCGCTCCTTGAAAAAGCGTTCCGCCTTCTGCACGTCAAAGCTGCGCTTGACGTAGTATATCTGGATGTTCGGCATGGCTTCAGCCCTGCTGGTCGTCCGTCAGCACATCGCTCAGGTCGATAGCGTTGGTGCCGTCTGCCCACAGCCGCTCCAGGTGGTAATATTCGCGGGCTTCGGGATGGAAGATGTGTACCAGCACCGTGCCGTAATCCATGACGATCCAGCGGCCCTCCTGGTAGCCCTCGCGGGTGCGCAGGGGAACGCCCAGCTCTGCCATTTTGTCATCTAGGTCGTCCGCCAGGGACTTGGTCTGCAGCACGCTGCGCCCGCTGGCGATGACCATATAGTCTGTAATCACGGTCAGGTGGCTGACGTCCAGGGCCATGATGCCGATGGCCTTTTTATCGTCCAGGGTTTTTGCGATCTGCTTGACCAGAATGGGTTCTTCAGTCATATCAGCATTCCTTTCATATCAAATCATGGCAGCTCCGCCCGTGTCAGGGGCAGCAGCTCCTCGGGGACCAGGGGCGTGATCCACCGCACGGTGGCGTCGGAGATCGGGTTGAACGGTTTTCCGGTGACCAGCAGATGCTGCTTGGTCAGGTTCAGGCTCAGCAGCACGGCAGCCTCCAGGCTGCGCTGAGCCAGGCGGCGCAGGCGCTTGAGGCCGGGATACTGATCGCGCCCGGGCTCGGTGGCGTCGGCGACGAAGATGCACATCTCCAGCTTGGACATCTCCGCCCGCCCGACCGTATGGTAGGTGATCGCGTTCAGTACGTCCGGCTGGGTGATGGAAAACTGCTTCCGGGCGACATACGCGCCGACGGGACCGTGCAGCATCGCCGGGCTGCTCAGGAAGGTCGGATCCGTGATGCTGGCCTCATGGGCGTAGCTGAGCATCACCTCAAAGGGCAGGCATTTGGCGCTGTCGTGCAGCAGGGCGGCCAGCGCGGCGTGGATAGGGCTGATGTGATGGAGGACCGCATACTCCACCGCCTGCTTGCGTACGCCCAGGGTATGCTGCCAGCGCTTCGGGGTCATCAGCTTCTCGGCGCTCAGGATGCTTTTGTCCAGATAGAGCCAGCGCTCCGCGATATAAGCCGTCACCTCGTCGGTGAGCTCCAGGGGATTCTCGTAGCGGCTGAGCGCGTCCTGCACCGCCCTGGAAGCGCCCGGCGCCTCAGGAATATCCATCACCCGGATCCGGGCACCCATGGCGCGCAGCTGGTCCACATGGGACGGGATATCCGCTCCGTCCCGGGGAAAGACCAGGATATCGCAAAGGCGGATCAGGTCCTCAAAGCGCCGCCATTGGGGCAGGGAGGCCAGCTTGTCCGCGCCGATGATCAGCGTCAGCTGGTCATTGCGGTACTGCTGCTTTTTCAGGCGCTCAACGGTCATGATGGTCGGGACCCACTCGTTGCGGCGGACCTCGGCCTCAGAGATGGTGAAGTGCGGTTCTGAGCCGAAGCACAACCGGCACATGTTCAGCCGGTCGGCTGCCGACGCGACGATCCCATGCTCCTTGGCGCTGGCGACAGCCGCCGGAATAATGGCGACCTGGTCAAGACCGGCGCTTCTGAGCGCGGCCTCCGCGACCGCTAAATGTCCCCGATGCGGAGGATCGAAGCATCCTCCGAAAATGCCCACCTGCATGGACCTCACATCCCTTCACATCAACAGTATACCGAATTTTTGGAAGGTTTACAAGCACATTATTGAAAAAACGGGCTGGAACGTATATAATACCAGTGTTTCCGCGCTTTCCGGACGCGGCAGAAAAACCGGTTGAATGCGGGTGGAATGGCCCGGATTCAGACCGGTGTGATGAGGAATCATGATGAAGCGGATATACGTCTCATTTCAGATGTGCATACTGGTTCTGATCCTTTTATCCTGCGCCGCCCATGCGCAGGAGGTCCTGACGCTGAGCGCGGAGGCGCTGAGCGTGGGGGAGGCCCTGGGCATCGAGGCCAATGACGATGCCGAAAGACGTGCCTTCATCCTGTTCCGCGACGGAGAGCAGGTCAATACCGGCGCGCTCACGGAAGCCAGGCACGCTGCGCTGCTCCCGCAGACGCCGGGCCAGTATGTACTGACGGCGGTCCCGGAGGGCGGCCAGCCGGTTTCTGCGGCCTTTACGGTGTACGATCGTCTGACCGTGAACCTGAGCGCGGACTATATGAACGTCTGCGCCGGAGAAACGCTGACGCTGACGGCGGACGCCGCCGGGGGGACGCCTGAAAAGACCTATGAGTATTCCATCTGGCGCGGGAATGAGCGCATCGGCTGCGAAACCAGCGCGAAGAACCGCTTCGAGTATATCCCGCTCGAGGAGGGCACATTGACCTTTTCCGTGTTGGTGAAGGATCAGCTGGGCAGCCAGGTCTCAGCGGTCACGGATCCCGTGACCGTGCGGGGCACGGCGGGCCTGACGGTGAGCGGCAGCCTCAGTCCCCTGTTCGTCCAGGGCGGGATCCGCGGCCTGACAGTGGAATCGCCCGGTCCGTGGAGCGCCGTCGCGGAGCAGGACTGTGTGGCGCTGCTGAACGCCTGCGGGAACAGCGGGGATACGCTGTATTACGCTGTGAGCGCCTCCGGCGTCGGGGAGCGTTCGGCTGTCATCCGGATCTCAAGCATGGGCCTGTCCCGCCGTGTCGTTCTGCGTCAGTCGGCGGAATACGCGGAGGAGACGGAGGTCACGCTGTTCGGCGCGGACACTGACTGGATCCGGATCGAAGGCCAGGCCGCGTTTTCTTATCTCTGCGGCGCAGAAGAAAGCGTCTGTACCGCCGCTATCGAGGCAAGCGGAACGTGGCACGCGGATACGGATTCCGGCTTCGTTCACCTGCAGCAGGCGGACGGCCGGCTGGTCATGAGGGTCGACGAGAACACCGCGGGCGAGCACCGGACCGCCTACGTGTATGTGCACTGCGGCGGAGCGACCGCGGCGATCAGTATATCCCAGGTGTTTGAGGACCGGCGCGCGGCGGTCCGTGAGGTCGTCATGGACCGGGAACGGGGCCGGGCTTACCTGGACGAGGTGGCGCTGCGGATCACGACGGACAGAACGGCAGCGAACGTATCGGTGACGGTCGACCAGAACGCGCCGATCGTATTCGACGGCAGCCATTCCTCTCCTTCGGACGACGGGCTGCAATGGCGGATCACCGTTCCGCTGACCGGCGCGGGAGCGCAATCCTGGCTGATCTCAGCCGATAACGAACTGGGCAGCGGCGCGAAGGCGCTCGCTACGGTCAGCGTGGAAGGCGAACAGCCGGCTTTTGCAGGCCTTATCACAGCCGATGAGACCAACATGCAGATGATCGCATGGGTGACCCAGGGCACGGAACGGATCGAAGCGCTCGACGGGAAAGGACATGTCCTCGCCGCTTATACCCCGCAGAACGCGCGTGTCGACCGCGTGGTCGACGACCAGGGACGGTATGCCTCCTGGACGATGCCGGTCTCGGGGGAGAAGCCTGTCGCTCTCAGGATCGGAGATCAGCGGCAGGAGGTACATTTTGCGATGATCGATACGCCGGAAGGCGCGTTTGACGAAGGGCAGCCGGCCTTCGAGCTGTACAGCCAGATGGACGGCACATGGAAGAATAAATCCTACCGCAAGAGCAATCTGGAGCACTCCGGCTGCGCGATCTTCGCCCTCAGCCACGCGCTGCAGCTGCTGGGCCATCAGGAGCCAGAAAGCAAGCCGGAGCAGCTGGCCGTCACCTACGCTTTCTGCCTGGTGGACGGAGGCACGCTGAATTCCACGCTGATCGGCAACGCGGGCAAGGTATTCGGATACAAGACACGCTTCAAGCTCTATACGGATAAAAAGGAGATCACCCGCCGGTTCAAACAGGGCGCGATGTTCTCCTTCGGCATCGTGAACGGGCATATCGCCCTGACAGACCGCCTGAGCGAGGACGGCACCATGTGCCATATCATCGACTCCGCGCCGTCCGCCACCTTCTCCCGGATCACGGGTGAAACGCCGTATCTGTACAATGAAAAGAGCGGCAGGTTCGTGCCGCTCGCTTCGCCCGCGGAGATCCCGGGCGTCAGGTACTATGTGGATACGGAAGGCTACGACGGGGCCGAATACTGGCTGCCGCTCAGCTATGTGGCGGAGCGCGGCGTCAGGCTGATCCAGAAAAAGTGATCACAGCTTCCCGCCCTTGGGCGTTTTGCCGCCCAGCTGGACGTTGGTGAGGATATTGGAGCGGAAGGCGAAACGGTTTTCGTCCTTTTCGCGCTGCGCTTTCATGGCGCACCCGACCATGCGGTCGATCAGGGCGCTGTAGCTAACGCCCTTCTTGGCCCAGAGATAATAAGCCATCGAACCGGGGATCGTATTGATCTCCGTGATATAGATATGCCCTGTGGCGCGGTCGATCATGAAGTCGATGCGCACCACGCCCTTGCAGTCCAGCGCGTTGAAGATGGAGACTGCCAGGGAGCGGATCTCGCTGCTGACGTCCTCGCCGATCTCCGGCTCGAGCACGCGGCCCATGGAGGCCATGCCCTTGGCGGAGCTGCTGCCGTGCAGGTATTTCGTATCAAAATCCAGCGTGCCCACATCGGTCAGCGGCATTTCCAGCACGGAGGTTTCCGTATCGCCGTCATAGCCGAGCACAGAGCAGTTGATCTCCACCGGCTTGTCCAGCCCCTGCTCCACAAGCACGCGGCGGTCATAGCTGAAGGCCAGCTCCAGCGCGTCCCGCAGCGCCTTCTGGTCGTCAGCGCGGCTCACGCCGATGGAGGAGCCGAGGCAGGCGGGCTTCACGAAAACGGGGTAGGGGAGAGCCGCCTCGATCTCGCTGATCATCGTGTCCGGCGCTTCCTGCCAGCGCTTGCGCAGGCAGTCGACGCCGTCCAGGACGGGATATCCCATCCCGCGGAAAAAACGCTTCATGATGATCTTGTCCATGCCCACGGCAGAACCGACGATGCCAGTCGAAGTATAAGGGATATTCGCCAGCTCCAGCAGGCCCTGAACGGAGCCGTCCTCGCCGTGCAGGCCGTGAAACACGGGAATAAAGCAGTCGATGCGGGCCACGATCTCCTCGCGGATGCCGCGCAGGAGGCCTTTGCCCTGCTCATAGTGGATCAGCGCGCCGGAGCCCGCGGTCAGATCCAGGCTCACGCGCTTCAGCCCGGCCTTGTAGGGGTCGAAATCTGTATACAGCTTCATGTCCGTCAGGGCGTCGCCCACATACCATTCTCCCTGCTGGGTAATGTAAATGGGGGTGACCTCGTATTTGCTGCGGTCGATCGCCTTGATCAGCTGCAGCGCGGAAATGATCGAAACCTCATGCTCGCAGCTGCGGCTGCCGTACAGAACGCCCAAATGCAGTTTATCCATCGTTATTCTCCTTCAGTATACGAATCGGGAAGGTCGTTTTCATACATCACGGTATCGCCCGGCCGGGTCAGCGTCTTCAGGGTAGCGACGGCCTCCTCCAGGCTGCCGCAGACGTGCAGGGATTCTTCATCGAAGCCCTTTGCCCTGAGGCCTTCGGCGATCGGCGCGGTATGCTTCGCGCCGACCAGCAGGACGATGTCCGCGCAGTCGGCCATGTATTCCCCGAATTCGCGGTTATAGCGGGCTTCCTCCGCGCCGAGCTCGACCATGCCGGGGGTGACGATGATCCGCCGCGGCGGATACATCCTCAGCACGTCCAGCGCGGCCTTGGAGGAGACCGGGTTGGTGTTGAAAGCGTCGTCGATGACGGTCACGCCGCCCGCGCTGGTGACGATCTTCAGCCGGTGCTCCACCGGCTTCAGCTGCGAGATGGCCGTTTGCAGCTGGCGGTCGCTGACCCCCAGATGCGCGGCCAGGGCGGCAGCGAGCACGATGTTGGCGATATTGTGCCTGCCCAGCAGGGGCGTGACGCAGGGAATCGGTTCGTGCCCCTTCAGATGGAGCGTAAAGCGGGAGCCCTCGGCGCCGACCTGGATATCATCGGCCCAGGCGTCGCTGTTTTCGGCGCCCGTGAGCAGTCTGGGCTTGCTGGTCTCCCGGAAGAGACCGGTCACGATGTCTCCATCGTCCGCGAATACCGCCAGGCCGTCCTCGGGAAGGGCGCGGATCAGGTCATACTTGGTATTCCTGATGTTCTCTAAGGTATGAAAGGTATCCAGGTGCTGCGGGCCGACGCTGGTCAGCACGCCGATTGTCGGGTGGACCAGGCGGCAGAGCTCGCGGATATCCTGCGGATGGCGCGCGCCCATTTCGGCAATAAACACCTGGTGCGCGGGCGTCAGGCGGGAGCGGATGACGCCGGTGAGCCCCATGGGGGTGTTGAAGCTGGCGGGCGTCGCCAGGACATTGTACTTCTGGCTGAGCATTTCCGCCAGAATGAACTTGGTGCTGGTCTTGCCGTAGCTGCCGGTGATGCCGATGCGGATCAGCCGGTCGTTGGCCAGCAGCTTCTTCCGCGCGTCACGGAAATACAGCTCGTAGATCAGCTTTTCGATGGGCACCGCAAGGAGCGCCGCCAGTGTGATCCACAACGGAAGGAAGAGCGGGATCAGACTGTATACCACGTTCTTGATCCGTGAAACAGCCGGATCGGGCCGGAAAAAGATCCAGAGCAGCAGCGCAGCGAGCAGCAGTACGACGGCGAGGCAGCCGATCAGACGCTTCACGCGGGCAGTGACCTTGAAGGGCTTCTTTTCCCTGGCCCCGCTCAGGAAGCGGCCCCGCAGGACGACAGCCGCGAGGACCAGCAGCAGCGCCGCCGCGCACTGCAGCACCGCGTATCCGGCGCCTCCAGCTGGTACGGGCAATACGGCGGCGATCAGGATGACCAGGAACGCGGCGCTCCCGTAGCACAGTCCGGGCAGAAAGGCTTTTTCGGCCTGCCGGGCGAGTGTTTTGAAGAAGCCGCGGAATTGATAGCTCTCCAGCTGAAAATAGTGCAGCAGGCGCCGGGAAAGCAGCAGCGAGCCGACGCAGACGGCAAGCACCGGTACGATCTGTAGAAGACGCATAGACATCCTTTCAGACAAAAAACTCGCGGATGAGCGCGCAGAAGCGCGGCCATTCCTCCAGATAGGCGAAGTGGCTGCGGCCCTCAAAAACGACGAGCCCCGCGTCGGGGATCTCTTTTTCCATCCGCTGTCCCATCCAGAGCGGCGTTTCCGTGTCCTCCGAGCCGAAAACGAGCAGCGTTTCCGCCTGGATACGCGGCAGCTGGGGGGACAGGTCCTCACTTACGATCTTTGAAAAGGTAGCGCGCATCTCTGGGGAGAGGGCGGCGTAATCCGCGGAGCCGTACTTCTGCACCAGCTTTTCCCGCATCTCCGCCGCGGTCTTCTGCAGCCCCGGCAGCCGGCCGATGAGCTGAGCCAGCTGCTTGCCGCGCTGATAGGCGGCGTTTTTCTTTTTCTTAGCGTCCGTCTGTTCGGGGCGGATGCCGGCGGCCCCGGTCAGGATCAGGCGGTTCACCAGCTCGGGCCGCTCCGCCGCCAGGCAGATGGCGACCCGCGCGCCGAAGGAATGGGCCGCGATATGGACAGGGGCGATCTCCAGCTTTTCGATCAGCCCGGCGGTCAGGCGCGCAAAATCATGCACATCCCACGGCTCGGGAGGAACAGACGAGCTGCCGTGTGCCGGAAAATCAACGGCGGTGAGGCGGTAGCTTCCCTTCAGCTCCTCGATGATCGGCCTGAAATGGCTGATGGCGCAGCCCCAGCCGTGCAGCAGCAGCACCCGGGGCCCGGCATCGCCGTACTGCTCCGCGTGAAGCTGAACACCCATGAGATCCAGGATCATTCGTTCTCCTCCCGGACAAAGTAAATGTACCGGCACTTCTTTTCCGAGCCGGAGCAGAGGACGCGGTATTCGTTCGGCACATCGGCGATGGATTCCAGCACACAGCCCAGATGCTCGCAGGTTTTGCGGGAGGCGGCATTATCCGTGTCCGTGGTGATGACCACAGAGCGCAGCCCGTGCTCCCGCATGAGCGGCTGAAGCAGCTCACAGGCCTGCTTCGCATAGCCGTTTCCGCGGTAGGGCGGGTCGATGCGGTAGCCGATATGCCCCAGATAATACAAAGAAGGGCTTTCACCCAGACGCAGGCTCACATAGCCCATCTTGTGAAGCCCATGGTGCTTGTAGATATAGAAAACATAACCGTCCTGGATGCCGCATTCCTCGTTGAATACGTCTTCTCCGGACAGCCTGAGGTCGATCACGCCGTTGGTAAAGTGCATCCTGCTCAGCAGGGAAAGTAACGTGCTCAAGCGATGACTCCGTGTAGCTATTATTTTCCCGGGCCGTCCTGATCAAGGAGACGGCCCGGGAAGACAGGATACGATGCTTATTTGGTCACGAGGGCGAGGGTGTCGCGGGCGATGGCCAGCTCTTCGTTGGTCGGGATGACCAGGATTTTGACCTTGCTGTCCGGAGCGGACAGGTCGGCCTCAACGCCGCGGGTCTTGGCATTCTTTTCCATATCCATCTTCGCGCCGATGAACTCAAAGCCCTGCATGATCTTGCCGCGGGTCTCAGTGTCGTTCTCACCGATGCCGCCGGCGAAGGAGATGACGTCCACGCCGTTCATCACGGCGGCGTACGCGCCGATATACTTGCGGACGCCTTCCACCAGCATATCCCAGGCGATCTGGGCGTCCTCGTTGCCTTCCTTGGCGGCGGTGGTCACCTCGCGCATGTCGCTGCTGACGCCGGAAACGCCCAGCAGGCCGCTCTTCTTATTGCAGATGGTCAGCATCTCGTTGACGTCGATGTGGTCCTGGTTGCAGATGTACTGCACCACGGCGGGATCCATGCTGCCGCAGCGGGTGCCCATCAGCAGGCCCTCAAGAGGCGTGATGCCCATGGAGGTATCCACGCACTTGCCGGCGTTGATGGCGCAGACGGAGGAGCCGTTGCCCAGGTGGCAGTTGATGATGCGCAGTTCCTCGGGTTTCTTGCCCAGGTACTCGGCCACGCGGGCGCTCACATAGCGGTGGGAGGTGCCGTGGAAACCGTAGCGACGCACCTTCAGGCGGGTGTAATAGTCCTTGGGAACGCCGTAGCGGTAGGCCTTGGGCGGCATCGTCATATGGAACGCGGTATCGAACACGGCCACCATGGGGGTGTTCGGCATGACGGCCTGGCAGGCGCGGATGCCGGCGAGGTTGGCCGGGTTGTGCAGCGGGCCCAGGGGGATATTCTCCTCAATGGCGTCCTCGACTTCCTTGTTGACGATCACAGACTCGGTGAAGTTCGGGCCGCCGTGCAGCACGCGGTGGCCGACAGCGCCGATCTCGTCCATGGACTTGACCACGCCGTGATCCGGATCGGTCAGGGCGTCCAGCATCATCTGAGTGGCGATCACGTGGTTGTCGATCTTCTGCTCGACGACGAATTCCTTGTCGCCAGCTTTATGCTTGAGCTTGCCCATGTCCAGGCCGATCTTTTCGACCAGGCCTTTGGCGAGGGTGCTCTCGTCGTCCATGTCGATCAGCTGGTACTTCAGGGACGAGCTGCCGGCGTTGACGATCAGAATTTTCATGGGAATCTCCTCCTTACTCTCGCGGACGCCGCGCTCAGCGGACGATCTCGCCCTTGGTGTCACGGCCGACGCAGGCGGCGTTGCTCTCGTCGGTGTCGATGTGCATGGCCAGCGCGTAGCTGGGGCTGACGCGGACGACCACGTCGCCGAAGATCAGGCTGCGGCCCTCGGTGTCGACCTTGACGGAAACGATGTCCTTGTCCTTGACCTGGAAGACCTCGGCGTCTTCGGGGGTCATGTGGATGTGGCGCTTCGCGGCGATGACGCCCTGCTTGAGCTCGACCTCGCCCGCGGGACCGACCAGCTTGCAGCCGGCGCTGCCGTCCAGGTCGCCGGACTCACGGATGGGCACCGCGATGCCGATGGAACGGGCGTCCGTCAGGGACAGCTCGACCTGGGATTCCTTGCGGACGGGGCCGAGGATGGACACGCCGGAGAGGGTCTTCTTGGGGCCGACGACATCAACGCGCTCTTCGGAAGCATACTGGCCGGGCTGGGAGAGCATCTTCTTCACATGCAGCTCATAGCCGGCGCCGAACAGGGTCTCCAGATCCTGCTGAGTGACATGTACGTGACGGGCAGAGGTTTCGACGATAAAATTAGCCATAGCAAAACACACTCCTTCATGGATTGATGGTGCTATTATCGCACGTTTACGGGGGAAAAGCAAGAGAAAAATGAAACTGCTGACAGGATATAACCTGTCAGCAAATGCGGGAGGCGCGGCGATGACGTCACAGCTGACGGACGCCGTCGATATAGACGCTTTTGAGCTCCGCGTCCGTGGAAACGGTGGGCAGCTTGGTCCACAGCAGGATATCCGCGTCCTTGCCGACCTCCAGGGAGCCCACGCGGTCCTCGATGCCCAGGATCTTCGCGGCGTTGATGGTGGTCAGACCCACGGCTCTCACGGGATCCATCCCGTGCCGGACCGCTTCGCCCATCTCGTATAGGAGCATGTTGAAGACGGTCACCGGGCCGTCGGTCATGACGGCGATGTTGACGCCGAGGTCATCCAGTATTTTGCAGCACTCGTAGTCGAGCTTGCCGCCCTCGCCGGGGAACAGGGGCTCGCTGGTGGGCCCGAAGATGACGCCGCGCACGTGCGGGTCGGTGAGCTCCTCGGCGAAGTCGCTGGCGCCCTGCGCGTGGTCGACGGTGATGAGGATGTCGAATTCCTTCGCGATCTCCAGCAGCGTCATCATGTCGTGCATGTAGCTGTGCACCTTCAGGGGGATCTTCTTTTCGAGGACGGGAATGCCGTGCTCCAGCCCGAGGTCGTAGGGCGGCAGCTTGGTCTTGTCGTCGCCGGCGGCGGCCTTCTTGTCCATGTATTCGCGCACGTTCCTGAGCCAGGTCTTCATCAGGTTGGCGATGGCCATGCGCGTCATGGGCGCCATCTGCTTGCTGCCGTAGCAGCCCTTGGGGTTGATGCCCATGGCGGCCTTCATGACGGCGGGCCGGCTGACCAGCCGGTGCTCGCCGGCGGATTTCAGGACGATGCCCCAGCCGCAGACCACGTTGGCGGACCCGGGCACGAGACAGGACGTCGTGATGCCCTGGCGCAGCGCCCATTCAAAGTCCTTCGAGTCTGGATTGATGCCGTAATAGGCGTCGAGCTCCGGCGTCAGCGGGTTGGTGATCTCGTTCAGGTCCTCGATCTCGTCGCCCTCGGGAAAGCCGCCGATATGGCTATGGGCGTCCACCAGGCCGGGGGTGACCACCAGGCCGGAGGCGTCCACGCATTCCCCGCCGTTCAGGGGCAGGTCCGGGCCGATCTCGGTGATCTTTCCGCCGTCGACGCGGATATCCGCCCGCAGGGTGCCGGAAACGCCCATTGTATACAGCAATCCGTTTTTGATCACATACATTTGAGCGCATCCCCTTCCTTGTAAATCACTTCGCCGGCCTGATAGGCGGTGACCACATGCGCTTCCCAGCTTTCCAGCGGATTAGCGCTCCAGACCACCAGGTCGGCCAGCAGGCCTTCCTGAATGGAGCCGGTCTGGTCGGCGATGCCGAGCAGCTGAGCGGGCACGCTGGTGAGCAGCGGCAGCGATTTATCCGCGTCGTGCAGCACGCGCATCAGCTCGATACCGTTCCACAGCATATCCTCGCGGGCCCCGAACATGTTGGAATACTCGCCGGCGAAGGCCACGGGCACGCCCTGTTCCATGAACGCCCTGACCGCCTCGAAGCTGACGGCCATGGCGGCCTTGTCCAGGACAGCCGCGGCGGTGCGGAAGATGACCGGGATCTTATGCTCGATGATCCAGTCCTCCTGCCCGGTCAGGCCGAAGCCGTTGACCAGAACGAGGCGGAGCTTCGGATATGTGCGCACGATTTCCCATACGTGCCGCACGGCCAGCGCGGAGTCCGCCGACACGAACAGGGGCAGTTCTCCCTCGACGACACGCTTGAGCGCGGCGAGTTTCACGTCCTTGGGCTTGTCCGCATCTTCCTTGTATTCGCCGGCCTTGCGCAGCTGCTCAGCGAATTGGGTGTAGATCCACATGCGGGTCACAGGAGCTTTCTTGTTTTTGCCGTAGGTCTGCTTCAGGTTGGGCGTGACGGAGGCCATCATCGCGATATCCCGACGGAGGCAGAGCTTGTAGGGGTTCACGCCGTCCACATGGAAGGCGGCGACGGTGCCGCCGAACAGGTTGTTGTCCGTCGGCGCGACACCGGCGGTGATCAGGCCAAAGGCGCCCAGCTGCTGGGCCGTGGCGGCTCGGCCGTTGAAGGCGTAGAAGCCGTCCAGCTCAGGCGTGATCGGGTCGGAGTGCTCGTCATTGTCGTTGGCGGAAGGGCGGATCTCATAGGCGGTGCCGTTGACGCCCCAGTTGGAGATGGGCTGCACGAAGCCCGGCAGCAGGTGTTTTCCGCTCAGGTCGAAGCCTTCGCCTTCGATGCTGTCGGCGATGCGGACGATGCGGCCGTTTTCCACCAGCACGTCCTTCTGAAACGTGTTTCCGAGGCCGTCGTGCACGACGGCGTTTTTCAACAGCATTTCGTATCAGCTCCTTCAGTCTTTATCGCTCAGCAGGTGCTCCTTCAGGAAGGCGGCCACCTGCGGATAGCAGTCAAACTGGTTCTTGCGCTTGCTCAGGCCGTGGCCCTCATCCGGATAGCGCAGGTATTTGACGGGTACGCCGCGCTTCTCGAGGCTGGCGACGATCTGGTCGGCCTCGCTGACCGGTACGCGGGGGTCGTTGGCGCCGTGGATGACCATGAGCGGCGCGGTGATCCTGTCCACCTTGTGGATGGGGGAGACACGGCGCAGGGTCTCACGGTCGTGCGCCAGGGTGCCGTATTCGGACTCACGGTGCGCGCGGCGGTATTCCGCGGTATTCTCCAGGAAGGTCTCCAGGTCGGACATGCCCACGGTATCGACCGCGGCGGCCCAGAGGTCAGGATAATTGGTGATGCTGGCCAGCGTCATATAGCCGCCGTAGCTGGCGCCCATGACCGCGATGCGCTTGGGATCGGCAATTCCCGCTTCGATCAGGTGCTTCACCAGGCATTCCACGTCGTGCACGCTGTCCAGCCGCTTTTCCACGTCGTCCAGATGGTGGTAATGCTTGCCGTAGCCGGTGCTGCCGCGCACGTTGGGCGCGACGATGCTGAAGCCCTCGCCGACCAGGTACTGGAGCAATGGCGAATACATGGGGAATTCCTGGCCCTCGGGACCGCCGTGGATCTCCAGAACCACCGGGCCGGGCTGCTTCGCGCCGTGGGCGCGGTAGAGCCAGTAAGGCACGCGCAGCCCGTCGTAGGAATGGTACTCGCACAGCAGCGGCTCGACAAGGTCGTCCTCGCTGATCTCGCCCAGGGGGCTGTCGGTGATGCGGCGCACGAAATCAGCGTCCATATCCAGCACCCAAATGCCCGAGGGGCGCTTCCCGCTGGAGAAGTTGAACAGCAGCCTGTGGCTGTCCGGCGCGAACTCGATGCCGCTGTAGGTATTGATGAAGCCTTTGGGCGGCAGCACGGTGTCCGCCAGCGCGTTGATCTTCAGGTCGAGGATCTTCAGTTCACCGTAGCCGTCCGTGTTCACGACCATGGCCAGGTAACGGTCGTCATAGCTCAGGGCCAGGCCCTCCACGTCCCATTTGTCCTCATAGACCCGGGTCATGGCAGCGGACGCGACGTCGTAGTAGGCCACGTACATGAACTCGCTGTCATAGTCGCAGGTCAGGTAGAAGCCGGTGCTGTCCGATTTCCAGGCGGGGGTGGCGTACTGGGCGTAAGAGCCCTGCGGATCGATGTCCTTCGCCTCGCCGGTAATCATGTCGATGATCCACATCTTGTTGTCGCTCATGCCCTTCAGCTTGTTGTAGAGCATGTAGCGGCCGTCGGGGGAGACGCCGCAGGGGTTGTTGTAATTGTCGTGGTTTTCCAGCACCATGATCTCCTCGCCGGTCTCCACGTTCTTCTTCATAATGTCGAAGCTGGCGGGATTGCGCCTGTTGCTGGAATAGTAGACCCACTGGCCGTCGGGCGTCATGCCGCCCATGTAGTGGCGGGCGCTGGGATTGGCGGTCAGGTTGACCGGCTCCTTCGCGCCGGCGCGGAGCAGGTAGATCTGCTCCTGCTCGTTGCCGCCCATGTCGGAGGCGAACAGCACGTCCTGATGGCCCGGCGTGCCCGCCAGGCGCCAGATGCGCTCGGTGCCGAAGGTCAGCTGCTCAGGCTTCTTCCCGTTGATATCGGTTTTCCAGATCTGCATGGTGCCGCTCTTATTATTGGTATAGGCGATCTCCCCGTCCCTGAGCCAGACGGCGGCGCCGTTCGTCTCGATACTGAAATACTGCTTCACGTCGCTCATAAGCTGATAGCCTCCCGTAGCAATCGTTTATTTGTCGGCCGCCTGTACGCAATGGCAGGTGACCCAATGGCCGGGCGTGACCTCCACCAGGCCGGGATATTCGCTCTTGCATTTTTCGATGGGGCAGTAGCAGCGGGGCTCAAAGTAGCAGCCGGGGCCGTTGTCGATGGGCGTCGGCGGCTCGCCGCTGACCTCGATCACGTTGCGCACCTCGTTCGGGTCCAGAGAGGCGCAGTTGGAGATCAGCACCTTGGTGTAGGGGTGCAGCGGGTTGTGCAGGACCTCGTCGGTCTCGCCCATTTCCACGATGCGGCCCAGGTACATGACGGCCACGCGGTCGGAGATATAGCGCGTGGTGGCGATGTCGTGGGAAATGAATACCATGGCCGTCTGCTTTTCCTTGGCGAGCTTCACCAGCATGCTGATGATGTCCGCGCGGATGGACACGTCCAGCATGGATACGGGCTCGTCCGCCACCATAAAGCTGGGGTTCAGAAGCATGGAGCGCAGGATGGAGATGCGCTGAAGCTGGCCGCCGGACAGTTCATGCGGGTGGCGGTCGATATAGTCCTCCGCCGGATGCAGGCCGCTCTGCTCCAGGATATCCAGGATGATGCGCATGCGCTCGGCGTCGCTGGACCCGATCTTGTGGAGGCGCATCGGGTCCTCCAGGATGCGCTTCAGCGTGTGCCTGGGATCAAAGGTGTCGAAGGGATTCTGGAACACCATCTGGCAGGTGCGGCGGAAGCGCAGCGGGTCCTTCTTCAGCATCTCGCTGGTGTTCTCGCCGAAAAGCCTGATCTCGCCGGAGGTGCAGTCCTCCAGGTGCACCAGCACGCGGCCGAGGGTAGATTTGCCGCAGCCGGACTCGCCGATGACGCCCAGGATCTCGCCCTTTTTCAGCGAAAAGCTGACGCCGTCGACCGCCTTCACGGTCTGCTTATGGACCGTCTTGCCGTTCTTTTTGGATGTCAGGCGCTGGCTGTACCACTGCTTGACGTCCTTGACTTCCAATACCACGGAATTTTCAGTTCCCGCCATTGCTTACACCTCCCAACTGATGGCATGCCGCCTGCCACTGGTTCCCGACGGTCTGCAGGGTCGGCAGCGAGGTCCGGCACTGCTCCGTCGCGTAGGGACAGCGCGGCGCAAACACGCAGCCGGTGGGCTTGACGCTCAGGTCAGGCAGCGCGCCGGGAATACCGCGCAGTTCCTCCTTTTCGCCGTTGAAGGAGGGGAAGGATTTGAGCAGGCCCTGGGTGTAGGGGTGCTTCGGATGCACGAGCACGTCCTTGACGTAGCCCGTTTCCAGCATCCGCCCGGCGTACATGACGGCGATCTTGTTGCAGGTCGAGGCGACGACGGATACGTCGTGCGTGATCATGACGCGGGTCAGGCGGAACTGCTCCTGCAGGGCCATGATCTCCTTGAGGATCTGTCCCTGCGTCACCACGTCCAGCGCGGTGGTCGCCTCGTCCAGCACCAGCAGCTTGGGGTTGAACAGCAGGCTCAGCGCGATGGAGACGCGCTGCATCATGCCGCCGGAAAGCTCGTGGGGGAAGCTGGTATACACGCGGCTGGGCAGGTTGACCACTTTCAGCATCTCGATGACGCGGGACCGGATCTCCTCCTTGGAGGCGTTCGGGCGATGGATACGGTATACGTCCTCCATCTGCTTGCCGACGCGGTGGACGGGGCTCAGCGCGTTCATTGATTTCTGGAAGACCACGGAGATCTCCGTCCAGCGGATCTTTCGCAGCTCTTCGTCGGAGAGCTTCAGCAGGTCCTTGCCGTCGAAAATGACCTCGCCGTCAATAGTGCAGATGCGCTCTGAAAGCAGGCGAAGCATGCCCATGGCGAGCGTGGACTTGCCGGAGCCGCTCTCGCCCACGATGCCCAGGGCGTCCTGCGGTTCGATGGACATGTTGGCGTCCTGGACCGCGTATACATCCTTTTTGCCTACGTGGTAGGTGATATCCACGTGCTTGATATCGAGCAATGACATGGTATGACCTCCTCCCCTTACTTATTCGCGTTCATCTTCGGCGCGATGACCCGGTTCAGGCCGTCGCCGATCAGGAAGAAGGCCAGCACGTTGAGGACCACCGCCAGGCCGGGGACGATCGCCACCCAGGGCGCCTTGGTCAGCAGGGATTTGCCGCTGCTGATCATCTGGCCCCAGCTGATGATGTTGGGGTCGCCCAGGCCCAGGAAGGAGAGACCGGCCTCCGTCAGGATGGCGCCGGAGATCTGCATGGTAGTGTTGGCCACGATGGGGAAGATGCCGTTGGGGATGATGTGGCGGAACATGATGGAGAGCTTGCTCTCGCCCATGGCCTGGCAGGACTTGATGAAGGTCCTGTTGCGCAGGCTGATGGCCTGGGCGCGCATCAGGCGCGCGTTGCCGGGCCAGGAGGTCAGGCCGATGACGATCATGACGTAGATCATGCGGCTGCCGAACATGGCGACGATGATCAGGATCAGGAAGAAGGAGGGCGTCATGACGAAAATGTTGATGAACTCAACGATGACCTTGTCGACGCGCCCGCCGAAATAGCCCGCGATGCCGCCGATCAGGGTGCCGACCAGCGCGGCTATGGAGGCCGCGATAAAGCCGATCCTGAGGGAGGTCTGGGAGCCCCAGAGCATCTGGCTCAGGATATCACGGCCCAGCTTGTCCGTGCCGAGCCAGTGGATCGGCGCGCCGTTGGAGCCGGGCGTTCCCGGCGGCTTCATGAGCTCCGGGGTCAGCTCGTACGGATCGTAGGGGGAGAGCACCGGCGCGAGAACGGCCAGGGAAGCCATGATCAGCACCAGGATCGCGCCGACCAGCAGCTGCTTGTTGGCCAGCATCGTAGCCCAGACGCGGGCAAAAAACGCTTTGACAGGATGCTTCTTTTTCATTTTCCCGCGCCTCCTTAATCCGTGTATTTGATCCGGGGATCGATCAGGCTGTATACGATATCCACCACGATCATCATGATCGCAATGCTGAGCGCGATGATCAGGTATATGCCGCTGAGCAGGGGATAGTCGCGCTTGCTGATGGAGGAGTAGAGCAGCTGTCCCATACCCGGCCAGGAGAATACCGTTTCAATAAAGACCGCGCCGCCGATCAGGTGCGCCAGGCTGCTGCCTACCACCGTGACGGTGGGGATCAGCGCGTTGCGCAGCACGTACTTGTTGAAAAGCCGCTTTTCGCTCATGCCTGTCGCGCGCAGGGTGGTGATGAAGTCCTCGCTCATCACCTGCAGCACGCTGGAGCGCGCGATGCGGAAATAGTAGGGCATGGTGATCAGCGCCAGCGTCGACACGGGCAGCACCAGGTGGTAGGCGATGTCGCCGACACGGGCCAGGCCCGTATACCCGGCGCGCATGTTCACCATACCCGACGTGGGCAGCCAGTGCAGGGTGGAGGCGAACAGCAGGATCAGCATCAGGCCGAGCCAGAAGGAGGGAGTGGAGTCAAACAGGTAAGATAATCCGCAGATGATCTGGTCGAACACACCGCCGCTCTTGCGGGCGCAGCGTACGCCCAGCAGCGTGCCGATAGCCACCGCGATGATCAGCGCGGTCAGCGTCACCATCAGCGTGGGGCCGACACGCTCCCCGATCAGGGCGAGCACGGGACGCTCGTTCACGTACGAATAGCCGAAATCGCCGCGCAGCACGCCGCCGACGTAGATAAAGAACTGCTCGGGAATGGACTTGTCCAGGCCGAATTTTTCCGTCAGCGCCGCGATCTGGGCGGGGTTGGGATTATCCACGCCGGCCAGCATGACCATGGGGTCGCCGGGAGCCAGGCGGACGAGCACGAAGTTAATGGCGACGGAGATCATGACCATCAGCAGGCCCGTCAGCATCCTTTTCAACAGGTATCGTCTCATGTGTTTGACTTTCCCTTCATTCAAAGGATGGCCCGAAGGTGATTCGGGCCATCCTGTTCAGATATTACCGAAAGTGTGCTTTGCCGCCATCAGGGATGGTCAGCGGAGAAGCCGGTGTAGGTCATTTCGGAGGAAGCGGCCTTCTCGGGCACATCGTAGGGGGTGCCGACGATGCTCATCTTGATGGGATAGTGAGAGCCGTTCTCCATCAGGAACACCATGGGCATATCCTCGCACATGCACTTCTGCACGATGCTCAGGTACTCAGCGCGCTTCGCGGTGTCGGCTTCGATGTTGGAAGCGGCCAGCGCGGCGTCGACCTCAGGATTGTTGTAGCCGCCCAGGTTGGTGCCGCCGTTGCTCTGCACGCGGCCGGCCACGCCGGAGACGTCGGGGCCCTGGTAGCCCGCGAGCATGGTGACCTGGAAGTTCTTGTTGACCTTGACCTGGTCAGACCAGGCGCCGTAGTCGATCATCTGCACGTCCAGATCGATGCCGGCTTCCTTCACGTACTGCTTGATCGCCTGGGCCATCTCGGTCCAGTTGCCGGACTCGAAGCCGACCATGGACAGGTGCAGGTAGTAGCCGTCAGCATCCGGGGTGTAGCCGGCCTGCTCTAGGAGCTTCTTCGCGCCTTCGATGTCACGGTCGGGCATCTTGTACTGCTTGTCCAGGTACAGGGGCTGCAGGGGGCTGATGAAGTATTCGGCCAGAGCGCCGCCGCCGCCGAAGCGATCGAAGATGCCCTGACGGTCGATGGCCTTCGCGAAGGCCTGACGGACTTCGACCTTGGATACGTCGGGATCGTCAAAGTTGAAGGTCAGGTAGGTGCGGTTCTGATACAGGGAAACGAACACGCGGTAGTCGGGATCGTTGTCGTGGTCGAAGGTGTTGATCTCGGGCAGGCTGTACAGGTAGTCCGCCTCGCCGTTCAGCCAGGCCTGGTAAGCGGTGTCTTCATCGCCGATGTTGACGAAGATCAGCTTGTCCAGGATGGGCTTGTCGCCCCAGAAATCCTCGTTCCGGGTCAGGGTGAAGGAAACGCCGGTCTGGTGGGAATCATACTTGTAGGGGCCGGTGCCGATCATAGTGCTTTCCTGGGTGAACAGGGCTTCCGGATCCTCGGCGCCTTCAAAGACGTGCTTGGGCAGGATGAAGGTGTCATACCAGCCGAGCTTCGGGATGATGGTCACGTCGGCCGCCTTCAGGTGCATCACGACGGTGTTGTCGTCCGGGCACTCGATGGTGTCGATGCTCTCGAGGGAGGAGACGCGGCTCCAGCTCTTTTCGATGATGGTGTCATAGGTCCACTTGACGTCGGCAGAGGTGAAGGGGACGCCGTCATGCCACTTGACGCCCTCGCGGAGATGGAAGGTCAGGTCCTTGCCGTCTTCGGAGAACTCGTAGGAGGACGCGAGGTCATAGTCCAGACCGTCGCCGGCCGCCAGCTTGATCAGGCGGTTGAACACGTTCTGCGCGATGGGCCAGAGGTTGTCGTCGCTGCGGTAGTCAGGCGCGTAATAGGTCGGATCGCCAGCGGTCTGGATGACGAAGGTGCCGCCGGGCGCCGCGCCTTCCTTGACGGGCTGGCCGTCGCCGGCCATGGTGATTTCTGCCAGCGCGGAAGCGCCGATCATGCAGAGCACGAGGGTCAGAGCGAGAAGCTTGGTAAGTTTCATAATGTACCTCCCTTTCTGTTTGCTTCTTTAATAGAATGAAGCGTTGATACCTTTTTACCATAAATTGAGATTTGTATCAAGCCGTTTCAGCCTCTTCACTGCCACATTTTGGTACATTTTATGTATTTTTTCTGTATTATGTAAACGGATGGACTGTTTTTCTGTATTATATACACGCGCTATTACATAATGATGCAGGAGGACACTATGAAACAGGTCTATGAGCGTCTGCTGGCTGAGATCCCCAATTACAAAGCGTTCCTGACGGCGCGGGAGCTGGACGAATCCTCCTTCGCGCTGGCGAAGGAGCATCCCGATACCGTGAGCGTGTTCCCCTTCGGTGAGACGAAGGAGGGACGCACGCTGTACTGTATGAAGATCAGCGGCGGCAGCCACGTGGGGCTGATGTTCGGCTGCCCGCACCCCAACGAGCCCATCGGCACCATGATGCTGGAGCACCTGACGCGCTCCCTCGCGGAAAACGAGGAACTGCGTAAAGAGCTGGATTATACCTGGTACATCGTCAAGGCCTGGGACTATGACGGCCTGATGCTCAACGAGAAGTGGCTCAAGGGCCCCTATACGCTGTACAACTATTCCCGCAATTTCTTCCGCCCCGCGGGTCACAAACAGGTGGACTGGACCTTCCCCATCGACTACAAGGAGCTGCATTTCCACGACAGCATCCCCGAAACGAAGGCCATGATGAAGCTGATCGACGAGATCAGACCGGAGTTCATTTATTCCCTGCACAACGCGGGCTTCGGCGGCGTCTACTGGTACGAGACCGCCGCGACTCCGGAGATCTGGGACGAAATGCGCAGCGCGCCGAAGGAAATGGGCATCCCCATGAACCTGGGCGAGCCGGAAGCGCCGTACTGCCAGCTGCTGTCTCCCGCGATTTACAAGGAGCTCAGCATCACCGACGAGTACGATTATATGGAAAAGTACGGCATGAAGGATATCGGCGACGCCATCCGGGTCGGCACCTGCTCCGCGGATTTCGCCAAAAAGCTATGCGGCTCGTTCACCATGCTGACGGAGGAGCCCTATTTCTTTGACAAGCGGATCGACGACCTGAGCCCGGCGGACCGCACGCGCCGCGACGTGGCGCTCGAGGGGCTCGAATGGAACGCCCGGGCGAACGAGTACCTGGTGAGCACGCTGAACCGCACGCTGTGCTACATGGACCCTGACAATCCCTTCCGCCTGGCGCTGGAGGCCTTCACCCGGAACCGTTCCGAGGAAGCCACGCGCCGCATGATCGACGAGGATCCGGAATACGCCCGCGCGGCGACCGTGGCCGAGGCGTTCGACAACCTGCTGGTCAATAAATTCTATAAGCTGCTCTCCTACGGCATGCTGATCCGCGCCAACGAATGGGAACTGGAGCGGATGGCCGCCGCCGGCGAGAAAGATGAGGAGAAGCGGGCGGCGCTCGCAGCTGCGGCGGATATGGCCGCCGGGGAGCACCGGAAGCTGGCGGAGTACCTGGAAAAGGAGATCGATTACCAGGTGGTGCCCATCCGCAAGCTGGTCTACATCCAGCTGAAGTGCGGATTGCTGATGGCGGAATACCTGAAAGCGCATCCGCAAACATGAAAAAAAACCACATGACACTTTTTTGGCGCGGTTTGACCGCGCCAATTCGCGTTTGTCGAACAAAAAAACCTTTTCAGAACAAAAAAATTATAGTATAATGCCAACGGGTCGCGGTTTTGGCAATTGCTTGGACTCAGGAAAGGACGGACGGAATGAATCAGACGCAGGATTGGAAGACCGATATCAGCTCGATCCCCTTTGGCCCGTTGGGCGTGATCGCCATGGCCGGTACTGAGGAAATGGGGGCAAAAATCAACTACTGGCTCGAAAAATGGCACCAGCAGCAGGAAGAGAACGACGCGGACTTTTACACAACGACGGGCAAGGGCCATAATTCATTCCTCGTCAACGCGCAATGCCCCCGCTTCGGCACGGGCGAAGGCAAGGGAACCCTGAAGGAAACGGTGCGCGGCTATGATATCTATATCCTGGTCGATGTGTGCGCGCACA
Organism: uncultured Eubacteriales bacterium; assembly: GCA_902760595.1. GTDB lineage: Bacteria > Bacillota > Clostridia > Christensenellales > Aristaeellaceae > UBA4246. The sequence goes on from CACWHI010000026.1 coordinate 23,216, forward strand.
ACGTGACCTATAAGATGTACGGTCAGACGGTGCCCATGTCGCCGGACGACCACTTCCAGGACCTGAAGCGCATCATCTCCGCCATCGGCGGCAAAGCCAAACGCGTCACGGTCATCATGCCGATGCTGTACGAAAGCCGCCAGCACCGCCGCACCTCCCGCGAGAGCCTGGACTGCGCGATGGCACTCCATGAGCTCAAGAACATGGGTGTGGACAGCATCCTGACCTTTGACGCCCACGACCCGCGCGTCGCCAACGCAATCCCCATCGGCGGCTTTGAGAACATCATGCCGACCTACCAGATGCTCAAGGCGCTGCTCAAAAACGTGAAGGACCTGTCCCTCGACAAGGACCACCTGATGTTCGTCAGCCCGGACGAGGGCGCGATGCAGCGCAATATCTATTACGCCTCCGTACTTTCCCTTGACCTGGGCATGTCCTACAAGCGCCGCGACTACTCCACCGTCGTCAACGGCCGCAACCCGATCGTCGCGCACGAATACCTCGGCGCATCGGTGGACGGCAAGGACGTCATCGTGGTCGACGATATGATCTCCTCCGGCGAGAGCGTGATCGAGCTGGCCAAGGAGCTCAAGGCCCGCGGCGCGGCGCGCATCATCGCCATGGCCACCTTCGGCTTCTTCACCAACGGCGTGGAGGAATTCAACCGCGCCTACGAGGAAGGCCTGATCTACCGCGTGATCACGACCAACGGCGCGTACCTGACCCCGGAGCTCAAGCAGATGCCCTGGCACATCGAAGCGGACATCAGCAAGTACATCTCTTACCTGATCGCGACGCTCAACCACGACCGCTCCATCCACGAGCTGCTTTCCCCGCTGAAGCGCATCCAGAACCTGGTGAACAAGTACCGCGAGGAGCAGACCCGCAGCGGCATCCGCCTGGTGTGATACGATGACAGAAAAAAACGCTGAGAAAACTGAACAGGCGCTGGCGCCGGAACGTCAGCCCGCCCTGCCCGCGGAAAAGCCCGGCGGTATCGTGCAGGCCACGAAGGACTTCTTCGGCAACGCCCTGAGCACGGTGAAGGGCAAGGACCTGAACGTCCTGGTGGAGGATTTCACCTCTGAAATGACCATGGTGGCCGAGGGACTCAGCGAGGACCAGGCCAGGCTGCACGAGCTGTGCCAGTCCGTGGCGGCGCAGCAGACGGTAGACCGGGAGGAGCTGGACCAGGCGCTCGAAAAGATGTCTGATACAGTGGCCACCGCCAATGAGCGCATCGGCACCCTGGAGACCGGGGTGCAGAAGCTGCAGAAATCCATCGAGCAGATGGAGAAAAAAGCGGAAGAAAAGAAGAAGCACAAGCTGGACACCCTGTCCAGCCTGATCCGTCAGTTGACGATCCTGGTCGGGGTGGCCGGCGGCGCGTGGATCATCGTGACGATACTGAATCTGTTCAGGAGGTAGACCGGTGGCTGACTATCAATCTCTGGTCAAAAAGTATAAAAAGCGCAGCAAGGACAACCTGGTGGACCAGGTGTCCATCGGCCTGAGCTGCGCGGAGAGCATCACGGCGGACGCCGGGCTGCTGGCCGATAACGGGGTCATGCAGGAGATACTGGACACCGCCGGCACGGTGCTGCCCTTCGCCGTGATCGCCGTGACGGAGGAAATGAAGGTCATCCTGGGCCGGAAGGACCAGAAGACCGGCCTGGGCGACGCGGCGTACCGCATGGCCAAGACCGGGGCCGCCCTGACGGCTGGCGCGGCCGCGACCGCTGTCGGCGGTCCGATCGCCGGCGTTTCCGCGGCGGTGGGCGTACGTGCGTTCCTGGACCGGTATAAGAGCAAGTCGCTGACCGCGGTCCGCGTCAAATACCGGACGGAGCGGCTCCGCGCGCTGCGGAAGCTGAACGCCGTCCGCTTTGAGCTGCCGCTCGGCGAAGAGAAAGGCATGGCATGAAGGGACATCACGACGATCTCGGCGCGTTCCACGAGCCAATCTATATTGAATTCCGCGATACTGACCGTGAACAGCATGTGAAGCTGTCCGTATGGCTGGCCTGGCTGGCAGGGCTGGCCGGTGATGACTATGAAGAGCGTGGCCTGGGCCGGGACGAGCTGATCCGCAGGGGACAGGTCTTCCTGGTCAACCGGTTCAGCCTGAAGGTGCACAGGACGCCGAAAATGTATGAGACCCTGAGCGCCACCACTTGGGAGCACGGCACGGAAGCGATCTACTTCAACCGCCATTATCAGTTCGAGGATCTGGACGGGGAGCGCGTGGCGGACGCCCGCAGCACCTGGCTGCTGTGCGATCCGGAGAAGCACCGCATCCTGCGGCCCCGGGCGCTGGTGGAGGGCGTGCGCGATATCCACTGCGACGCGGACTGTCCGCCGGTGACCAAGATCGATCCGCCCGAGCAGCTGCAGCCGCTGGGGGAGCGCAGGATCGTCTATACGGACCTGGACGCCAACCGGCATGTGTACTGCGCGAATTACGGCAATATCATCGCGGACTATCTGCCGGAGGAGATCGTCAGCAAGCCCTTCAGCACGTTGGAGATCACTTACGCCAAGGAGGCGCTCCTGGGAGAGACCCTGCACATCCTCGGCGCGGATACGCCGGAAGGCTATGTGCTCATCGGGCGCCATCCCGACGGAAATACATGCTTCATCAGCAGGATCGGGATAAAATAAAAATGGAGGCTGCTGCACATCATAGTGCATTGCCCTCATCCGACCTCACTTTCTTCGGCCACACACCTGGGCCTGCCGGCCCGCTCTTCACTGGGATCGGTCCACTGGACCGGTCCCTAATCGTTTAGAGTCCCCCGAGATCGGGGAAAGGCTTTTTTGCGGATACCGCCACAAAAAGCGTTATAGCTGCTGTGGTTTCACGCAAATCAGTTACGGCTCGAAGCGAGAGCCTTCCCCCTTCGCAAAGGGGGAAGGTGCCGCGCCGAAGGCGTGACGGATGAGGGCGTTCATGCACTTATGCAACAACCTCTTGTATGATGCTCAGAAATCGAACAGATTAAGCCCGATCCCCTCGTCCAGCCTGCGGCCGACTTCGCCGTTGAGCACGCGGACGAACATCTCGCAGGTGGCCGCGACGCGGAGCTCGTTGATGTGTCCGCCCCAGGCCTTCAGCTCCTGGTCGCACAGCGTGCCGTGCAGATGCAGGTACGGCTCGCCGTCCTTTCGGGTGACGCTGCCGGTCAGGCCGGCGATTTCCATCGGCCCGTTCAGCTCTTTTTTGAAGAACGTTTTGGTAGGCACGTCGTACACGCTGACGACCGCGTGATCCACCGCGCCGAGGGCCTCGACCTGGGCCAGGCGGATGTCCTCTTTCGCACACAGCGCCTTGAGCGTGGAGAGGATCTCCTCTCCACGGTCGATCCTGACGATATAGGTATCCTGAAAACGTCTGTAATCCATAATTTCCTCGTTTTGCCGTTGTGAAAAGTAAAGGCTGCTGCACAACACAATAAACAGCCCTCATCCGACCTCACTTCGTTCGGTCACCTTCCCCCGAGTTCGGGGGAAGGTGTCGCGCCAAAGGCGGGACGGATGAGGGCGTTCATGTAATTATGCAACAGCTTTTTTGTTGCGCTCCGGATCAGGCAGCCTTGTCAGCCGCTTCTTCGCGGATCTGGGTCTCGGTGCCGCGGGGCTCGGCGTACTTGTCGCCGATCTTGCCGCCGAGCTCAGTGTAGATGTAGTCCATCACGGCCTGGTCCATCGGGATGCCGGAGTCGAAGCCGGGATGCTCGGTGTCCTTGTAGGCGCGCATGAACACGTTGTAGGTGTCGCCGCCGGCGGCGCAGAAGTTGTTGGTCACGACAGCGTACAGCGCTTCGGGATCAAAGGGCTCGCCGTTGACGGACTGAATGGTGACGCGGTTGATGGAAGCGGGGCCGTAGTAGCTGGATTCCTTGCCCGCCGCGTCCTTGTAGATTTCGCCCTGGGCGTATTCCTTGGTGGTGTCAATGGTCCAGGTGATGCCGCTGGTCTGCGGATAGCCGCCGATGGCCTTCGGGGTGGAGAAGGTGGAGGCTTCCAACGCCTCGAGCATCTCGCTGCCCTTGACGTAGATCACGGCCACGGTGTTGCCGAAGGGCAGCACGGTGTTGATGTCCTTCATGGAGACGCCGCCGGCCTCGATGGAGGCGCGGATGCCGCCGCCGTTGGTGATGCCGACCACGTTCTTCAGCATATCCTCAGAGATGCTGCCCGCGTTGACCACGGACCAGACCATCGCGTCGGTGATCAGGTCGCCCAGGTTGGTTTCCTGGGTACGGTTGCCGGGGTCACGGTCGCCGTTCAGGCGGACGGAGGACTCGGCGAACACGGCACCGTATTCGGTGTCGATGGCGGTCATGATCTCTTCAGCCTTCGCGGCCACGGCCGCATCCTGCTGGAGGCCCTTGGTGCTGATCAGGTAGTTGTCGACGATAGCCTTCTTCTCGTTGTCGATCACGACCACGCCGACATACTCGAACTTGGTGCCGGTGGACTGGATGGGCTCGCCGCTCTCGCCCTTGGTCATGACGGTGTGGGAATGGCCGTCGATCAGGAAGTCGGCGCCGGTGGTGTTGTGGAACAGGTCGATGGAGCGGTAGCCGTTCGCCGCGGACTCCTCATCCACGCCCAGGTGGGTCAGACCGATCACGATGTCGGCGTCTGCCAGCTCGTCGATGGCGCCCTGGGCCGCTGTATACAGATCGCCGAAGGTGGTGAAGTGGATCTCGGAGATCATGCCGGGATTGACCTTGGTCGCGGTTTCGGGCGTTTCGATGCCGAAGAAGCCGATCTTCACGCCGTTCTGATCGATCTCCAGGGTGCCGGGCAGGATGGACTTGCCGGTCTCGTCAAGAATCACGTTGGCGCAGATGGTCTTGAACTGGGCGCCCTTCAGGTTTTCCATCAGCTGGGCATAGCCGAAGTCGAACTCGTGGTTGCCCAGGGTCACGACGTCGTAGCCGGCGGCGTTCATCATTTCGATCGCCTTCTGGCCCTTGTTGGTGCTCACGTAGATGGTGCCCTGGCTGAAGTCGCCGGCATCCACCAGGATCACGTTCGCGCCGTAGGACTCGTACTGGCTCTTGAGGCAAGCGATGTAGGCATAGCCGTCCAGCGCGCCGTGCACGTCGTTGGAGTGCAGGATGACGGTCTTGCCCTTGTAGTACTCGGCGAAGGCGGGCTCAGCCATGCGGGTCATCTCCGCCAGCTTGGTGGAGGTCAGCTTGGCCTCGTCCTGCGCGGCCTGCAGGTCCTTGGCGGCCTGGTCCGCGGCGGTCTTCGCGGCAGCTTCGATCTCCGCGACCTGGGCGGCAGCCTGCTCGGCGGCCGTCTGAGCGGCGGCTTCAGCAGCGGCCTGGGCGGCTTCGGTCGCCTTGACAGCGGCCTCCTGCACGGCAGCCTGGGCAGCGGTTTCAGCGGCGGCTACCTTGGCGGCGGCGTCGTCGGCAGCGGCCTTGGCGGCGGCCTCAGCTTCCGCCAGCTTGGCGGCGGCTTCGTCCGCGGCGGTCTTGGCGGCGGCTTCGGTTTCCGCCAGCTTGGCAGCGGCCTCGTCCGCGGCGGTCTTGGCGGCGGCTTCGGCTTCGGCCAGCTTGGCAGCGGCTTCGTCCGCCGCGGTCTTTGCGGCGTTCTGCGCCTCGGTCAGCTTGGCGGCTGCTTCATCCGCGGCCTTCTTCATGTCGTTCTGGAGATTGCCCTTCTGCACGCCGAACACGACGGCGAAGATGATGGCAATGCACGCGACAACAGCGAGAACAGCACTGAGTTTCTTCATGTGTTTCCTCCTTTTGATTTGATGCGCATTATGAATCACCGAATGCTTATCCGGCTGTGTATAGAATAATTCAAAGCCCTGAAAAAATCAAGAGATCGGCGCAATTGTTGAGAAAATTGTAATACATCCGGTTCAGCCGTTTCCTATGCAGGTATAATGCACGATCTTCCATTCCGGGGAATACTGGACGGTCAGCAGCAGAGGCAGGTACTCGTTCTCCCAGTTTTCATCGGCGAGGTCTAAAAAGACGGTGTCGCCGTAAACGTACTGCCCGATCACGGTCAGTTTGCCGAATTTCACGTCCGGGTTGACCTGTGACAGAAAGTCCGTGACCCGGCTGAGCATCTCGTCTGTCAGCTCCTTGTCCGCAGGCTGTTCGTGCTCCAGCCAATCTTCGTAGCGCTGCCACGGAACCGTCGACATGTATAACGCGCCGCCGTTTTCCGTGATCTCGGTGCTGTAGCCCCACTTGGCCGAATCGTCCCCGGGGTCGCTGAACCGCAGATAATAGACCCCGTCGGAAAAGTCAAAGCCATCCAGCGAAAAGCGGTCAGCATTTTCAAAGCACGCGGCCTTCCAGCATTCCAGCGCGCGCTGTGTCATCTCCTCGGCAGTCTTCTCATCCGCTTCGTGCTTCTGCGGAACAGCCTGCTTCCACGGTACGACCTGGTATTCGTCCGGATCAAAGGGCTTGACTTCGCTTGTTCCATATTCACCGATGTGCAGCTCAAAATCGGTATCCAGCGTATGTGTTTGCTGACCCCCGTATTCCTGCTCCGCGAAATCCAAGCGGATCGAAGCGCGGCCGCTGAGCGCGGACAGCCTGCCCTGCGCGTCAAATCCCACGCGGATGGACGCGCTGTTGATCCCGCAGCGCTCTGTCGTGAACAGGATCTCTCTGGCGGTCGTTGCGTAAGACCAGTCAGACCTGTCGTCAAGGCTCACGTCGTAATCGATATTGAACAGGCGTTTGGCGATGAACCGGCCGCCCATCAGCAGCGCCTCATTCAGCAGCTCGGGCGTTTGGTGCTCGGCGAGCGTCAGGGTCCAGCCATCTTCATCAGTTGTGATGTACTGAGCCATCTCAGGCTCAGTCAGTGTTGCCGCTGTTTTCAGGAACGATACCAGCAGACGTGATTCAAAGCTTTCGCGGATGATCGTGTTTTGCGGATCATCATAGCCTTGGCGGTAAGCGCCTGACGTGTAGGGCTCCATCAAGTAATAGGTTCCGTGATTGGAAATCACCGTAAAGCCCGTTTCGCGGTCAGGCCGGTAAACGCGGGGCGTCAGCAGCTTTTCCTGCCAGAAGGAATTGGTGCCGTCCTGCACGTACCTGATTTCCACGGTCTTGAAGCGGGCACCGTCGTACCGGAATTCCGCCTTTCCCGTGACCGTGACATTGGGCGTGTCAAACACGAGCGCCGCGCCGCCATCGACCAGCGCCGGGAGACGCCCTTCGGCACCGGCGCTGATTCCCGGCATTAGGGCGACTGCAAGACATGCCGTGATCAGAAGAAAAGAATAGACTTTTTTCATCAGACTGTACCTCCGCAATGTTTTAAACGGATGAGTTCGAGAATTACAGGTTCATTATATCACAAAATGAGACGACAGAAGATGGAAGCATCATATTTTTACACATTCTTTTGTTCAGCAGTATCAGAAAAACATCTGTCAATATCCGCGAAACAGTTGAAAAAAACGTCCAAATCAGTATAATCATTACGCAGGATATGAAACGACAGCGGTTCTGCAAAATAAACAAGGATGGTGGCGAAGATGGAAAAAATAATATTGGTGCTGATGATCGTGAGCATGCTGCTGACGGCATGTTTCCCGGCAAGCGCTTCGGCGGCACAGGATGAAGAATTGCCGGAAAGTGAAATACCTGCGTCCTTTGATCTGAGAAGCGTCGATACGGACGGAGACGGCATCGGCGACCGCTGCTACGTGACGCCCGTCAGGTTCCAGAATCCATTCGCCTCCTGCTGGGCCTTCGCTGCCATCGCGGCTGCGGAAACCAGCCTGCTGGGGTCTTTGTATGCCGATGACCCGGAGGCCTGGAAAACCCTGGACCTGTCTGAAAAGCAGCTGGCCTATTTTGCCCATATGCTGCTGAACGATCCCTCCAGCTCGCAGAACGGAGAAGGCCAGACGGCGGCCAATACCAAGGACATGTTTGAGGTTTACGGCGGGGGATCGACCGTGATGGCTGCCATGGCCTTTGCCCAGGGCATCGGCCCCTCCGTTGAGCATCCGGATTTGCCTGATATCGGAGAACTCTTTGAATACCACGGCAAAGAGCGTACTACCGTCCAGGATTATATCGACGGCGCTTTCCGGAGCTTTCACTACAGCGATGAAGACGACTGGAACATCCCGGAAGCATTCAGGTTCCATCATGACTATGTCCTGACCGAGGCGCATCTTCTTCCTTCTCCCGCTCAGCAGCCTGGCCCCAACCAATATGTGTATAACGAAGCCGGTACGGCAGCCATCAAGCGGGAGCTGCTGAAAAAGCGCGGTGTGATGATCAACGTGCTGGCGGATACCAGTTCTCCCTCCTCAACGGAATCGGGAACGCCGAAATATCTCAGCAGCAGCTGGGCACATTACACGTGGGACTTTGGCACATCGAACCACGCGGTGACCATTATCGGCTGGGACGATCATTATCCCAGGGAAAACTTCCTTGCGGAGCATCAGCCTCCGGCAGACGGCGCCTGGCTGGCGAAAAACAGCTGGGGATCGGCAGAAGAGGCCTTCCCATTTTACGGCCGGGGGAACTGGGGCATTGAAAACGAGGAAGGAAAGAATACCGGGTATTTCTGGATCTCGTATTATGACCATTCCATCAGCGAACCGATCTCCCTGGAGCTGAAGGCCGCGACGGCGCCGCAGAGTGTGGATCAGTATGATTACTTCCTGCCAATTTCTGTGAGGAGCCAAACCTATGTCAGGCCCGTCTCCATGGCCAATGTGTTCAGGGCGGATCATTCGAAAACGATCCGTGCCATTTCCTGCGTGACCGCCTTGGCGAATACTTCTGTGCATTATCAGGTTTATCTTCTGCAGGATGCCTATCAGACGCCTGAAGACGGGCTGAAGGTGGCGGAAGGCGACACCTCCTTCGTCGATGCCGGCTTCCACCGCATCCCGATCGGCGAAATCCGCTTGCAGAAAGACCAGCATTTCTCCGCCATCGTAACGCTGACCAATCAGGAGGGAACCTATGACATCATCACGCCCAGCACGTACGGACTTGGTGAAGATACCCAAACAGTCGTTGTGAATGAACGGGAAAGCTATTTGTATCAGGATGACCAATGGCGGGATTACACGACGGTCACCGCCGAATGGATGAACGAGTCCGCAGGTTTCGGCCCGTCGTATGACAGCTTCCCCATCAAGGTTTACAGCGACCGGGCGGCGAACGATGTCAAGATGAAACTGAGCCTTGGGGATAAGCAGCTTTCCTTGCTGGAGGACCTTGATACAGCTGCGTATCGCGTGCAGTTTATTACGAGCAATGGCTTCGACGTTGGGCGCCCTTCTATCGTATGGCAGCTGCTGCCCGGCTCGGAAGGCATTCTGGAGCTGGCGCCGAAGAATGAGGGCGCATCGCTTGACGTGACCGCGAAAGCGGCCGGAACAGCCATGCTTTCCGTGACGACCGAGGGGATCGGGACAACGGTTTTCCCGATCACGGTCAGCCGTGGCCGTCTTGAAAGAGCAAACGTTGTAGCGCTGGAACCGGCATATACCGGGCAGGAGATTATCCCGCTGGCGATTGTGCTCAGCGACAACGGATCTCTTCTGAAGGAAGGCGTGCATTATCAGGTGGCTTTTGACAACAATATCCGGTGCGGACTTGGCAGGGCTGTGATCACGGCGATCGGCAGGGGCGCCGATCCTGACGCCGAGCCCCTCGTCGACTATTTCGCCATCGTTCCCAGCATCCCGGAAATCCTCTCCCTGTCAGCTCAAAGCGGTGAGATCCGGCTTTCCGTGAAGGATCTCTCCGATACAGGCGCGGATGGGTATGAGGCCCAGTACCGTCTGAAGGGAACCGATGACTGGACTGCCGTCCCCTTTGAAAAGGATCGGACCGACCTGGTGATCAGCGGCCTGGCCGCCGGCGAATATGAGGTGCAGGCGCGCGCTTTTGTGGACAATACCGACGCTGACGCGGCCCTCGTGCCGGAGTACAGCAGGAGGATCGAATACGGCGAGTACGGCGATGTCCGTACTGTCCTCGTTCCGTGAAAAGGGATCAGGAAGAGTTCGGATTCTCCCGCCCTGGACCTGCCATCAGGAAAAGCGAGGCGTATATAACACTCCCCGTAGGCCTAAAGCGCTCCAATCCATCAAGAATGCCCGTCTGAACGTCCAGTCAGACGGGCATAAGCCTAAGGGAGCAAGCGCAGATTGCCCGAATATACGGGCTTTCTGGGCAAAGAGTAACAACCCTAATCTCGTATCAAGATTAGGGTTGTTGGGTGGAAAGAAATCATTGAATTGATACAATGTGACCATGGTCACAACGTTGACCGGAAAATGTGACCAAACTTCAATGGTCACACCCAGCGTCCTTGGTCACGTTTTCCGCTGTCCGGTCACAAAATGGAAAAAAACTCATATACTATTGGATCTATCGTCAATTAAGTCTGCCATGGCTTAATAGTCCGTTTCAACATAAAACCAATTCTCTTTTAGCCTGTCGAC
>CACWHI010000027.1:0-16774 GCA_902760595.1 uncultured Eubacteriales bacterium
GTGGCTTCGCCATCCGCCGAATGAATCGGCGGACTCCGGGATTCCGTGCCGGAACGGACCGGGCCTCGTCTCACTCTACTGTATGACTGAATAGTTACCAGTTGCCGGAGTAATAGTATACGGCATCTCCTCAAACCATCAGATTATTTCGCAGGTTCAAACGATTTGATATACAGCGAAAAAAGAGCCTTCCCCCGGTCTTGGGGCGACGGAAGCAGCCGCGCCCAGTGGGTTCGTAGCGCCCGGAAAACTGTCCAGTGGACAGTTTTCAGCGGAGAACGGGCGGCAGCCCAGGACGATGAAGGCCGAAGAAGTCGCAGTGAACCACAGAGCCCCGCGCACCGTCGTGCGCGGGGCGACAATGGTGAACTGTGGAACGGTGGACCACGAAGCGGCTCGGATAAGGGCATTCATGTACTCACGCAACAGCCCCCGCCTGCTTCCTACTTTCTGATTCTCGCGTACGCCCTTCCGGGCCGGCGCTCGATCTGGCCGTCCAGCTCCAGCATGGTCAGGTCGGAGGTCAGCTGCCCCGCGGGCAGGCCGGTCTCCTCCAGCAGCTCCTCGAAGGTCTTCTCCTCGCGCTCCAGCGCGCGGAGGATCGGATCATCAGGAGCCGCTTCTTTGATCGTATTCTCGGCCGTGGCCGCCTTTTCGGGCGCCGGCAGTCGCAGATGGGTCAGGATATCCGACGCGCAGGTGCACAGCTCCGCGCCTTCCTTCAGCAGCCGCAGGGGCAGCTCGCTGCCGGGCGCGTCCACGTTTCCCGGCAGGGCAAATACGGTGCGCCCCTGCTCCAGCGCGTGATTGACCGTGCTCTGGGTGCCGGAGCGCAGCGTCGCTTCGATCAGGAGCACGCCGTCCGAAAGGCCGCTGATCAGCCGGTTCCTGTGCGGGAAGTGGTAAGGCAGCGGCTGCGTGCCGGCGGGATACTCGCTGATCAGGCATCCGCCCTTCGCCAGCATGGCTTCGGCCAGCTCCGTGTTCTCCTTGGGATACAGGCTGTCCAGCCCGCAGCCCAGGACGCCGACGCTGACCCCGTTTGCCTGCACTGCCCCCTGGTGAGCGGCGGTATCGATGCCGCGCGCCAGGCCGCTGACGACCGTCACGCCCGCCTCAGCCAGGTCGCGCGCGATGCGCCGCGCCATTTCGCGGCCGTAGCGCGTATCCCTGCGCGAGCCGACGATCGCGACGGACGGGCGCGGTCGGTACTGTCCCTTGACGTAGATCAGCTCCGGCGCGTCCGGGATCCGGCGCAGCCGGTCCGGAAAGGCTTCGTCCGACGGCGTGAGCGCCACGATGCCGAGGGACTCCATGCGGCTGACCGCCGCGTCCAGCGTCTCTCCCGCCCCGGCAAGCTCCCTGTACGCTTTATCGCCGATCAGTGTCCGGGCGGCGGCGCCGAAGCCCACCAGGGCGCGCCCGGGATCTCCCGCGCTTTCCAGCAGCAGGCGTCTTCCCCGGGGCGTCAGGCTTTCGGACAGGCTCAGCCAGATCAGCGCCCGCTTTTCACTGTCGATCCTCATTCCTCGTCCTCGCTTCCGGCGAAGCGCAGCATCTCGCCGCGCAGATACTCGCACAGGCGGTCGCGCTCGGCCTCCTGATCGTTGTCAGGGTCATACTCCGTCGGCACGCCGAAGGTCAGCACGCGCTTTTTCTTATCCGCGTAGATCGGCACAAAGATCGCGCGCTTGCCGGTCTTGCGGTAATACATCGGTCCCAGCATCGTAAACCCGCTGAAAAAGTGGCTGACGCCGGACAGCTTGTAATGATGGTCCGGGGTATCGTCCGAGTTTTCCGGGAACAGCAGGATATTGTCCCCCGCCTCCATGGCGGCGATGCTGTCACGGAAGGTACGCCGCAGCTTGGCGGGCTCCTGGTAGTAGACGGGGATGGCGTCCACGGAGCGCATGATCCAGGCCAGCAGCGGCGCGACCCTGCGAGCGAGGGGCAGGCGCCATTTTTCCGGCAGCCGCCACAGGGCGAAGGTGCCCGCCGCGGTGCGGGACGCGATGGCGTCCACATCCATCATGTCGCTGATGACCCAGGGCCGGAAGGAGAAGGGGACGTACAGGTTCGTGACGATCGGCCCGTAGATCTCGCCATGGTTGCACACGAACACCATGGACCGGTCCGGGTCGTTCGGCACGTTTTCCTTGCCGCGGATGCGGTGGAACAGGAAGGGGCGCAGCACCAGCATGATCAGCTTGACGCCGTAGTGCTTGAGCGAGCGCCGCACGATGACCCCCTCCAGCTGGGCGCGCAGGGCGGGGTTCTCTCCCCCCTGGTTCTCGAGGGAGATATACCGGTCCAGCTTCTGCATGTGCTGCTTGGTCATGGGGAACAGCAGCGCGCAGACCAGCGCCGCGAAGGCCAGCAGCAGGGCCGGCACCAGCATCAGCGGCCGGATGCCATTCGCCAGCTCGTTCAGGGTATTGGGGAAGCTGTTCTTATTGAAAAAGCAGAACAGCGCGATGCCCAGCAGCGCGATCAGCTGGCCGCTGAGGGAAGCGAAGTCCACCTCAAACCTGAGGAAGCGGTCGAAGGCCTGGCTGGGCTCATGGCCCAGCGAGAAGGTGACCACCTTGCGGATGGTGCCCTCCATGTGCATGAGCACACGCACGCACACGCCGATGCCCATGGCGGAAAGCGCCAGCGACAGATAGGCGCTGACCAGCGACTGCTTTAATATATTGTTGGAAAACAGGATCAGTCCCGAGATCCACAGGGCAATTCCCAGGAACATCACGTTGAAGGGGTCGCGCTTTCTCGCGCCGAGGAGGCGCAGCAGCAGGCTGGTCAGGAAATACGCGCCGCTCGTGCCCAGCACCGCCACGCCGATGCAAAGCAGCATCTCCCCCGCCGTGCAGCTGATGAAGGTATAGGTCATGATCAGCGTGGCCTGCACCGCCGCCGTCATTACGAACAGCAGGTTGGAGAAGGTATTCCAGGCGTGGACGCCGCTCAGCGCCCTGATCTCGTCGGCGTCGGCGTTGTCCGGGTCGGAACGGTAGTAGCGGTAGCGCCACAGCTCCATCGCCTCCCACACGGTGCCCACCAGGTAGCCCACCAGCAGCATCCAGCTTTCGGGCGGCAGCACCGTCAGGAAGATGAGCATGGTCGGCAGCACCAGCAGCGCCAGCTGCACCAGCACCAGGCTGACGAACGCGCGGAAGGGCTTCATGCCCTTGACAGTAAAGCGCTCGATCATGGCCTGGGTGATAAAGGGGCGCACCGTCCCCAGGAAGGTGATGGTCACAATGAGCCAGAACACCGTAGAATCGAGGCGGACCGGGAAGGCCGAGGTAAGCAGCATCGCGCTGACGAACACGACCAGCAGGACGCATACGCCGATGCGCTTGCGCTGACGGCTCAGCCGGTGAAAGTGCAGCGGATGCAGCCAGCGCCCGTATACCGTGACGGTGCGGCCCAGCAGGTACAGGCCGCCGCCGATCAGGGGATTATCCAGGAGCAGGCTGCTGGTGAGCATGCTGAACAGGAAATTGAACAGCACAGACATGCTGCTCAGCGGGGAAAACGCAAAGCGGGACTGTCGCTCCATGAGAAAACGGGATCCTTTCTAACTAGAATCAGAAGAGGCTCAGCTGGCTGCCTTCCGCGCCTTCGCCGGCGTTCTGGCGGGCGGTCTTCGCGATGGCGGCGGCCTCCTGCAGCACGCCGCGCAGGACCTCCGCGCGGATGATCGTCAGGCTGCCGAAGGGCAGGTCCAGCGTGCGCTCCAGCAAATAGCGCATCGCGGCCAGCAGCTGTGCCTCGTCCGCGTATTCCGGCGTGACCGGGCGGCGCTCGTTGGCGTAATCCAGGCCCAGGCTCAGCACGCGGCGGTAGAGGCCCGTATAGATGTCCCACGCCAGCTCAGGCAGGGCGCTGATCGGCAGATAGGCCTGGCCTTCGGCGGCCAGGGCGTCCAACAGCGCGTTGAACTGGCTGTAGAAGGCGTTCTTCTGGGCCGCCAGCATGGCGGAGATCACCTGGTCTCCCTCGGGGGTGCGGTGCAGCTGCAGCAGCAGCGCGCACATCTGCGTTTCCTCCGGGTTCGCCGGCAGGGCGTGGTATAGCAGCAGGTCCAGCCGCCTGAGGGCGGGCATGTCCTCGCCGGCCGCGGCCCGGTAGCGCTCCGCCGCCTCCTGCTGGTGCTGCTTGCACAGCTCCGTCAGCACCTCCAGCTTGCTCTCGAAATGATGGTAGAAGCTGCCCTTGCTGATGTGCTGGGTATCCAGGATGTCGTTGACGCTGGTCGCTGCGTATCCGCGGCTGAAAAACAGCTCCTTCGCCGCCTTGAGCAGGCTGGCCTTGCGTTCATCACCTTTGCGCATAATGCTCTCCTTATTCTTTGGGTCCGGTTTCCAGCAGACGGTTGACGGGCGGATAGACGGCGGCGCAGACGATATCCCGGCTGTATACCCGGCCGTTGATCTTATTGAGCAATACGGTATTCACCTTCGCGCCGTCGGCGGCCTCGCGCCTGATCAGGGTCGTTCCCGGCTCAAGCCCGCTGTTGGTGCGGTATTCCGGCGCGCCGGCAGGCAGCGTTTCCGTGACCTCGGCCGCCAGCTCGGCAGTCTCCCCGCCCTGGCGCATGATGCCGTAGACCTCCATGGTCACGGAGCCGCGGGTGCCGCGCCCGTTGTAGGGCGTATAATAGCACAGCAGGCAGAGCGGCGTCCGGGCCGTGTTCTGCAGCCGCAGGTCGTTTTCCGCGTCCAGGGCCGCCTCCAGCCCGCGCTTTTCCGGCGCGGCGCTTTCAATGGCGTGGCGCTCCGTCAGGCGCATGCCGGCGCAGACGCCTGCGTCAAACAGCGCGGCGGCGAACCGCCCGGCGTTGGCGGATTCATAGCTGTCCACGGCTCCGTCCAACAGTCCCCGGAGGCTGACCGTCTCCCCGCCGGGGATAATCGTGCCGTTCAGCGCCTGCACGGCGGCGAGGACCTGCCCGTCCCCGCCGGGCGTGTCGGTATCGAAATTCCGCACCTCCAGGCAGCCGAAGGTGTTCTTGAGCCGCAGCCTGGGCACGGCCGCAGGCACGGAGCTGAGCGGCGCCTCAAACTCCGCGTCGGTTTCCCCCGCGCTCAGCCGGCGGGTGATCTCCGCGGCCAGGGCCGCCTGATCCAGCGTCACGCCGGGGATATCGTCGCTGAAGGTAAAATCCCGGCGGGAAAAATCCACCGACACCAGCGCCGCGTCCACAGGCTCACGGTCTACCTGCCGGGCCAGGGCCGCCGCGTAGCGGTCGATGTCCGTCAGCTCATAGCCGGTCATGCTGGAAAGCTCGCTGCCGTCCCGGATCAGCGCCGCGCGGAGCCGCGCCCTGGCGGCAAACGGCGAATCCGCCGTTTCTCCCTTGCCCAGCCTGAGCCTGCGGGAAAGGCTCCAGGCCTGGTCCAGCACCGTCTCCATATTGGTGCCCACCGGCAGGTCCGCGTCGGTCATCACCGCCGTCTGGTCTCCCGCGTGGATGCGGTACTGAAACGACAGCGCTTCCGTACCCCGCGGCGTGGAAAGCAGCGCCCGTGCCTTTTCCCGGGAGCTGCCGCCCAGCGGCACGCCGTCCACAGTGATCCCGTCCGCCATGACCTCCGCGCGGTCCGCGGCCTGAAGGCGCCTGAACGCCTCCCGGGCCGTCAGCCTTCCCACAACCGCCAGCAGCAGACAGACCAGCGTCACGAGCGAAGCCACCGTCAGCACGGTGAAAAGCAGCGGCTTCTCCTCCGCGCGCTTCGGCGCGGTATGCTTGCCCCGGCGCAGGCGCCTGGCCTCGGCGCGGCGGGACGCCTGGCCTGATGCGTCAGCGCGCCCGAATACAGGCGCGTCCTCCTGACGCGGTCCGTCCATACGCCCGCCCCCTCTCTGTGCCGTTCCGGCGAACGGCGCGTTCTGCCGGCGCGGAATTTCATGAGCGCTCCTATTTTAACAGATTTGACCTGGTTTGAAAAGGAAGAATTTCTTGAAGCGCTCCCCATCTTGTGTTATACTGTGAGGGCTGACCGAATGTCCGGCGCAGCCGCCGGACCGCGAAGCGGGTACTGGAGGTCTCACATATATGGCTAAAAAGAAGAAGAACCGCAAGCAGTTACTCGCCGGCGGCATCGCCGCGGGCGTCGTCGGCGCGCTGTACGCCTCGCTGCTGCCGCTCAACAGGCCCATCCACTTCATCCTCTTCGCCGGCCTGATGGCGCTGGCGGGCTGGGTCGTTTACACGATGGCCGGAGGCCTGGACGTGAGCCAGAAGGCGCCTGTCCAGCGGTCCACCCCCGCCTCGGGCAACCCGACGGTGGACCAGCTGGTGCACCAGGGCATGAAGATGCTCGCCGAGATCCGTGAGGAGAACGCGCTGATCCCCGATGAAATGATCAGCGGCAAGATCGACCAGCTCGAGGACATCGCGCGCCGCATCTTCGCCACGGTGGCGGACAAGCCGGAAAAAGCGCCGCAGATCCGCCGTTTCATGGAATACTACCTGCCCACGGTACTGAAAATGCTGACCAACTACCGCAAGCTGGGTGAGCGCGGCGTGACCGGCGAAAACGCCGACAGGATGAAAAAGACCGTGGAGGACGCGATGGACGTGGTGCTGGACGCCTTCCAAAAGCAGCACGACCAGCTGTACTCGAGCGACGTGCTGGACGTGACCACCGACGTCAAAGTGCTGGAGACGCTGCTCAAGCAGGACGGCCTGCTGGAGAGCGAAACGCGCCCCGGCAGCAGCCAGGCTGCCGCGGGACAAACGATGACGATGTAAAATCACTATATAAATGACCAACAGGAGGAACCGAAGATGAGCGAGCAGAACAACCCGACCAACGAGAACACGCATACCGCCCCGGTGCTGACCCTGGGCAGCCAGCAGGCGCAGGTCGCGCAGCTGGAGAATACCGCCGAGATGCTGAAGCAGGCCGCCGAGGCGCCGGTGGCCAAGGACGCGGGCGAGATCGTCGCCTCCCTGGAGAGCAGCCTCACCGAGGCCGAGCTCAAGGAGGTCGAGGCCTTCGCCGGCCAGATCGACCTCAACAACCCCGACCACGTGATGATGTACGGCGCCGACGCGCAGAAGAAGGTCTCCTCCTTCGCGGACTCCATCCTGGAGAGCGTCAAGACCGCCGACATGGGCGACGTGGGCGATACCCTGACCAAGCTCATCCACGAGCTCAAGGGCTTCGAAGCCACCACCGAAAAGCCCCGCGGGCTGCGCGCGCTATTCAGCTCCACCAAGCAGCAGATCGCCACGATGAAGGCCAAGTACGACGACGTGTCCGCCAACGTGGACGCCATCGCCGGCAGCCTGGAAAAGCACCAGGTGCAGCTGCTCAAGGACATCGCCATGTTCGACCAGCTGTACGACCTGAACATGACCTATTTCCATGAGCTGACGATGTACATCGTGGCCGGTGAAAAGCGCCTGCAGCAGGTGCGCGATACGGACCTGAAGGCCCTGCGCGAGGCCGCGGAAAAGAGCGGCGACGCCATGGACGCCCAGAAGGCCAACGACCTGGCCGCCCAGTGCGACCGCTTTGAAAAGAAGCTGTACGACCTGAAGCTCACCCGCCAGATCTCCATGCAGATGGCGCCGCAGATCCGCCTGCTGCAGAACAACAACTCCATCCTGGTGGAGCGCATCCAGTCCACCCTGGTGAACACCCTGCCCCTGTGGAAGAACCAGATGGTGCTGGCCCTGGGCCTGGAGCACAGCCAGCAGGCCATGCAGGCGCAGAAGGCCGTGACCGACATGACCAACGACCTGCTCAAGAAGAACGCCGAAAAGCTGAAGATGGGCACCCTGGCCACCGCCCGCGAGGCCGAGCGCGGCATCATCGACATGGAGACCCTGCAGCAGACCAACCAGTCCCTCATCGATACCATCGACGAGGTCATCCGCATCCAGCAGGAGGGCCGCCAGAAGCGCGCCGAGGCGGAAAAGAACCTCGCTGATATGGAAGCCGAGCTCAAGAAAAAGCTGCTGACCATGTGAGGAATGCCCGTCTATGGCAAATCAGACCACCGTCACCTATCTGTTTCACTCCGGTTTCCTGGTCAGCGTGGACGACACCCTGCTGGTATTCGATTACTGGCAGGGTGAGGAGGGCATGTTCCCCGAAAAAGCCCGCCTGACGCAGGAGGACTTTGAGGCCTACAAGCGCGTTTTCGTGTTCGTGTCCCACAGCCATCCGGACCATTACGATCCCGTGATCTACACCTGGGACCGGAAGAAGTACCATATCACCTACATCATCGCCGATGAGCTGCCCCAGGCGGCAGCCGGCCGTCGCATGAAAAACGGGGACACCGCCAGTTACGAATCCATGGAGATCAAGGCCTTTGATTCCACGGACCTCGGCGTGTCCTACTATGTGGAGCTGTACGGGGTGCGCATCTTCCACGCCGGGGACCTGAACCTGTGGCACTGGCGTGAGGAGAGCACCCTGCGGCAGATCAAGCAGGCGGAGGACGACTACTACCGCGCCTGCGAGCCCATCGTCAAAGAGCGCATCGACCTGTGCATGTTCCCGCTGGATCCCCGGCTGGGCGGCATGTTCGACGCGGGCATCAACCACTTTATCATGGCGGCCAAGCCGCGCGTGATCATTCCCATGCACTGGCAGCGCCGCAGCGAGGTGGCCATCAACTTCGCCCGCCGCGGCCGCACGCGCTACACCGAGGTGCTGGCCCTGACCAAGCCGCGCGAACGCGCGGACATCACGTTCAACGAGGCGGAGCTGATCATCCATGTGCATACCCCGGCCAACAGCCTGTTCAGCGACGACGAGCCGGTCAAAAAGCCGGAGGACGACCCCTTTACCGACACCGACCTGCCGGTGGATATGAAATGAGCAGCGGATATAGCGAACAATATATGCGTCTTGCGCTGGATGAGGCCGCGCTGGATGAATGTGAAGTGCCCGTCGGCGCGGTGATCGTGCGCGACGGGCAGGTCATTGCCAGGGCGCATAACGCCCGGGAGGCGGATCCGCCGGATCCCCTGGGCCACGCGGAGCTGCTGGCCCTGCGCCGGGCTGCGGAAGCCCTCGGCGTGAGGCGGCTCACCGGCTGCGAGATGTACGTGACCCTGGAGCCCTGCCCCATGTGCGCCGGCGCGTTAGTGCAGTCCGGCATCTCCGCCTGTTATTTTGCCGCCTATGATCCCGCGCAGGGCTGCTGCGGCTCCGTATACAGCCTGACCGAGGACCCCGCCTTTTCCCACCGTGTGCGCACCGCCGGCGGCTTTCTCCGCGAGGAGGCCGAACGGCAGCTCAGGAGGTTTTTTGAGCGGAAGAGAAAGACGGACATGAGAAAAAGTGTGGAGAGTGGAGAGTGAAGTGTGGAGTTCTGGAAGAAACTCCTCGGCTTCGCCCCGGAGTTTCCTTGATCTCCAGGATTTCCGTCATCAAATAAAAGAAACTGCGCCCCGCGCAGTTTCCGCTACAACTCCACTCTCCACCCTGTATATCAGCTCTTCACGCTGTTATTTCATCGCCCTCGAAACTGCCTCCACCAGCCGGAGCGCCGTGACGGGCTGGGAAAGCGTGGCGTCGGCCTCCGGCAGAGGATCGGAGGCTTCGCTGACCCACAGCACGCGCATCCCCGGGCGGGATTCCCGCGCGTGCCGGATGACCGACTGAGCGTGCTTCCTGCTGAAGCCCAGGATCATCAGGTGCGGTTCCTGTTCTACCAGATGCTCGCGCACCGCCTCCGTCAAGGTGGTCGTCATCGTCACGACGCACGAGAGGGACAGGAGGCGCAGAATCGCGTTGACAGCCTGGATCAGGCCATGATGGTCGGCAGCGATGATCACCTTGAACGGCATCCGCTCCGCCCCCTTTCCCGTGTGATGTGTTGTATTATATCAAAAAAACCGCCAAAAAACAACACGGAAGCTATCCGTTTTGGCCGATAACAGGCCATTAAAAGCAGGCATTAATGTGTCAGGAAGGATGAGGCCGCCTATGAACGCATCATCAGGAAGCATCAACGACCGCCATCGCTGCTGGGCGGAGATCGATCTTGCCCAGCTGCGCCGGAACCTGGCCGTATACCGCGCCCAGCTGCCCGCGGGCTCGGAGATCATGGCAGTGGTGAAGGCGGATGCCTACGGGCACGGCGCAAAGGCCGTCGCCCGGGCCCTGTACGAGGACGGCATCCGCCGCTTCGCCATCGCGACAGCGGCGGAGGGCATCCAGCTGCGGCCGCTGCTGCCGGAGGCGGAGCTGCTGATCCTGGGCTATACGCCTGTGGAGGACGCTGCCCTGCTCTCGGCTTACCGCCTGACCCAGGCGCTGGTCAGCCGCGAATACGCAGATGCCCTGGCCGACGCCGCCGAAGCGCCGATCGACTGCTGCTACGCCGTGGACACGGGCATGCGGCGCATCGGCCTGAACGCGGAGGAGATCGACGGGGCCGAAGCCGCCATCCGCGCGGTACGCCCGCCCCTGCGCCTGACCGGCCTGTTCACGCATCTGTGCGTCGCAGACGCCCCGCAGGACGCGGAATGCGCCGCCTTCACCCGCCGTCAGACGGCACTGTTCGACGCCCTGGCGGAGCGCGTGAAGGACCTGCGCCTGTCCAGCTGCCACTGCCTGAATTCCGCGGGCGGACTGTACCTGGCCCGCCCCGGCACCGCGCGGCTGGGCATCATCCTGTACGGACTCAGGCCGGACGCGTCCAACGTCCTGCCGGAAGGCATCCGTCCGGTGCTGAGCTGGAAGTGCCGCGTCGCGATGGTCAAGCGCGTGCGTCCCGGCGATACCGTCGGCTACGGGCGCACCTGGGCTGCCGGCGGGGAGCGGCTCATCGCTACGCTGACGGTGGGCTACGCCGACGGCTATTCCCGCGCCCTGTCCAACCGGGGCTGGGCGCTGCTGCACGGCCGCCGTGCGCCGATCACGGGCCGGGTGTGCATGGACCAGATCATGGTGGACGTGACGGACATTCCTGAAACGCGCATGGGCGATACCGCCGTGCTGCTGGGCACAGACGGGGACGAGGCCCTGACCGCCGACGATATGGCCGCCCTGACCGGCACCATCGGCTACGAGATCGTGTGCAACATCTCAAAGCGCGTGCCGAGGATCGTTTCCGGAGACCGCGGCGAAGATATCCGCACGGAGGAGATCGCCGGGCCCTCCGCTGTCAGCGAAGCGGCCGTGCGTGAGAAGTACGGCCGCCTGACCCGCCTGCTGATTGCCCGCGGGGTGACCATCACCGCCATGGAGAGCTGCACCGCCGGGCAGATCGCCTCCCTGATCACGGACACGGAGGGATCCTCCGCCGTACTCAAGGGCGCTTTTGTCACCTACAGCAACGAGGCCAAAGCCGCCGCGGGCGTACCCGCCGCCGTGATCGAAGAGCACGGCGTCTATTCCCCCGAAGCAGCCGCCGCCATGGCCCGCGCCTGCCGCGAGGCTTTTTCCGCTGATATCGGCATCGGCGTGACCGGCAGCTTCGGCAATATCGACCCCAATAACGCCGACAGCGTACCCGGCGAGGTCTGGTTCGCCGTTTCCGCTTCCGACGGCGTTACCGTCTGCCACTGCGCTATCCCCCGTCAGCCCTCCCGCCTGATGTACAAGCTGTATATGGCAGACCTTGTGGCAGACGAGGTGCTGAAACAGCTGAAAAGAGGATAAAAGACGTTCATTCTCCCATAACGAACGCCGTCGTTCACCCCGCGTCATCCACCGACTCCGCCTGAAATCAGGCGGGGTTTCGTATTTATTCGGCATCACGCGTTGACAAAACCGCCGGTCTGGCGGATAATGTATAAGCAACATAAGCGGATATGCAGACGTCGAACCAAACATATTGAAAAGAGGAACTGACAATGACCGGAAAAAGCTTATGGAGGATCACCATTCTGCTTCTGACCGCCCTGCTGGTTTTGATCGCGCTGCCGTCCGCCGTGAACGCAGCGGAAAAAAAGCGGCTAATGGAAACTTATCACATCGGTAGCGACGGCAACGTGAACAGCTGGACCGAATACGCCTATACCGCCCAGGGGCACCGCATCACGACGACGCATTCGACACAGAATACCAAGGTCAGAGAATACGACGCGTCCGACAATGTCATCAGAGAATCAACCTATGAGAAGGATCGCCAGACCGGGGAAAACAGGCTGACCTATGAAACTGAATACAGCTATACCGCCGACGGCAAGCCGACAGTTTTGCACATTATCGCCTATTCCGGCGACCAGGTGCTGCATTCTTATACATATTATGAATATGATGCGGCCGGGAGGGAGACAGCCACGCGCTCTGTGAATTATAAAGGCGAAGAATACACTCGTTCGCGCCGCGTATATAATGCGGACGGTACAAGCAAGAAAACAACGGAACTGTACAGTAAAGGGACCTGGCGTATTTCACAGGAGACCTGGTACAATGAGCACAATCTGGAAACCCGCAGCAATCATTATAACAATGAAAGCAGCGTATACGTTACTCACAATTATGAGTACGTTCTGGATGCCAACGGCAGAGTCCTGCAGAAAATCACAAGCACCAACAACAGCAGAATGATCGATCAGTATGAACGCAATGCCCGCGGGGGCGTAATACGGCACGATATGATCTCTGACTCAGGCGCATCAACGTATTATCATGAGGCCTATATAAATCAGTTTGATGCCAAGGGAAAGCAAATATTCACTTACTACACGACCTATGATAAAAACGGGAACGTGACCGACAGCTATATCAGGGATGAATTTGAATATGATCCCGATGGCTATCATATTTGCACCCGCAGCTATACGAGCTACGGCAGCACGCTGGAGCTCAGTCATTCATCGTATTATATATACCTGGATTCTTCCGGCACCCGCCCGGATCACATCCTGTTGCCACAGAGGAATGACAGACGTCAGCTGTACCTGGACAACGATCTCTGCCTCGCGGAGCTGCGAAACCTGACGCAGGCGGACGTGGTCAGCCGATATTACGGGCGGCAGATCACCGAATGCATCTATGACGCGGACGCTACCGTGTATTACTATGACGTCCCCGGCACCCTGCGCTTCGTCTTCAACCGCCGGGATTCCGACCATCTCCAGTACGCTTTCTGGTACAGCGAAGACTTTTACTCAGATATGCTCATGGAGATATCGAACGTCCTGAGCTTCAACGGCTATGAATTTGACCGGGGCTCCAATGAGCCGAACTGTCTCGGCTTTTATGAGGAGCGAGCCAAGTATGAGGGCGGCGGGAGGATCACCCTGGCGTACCTGGCTGAAGGCGTGGACAATGTGAAGTGTCCCACCTATCTCTGCTTCGCCTATCCCCAGGAGCCCCGGGATCCACTGGCCGCCGCGCCCGTAAGGGCTTCGACCCCCAGGCCGACCGCCGTGCGTACGCGCACGCCCGCGCCGACCGCCACCCCAACCCCCACGCCCCTGCCGATATCCACCGAGTTCAACAGCCGCTGGGCCCACGTCTGGAAGCGGGTGGGCGAGCCGGACACCCAGCTGATCATCACGGAAAACCCGGACGGCAGCCTGCACGCGGAGATGTATTTTTACCGGATGGTTTTCCTCGAATCGGACTTCGTGGCGTTTTCAGACCCCACCGTGGATTTCTTCATTAATGACAGCGATATGGGCGGCACGATGAGCCTGGAGCCGGACGGGTCGCTGAGCCTGCATATGCTGTCCATCGCGCCGGGCGATGAGTTCTATGAATACTTTACGGAAAACGAGTTCATCTATACCCTCGACGGAGAGCCCGCGGCCGAGGACGAGCAGCCGGACGCCGACGCGCCGCAGACCTCCTTTGAATGGAGCGGCTACTGGATGACCGGCGACGAAAGCCAGGGCGAGCTGGCCCTCACGTCCCATGCCGACGGCTCCGTGAGCCTGGCGGTGTCCTTCCTGCGGACGCTGAGCTTCGAGGTCGACGGAACGACGGACGGTGAGTTTCTCGATTTTGCCACCGAAAACGGCGAGTTCGTCGGCGCCCTCATGCGGATCAACAGCGACACCCTGCGCTTTTCCGTCAGCGAGGGCTACATCCTCGATCCGGAAAGCGAATACGCCAGCTTCTTCCAGGATCGGGTGTTCGACTTCCATCCTGCGGCCTACGAGGACCTTTACTACATCTCTCCCGATGACAGGACGGCCTATGACACAGGCTGGACGGGGCACTGGGCCTCCATCGGCGGGGATTACGAATCCCACCTGTACATCACCGAGGACGACCAGGGCAATTACGTGCCCACCTTCACCTTTGACACCGGACACACCTTCACCGGCTCCTCGAGCCAGTACGAGGAAAACGTGATCGACCTGGTCACCGACGAATTCGGCTGCATGCTGACGCTGAATCCCAAGCGCCGTGTTATCCTCGTGACCGAGCCCTACACCACGGTGGACGCCGTGAACGACTGGCTGGACGCCCACCGCCGCGTCATTGATTACGAATGGGTCGACACTGGTTCAGCCCAGCAGACCGGCAGCGCAAAAACAGAGCCGCCCTCCGCGCCCAGCCGCGGGACAGCCACACCGTTCCCCGTCATCCCAGGCGTGGGCGCCAATACCCTGCCCATCCCCGGCAAGCCCGGCCACCGGCAGGTCCCCGTGAACCGGGTAGCCGCCACCAGCTGGATCGAGAGCAAGAAGGACCCCACCACCTTCATGCCGGACCGCATGATCGACGGCGACGAGACCACCTCCTACCAGTTCTCCACCAGGGTGACCAAGCCCGGACAGGCCTATCTCTACTTTGAGTTCAACGAGCCCGTGAGCATGGACGAGCTGTGGATCAAAAACGGCTTCTGGAAGATCACTGACGGCAAGGACCAGTATACCCGCAACAGCCGCATCAAAAAAATGACCGTGGAGTTCCTCACCGACCGGAGCGGCTACCGGGACGGCCAGTCCTTCACCCTGAAGGACGACAAGGCCCGGAAGGACTGGACCGTGCTCTCCCTCGGCCGCAGGACCGGCGTGACCGGGGTGCGGGTCCGGGTCGATTCCATCTATACCGGCTCCAAGTACAAAAACGACGTCTGCGTATCCGAAGTCATGTTCGTGGTAAAGAAGTGAGGATATTACTCCGGTCCAGAAATGTTTCGTTGCCGGAGTAACAACGGGGCTGTTGCTGATATGATCCCCCTGAAGTAGACACTGGAAAAGAACAAACCAGTGCGCTTCAGGGGGATCATTTATGTCGAAGGAAAGATATACAGTTGAGGCAAGAATCCAAGCTGCAAAGCGATATTTACAGAGGGAAAAAAGCGCAAGAATAATCGCAGCAGAGATGGGAATGGGGAAGCGAGGAGAAGTCAAAGTACGGGAATGGGCAGCCATATACAGCGAAAATGGAATTGAGGGATTCCATCACAAGAAGGGGAACAGTCACTATACGGCAGAGGAAAAACAGCAGGCAGTAGAAGAATATTTGCAGGGCAAAGGGTCACTCGGAGAAATCAGTCGAAAATATCATATTCTGAATCAAGAGATACTCAGAAGATGGATAAAGATGTATAATAGCAACAGAGAACTTCGGGACTACGACCCGAGGCCGGAGGTATATGTTGCTATGAGAAAGAAGACGACAAAGGAAGAGCGGCAGGAGATTGTCACGTACTGCCTAGAGCACGGGAAGGACTACAAGGGAACAGCGGCCAAATATGAAGTATCGTACAGTCAGGTATACCAATGGGTCAGGCACTACGAAGGGCAAGGAGAAGCCGGACTGGAGGACCGTCGCGGGAAGCGGAAAAAAGACGATGAGGTCGACGAGTTAGAACGGCTGCGCCGGGAGAATCTGAGACTGAAGGCCAAGCTGCAGGAAAGTGAAAGGTTGAATCTACTGTTAAAAAAAGTGAAGGAATTCGAGGGGAGCTGAGGCTGGGACGAGGACGAAAGCTGTCGAAGTACAAAGCAATTCAGTTCTACGACGAGACGGAATCGTGGCCGGTAGAATGGATGTGCAGGAGTCTGGAGGTGTCTCGGGCAGGGTACTACAAATGGCTCAAACACGAGAAAACGGAAGAAGAGCAAGAAAACAAAATCATTACGCAGTTGAT
Source organism: uncultured Eubacteriales bacterium (assembly GCA_902760595.1). Taxonomy (GTDB): domain Bacteria; phylum Bacillota; class Clostridia; order Christensenellales; family Aristaeellaceae; genus UBA4246. The sequence goes on from CACWHI010000027.1 coordinate 16,039, forward strand.
CCGGGAGTACGACGAGCAGTTCAACCACACGTTGGGGTACAGGCGAATGACCGGATACATCAACCGGCTGAATCAAAAGCAGTATGGCGAGAAACGAATCCACAGGCTGATGCGGATGATGGGCATTCATTCTATCATCCGTCCAAAGAAAAAGAAGTATCAGCAGAACAATCCGGAAGCTGTGGCTGAGAACGTGCTGAAGCGGAATTTTAACGCCAGAAAACCGAATGAGAAGTGGGCAACAGATGTGACGGAGTTCAAGTGGTATGACGGGCCATCCGTCCACAAACTGTATCTCAGTGCGATCCTCGATCTTTATGACAGATCCATTGTAGGATATGTCTTGAGCCATCGTAACGACAATAGCCTTGTGTTCAGCACATTTGACCTTGCAATCAAGGCAAATCCGGATGCAAAGCCGCTGTTTCACAGCGACAGATGGTTCCAGTATACAAGCAAAGTGTTTCAATGTAAGCTGGCTGAGCAGGGCATGACACAATCCATGTCGCGAGTTGGTCACTGTATCGACAACGGCCCGACAGAGGGCTTCTGGGGAATTGTGAAGGCAGAGATGTACAATCTTCAAAGATTCACTTCGGAAGAAGACCTGCGCAGAGCAATTGAGGACTTCATTCGATACTACAACGAAGGCCGATACCAGGCCAGGTTCGGTTTCAGATCACCGGCTGAAGTGAGGGCCGAGGCCTTTGCAAGCACAGAGCCGGTGCAGTATCCG
>CACWHI010000027.1:16828-49609 GCA_902760595.1 uncultured Eubacteriales bacterium
CGTTCAGCCTCTGGATCGAAAAAGCACCCTGCCCGTTGGGGCAAGGTGCCGTAGAGTTGCTTTGGATATTTCCTGTGTCTACTTGACAAGGGCGGATCATGCATTATAACGTGCAACAGCCCCGTCATTTCATTCCGTCAACTCGCTCCACGCCTGCTTCAGGCCGTCGATGATGCTCAGGTGCTGGGGGCAGGCCGCCTCACAGGCGCCGCAGCCGACGCACTTGTCCGCGCCCTCGCCCTTTTCCCTGATCCGCTTTAGGTCCCAGCTGTGTCCAGGATCCGTATCATACAGGGAGACCTCGTTCCAGGCGGAGAAGACGCCGGGGATGTTCACGCCGTTGGGACAGGGCATACAGTAGCGGCAGCCGGTGCAGCCGATCTTCGTGCGGCTCAGGTACGCCGCGCGCACCCGGTCCATCAGCTCGCGCTCCTCCGCGCTCATGACGCCGGGGCCCACGCTGTCAAAGATGCGCAGGTTCTCGTCGATCTGCTCCGCCTCGTTGCAGCCGGAGAGCACCACGGAGACCTCCGGATGGTCGCAGAGCCAGCGGAAGGCCCATTCCACGGGCGTGCGCCTGACCGGGAAGGCGTCGTACAGCGCCTGCACGTTGGCCGGCGCCTTCGCCAGGCGTCCGCCCAGCAGGCCCTCCATGATCACCACCGGGATGCCCAGCCTTCCGGCCAGCTCCAGGCCCTTCGTGCCCGCCTGGTTGTTCACGTCCATGAAGTTGTACTGGATCTGTACCATGTCCCAGTCGCTGTCGTTGATGATGTATTCAAAATCCTCATAGGAGCCGTGGAAGGAGAAGCACTTGTAGCGGATCTTCCCGGCCTTTTTCATATCGTCGAAGAACTCCGGCGCGCCGATGGACTTGAAGTACTCCCAGCCCTTGCGGTCGATTCCGTGCATCAGGTAGAAGTCGATATGATCTGTCTGCAGCTTGGCCAGCTCCTCGTCCAGCAGCGCCTGCATGCTCGCACGGTCATGCACGGCGTTCTCCGGCATCTTGGTGGCGATGGTCACTTTGTCGCGGTAGCCGTCCCGCAGGGCCTTCCCCACCACGATCTCCGAAGTCTTGCCCAGGTACACATATGCCGTATCCAGGTACGTGACGCCCCCGTCGATGGCGCGGCGGATCAGCGAAATGGCCTTCTGCTCGTCGATCGTACTGTCGCCGGAGGCCGGGCCGTTAAAGCGCATGCAGCCCAGGCCGAAGGCCGAGCCGCGTATGCCGAGTTTGCCGTAGGTGCGGTAGTTCATGGTGTTTCCTCCCTGTATATCCGGATTCACGCGCGGAATTGTGCTTTCTCCGTATTTTGGTTGACGGATCAGATGAAAGCCTGTACAATCATCATAAACCTTAAAGTTGGCTCTAAGTCAATACTTCAAGGAGGTTTTTTCCGTGTACACGATCCAGGAGGTCTGCGAAAAGACGGGGCTGTCCCCCCACACCCTGCGCTATTATGAGAAGGAAGGGCTGCTGACCGGCGTCAGCCGCAGCCGGGGCGGGTTCCGCCAGTATTCCGACGAGGACCTGGAGGGCCTGGGCCTGATCTGCTGCCTCAAGAACACCGGCATGTCCCTGCAGGAGATCGCGCGCTTCGTACAGCTGACCCACGAGGGCGAGCACACCCTGAAGCAGCGGGTAGAGCTGCTGCGCGAACACCGCGAAAGCGTGATCGCCCGCATGGACGAAATGCAGCGCTACCTGGACAAGGTGACCTGGAAGCTGGACTTCTTCAGCGGGAAGCTGAAGGAGTACGAGGAGCGGAGGGATAAGGTTAGGAGTGATGAGTGAGGAGTGCAGGTACAATCTCCTCGGCTTTGCCTCAGAGATTGCTCAACTGTTGTGTACTTCATGCGTATTTTCGGCGTCACCGCTGCATCCACAAAAAAATGATGCTATGCGGCAGGCAGAAACAAGCAAAGCGCACAGAATACAAGCATTGCCATCCAATGAAACGCCGTCAGGCGTTTCTACCGCAACTCCTCACTCCTCATTCATAGCTTCCCACTGAAAAAAACCGCGTCCCATACGGTCCGCGGTTGCAAAAAAGCGGTTGCTCAGTATTCTACGATCCTCGGCAGCTCCTTGGCCTGCGCTACCCACTTCCTGACCATCTTCAGGTAGGGCACGCTGCGCACCAGGTGCTTCTCCTCATTGAGTTTTTCCATGGCGGCGGTCAGGTTTTCCGGATTGCGCTGGGCCAGCTCCTTGACAGTATCCACGCCGGTGGCCTCCAGCAGCTCGGAATACTGGCCCGCGACGCCCTTGATGCGGAACAGGTCCGCGTGGTTGGTCCAGGTCAGGATCAGGTCTTCGGAGATCCCGGTCTTTTCAGCCAGGGCCTTCCGGTCCTTCTTGGTCTTGCACGCTTCCAGGTACTGCTCGACAGAGACGATGCCCGCCTCGTTCAGTTTGGCGCGGTAAACCTCGCCGATGCCTTCGATCTGCTCGATCTTTTTCATAAGGTTCATCCTTTCGTTTTCATTCATTTTGTGACGCATACCTGCGGATACGAACCTATTATACATGATATAAGCCAAAATTGCAAGTCGATATTGGGAGGCTTTTTGCCAAATGATTCAGGATATCGGAACCACCTTCGACCGTACCTTTGCCATCCGAACCGCCGCGCCCACGGACCCCGTGATCTGCTGCCGTCCGGAGGGCGTCTGCGCCGTTTCCAAAGCGCCGCTCGTCTTCCCCACCGCGGCGGATTTCGCGCCGGAGGAGCTGACCTATCTCTTCCGTGTGGGCGAGGAGGATTATTACCTCGCCCGCCGCGACCCCGGCACTGCCTGGGAAACAGCCGACCGGCGCTTCCTGCGCACGGCGGAGCCGAGGCCCCGCGCTTTCGCGGCGGTCACGGGCATGCACCTGCACTACTGGTACACGCGCAGCCGCTACTGCGGCCGGTGCGGCGCGGCGGCGGAGCCCTCCCGCACGGAGCGCGCCATGGTGTGCCCCAAATGCGGGAACACGGTCTATCCCGTCATCGCCCCGGCCGTGATCATCGGCGTGGTCCAGCGCGGGCGCATCCTGGTCTCCCACTACAGCGGCCGCCCCTACGGCGGGCTCGCGCTGCTGGCGGGCTTCTGCGAGATCGGCGAAACGCCGGAGGACACCGTGCGCCGCGAGGTGATGGAGGAGGTGGGGCTGCGTGTGACACGCACCCGCTATGCCGGCTCCCAGCCCTGGGGCTTCGATCACGACCTGCTGCTGGGCTATTACTGCGAGGTGGAGGACGGCGAGATCCGCGTGGACCGCAGCGAGCTGAAGGACGCCTACTGGCTGCGCCGCGACGAGCTGGGCGAGCTCGGGGACAGCTCCTCCCTGACGCTGACCATGATGGCCCGGTTCCGCGACGGCTACGAGCCCTTTCCCCCGGAGGCGGATCTCCACTTCCGTCACGCCCGCGCGGAGGAGCTGCCCCGGATCATGGAGATCTACGCCCGCGCGCGCGAATTCATGGCCGCCCACGGCAACCCGCGCCAGTGGGGCCAGAGCCACTGGCCGCCAGAAGCCCTGATTGCCCGGGACATCGAGCGCGGCCGCAGCTACGTCTGCGAGGCGGACGGGCAGCTGCAGGGCGTATTCTACTACGATTTCTCGGCCGAAGCCGAGCCGGGCTACCGGAACATCGAGGAAGGCGCCTGGGCCTGCGGCCGGCCCTACGGGGTCGTGCACCGGGCCGCCTCCGCCGGCTTGCGTCCGGGCGTCGGCGCCGCCATGCTGCGCTGGGCGCTGCGCCAGGCCGGCTATCTGCGCATCGACACCCACCCGGACAACACCGTGATGCAGGGCCTCCTGAAAAAGCTGGGCTTCACGCGCCGCGGCGTCATCCACGTGGAGGAGGACAACGACCCGCGCTTCGCCTACGACATGATCCTGGAGGAGGGCGGGGACGACCGCCCGCTGGCCCGCTGACGCCGGTTTCCGGACGTCCTGCCGCGCTTCACACGGAGGCACGAATTTTTGGCTTGAATTTTGATCATGAATAGACTATAATAAGGAATCGGTTATATACCGATGAAATGCGGCAGTGAAATGCAGTATGGCGCTTCTGATTTTCCCGCGAAGGAGGATGGTCCGGCAGCTTGTCCAGAAATCGGTATGTAAAGGATTACCGGCTCGTGGAGAATGTGAACGGGCGCGGAAGGATCAGAACGACTTACGAGTATATCGGCGACGATTATTATTTCATCGCCGATCGCGATGCGGTCCATGCGGCCAGGAAACGCCTGGCGGCGCTGTGCGCGGCCGGCTGGGCGGCCTTCATCGGCGCGCTGCTCCCCGTATCCGCCGCCGCCCGATCCCTGTATGTGATTCTTCCTTTTGTTGTGGCGTCATGGCCGCTCGCACTGCTGACCGGGCTCACAGCGTCGCTCTGCTTCGTTCACGAGCCTCTGGAGCACCGGCACGCGGACCGGCTGGAAAACCGTTTTCCGGCCTGCGCCGCCATCGTAATGATCCTGTGCGCGGTATCACTGGCCGGGGAAGGCGTCAACCTGGTCCTGAAAGCGCCGCTCCCGGCGGGCGACCTGGTATTTTCCGCGTGCGCGGCCATTCTGTTCGCCAGCGCGCTGTGTATCAAGCGCCTTCACCCGCGCCTGCTGTGCAGGGCAAAATAACCGCTTATTATTCGCGGCTCGCGATTAATAAAATATTTACTCAGGAGGAACAAGGAAATGGTCAAACTCAACAAGATTCTGTCCCTGGTTCTGGCTCTGGCTATGCTGTGCTCCGTGACGGGCGCTATGGCCGCCAGCTCCGAACCCGCGGCAGAAAAGAGCATCCTGGTCTATGCGACCTCTACCTTCGGGCAGAAGTTCAGCCCCTTCTTCGCCACCACGGCGTATGATATGGAAGTGGTTGACCTGACCCAGATCGTCCTGCTGGCGGCTGACCGCGGCGGCGCTGTGATCAACGAAGGTATCGCCGGTACCGATGTGGACTACAACGGCACCAATTATAACTACAAGGGCGCGGGCAACGTGGAAGTCGTCATGAACGACGACGGCTCCGTTGACTACAACCTGACCATGCGTGATGACATCGTCTTCTCCGATGGCGTTCCCGCCACGATCGACGACGTGATCTTCGGCGTCTACGTGCTGTGCGATCCGACCTACGACGGCAGCTCCACCATCTACGCGCTGCCCATCGAAGGCATGAAAGAATACCGCACTGGTATGGACAGCCGCGGCAACGTCATCTTCGCGGCCGGCAAGGGCGATGGCTATGTTGCCAATGACCTGTACACCGAAGAGCAGTACAACGCTTTCTGGAAGTATTACGATGAAGAAGCCGGCGCCGCTTTCGCGCAGGAAATCGTCGACTACTGCATCAGCCACGGCTACAATGCTCCCACTGACTCCGTCGCTGTCTGCGCCGCGAACTGGGGCTTCAAGCTCGATGAGAACGCGACCGCTTATGACTTCTGGAACGCCATCGTGGCAGCTTATGATACCGTGGAAGAAGCTGAAGCGACTGAAACCGCCGGTTCCACCCGTCTGCAGCTGACCATCGCCGCTCTGGGCGCCGAATATGAAACCGGTGTGCAGACCGGTGAAGGCGCCGCCAACATCGCCGGCATCAGGAAAACCGGCGACTACAGCATGACCGTGCACATGACCAGCTACGACGCCACCGCCATCTACAATGTCGGCTTTGGCATCTATCCGCTGCATTACTATGGCGACACGGCCCTGTATGACTATGACAACAACAGCTTCGGCTTCAAGAAGGGCGACCTGTCCGGCATCAAGGCCAAGAACACCCAGCCTCTGGGCGCCGGCGCCTACACCTATGACGGCTATGCCAACGGCGTTGTGACCCTGAAGGCGAACGCCAACTACTACAAGGGCGAGCCCAAGATCAAGAACCTGCTGCTGCAGGAGTCCGTGGACTCCGACTATGTGCCCGGCATCGTGACCGGCACCTTCGACGCCGCCCAGCCCTCCATCAATGACGACACCGTGAAGGCCATCAAGGACGCCAACACCGAAAAGGAACTGGTGGGCGACACCCTGACCACCGTGCTGGTCGACTATCGCGGCTACGGCTACCTGGGCATCAACGCTGACTTGGTCAACGTGAACAACGAGCCCGCCTCCGACGCCTCCAAGGCGCTGCGCAAGGGCTTCATGACCCTGCTGTCCGTCTACCGCGACACCGTGATCAACTCCTACTACGGCGACCGCGCCTCTGTGATTCAGTACCCGATCTCCAACACCTCCTGGGCCGCTCCGAAGCCCGCGGACGAAGGCTACAAGAATGCCTACTCCGTGAAGGTGGACGGCACCCCGATCTACGACGCTTCCATGAACGAAGAGCAGCGCTACGAGGCTGCCAAGCTGGCCGCGATCGATTACTTCAAGGCCGCCGGCTTCACCTATGACGAAGCTACCGGCAAGTTCACCGATGTCGCGCAGACCTACGAAGTGATGATCCCCGGCCAGGGCCAGCAGGATCACCCGGCCTACGGCATCGCCGTCGCCGCCTCCAACGTCCTGGCTGAGCTGGGCATCACCCTGCAGGTCAACGACGTCGGCACCTCCGTGTGGAACAACGCGCTCGAATCCAACACCGCCATGATGTGGGCGGCCGCCTGGCAGTCCACCGTTGACCCGGATATGACCCAGGTCTACTCCAGCGCCAACGCGCACGGCAAGGGCACCAACTCCAACCACTACTCCGTGGATGACGCCGCTCTGGACGACCTGATCGCCCGCGGCCGCGCCAGCGCCGACACCGAAGAGCGCAAGTCCATTTACAAGGAAGCCATGGAAATCATCCTTGACTGGGGCTGCGAACTGCCGCTGTATCAGCGCAAGGATTGCACCGTGTTCTCCACCCAGCGTGTTGATATCAACACCATTCCTCAGGATATGACCCCCTACTGGGGCTGGTATGCTGAGATTGAGACGTTGGCCGTTAAGTAAGCATACTGCTGCCGTACCAGGCCCCGCCTGAGTATACGGCGCGTCTCCTCTGCACGGATGGAGGGCTTATACTCTCCATCCGTGCAATTTCGCATTGTTGCGATCTATTACCACTAAAGGAAAGTTGGGAAGACTCATGCTGAAGTATACGGTCAAACGACTGCTGTACAGCGTACTGATCCTGTTTTTTGTCATGTTTCTGATTTATACCCTGATGTACAATATGCCGATGGGCTATGTGGAAACCAAAGCCCGCGAGCTCGCGTCCCGCCCCGGCGCTACGAAAAGCTACGCCGAATGGCTGGAGGACCTGAACGCGCAGTACGGCATGAATCAGGGCATCGTCCAGGGCTACTTCACCTGGCTCGGCAACGCCGTGCAGGGAAACTGGGGTGACAGCTGGGCCTGGACTATCCCCGTCACGCAGGAGTTCCACAATACCGTATGGTTCAGCTTTGCCTTGGGCCTGGTATCATTTATCCTGGAGATTCTGATCGCGATCCCGCTGGGAATCACTGCCGCGAAAAAGCAGTACGGCTTCACCGATTATTTTACGACGGTGTTCGCGATGGTCTGTATCTCGATGCCGACCTTCTTCCTGGCAACCGTGCTCAAATACGTATTCTCTGTGAAGCTGGGCTGGTTCGACCTGTCCGGCATGCAGAGCCGCAACTACATGTATCTTTCTGATTTCGGCAAGATCCTGGACGTGGCCAAGCACTTCGTGCTGCCGCTGATCACGCTGGTCATCATCAGCATCGGCGGCCTCATGCGCTATACCCGCACCAACATGCTGGAGGTCCTCAGCGCCGATTATATCCGCACCGCCCGCGCCAAGGGCGTGCCGGAAAAGAAGGTCATCAATTATCATGCCTTCCGTAACACCATGATTCCCCTGGTGACCATGCTGGGCGGCAGCCTGCCGGGCCTGTTTTCCGGCGCGCTGATCACGGAGACGCTGTTCTCCATCCGCGGCATCGGCTATGCCTCTTATACCTCCATGACCCAGGCGGACATTCCCTTCATCATGTTCTATCTGGCGTTCCTTTCGATTCTGACACTACTGGGCAACCTGATTTCTGATCTTCTGTACGCCGTGGTCGATCCGCGCGTGCGCCTGGGCTAAGGAGGGCATGTATGAGCAGTTATAATCTCAATGATGTCCTGAAGGCAAGGCATTCTCAGAACGACGAGCGTAAAGAGGGCCAGGAGATCGCCCTGGATGATATTTCCCGCGTGAAGGTGCTTTCACCCGGCCGCAGGGTTTTCAAACGTTTTATCCGGAACCGGCTGGCCGTGTTCGGCGCGGTCCTGCTGATCACCATGTTCGTCTTTTCCTTCATCGGTCCGCTCCTCTACCCCTATGGGCAGAAGCAGATCTTCTACAAGTATGACGAACAGCACATCAATTACGCCATGGCCAAGGAGAACACGGCCTACAACGGGTTTGACATCGACCCGGCCGTGACGGTCGAACGCGCCGTGAACAACGCCATGAACTCCCGCATCAAGTCCATGATCGCCGAAGGTCAGGACAGGATGGTCACCTTCGGGGAGGAGAACGCCTACCTGATCGAAAAGCTGGTCAAGGATATCTATCAGGTCTCCCGTCTCGAAACGGCGCAGGTCGCCACCTACGGCAGCATGGTCGCCGAAATCGGCACCTACAGCATGGTCGGCAAAAAAATGACCTTCAACGGCGCCGCTGTGGAAGGGCTTGAGGCCGCCGTGCGGGCTGCCATCGCGGCGAACGCCTCCGGCGGGGAGTTTGAGCACAACGGCGTCACCTATACCTATGCCCGCGGCAAGGCGAAGAGCTATACGGTCACCGCGGCGCTGGAGGGCATCAACTATGACGGCGAGCCGCTGGGCGAAGCCTTTGAGCAGGCGGTCGAAGCGGCTGCCGCGGCCGGCGGCATCTTTGAGCTGGACGGCGCGCAATACGCCATGAGGAAGGACGGCAGCGCGTGGCGCGTCTATCGCATGGGCGCGTCGACGCCCGCCAGGGTGTTCAGCAGTCTGACCGTAGATACCTTCACCGTCGGCACAGAGGTATCCCCCGAGCTGCGCCTGAAGGCGATGCTGGCCGCCCCTGCCGGCGGTTCCTTCGAAGCCGAAGGCCAGACCTGGTCCATCGAGCAGGAACAGGATTTCTGGATCATCCGTGACGCCGAGGGCAAGGAGTACATGGAGCTGACCCCCTTCTCCGTGCGCCGCTACAACGGCGACAACACGATGGAGTACGACCTCAAGAAGGCGATTTCCAAGAAGATCGAAGAGATGGCGGCCGGCAACAGCAAGTCCGGATCCCTGACCTATCAGCTGCCCATGCAGCAGGCCAACGGCGAGTATGCCTATGACGAAAACGGCGAGCTGATGTTCGCCGATACCGAGATGACGATCACCCAACGCGATACGGGCGAATACGTCATCAACTGCGCGCAGATCATTTATGTGATCGATATGTACGCCTCTCCCTCCGCCGCGCACATCCTGGGCACGGACGGTGACGGCTTTGACGTCATGGCCCGTATCATGTACGGCGGCCGCGTCTCCCTGATGGTCGGCTTTGTGGTCGTATTCCTGGAGACCTTCCTGGGCGTCATCATGGGCGGCCTATCCGGCTATTACGGCGGCTGGGTCGACATGCTGATCATGCGTCTGGTGGATATCTTCTACTGCCTGCCGAGCCTGCCCATCATGATCATCCTCGGCGCGATGATGGACGCCATGCGCATGGATACCTACCTGCGTCTGCTCATCATGATGGCGGCGCTGGGCATCATGGGCTGGGCCGGTGTCGCGCGCCTGGTTCGCGGCCAGATCCTGATGCTGCGTGACCAGGAGTTCATGGTCGCTACGGAAGCGACCGGCATCCGCGTCAGGGACCGCATCCTGCACCACCTGGTGCCCAACATCATGCCGCAGCTGATCGTGCAGGCCACCATGGGCATGGGCGGCGTCATTCTGACGGAATCCACCCTGTCCTTCCTGGGTTTGGGCGTCAAACACCCGCTGGCCACCTGGGGCACGATCATCAACTCAGTATCTTCCGCGTCAGCCATGTCTCACTATGCATTCATCTGGATCCCGGTCGGACTGCTGATCTGTGTAACCGTTATCGCCTTCAACTTTGTCGGCGACGGCCTGCGTGACGCGTACGACCCGAAAGCGAAGCGGTAAATAAAGGAGGCATAAAAATGACAGAGACAAAGAAAAAGGCCTCTTATATCTCCGGTAAAGAGTCCAGAAGAATCACCCGGTTCAACCGCCGGGTCACCAAGAAGCTTGAAGCTGAACGCGCGGACGCCAACAAGGATCCCGCCCTGTATACCACCAAAATGGCCAATCCGGACAACGTGGTCGAATTCGACAACGTGTGCACCTATTTCTTCTCCGACGTGGGCGTCGTCAAGGCCGTCGACGGCATCAGCTATGAGATCCCGCGCGGCAAAACAGTGGGCGTGGTCGGCGAATCCGGCTGCGGCAAGTCCGTGACCAGCCTTTCCCTGATGCAGCTTCTGCCACGGCCCTCCGGCCAGGTGGTCGGCGGTGAGATCCGCTTCAACAAGGGCGACGGCACCGCCTACAATATCGCCAATACCCCCAACGCGATCATGGAGCATATCCGCGGCAACCGCATCTCCATGATCTTCCAGGAGCCGATGACCGCGCTCAACCCGGTATTCCGCATCGGCAAGCAGGTGGACGAGGTCACGGAGCTCCATCACCCCGAGATGTCCAAGGAAGAGGTGAAGGCGCGCACCCTGGAGATGCTCGACCTGGTCGGCATCGCCAACAAGGAAGGCGTGTACGACATGTACCCGCACGAGCTGTCCGGCGGTATGCGCCAGCGCGTATGCATCGCCATCGCCCTGGCCTGCTCGCCCGCGCTGATCATCGCGGATGAGCCCACCACAGCGCTGGACGTGACCATTCAGGCCCAGATCCTGGACCTGCTGCAGAACCTGAAGGACAAGCTGAACTCCTCCATCATGCTGATCACCCACGACCTGGGCGTCGTCGCCGGCATGGCGGACTACGTGGTCGTCATGTACGCGGGCCGCATCGTGGAGAAGGGCACTACGGAGGACATCTTCCATCATCCGGCGCATCCCTATACCATCGGCCTGATGAAGTCCAAGCCGGTCGTCGGCAAAAAGGTCGACGAGCTGTACAATATCCCCGGCAACGTGCCGAACCCCGTTGAAATGCCCAATTACTGCTATTTCCGTGATCGCTGCGAGATGCGCTGCGATCAGTGCAACGGAGATTATCCGCCGGAAATCCGTATCAGCGACACGCACGTCGTCTCCTGCTACCGGTTCTTCGATCAGGGGCAGATCCTGGGCTACCCGAAATCTGTGGATGTGGAGGCGCTGTAAGTGATGGAAAACAAGGTTCTGCTGGAAGTGAATAACCTGGTCAAATGGTTTCCCATCAAGTCCAGCTTCATCAAACGCACCATCGGCAACGTGAAGGCGGTGGACGGCGTCAGCTTCAAGATCCGCAAGGGCGAGACCATGGGCCTGGTCGGCGAGTCCGGCTGCGGAAAATCCACCTGCGGCAGGACGATCCTGCGCCTGCTGGAAAAGACCTCCGGCCAGGTGCTGCTGGACGGCGAGGATATCTTCGCCCTCAGCAAGGAGGAGCTGCGCAAGCAGCGTCCGCGCATGCAGCTGGTCTTCCAGGATCCCTATTCCAGCCTCTCTCCCCGCCTGCCGGTCGGCGAGATCATCGGCGAGGCCGTGCGGGAGCACCATATCGTGCCACCGGACCAGTTTGACGACTATATCACCCGCGTCATGGACGTCTGCGGCCTCCCCGAATACTATAAGGACCGCTATCCGCATGAATTCTCGGGCGGCCAGCGCCAGCGCATCTGCATCGCGCGCGCCCTGGCGCTGTCCCCGGAATTCATCGTCTGCGACGAGCCCGTCTCCGCCCTGGACGTGTCCATTCAGGCCCAGATCATCAACCTGCTGAAAAAGCTGCAGGATGATTTCGGTCTGACCTACCTGTTCATTTCGCACGACCTGTCCGTAGTCGAACATATTTCCGACACCGTCGGCGTCATGTATCTGGGCAGCATGGTGGAGTACGCCCCGACGGAGAAGATCTTCGCCAATCCACTGAACCCCTACACGGAAGCGCTGTTCTCCGCCATTCCCATTCCGGATCCGGCCGCGCAGATCAACCGCATCATCCTGCAGGGCAGCATCCCCTCCCCCGCCAATCCGCCCTCCGGCTGCAAGTTCCATACGCGCTGCGACAAGTGCATGGAAGTCTGCAAATATGCCTGCCCCGAATGGCTGGAGGTCGAGCCAGAGCACTTCTGCGCCTGCCACCTGTACGACACGCCCGAAGCCGCGGCGCGCGCGAAGGAGACCATGGCGGAAATGAAAACGGCATCCTCTGCGGATGCGTCAGGGAACTGAGCCATGCGCCGTCAAGCAAAAAGCCCTCTGCCGGAAGACGACGACGGGCGCACGATCGCCGACATGAACGTCGACGGTATGCCCTGGTATACGCGCAGGACGGGCCCTTCCGAGAAAGGAAAGACCCCGCTGAGCAAGGACGAGCTGCGCGCCTACAGATGGGCCGCCCTAAAATCCGCGCTGCTGATCGTGCTGATATTCGGCGCCGTGTTCGCGCTGTTTCTTGCCTTCTGCGATTTCATCTGGTTCAAAAAATGACCGGGAAACACGACCAATATGTTTCACCCGCGGTCTGTCCTTCGTGGACAGCCGCGGGTGTACTGTTTTTTTGATCAGATGTATCCTGTAAAATTCGGAAACAGGTGGACGAAGGCGCATATAATATGATAGAATAATAACGCTTCCGCCACAGGAAAGCGCATACGGCGCTCAGCGCCGTAAAGGAGTACACGAAATGACTTTTTCTTTAAAACGCAGCAGCCGATTACTGGCATGGATATGCGCGGTTCTGCTCATCACAGGCACAGCGGCGCTGGGCGAGGAAACGCCGGACACCGGCACGGAGCTGACGCCCAGGGAGCAGATGATCGAGGGCATTCTGAACGCGGCGCACGAAGAGTTTGAAAAGACCGGCGGCAAGCCCGGAGATACCTGGGGAAAGCCGCGCCGTGCCCAGAAAAAAGGGGATATCTATATCTGCAAGAACTTCACGGTCTACTGCTTCAGGCAGGCGGCGTCCGGGTTCCGGATGGCGGAGTACCCCGATGTGCCGCTGATCATCCCGGACAACCTGCCGCCCGAGGAGTGCACGACCTACGCCTACGGCTACAAGTGGGAGGACGTCGGGCCGGAGAAGGGAAATCCCTTCTATGAGGCCGCCGTCTTCCGTTATAACAACGACCTGAGCAAGGACGAAAACCGCGAGCTGGCCCGGGAATTCCTCCAGCAGGCGCAGCGCGGCGATTTTTTCCAGATGCGGGCGAACTACTACTGGGGCATCGGCGCCCACAGCATGATCTTCACCGGAGACTACGACCCGGATACCGACACCGTCACCTGGTGCGACAGCAATATGCGCGGATACAGCAAGAACGGCGTCCGCTATGGCTACGTGCAGTGGAATGCGAACGAAAAGATCGACTGGTTCGTGGACGCCTTCTGCCGCAAAAAGCACGGCGCCACCATTTACCGGCTGCGGGACGACATCATTACAAAGCAGGAATAAACTGCTCCGCGAGCGCCAGCAGGATCTCCACATTCTTTTCCATGGACCGGATCGGGACGTACTCGAACCGCCCGTGGGCGTTTTCATAGCCGGCGCTCAGGTTGGGGCAGGGCAGGCCGCGCCAGGAGAGGGCCGAGCCGTCGGTCCCGCCCCGGAAGGGCTCAGTCTGCGGGGTAAGGCCCACGGCGGAGATCGCTCGGATCAGCCGCTCCACCAGACAGGGCTTCCGGTCCAGGACCTCCTTCATGTTCCGGTACTGGCCCGTGATCTCCAGCCGGACGCGGTCGGCGCCGCAGCGCGCTTTCAGCCGCTCCGCGCAATCGCGGATGAAGGCTTCCCGTTCGTCAAAGCGCTTCGCGTCGTGATCCCGGATGATGAGGCGAACTGTAGCCTGCTCACAATCGGCCTGGACGCTCACTACGTGGTAAAAGCCCTCTCTCCCCTCCGTGGTCTGGGGGCGCTCGTCCTCCGGCAGCATTCCCACGAAGGCGGCGGCGATATCCGCGGCGTTGACCATGATCCCCTTGGCGGTGCCCGTATGCACGCTCCGGCCCGTCACCGTCAGCACCGCCTGTGAGGCGTTGAAGGTCTCGTCCATGTACCAGCCCAGGTGGTCGCCGTCCAGCGTATACGCGACCTTCGCCCCGAAGCGCTCCAGGTCCAGGTCGCGCGCCAGGCCGCCCACCTCCTCGTCGGGGGTAAAGGCCAGGCAGATCCTTCCGTGCCTGATCTCCGGATGTTTCAGCAGGTGCTCCGCGAAGGTCATCACCGCCGCGATGCCGGCCTTATCGTCCCCTCCCAGCAGCGTCTGCCCGTCGGTCAGCACCAGGTCCTGCCCGATATACTGGCCGAGGCTCGGGAAATCCGCAGCGCGCATCACGATGCGCTTCTCCGCGTTCAGCACGATGTCCCCGCCGTCGTAATCCGTCAGCACCCACGGGTGGACGGGGCTACCGGGGGCATCCGGCGCGGTATCCATGTGGACCACAAGGCCAAAGGCCTCCGCGGCCTCCTGCCCCGGCGCGGCGGGGATCTCCGCGGTCAGGACGCAGGTCCGCTCATCCAGCCGCACGTCGGTTGCGCCGATGGCCATCAGCTCATCCCTGAGCAGGTACGCCAGGTCGAACTGCCTGCGGGTGGTCGGGGTCTCACGGCCCAGCGCGTCCGACTGCGTGTCGATCCGCGCATAACGAAGGAGCCGGTCCCGGACCGGCTCGTAAAAGATGGTGCGCTCCATGGCTCAGTAGTTTTCAGCCTTGAGCTGGAAGTATGCCTGGGGATGGTTGCAGACCGGGCAGACGTCCGGCGCCTTGGGGCCGATGACGATGTGGCCGCAGTTGCCGCACTGCCAGATGCAGTCCCCGTCCCGGGAAAAGACCACCGCGTCTTCGATGTTCTTGAGCAGCTTGCGGTAGCGGGCTTCATGCTCCTTCTCGATGGCCGCCACGCCCAGGAACAGCTCGGCGATCTCGTCGAAGCCCTCTTCCTTCGCGGTTTTTGCGAAGCCCTCGTACATGTCCGTCCACTCGTAGTTCTCGCCGTCGGCGGCGGCCTTCAGGTTCTCCTTCGTGTCTCCGATGCCGCCCAGCAGCTTGAACCAGATCTTGGCGTGCTCCTTTTCGTTTGCGGCGGTCTCCTCAAAGATGTTCGCGATCTGGACATAGCCGTCCTTCTTCGCCTTGGACGCGAAGTAGCTGTACTTATTGCGCGCCATGCTCTCGCCCTGGAACGCCGCCCACAGGTTTTTCTCCGTCTGGCTTCCCTTTAATTCCATGATGTTGTCTCCTTTCGTCACCTTTTCGGCGGGATCATTATACCACAACCGGGCGCGTCTGACCATACGGGCACACAATATTGAACCAATTGGGAGGTCACCATGTCCATTCTAACGCCGTCCTTCGAGGAGCTGGCGCAGCGGTTCGAGCGGGAGCTGTACCTGACCTGCTACGGCATCCTCGGACACCGGGAGGATGCCGCGGACGCCCTGCAGGAGACCATGCTGCGCGCCTGGCGCGGCTTCAGGGGCTTCCGCGGCGAGGCGCAGTGGCGCACCTGGTTCCACCGCATCGCGGTCAATACCTGCATCGACATGCTGCGGCGGCGGAAGCCGGATACGTCCCTGGACGCCATGGCCGACGAGGGCTTCGACCCGCCCGATATGAAGGAAAGCGTGAGCGGCGCGCTGGAAGACGCCGAACGCAAGCGCCTCCTGCGCGAAGCCATCGGCGAGCTCAGCGAAAAGGACCGCACGCTCATCGTCCTGCGCGACGTGCGCGGAATGTCCTACGACGAGCTCGCGTCGGTCCTGCGTCTGCCACTTGGCACCGTAAAGAGCCGGCTCAATCGCGCCCGGGAGCACCTGATAAAAATACTTTCCGCGGACGCGGAACTTTTTGGACGGGATTCCGTCAGTAACAGTGAAAGGAGGACCAAGCGATGACCTGCACGGAATTTGAACGGCTGCTGGACCAGAAACAGCCGGACGCGCAGACCGAAGGCGCCCTGCAGCGTCACGCAGAGCAGTGCGCGCACTGCAGGATGCTCCTGGAGCTGAGACAGCTTGACGCGGAGGAGCAGGTCCCCGAAGAGGTCACTGCCCGCTGGCAGGCCGCCCTGCGCACAGAGCAGGCCAAAGCCCGTATGGAAAAGCGGCGCGGCACGCCCCTCCTGCGGCTCGTCGGGCCGCTGGCCGCCGTCGCAGCCGTGCTGGTCGCCGCGGTCGCGCTGCGCCAGCCCATCTCTAACCTGGCCCATCCCCTGTCCACCGCCTCGCCTTCCGCAAAGGCCGCGGTACAGGAGAACGCCGTCCGCACCACCCCGGTGCCCGTCGCGTCTGAACTGACCGGCGCCGGCTCGGCGCCGCGCCAGGCCGTCGTCCAGTCCACTGCCGCGCCCACCCAGCTGCCCCTGATGGAGATGGCCACCTACAGCGTACCCGCTGACGAACCCGCCGATTCGAAGCCGTTCGCGGCCATGGAAGCGCCGGAGGAGGCCGACGAGCTCATCTTCGACATGGATTCTCCTGTAGAGGAACCCGCCATGGAAGAGGCAGCCGACGAGGCCGTATATGAAGCGGAGATCGCCGACGGAGACTCTCTTATCCCGCTCGGGGACGCGGTATACGTCGAATCGGTCCGCTGGCGCGCCGCTCAGCCCACGGAAGCTCTCAAAACGCTGCTCTCCGCCATGGGGATCGGGCAGGATGGGCCCTCCCCGGAGCAGGAAGAAGACGGCAGTGTGCGGCTGCGCCTGGAGGTCAGCCGCGCCGAATGGCCCGCCTTCCTTTCCGCGCTGGCGGAGGCCGGCTGCGATGAACCGCCCGAAGAGCCCGGCTGGACGGAGGATCCCGTTCCGCTGGACGTGATCATTGAAAAAATGGAGGAACCGTAACATGAAAAAAATCTGTTCACTGCTGATCATCGCCGCGCTGCTGCTCATGTGCTCCGCCGCCCTGGCGGACGCGCCTCTCGTTTCCGTCAGCGGCTCGGCCCAGGTCTCCGTCGCGACCGACCACGCGGTCATCCACCTGGGGGTAAGAACGAAGGCCGAAACGCCCACCGAAGCGCAGGCGGAGAACAAGCTGCGCACAGCGGCCGTGATGAAGGCGCTGACCGAAGACTGCGGCATCCCGGAGGACAAGATCGCCACCAGCGGCTTCAACATCTACACGATGTCCGAGTGGATCGACGGCACCAGCACCGAGAAGCAGTTTTACCAGGTCCAGCACCAGCTCAGCGTCACGGTGGCGGATATCGACAAGGCCGGCTACGTGATCGACCGCTGCGTGGAAGCCGGCGCGAACGCCATCGATTACGTCTCCTTCGAAGCCAGCGGCATGAAGGCCGCCTACGACAAGGCCCTCCGTGAAGCGGTCGTCGACGCCAGGCGCAAGGCGGAGCTGATCGCGGAGGCCGCCGGGATGAAGTTAGGCAATCTGGTGAGCATCTCCACCGAGGACGGTGGCGGCGAGTTCTACAGCAATTCCTTCCGCATGAAGGCCGCGGAGCCCGAGGAAGCCATGGGTGACACCAAGCTGGCCCCCGGCACCCAGAACACCAGTGCCTCCGTCAGCGCGACATGGGAAATGATTAAGGGAGAATAGAGCAAAATGGGCTGTTGCACAACGATGTGCAACAGCCTCTTCTGTTTAGCAGACTATCTTCGTGTCTTATTCGTTTGTGAGCCTTACTGCTCCCCGTGCTTCTGCCTGAATTCCTCCGGCACGACCCAGGGATCGCGCTTGGGGGCGGCGGGAGCCGGCGCGGGCTTGGCCGGTTCGGGCTTCGCGGCGGGCTGGGGAGCCGCCTTCGGGGCGCTCTCAGCCGCTTTCGGCGCGCGGGGCGGACGGGGAGGACGCGGCGGGCGATGATTCTCGCCTGCCGCATCGGCCTCCGGCTGCCTGCGGCGGGGGCGCTCCTGCCTCGGCTGCTGTTGCTGCCGCTGCGAGGGCCTGCGGCGCTGCGGCGCGGGCCGCTCCTCCGGGGCTTCCCCCTCTTTGTCATCCGGCGGCAGCGCGGCGTCCGCGTCGTCGTCCGGCACGTCCATTTCTGACGCCTTCAGGGCCTGCATGATCTCGGGATCCGGCGCGTCCTCCGCTTCCTCGGCAGCCGCGGCGGGCTGGGGCTGGAAGCCGTTCAGGCGCTGCACCTGGTCGGCGGGATACTCCTTGAGCTCCGTCATGTCGTTGCCCTTGCTGATCCGGACGCGCACGCTCTCCTTCAGGATATTGACCTCGGCCACAACGCCGTCGCCGTCCGGCGTATGCACCGGCTTTCCGACCCGGGGCATCGCGCGGCTGGTCTTTTCGTAGAACTCCTCCTCGTATTGCAGGCAGCACATCAGCCGTCCGCAGGCCCCGCTGATCTTGGTGGGGTTCAGGGAGAGGTTCTGCTCCTTCGCCATCTTGATGGATACGGGATGGAAATCCCCCAGGAAGCGGGAGCAGCACAGCGGCCGCCCGCAGATGCCCAGGCCGCCCATCATGCGCGCCTCATCGCGCACGCCGATCTGGCGCAGCTCGATGCGGATATGGAAAACACCGGCCAGGTCCTTGACCAGCGCGCGGAAATCCACGCGGGACTCGGCGGTGAAATAGAAAAGCAGCTTGGAATTATCGAAGGTATATTCGCAGCTGACCAGCTTCATGGGCAGCTGATGCTCGGCGATCTTCTGCTTGCAGGTGTCAAAGGCGACCTTTTCCTTGGCCCTGTTTTCTTCCTTATGCTCGATATCCTCCTGTGTCGCTACACGCAGCACGGGCCGCAGGGGCGGAACGATATCCGCCTCGGGCACCTCGCTCGGTCCGGTGACGGCCTCGCCCATCTCCTGTCCGCGCGCGGTCTCCACGATTACGGTGTCCCCGGCGGACGCGCCGGTCTCCAGCGGGTCAAAGTAGTACAGTTTCCCGGCGTTCTCAAACCGAACGCCTACGATAATGGCCATTTCTTGATTTCCTCCACAATGGTCTGAAGCATCACATTCAGGACTGCCTGGTAATTGACGTTAGACGCGCGCTGCTGCTCCGCGCGGATCACCGCGCCCAGCGCCGACGCCAGCTGAGTGGGCCGGGCCTCCGCCCAGCACTCTCCCTTACGCATATTCGCATCTCCCCGCATACAGAGGCGAAGCTCCCGCTCCAGCACCGCCAGAAAGCGGTCAAACTCTTCCTTCAGGTCCCTGAGCGCGTATTCGGCGTCGGGGATATCCTTCTCGCCGCTCAGGCGAAAAACGGTCTCATACGCCAGCTCACGCAGCTTGCGGTCCGTTTCGTCGGCGCTCAGCGTCAGCGCCAGCCCCGGGCTGCCGTCGCTCAGGCGCGCGTATTCCCGGGCATCCTCCGCGCTCAGCCCCTGCCGGCTGAGCCAGGCGGTCAGGCTGTCCTGCGTCATAGGCGCCAGGCGCACGGTCACCACGCGGGAGCGGATCGTACTCAGGATCCGCGTTTCGTACGCGGTCGTCAGGATAAAATGTGTGGCGGGCGGATGGTCCTCCAGGTTTTTGAGCAGGCTGTTCTGCGCCTGGGGGGTCAGGCGGTCCGCGTCGTCCAGCAGCACGGCGCGGCGGTCGCTCTCCAGCGCGTGCGTCTGCAGCGCGCTCAGGATGCCGCGGATCTCCTCCACGCCGATGCTCTTCTTCTTCGTCTCCGTGGGCGTCAGAAGATCGGGATGGGTAAAGCTCTGCACGCGCCTGCAGCCCTTGCACTGCCCGCACGGACGTTTTTCCGGCGCTGGCTCCTCGCACAGCAGCGCGGCGGCGAGCAGCCGTGCCAGGGCGGTCTTGCCCATGCCCGTACCGCCGCAGATCAGCACGCAGCCGGGAAAAACATCCCGGCGCAGCTCGCGGATCAGCGCCGACACGCTGCTGCCCCGGGACTCAAATTCCGTCAGGCTCAGCTCAGAACTTGACAAACTGATCCACCGACAGCACAAACACTGTCGCGCCTCCGACGGTCACCTCGATCGGATAGGACGTATACATGCCGGAGGAAGCGCCGCTCATGCTGACCGGCGAGGTGGCGATCTGGCGGCGGCTCTTGCATACCTTTTCGATGATCGCCATGCACTCGTCAAAGCGCTCCTCGCTGATGCCGATCAGCAGCGTGGTATTGCCGGATTTGAGGAAGCCGCCGGTGGTGGCCAGCTTCGTCACGCCGAAGTTCTGGTCCATCAGCTCTCCGATCAGCCTACCCGCGTCCTCGTCCTGTACGATCGTAATGATCAGTTTCATTGAAGATACCTCCGGTTCAGGAATAAAGATCTATTTACAGTATTGATTATAGCACGAATAACAATATGAACGCAAGACAACAATTATACGGAATCGGAACAAGGCAACGCCTGATCACTCAGAATCATTTGCTGGCAGTCCCATGATTTCCTCATCCTCCCACCAGTGCCGGGCTGGGCTGACTGTGCCGATGAGTTCGGATGATACTGTTCTGATCAGCTGTCCATCGATCAGCGCCAGCCAATCTCCTTCAGGCGTTTTGCCGATCAGCCAAAAACTCATGCTCAGGAAGTCCTCATTCAATTGCTGACAAATATCCGTGGCAAAGGCGGTATCTTCCATACGCCAGCGATCAAAGCTGGGAAAGCTGCAAGTAACGCTTTCGATATCAGCGCCAAATGCCAGATCTTCATTCCGGAGCCATCCATTCATACCGAACTCATCTGAGCCGATTTGCAGAAGGGTCCAGCCGTTGACCTTGTCCAGAACACGGCCCGGCACACGGCAGAAACAGTAAGCTGATACCTCGCCTTCCGGCTGATGGCGCAGCGCGGCGCCTTCCGTTTTTATACAGGCCCAGCCACTGGCATCCAACAAGGATAATGCCTCTTCAAGCGAAGGTATCTCTGCGAAGACGAGCTCTGGCAGCGCGATCGGAAAGGACGGTGTACCGTAATGGAAGGCATCATTGCTGTAATATGGATCATAATCGTTGGTGAACGCGTCTATAATCCCTTCCTGGGTGAGAAAATACCGGTCGCTGTCCTCAGGGGTATGGACTTCCAGACGCCAGAGCCCGTCATTTCCGCGCATCAGACAGTCCTCGCTGGAAGATGTGTAAATCTCCAGATAGCCATCCGTAGAGTGGACTTCGTTAATCGAGATGCATTTCTCCCAGGATGTCGCGGTCGGTTTACGATAGTCAGTTCCATTCCAATCGGCAATGCGCAGCGAGTACAGGCCCGCCTCGTTTTGCGCTACACCCGCCAAATAATCACTGTAGGTTTGAAGGCTGACAAGCTTCTCATTCTCATTCAGAAGATTGGTTGCGCTTTCCTGTATCAGGGAATTGGCTTTCAGAAACTCGCCTGCGTCTCTGTAGCGCGTGGGAGAAAGTACGAATTTGTCCAATATGTCGTTAGCCTTCTTTTCACCGTCTGCCGACAAAGGAACGGGAGCGTTATCATAGACAGTCCAATTCCCGGCAATGCTGTCTTCAGCTTTCGCGAAGACGGCACCGGTCTGCAGCATGCCTTCCGATATCCGCATAAGCGTCATTTCGTAGTAATCCTGTCCGCCGGCTCTGTACCAGGAGACCCAGGTCACTTTCCAGCCGGGATATTTCTGCTCGGCTGCAATAGAAAAGCGTTTTTCTTCCGGATTGATAGTCCATTCCAGGGCGCCCGATCTCAAACCAATGCCGAGGAAGAACGTTATCATCAGAAGCATTGAAATCAATCGTTTCATCATTCGAGATATACCCGACATACTAATGTTACTCCGTCCTCAGCGCCACCACCGGGTCCTTCCGGGCGGCGAGGCGGGAGGGGATCGCGCCGGCGATGACGGTCAGGACCACGCTGATGGCGACCAGGATCAGCGCCGCGCCGAAGGGCAGGATGGCCGCGGCATTGACGTCGGTCAGGCTGCGGATGAGCGCGTTGATGGGGAAGGTGAGCAGCCAGCTGATGAATACGCCCAATATCCCGGCGCACAGGCCGATGATCAGCGTCTCCGCCGTGAAGACGTGGGATACGTCGCGCTTGGACGCACCCAGGGCGCGCAGGATGCCGATCTCCTTGGTGCGCTCCAGCACGCTGATGTAGGTGATGATGCCAATCATGATGGAGGATACGATCAGGGAGACGGAGACGAAGGCGATCAGCACGTAGGAGATGGCGTCCACGATGGTGGTGACGGAGCTCATCAGCGTCGCCACGTAATCGCTGTAGCGGATCACGCTGCTCTCGTGCCCCTCCGCCCGCATGCGGTCATTGTAGGCGTCGATCAGGGCGGAGAGCTTCGCCTTGCTCTCAAAGTCGACGGGATAGATTTTGATGGAGGAGGGGGCGGAGAGATCGGAGGCGCTGAGCTTACCCAGATTGCCCTCATAGGTGGCCTGGGTGCGCTGCTTTTCCATCTGCTCGCGCATCATCTGGAGGATCCGCTCCTCGCTCATCAGCTTCATCATCGCGCGGATGGAGGCCGCCTGCGTCTCAGGCAGGGTATCCAGGTACTGCTCCAGCAGCTCCATGGACACCTCCATGTCCACCCCGCCGTCAAAGCGGATGCCGGTAAAGATGTCCGTCTCCGGATTCTCCTTCTGCACCCGGACCGCGGCGGTCTCGTTGTTGCGGGAAACCACATACTCCGTCAGGGCATGGGTGTAGCCGACGCCCCCGGCGGTGAAGGCGGCGATCAGGGACGTGCCCGTACTGCGCGCGATGCCGGTCACGCGAAGGGTCACCCCCTGGTCCAGCAGCGCGGACAGCCGCTCAGGATTGTCGGCGACAGAGGCGTATATCCCCGCGGCGTTCGGCTGGTAAAGGTCGCCCGGCAGGATCATTTTGAAGGTCAGGCCCAGCAGCTCGTCATAGGAGAAGCTGACCTCCTCCGCGGTCTCGGTGGGCTGGCCGGAGATCAGGCTGCTGAACATGCGCGTGACCTCGCTCTGGTCGCGCAGGCCCAGGGTAAACAGCGCCAGGTCGCTCAGGTCGTCGTTCTGCCCGGTCACGATCAGCAGTTCGTCATACCGTTCCGGCATGCGCCCGGCCAGCAGCTCATAGCGCTCGCTGCTCAGGCTGTTCAGCTCGCTGAAGGCATCCAGGTTGTACATGCTCATCATCTGGGACAGGCCGCCGATGCCGGACATGGACACCATGGCGGACATATCGCTCATGACAGAGGTGGCGGTCATGGTGTCGATAACGGTGCTGGGGTTCACGCGCAGCAGCCCGCCCACGGCGTTCTCGTTGTAGATCACCGGCGAGACCGGGTACTCGTAGGTCACGCCGGTGATCAGCCCGTCCATATCGCGCGTGGTGTCCAGATACTCCTTGAAGCGCGCCAGGTCGTTTTCCTCCACCTCGGACACCATGCTGTTGAGGAAGTTCCCGGCCAGGTTGCTGGAATACACCCTGCCCGGCTCATGCTTTTCCTGGGGCGTGGACACACTGCCCATCATCGCCAGCATCATATTGGAGCTGTCCACCGTTTCCGATTCGATGGTCAGCGGATACACGGACAGCGTATCCTCCTCGATATCCTTGATGTAGTTGTTGACGCCATTCGACAGGGCAAGGATCAGCGCGATGCCGATGATGCCGATGCTGCCCGCCAGCGCTACCAGCAGGGTCCGGCCCTTCTTGGTGAGGAGGTTGTTGAGCGACAGCCGGAAGGCCGTGCCGAAACTCATGGAGGTCTTGCCCGTCTCAGGCGCTGCCGCGGCCTCCTCCCGCCCGTCGAAGGGGCTGGTATCGTCGATGACCCGTCCGTCCAGCAGGCGCACAGTGCGCGTAGCGTAACGCTCGGCCAGGTCGGGGTTGTGCGTGACCATGATCACCAGGCGATCCTTCGCGATCTCCGCCAGCGCCTGCATGATCTGCTCGCTGGTCTCACTGTCCAGCGCGCCAGTCGGCTCATCCGCCAGCACGATCTCCGGATCGTTGACCAGCGCCCGCGCGATAGCGACGCGCTGCATCTGTCCGCCGCTCATCTCGCCCGGCTTTTTGTGCAGCTGATCGCCCAGGCCCACCTTGCGCAGGGCGGCCTCCGCGCGCTCGCGCCGCTCGCGCACCCCCACGCCGGACAGGGTCAGCGCCAGTTCCACATTGGAAAGCACCGTCTGGTGCGGGATCAGGTGGTAGCTCTGGAACACGAAGCCCACCGAATGGTTGCGGTAGCTGTCCCAGTCGCGGTCGCCGTAGTCCCGCGTCGAGCGTCCCTTGATCCTGAGATCACCCTCAGAATACCGGTCCAGCCCGCCGATGATGTTCAGCAGCGTCGTTTTTCCGCAGCCGGAGGGACCGAGGATCGCTACGAACTCGTTCTGCCGGAAGCTGATGTCCACCCCGCGCAGCGCCTCGACGCTGATATCGCCGGTTTTATAGGTTTTACGGATATTTGTCAGTGTCAGCATAATCTACCGCCATTCCACCATGTTGTACGCAAACAGCATGAGCGTGTCCGCCCACTGTATTGAGTATAAGGCAAAATGCCGGAAATGACAAGCGCGTCTGCCGCTTCAACGGCCAAACATGAAGACGGGAATCATGCAAAATAGAAGCAGAATCGTGGCAATCGGCATACGCCCCGGTCAAAACCGGTCAGCATAAAAAACCGGCTCGCTTTCCTGAAGAAAGCGAACCGGTTACAGTCAGGTCCGGATTACTCGGCCTGGGCCACGGGATACACGCAGGCCTGCTTGCCGTCACGGCCCTTGCGCTCGAAGCGCAGGATGCCGCTTTCCTTGGCGTACAGGGTATCGTCCTTGCCGATGCCCACGTTCAGGCCGGGCTGGATGGCGGTGCCGCGCTGGCGGACCAGGATGTTGCCGGCGAGCACGAACTGACCGTCCGCGCGCTTCGGGCCAAGGCGTTTGCTTTCGCTCTCACGGCCGTTACGGGTGGAGCCCATACCTTTTTTATGGGCGAACAATTGCAGATTCAGCTGAAGCATGTGATTACCTCCATTCGGATACCGCCCTCATATCGAGGCGGAAATGGTCGGGATACTGCGCCGCGATATCGCGCAGTCCCTGAGTCATACCGTTGAGCAGTGTTGTCGCGTCCCTGTTTTCCGTGTCTCTGGGCAGCCTGGCCGCCAGGAAGCCCTCCCCCGTCCGGACGATGGGCCTGACGTGCGCCACGCGCTCCAGCGCGTTCACGCAGGTCTGTGTCAGCACGGATACCGCCGCGCAGACGATGTCCTGTCCTGCCTCAGCGTAGGCCGCATGGCCCGAGCAGAGGAAGCCGACCACCTGTCCGTCATCCGCGGTATACAGGACGCAGCGAGTCATCTCAGCCGTTGATGCCGGTGATCTCGACCTGCGTATAGGCCTGGCGATGGCCGGCCTTGCGGCGATAGTTCTTCTTGCTCTTGTACTTGAGGATGCGGATCTTCTCACCGCGGAGCTGGCGGACGATCTTGCCGGTCACAGTCGCGCCCTCGATGACGGGGTTGCCGACCGCGATGGTCTCGCCGGAGATCATCATCACCGGGAAGGTCACGATGTCGCCCGCTTCATTGTCCAGCTTTTCCACATAGATGGTATCGCCCTCAGAAACGCGATACTGTTTGCCGCCAGTGCAAATAATTGCGTACACTTTAGCAGCACCTCCTTAAATAATTTACCGCTGAGCTTGTCTCGAAGGCAAAGAACGGTGTCCTGCCGTGAGGCAGCGCGTCTGACCGCGCATTTAAAAGCCCCTCTCAAGCGGCTTGCCGCAATAAGATAGCATAAACGGAGTGTGATGTCAAGATTTTTTTAAAGCCTGACGGGCAGATGCAAAGGATATACGCGCTGCGCTCAAGGGATCGCTTCCGTGCGCGCCCATGTGCCGCCTGACTCGCCGCAGGTCAGGGTGAGCTCGGTCCTGCCGGTTTCCGGCACAAAGCCAAGGCCGGATATGCTATAGCGCTCTATGCAGCCGTTTTCCTGTTCAATGATCAGCATGTCCCCGGTACCGGAAAATGCGGCGTTTTTCACTGTGCGCCATGCGCAGGGGATAGCGCCGGAAGAACCTGTCAACAGCCCCGAGCCATCCTTCCGGAGGTTCAGGATTTCGGATGCTATCTCGCCGCCGCTGACGAATGTCCAGACACCCGCCAGCTTTGCCCCGGTTTCAGGAGCAGGCTCCTCCACCGGCAATAAGAGCTCTGAGGTCAGCGGGACGAAGCCGCCGATCTGCTGCCCGTCCTTTGTCAGCGCCGACGCGTAAGCGTAGAATGGATTCAGCCTTGCGATCAGCTGGATACTGTTCAGCTCACTGCCCTGCTTGATCTGATACTGGCTGACCAGCGGGTCGTCAGTCAGCCAGGCCGTGCCGGATGCGTGTACGCGCGTCGTAAAAACAGGAGCGGTTTTCGCCAGCGGCGCGTCATATATCCAGCCGATACGGTGAGTGCGTGCTGAGACTTCGTATTCTATCAGGGACCAGCGGTCCTGCGTCGCCATTACATAAACGGTGTCCTTCAGACTGACGGCAGCCTTGCCCTTTGCCGCTCTGAAGCTTTGGGCGTCCGTCCATGAATATACAGGCAGCGATATCTGCATGTTCCGGAAAACAGGCTCATGCCAGAACCCGGAAGCATCATTCAGATAGGCGTATATCAGATTCAGGTGCCGCACTGCCTGCTCCGATTCAGGAAACAGACGGATATTGAAGTTTTCCAGGGTGATCGGTTCTGTCTGCCATACCAGGCGCTGATTGACCAGGCAAACATTGTCTTCCAGACTCATGTCAAATACGATACCGCCCTTTTCAGCATGGGTCAGGTAATAATCCTGCCGGGGGCCGGGCTCGCGTGTAAAGGTGAAGCTGCAGGCAGGCTTTGAATAAAAGACTGTGACCGTTTGGTCGGTGCAGGTCACTGTGGGATGCCCCGATTTATCAGCGGGCTGGAATACTGCTGTGGTGGAGCTGTGCGTGATCCCGCTGTCCAGCGGCCCGGAAACCATGAGAATGCTGTGATACCGGCTGCTGATCACGGCGGCGGTGGTATCGGCGTTCCTTTTGTAGAAAAACGTATCCGCGCTGTAATCATTCCAGGTGCGCACGGCGCTGACGTATGTCAGCAGCGGCCCGCTCAGACCCCAGCTATTAGCAAGGGCTGCGGAAACCGCGCAGCATAGCAGCAAAAGCAGGATGCAGGAAACAATAAGACGCTCCATGGTTTTTTCTCCGTAAATGCAAAAGAGCCGCGGCCGACGGCGTTTGATCCGCATCGGCGCGGCTCTTTGGCAGACTGATTAAGCCAGGGTGCCCATAGGATCCCAGGGCTCCAGCGTACGCGGCGCCTTGTCCGCGCAGGCGGCCAGGTCGCCCAGGTATTCGCGCTCCACGGCGGCCTGGAACACGTACTGGTCAAACCAGCTGTCAGAGCAGATATAATAGCCCTTCTTGCCGTGCTCGTCGCCCCAGGAATTCTCGATCTTCCAGCGCGTGGGCCGGCCGTTCTCATCCAGGTTGACGCCCGTCAGGACCATGGCGTGGTTCATAGCGGCGAGGCCGTAATCCAGCATGTCGGCCTTGCTCATGCGCAGGTCCATGCCGCTCAGCAGCTCATCGTTGAAGCAGTTGTCATCCCAGATGCCCTTATCGCGGTTGCCGTAATGTCCCACGTCGCTGCCGAACCAGACGACCTTGCCGGCCTTCAGCTGGGCGATCACGGCGGCCTTGAGCTCCTCCATGGTCAGGTTCAGGTGCTTCACGGGGCGTCCGCCCTCCACGTTGCCCAGATAACGGATGGTGTAGGTCTCGTGGAAGGGCTTATCCTCCGTCGGAGCGTGGATCACGCTGACCGTCCGGTCCAGCACGGGCAGGGCGTACTTCTGCGCGAACGCCACCGGGGTCAGGCCGCGCTCGATATGGTAGGCCTTCTCCTTGTCCACATATTCAAAGTCAAACTGGCGCGGCGGCTCGCCGTAGCAGCAGCAGAGGAAGCCGTAGATCTCGCCCAGCAGCTCGTTCTTGCGCTTCAGCACCAGCGTCTCGTCCACGCCGTCGGCGACCATTTTGCGCAGCTTGGCCGCGGCCACCTTGAGCCCGCGGTTCAGAATGCGGTTCATGCCCCGCGTATTTTCGGACTGCCAGGTCTCGTCGTACACGTCCTTGGGAATGACGCCGTACTTGCGGACGATGTTCGTGAACATATCCCACTGTCCGCCGTCATGCACGCCCGTCTGCAGCAGGAAGGACACCGTGCGGTCGTCCGTCGGGCGGTCCGCCAGCTCCAGCATGGCGTTCAGAAAATAGTTGCAGCGCTCGAATTTATCCCAGAAGGCCAGGTAGCTCTGAGAGAGCTCAAAGTTCTCCAGCTTCAGGTCCTTCACGATGCGCTCGCGCAGGACGTTCGTCGCGGCGAACAGCCAGCAGCGGCCGGAGTGCTTCTGGTTCGTGACCGGCAGGGTCGGGATCTCCAGGGAAAACTTATGGCGCATCCTGTCCTCGCCGGCGCAGACGTAAGCCACGTCCTGGATATCGCTGCGGGACAGCGCCATCGTAGACAGCTGACGTTCCCGGCTGGAGCGGTACTCCATGGACCAGGCATCCAATTGCTTTTCGGTGATCGGCATGTGGTTGAGCATCGTCGTGTCCTCCTGATCATTATTGTTGACTGTCTGTCAGGTATTGCCTGCAAAACGACTGAACGTCGTTTACGCTGTTGACCGCTACATACCAGACGACTTCCAAGTCCAGCGAGCCGTATTCATGCGCTACGAAGTTCCGCATCCCGCGAATCTTATGCCAGGGAATTTCCGGATGGCTGTTTTTGAATTCTTCTGTTAAGCGGTTGACGAGTTCGCCGATCTGCAGTATGCACATACAGACAGCATTCTGGTAAGTTGTGCTGGAGATAAATCTCTCCTTTGAACAGCCGAAATCCTCGTGGGCGACGCCGATCTCTTCGCAGTAGCGGAGGATATGCGCAATGATGTCGCGGTCTCTCGATTCAGCTCGCATATACGAGCACCTCCTCCGACCGGATCGACTGAAGGAACTCGGGGGAAAGCATCTCCGTCGTCAATACATCCAGCTTCTTGTCAAAGCCCGATTCCAGATCGCTGTACAGACCGCCCAACTCCAGCAGATCCGTCATATTGCTGCGATCAACACGAAAATCGAGATCGCTGTGCGCGGTGGCTTCGCCGCGCGCGTAGGAACCGAACAGATACAGGGCGTTTACATGATACCGTCTCGCGATAGGATCAGCGATCCGCCTGATCTCGTCGATCGTATAAATCTTATCACTCATATCATCCGCCCCTTTCTTATCAAATGAGGATCTGTGTCACTGGCCGATTGGCTGAGTGCTGGCGGTTTACCGCCCCTCCAGCGTCTCCAGCGCGGCATAGATCAGATCCAGCTCCTCGGCGTTCCTGTAGCTCAGGATGACGCGGCCCCGCTTGTCGCCGCCCTGGATGGTCACGCGCTGGACGCCGACGGCGGTGCGCAGGCGCTCCTGCATGTCCTTCAGCTCCAGGCTCAGGTCCTTCGGCGCGCGCTTCTGCGGCTGCACCCTGGCGCCCGCGGCCAGGTCAGCCGCCAGCATCTCCAGCTGGCGCACGCTCAGATGCTCGTTCATGGCCTTGCGGAACAGCGCCTTCCGCGCCTCGGCGTCGTGGATGCCCGCCAGCACGCGCGCGTGCCCGGCGGAGAGCCGGCCCGACCGCACCTCGGCAGTGATCTCCTCCTCCAGTGACAGCAGCCTCAGGCTGTTGGCCACGGCAGGCCGGGACTTGCCCAGCCGCTCCGCCGCCTTTTCCTGCGTATAGCCGCACTGCTCCATCAGGGCGCGGATGCCCTCGGCCTCCTCGATCGGGTTCAGGTCCTCCCGCTGCAGGTTTTCGACCAGCGCGGCCTCCATTTCCTGCTGGCGCGTGAAATCGCGCACCACGCAGGGTACGGTCTGCAGCCCCGCCATCAGGGCCGCGCGCAGACGGCGCTCACCCGCCACCAGGCGGTAGCGTTCTCCGGTCTGCACCACCAGCAAGGGCGACAGCACGCCGCTCACGCGGATGCTTTCGCTCAGGCTCTTGAGCGCCTCCTCGTCAAAGGCGCGGCGCGGCTGCTGGGGATTCCGGTCAATATCGGTGATGGCGATCTCGCGGACGGCGCTTTCCTGTTCCTCGATCTCGGGCAGCAGCGCGTCCAGCCCCCGCCCCAGTCCCATTTTCTTCGGCATAGCAGCTCCTCATATCCGGTGTTTACCTGTTGTTCTTGATGACCTCAGCCGCCAGCGCGGCATAGGCCAGCCCGCCCTGGCTGCGCGGGTCGTACCTGCTGATGGGCTCGCCGTGGCTCGGCGCTTCGCCCAGGCGCACGTTGCGCGGGATCACGGTGCGGAACACCTGCTTCTTGAAATGCTTTTTCACCTGCGCCGCCACCTGCAGGCTCAGGTTGGTGCGGCCGTCGTACATGGTCAGCAGCACGCCCTCGATCTCCAGCGCGGTATTCAGGCTGTGCCGCACGCGGCGCACCGTGTCCATCAGCGCAGTGACCCCCTCCAGCGCGTAATACTCGGTCTGGATCGGGATCAGCACGCTCTGCGCGGCGGTCAGGGCGTTGATGGTCAGCAGTCCCAGGGACGGCGGACAGTCGATGATGATGAAATCATATTGCTCCTTCACCTGGCCCAGGGCCGCGCGCATGCGGTACTCCCTGCGGTCCATCTCGATCAGCTCGATCTCCGCGCCGGCCAGCCGGATATCCGACGGGCACACGCTGAGCCGGTCAAGCGCCGTTTTCTCTATGGTATCTCCAAGCTCGCACTGCATCAGCAGCGCCTCGTACAAAGTACGCCTGCCGGCCTGTACGCCAACGCCGCTGGACGCGTTGCCCTGCGGGTCCGCATCCACCAGCAGCGTGCGTTTGCCCTGCTCGGCCAGGTACGCGCTCAGGCTGACCGCGGTGGTCGTTTTTCCCACGCCGCCCTTCTGATTGGCGACAGCAATGATCTTTCCCATCCAAACCTCTCAGTTCACACAACAAAATCGTTCCCAAGCCAGCTCTGCCAGCGGTAGGCGGGGTAGCTGCCCCGCGTCACGCGGCGAAGCGTCTTGAGTTCGTCGATCGTCTCGTATTCACGGAAACGCAGATACAGCGCGCGGATGGCGGACAGACTCGACGCCTTGACAGAGTAATCCCTGAGCAGCATCAGGTGCCGCGCGTCCGTAGGGAACTGTTCGAACAGGAGCCACATCAGCTCGTCGGCGATGACGGCGAAATCCTCCGTCTCCATGCGCACCCTGCTTCCGTCCGGCAGCGTCACCAGGAAGGACGCCTCCGTCTCCCTGCGGACAGCCGTGTACATCAGGCCCTCCAGGCTGTACGCCAGCTGGCCCAGGTCATCCCGCCCCGCGGTAAAGGCGGACAGGCGGCGCTGCGCCTCCGTCATCACCCGGGGCATGCGGCGGATCAGCTCGTCCCCGAGCCAGGGCCGCAGGGTTTCCGATACACGTTCAAGCTCGATCATGGCACAGACGCTCCTTTCCGCCGGCTGCGCAGGTCAACCTTTCCGTTCGCTATAAAGATACCACAAGTCGCCTTAAAATACAAGATGCGGCGTTTTTCGGGCATCTGAAATCAACCGGAATGATAAAGGATTTTCCGGTTCCGGGCCGAATAAACGTTATTGCCGGCGGCGCACAGCGCGGCCCGGCAGGAGGTAACAGGATGACACCCGCACAAAAAGAATGGGCCCGGGCCCGCGACGAGCTGGCTCAGGCCGTCGCCGCCCTCGGCTATCCCGGAGAGCTGGCCGATCTGCTGGCAAAGCAGCTGAAAAGCCCCCGCGCGATCGGCCGCATGACCTCCTACCTGTACCAGGCCCGCCCGCGCAGCATGGAGATGATCGTGGACGAGATGCTCGCCATCTGTGCCGAAATAGAGACCTGGCGGGAGAAAAAAGCGAGCCAGGAGGCCCAGGCGGGCTACAGCGCTTGGCTCGACAGCGAGGAGCGCTGGCAGAGCACCGAAGACGGGGACTGACGCCATTCCGCGGCAGCGCATGAATCGCCCATACCATCCCTGATACCGCTTGAAAAAAAAGACTTGTCATTCCGCCCAAAAAAGGTATATGATATGTAGGCTGCGGCGCAAGCCGGGCATTGACATACCGAAAGGATGATTTCCCATGAAAAACGTGACTGCCAACGAATTACGCGCCATGTTCCTGAAGTTCTTCCAGGACAAGGGCCATCAGCTGATTCCGTCCGCTTCGGTCATTCCGGAGAACGACCCCACCGTGCTGTTCACCACCGCGGGCATGCATCCCCTGGTCCCGTACCTGATGGGCCAGAAGCACCCCATGGGCACCCGGCTCACCGACGTGCAGAAGTGCATCCGCACCGGCGATATCGACGAGGTGGGCGATATGAGCCACCTGACCTTCTTTGAGATGCTGGGCAACTGGAGCCTGGGCGACTACTTCAAGAAGGAAATGATCCCCTGGAGCTGGGAGTTCCTGACCAGCGAGAAATACCTGGGCCTGCCCAAGGACCAGCTGGCCTTCACCGTGTTCGAGGGCGACCAGGACTGCCCGCGCGACGAGGAGGCCGCCAACCTGTGGCGCTCCTGCGGCGTGAAGGACGACCACCTGTTCTACCTGCCCAAGGAGCATAACTGGTGGGGCCCCGCCGGCATCACCGGCCCCTGCGGCCCGGACACCGAGATGTTCATCATCCGCGACCAGCCCCCCTGC
Source organism: uncultured Eubacteriales bacterium (assembly GCA_902760595.1). Taxonomy (GTDB): domain Bacteria; phylum Bacillota; class Clostridia; order Christensenellales; family Aristaeellaceae; genus UBA4246. The sequence goes on from CACWHI010000027.1 coordinate 49,592, forward strand.
GGCCCGGATTGCTCCCCC
>CACWHI010000028.1 GCA_902760595.1 uncultured Eubacteriales bacterium
CCTACGGGTGGCTTCGCCATCCGCCGAATGAATCGGCGGACTCCGGGATTCCGTGCCGGAACGGACCGGGCCTCGTCTCACTCCACTGTATGACTGAATCGTTACGCTTATTTATTATAGCGCTCCGAGGCGCCCGCGTCAACGCGCGATTCATTGTATTTACTTTGTACACCCCATTTACAATTTCAGTGCCGAAATGTAGAATACAATAACCCGTCAGGGCTTTCGGCCTGACTGCCGGAAGAAACCATTATGAAAGGAAGAACAAACAGATGAAGAAACTGCTTTGCTTAGCGCTGGCGATCGTCATGCTGGCGTCCTGCGCCGTGACGGCCACCGCCGAAGACAAATACCTGGGCGTCATGCTCGGCACCAACGTGATGAGCCTGGACACCAATCTGGCCACCGACGGCGACTCCTTCGAAGTCATCGCCGACTGCATCGACGGCCTGCTCCAGATGGACGAGGACGGCGCGGCCGTGCCCGCCCTGGCGGAGAGCTATGACCTGTCCGACGACGGCCTTACCTACACCTTCCACCTCCGCGACGCGAAGTGGACCAATGGCGACCCCGTGACCGCGAACGACTTTGTGTTCGCCTGGCGCCGCATCGCGAAGGAAGCGGGCGAATACGCCTACATGCTGGATGAGATCGGCAACATCAAGGGTGCCGCGGAGATCATCAGTAAGCAGACTGACGACCTGACCACCCTCGGCGTCACCGCCGTGGATGACAAGACCTTCGTCGTCCAGCTGAACGTCCCGGTCTCCTTCTTCCCCAGCCTCATGTACTTCCCGACCTTCTACCCGATCAACGAGAAGTTCTACAACAGCCTGGAGGAAGGCACCTACGGCACCAGCCCGGCCACCTTCCTCTCCAACGGCGCTTTCATCCTTGAGGATTACACCCCCGGCACCGCCACCCTGTCCCTCAAGAAGAACCCGGATTACTGGGACGCGGACCGCGTAAAGCTGGCCGGCCTCAAGTATCAGGTCGTCGGCTCCTCCGACAACGCCCTGACCGCCTTCCGCACCAACGCGCTGGACGTGGTCATGATCTCCGGCAACCAGGTCGCCGCCGCTGAAAAGGACGCTGCCCTGAGCCAGAACCTGAAGGTCACCGGCGCGGGCTATATGTGGTACCTCTCCTTCAGCCAGACTGAAAAGAACGCCCAGAACGGCAAGCTGGCCAACGCCAACCTGCGCCTGGCCATCACCAACGCTATCGACCGCGACAACCTGGTGGACAACTACGTGATGGACGGCTCCCTGGCCACCTATACCGCAGTCCCGCCGCAGTTCGCCGCCAGCAGCACCACCGGCGCCGACTTCTCCGCCGATCAGGACATGTTCGCTGACTATATCGGCTACGATCCCGAGAAGGCCGCTGAATACTTCGAGGCCGCCAAACAGGAGCTGGGTGTCGAGGAATTCACCTTCACCATGATCTACGGCAACAACGAGGGCGACGAGGTCGCGAAGGTGGCCCAGGCCATCAAAGAAGATGTCGAGGACGCACTGCCCGGCCTGACCATCAACCTGCAGCCGATGACCAAGGCGGAGCGCCTGGACAAGATGCAGAACGACAACTATGACGTGGCGCTGACCCGCTGGGGCCCCGACTACGCCGACCCAATGACCTACCTGGGCATGTGGGTGACCAACAACTCCAACAACTACGGCTTCTGGAGCAACGCGGAATACGATCAGCTGATCGCGGACTGCACCACCGGCGCCTACATCACTGACTATGACGCCCGCTGGGAGGCCATGTACAAGGCTGAGACCCTGGTCCTGCAGCAGGCGGTCATCGCCCCGCTGTACACCAAGGCCAACGCGAACCTGATCACCGCCGGAGTGGAGAACATCCAGTTCCACCCCGTCGCCCTGAACCGCGTATACAAGGACACCGTCATCAAGTGATCTGTTCTGCCGCCCGGCCGGTCTCCGCACCGGCCGGGCCGGGCATTGCAGCTCGGGGGCTGTCGATACAGCCCCGCTTTTGGTATTAAGACATAGCCAGGTACTTACGTATAAAGGGTTAAGGGAGGAGGTAGTAAGTAGGAAGTAAAGATACTTTCGTTACGGTAGAATTACTTCCTACTTCCTGCTTCCTAATTCCTACCTCCTCCTCTCTCTTTTCCTCCCGTCCCCACTATCAATTAAAGGACTTCCTTTATGACCAAATACATTTTAAAGCGGATCGGGATGGCGCTGCTGACGCTGCTGATCATCACCTTCCTGCTGTTCCTGCTGGTGCGCATCATGCCGGGCAATCCCTTCCCATCCGAGCGCATGAGCGCGGACCAGATCGCCAACAAGCGCGCCGAGATGGGCCTGGACGACCCGATCCATATCCAGTTTTTCCGCTACCTGGGCGGCGTGCTGCAGGGCGATTTCGGCAAGGGTACCTCGCTGTACAACGGCGCGCCTATCAAGACCGTGCTGTCCACCGCCATTTCCAACTCCTTCCGCATCGGCGGCATGGCGATCCTGCTGGGCACCTTCGTAGGGCTTGTGCTGGGCATCACCGCCGCGCTGCACAAAGGGAAGTTCCTGGATGGCTTCTGCACGGTGTTTTCCATTCTCGGCGTGTGCGTGCCCTCCTATGTGTTCCTGATCTTCCTGCAGTATACGTTTTCCTTCAGGATCCCCTTTTTCCCGTACTTCTTTGATCCCACACGCTTTGCCTTCTCAGCGGTCATCCCGTCGGTCTCCCTGAGCCTGTTCACCATGTCCACCATCGCGCGGTTCACCCGCAACGAGATGGTAGAGGTGTTCGACAGCGACTATGTGCGCCTGGCGGAGGCAAAGGGCATGTACGGGCGCGAGCTGGTCACCAAGCACGTGCTGCGCAACGCGCTCATCCCCATCGTCACGGTGCTCGCGCCCCTGGTCGTGGACCTGCTCACCGGCGCGCTGGTGGTGGAAAAGATCTACGGTATCAACGGCATCGGCAAGCTGATGGTGGACGCCATCGCCGGGGAGGGCATCGACTATAACTATGTGCTAGCGCTGGGCATCCTGTATTCCGCGCTCTACATCGGCATCATGCTGGTGGTAGACCTGCTCTACGGCGTGCTCGATCCGCGCATCCGCGTGACGGCAAAGGTAAGGGAGGCGTAAGCCATGGCCAAAGAAAAACTGCAGCCCCAGGCCGCGGCGGCCGCCGCGTATGTGCCCGTTCCCGGGGATTTCGAGCTGCTGGACCGGCAGGATCTCCGGATCGACACCAATTTCGCCTCCCAGAGCTACTGGAAGGGCGTTTTCACGCACTTTTTCAAAAACCGGCGCGCGGTCATCGGACTGGTGATCATTTCCGTCATCATCCTGCTGGCCGCTTTCGGGCCCGTGATGAATTCCTTCGGCTACCGCGACATCGTGCAGTACCGCAACGAAAAGAACAAGCGCGTGGTGGCTAAGGGCATCCCGCCGCAGGTCCCGGCGCTGCACAGGCTGCTCACCGGTCAGGAGCTGGAAGGAAATTTCTCTGATTACACCTTCCTTTTTGGCACGGACGACCTGGGCCGCGACCTTTGGACCCGCACCTGGTACGGCGCGCGCGTCTCTCTGCTGATCGCGTTTGTGACGATCATCATCGATATGATCATCGGTATGAGCTACGGCCTGATATCGGGCTATTTCGGCGGACGCGTCGACAATATCATGCAGCGGTTCGTGGAGATCGCGAACTCCGTGCCGCGCCTGGTCATCGTGTCCGTGCTGGCCATCTTCATGCCCAAGGGCATGGGCTTGGTCATCGTGGCGCTGCTGCTGACCGAATGGATCGGCATGAGCAAGATCGCCCGCGCGGAAATGCTCAAGATCAAGGAGCAGGAATACGTGCTGGCGAGCCGCACGCTCGGCGCGCAGAACATCCACATCATCTTCCGGGAGATCCTGCCCAACACTATTGGCCCGATCATCACCCAGGTCATGTTCTCCATCCCCACCGCCATTTTCACCGAGGCCTTTCTGAGCTTCGTCGGCGTGGGCATCGTACTGCCGCAGTGCTCGGTCGGCACCCTGATCGAGGACGGCTTCAACAACATCACCACCCTGCCCTACCAGATCCTGCCGCCCATCCTGGTGCTGGCGCTGCTGATGCTGGGCTTCAACTTCATCGGCGACGGCCTGCGCGAGGCGCTGGCGCCGAAGCTGGAAGACATGTGAGGAGGGTGAGAATATGAGCGAAGCGCAGAACACCATCCTCGATATCCGGAATCTGGACATTTCCTTCAAGACCAACGCGGGCGTCATTCACGCGATCCGCGGCGCCAACATCGACCTGTGCAAGGGCGAAACCATCGCCGTGGTGGGCGAGTCCGGCTCAGGAAAGTCCGTCACCATGAAGGCTGTCATGGGCCTGCTGGACAGCAACGCCACCGTCAACAGCGGCGAGATCATCTACAATTACGTAGACGCCAGCGGCAAAAAGCAGAGCGTGGACCTGCTGAAAATGCCGAAAAAGCAGCTGCGCCAGCAAATCAACGGCCAGCGCATCGCCATGGTCTTCCAGGACCCCATGACCAGCCTCGACCCCACCATGACCATCGGCAAGCAGATCATGGAGGGCATGTTCCTGCACAAAAACATGAGCAAGGAGGCCGCCCGCGCCCGGGCGATCGAGCTGCTGGAACTGGTCGGCATCCCCGAGGCTGAAAAGCGGTTCAAAAACTATCCCCACCAGCTCTCCGGCGGCATGCGCCAGCGCGTGGTCATCGCCATCGCCCTCAGCGCGGATCCGGACATCCTGATCTGCGACGAGCCTACCACCGCGCTGGACGTGACCATCCAGGCCCGCATCCTCGAGCTGATCATGGACATCCAGAAAAAAATGGGCCTGTCCGTCATCTACATCACGCACGACCTCGGCGTCGTCGCGAAAGTGGCGGATTATGTGCTCGTCATGTACGCGGGCAAGGTCGTCGAGATCGGCAACGTCAACGATATCTTCTACGACCCCCGCCATCCCTACACCTGGGGCCTGCTCTCGGCCATGCCGGACCTGGATACCGACGACGACCGCCTGTATTCCATCCCCGGCAGCCCGCCCAACCTGCTGCACGAGCCCAAGGGCGACGCCTTCGCCGCCCGCAATCCCTTCGCCATGGTGATCGACGAGAAGGCGGAGCCGCCCATGTTTGAGATCAGCCGCACCCACCGCGCGGCCACCTGGCTGCTGCATCCCGACGCGCCGAAGATTGAGATGCCGCCCGAGCTGAAGGCCCGAATCAAGCGCGCGCAAAAGGAGGCGGAAAAATACCTATGAACCAGCAGCCCTTACTGAGCGTTGAAAACCTGAAGCAGTATTTTCCCGTCTCCCGCAGGTTCACCGTGAAGGCCGTCAACGGCGTTTCCTTCAACATCTTTCCCGGCGAGACCTACGGCCTGGTCGGCGAATCCGGCTCCGGCAAGACCACCATCGGCCGCAGCGTCATCCGGCTGTACGATCCGACCGAAGGCCGGATCCTGTTCAACGGAAAGGATATCACCGGCCGGTTGGACGCGGACACCCGCGGCATGCTGCGCAAGGACATGCAGATGATCTTCCAGGACCCCATGGCCTCCCTGAATCCGCGCAAAAAGGTGGAGGACATCATCGGCGAGGGCCTGGACATCCATAAGCGCTATACCTCGCGCCTGGACCGGGCGGAGCAGGTCGGCGAAATGCTCAAAAAGGTCGGCCTGAGCCCCGAGCACGCGGCGCGGTATCCGCACCAGTTCTCCGGCGGCCAGCGCCAGCGCGTGGGCATCGCCCGGGCGCTGATCATGCAGCCCAAGCTCATCATCGCGGACGAGTGCATTTCCGCCCTCGACGTGTCGATCCAGGCGCAGGTGGTCAACCTGATGAAGGATATTCAGGAGGAGACAGGCTGCGCCTACCTGTTCATCGCCCATGACCTGAGCATGGTCAAATATATCTCCGACCGCATCGGCGTCCTGCACCTGGGCTACATGGTTGAGGCCGGCACGAAGGAGGAGATCTTCTCCAATCCGATCCACCCCTATACCAAATCCCTGCTTTCCGCCATCCCTCATCCGAACCCCGAGGTCGAGAAGCGCCGCAAGTCAGTCTCCTACGATTACGCCTCCAGCGGCATCAATTACGCTGAAGGCACAGAGCATTCCGTCGGCGGCACCCATACCGTGCTCGGCACGGACGCGGAAGTGGAAAAATGGCGCACCCAGTGATTGGCTTAAGGGAGTCATAACGATGCTGCATAAAAACGCTTTTCCGATCCTGGAGTTTGACGACGACCCGAACGCCAAACTGAACCCGTCGCATTACGCGGGAGACGGGTTCGATACGGACAGGATGGTCATTACGTTTTTTCCCGAGGTGATGGATAAACTGCTCGCGGCGGGGCGCATCGCGGAGGCATATGTGATCCCCGGAGAAAACCCGGTGAAGATCTGCCGCTTTACGGATCGTCCGGAGGTCCTGATCACCCTCGGGCAGGTGGGCTGCCCCGCCTGCGCGGGGAACCTCGACCTGTTTCACGCGATGGGCGTCACGAAGGTGATGTTCTGCGGGGGCGGCGGCGTTCTGGACAAGAGCATCGAAGTAGGCCAGGTGCTGGTGGTCGACGGCGCCATCCGGGATGAGGGCTTTTCCTACCACTACTTCCCCGCCGGCCGCGTGATCCATACCGATCCCGCGGTTACAGGAAAGATCATTCATTATCTCGAAGAGCGGGGCGTCCCTTACCTTCGCGGCCTGGTCTGGACGACGGACGCCATCTTCCGTGAAACGGCAGATAAAATCGCCCTCCGAAAAGAGGAGGGCGCCAAGATCGCCGAAATGGAGCAGGCAGGCTGTATCGCGGTCGCCCGGTTCCGGCATTTTTCATACGGCGCCCTGATCTACGGCGGCGACGACCTGTCCGGCCCGGAATGGGACGGCCGGAGCTGGCGAAGCCGCGAGGGTGTCCGGTATGACCTGGTCCGCCTGTGCGCGGCCCTCGTCTCTGAAATCTGAGCCGTCCATCTGCCCGTACGGGAAAAGCAGCGCCTATATAAGCCGCGGTAATTGAGCTTCGGGATGCATTGCATCGCGAGCATAGCGCAGCCGCCGTGAAAAACCTGTTCTGAAGTGGGATTCTGAACCTTATTTGCTGATCTTTCATGCCAAAGAACAGATTCTTCGCTCAACCCGCCCCAAATCGAATCTGCAGGGGCGCCACACTGGGGCGCCCGCCCTGTGACGCGTAATGTTTACCAGGCCAATGGCTTCAATCCCATCTTTATCTGAGAATACACAGCCCTCATCCGTCACACCGAAGGCGTGACGGATGAGGGCGTTCATGTACTTGCGCAGCAGCTCCACTATATTTCTTTCCTCAGCTTCATCCTCACCCAATTGACCCCGTCGCGGAAATCCGCGATGGTGCGGGTGAAGAAGCCCGACTGGGCGGCTGCCTGGATGACCACGGCGACGATGGGCGCCAGCGTCAGGCCCAGCACGCCGCCGATCTGCAGGCCCAGGTACATCGCCAGCAGCGAAAGCACCGGGCTCAGGCCCATCTGGCGCTTCATCAGGCGCGGCTCGGTGACCTTGCGGGAGATGTAGAAGGTCAGGTGCGTGATCAGGATGATGGTCGCGACCCGCGACTCCCGCACCAGGTACAGGATGATGACCAGCGGCACATACAACGTGCCGTTGCCGAAGATCGGCAGGAATTCCAGCAGCGCGGCGACGCAGGAGATCACGAAGGAATACCGGATGCCGAACAGGGTGAACACCGCCGCGGACACGATCAGGACCACCAGCGTGTAGATGACCTGCACCCGCAGGTAGCCGCCGACCGCCTCCACCGCGGAGGCGCGCAGCCGGTCCGTGGCGCTGTCCGGGCTCAGGCGCTTTACCCGCTTGCTCAGGAGCGGAAAATCCCGGGTCAGGAAATAGCTGCTGAGGATCAGGAAGTTGGCAAAAAGCAGGATGCCGGGCATGCTCTTGGCGGCGTCCACCGTGATCCCCAGCAGGCTGCCCGCCAGCTGCGACGCGGCCGCGGTCAGCTGGCCCAGGGCCTGGCTGATCATGTTGTCCAGGCGCGTCAGGTCAAAATCCTCGGCAAACTGCTGGACCAGCCACTGCCGGAAGGAATTGTACAGGCCGGTCAGCTCCTCGATGGCCTGCGGGGCGTTCTGCAGCGCCATGATGGCCTGCGTGACCGCGAAGGACATGAACCAGTACACGAACAGCCCGATGATCACATAGACCAGTAGCAGCATCAGCAGCACCGCCAGCCAGCGCTTCATGCGCAGCTTCTTCTGCAGCCAGGCGATGGGCTTCTGCAGCGACGCCGCCATCAGCAGCGCCAGCAGGAAGGGCCCGAACAGGTACCAGCACGTCGGGATCCCCATGGACACCAGGGGGATCAGGGCAGCAAGGATCAGGCAGCGCAGTCCTATGCGCTGCCAGAGCTGACGGGAATCCTCGGACATACATCTATCTCCTTTGGGCTGAAAACGCGCGGATTCCGCCTTCCCGCCCGTATACTGCCGGTGTTTGCGGCTGCGCCGGTACCCCTATGATACAACGTCCCGCGCCGGTTTTCAAGATTGATTCAGCTTTTCCCTTCCAGCCAGCGCTTGACCGGCTTTTCGTAGGCGTAGGTGAGCACCACCGCCACCGCCAGCGGCAGCAGGAAGCAGCAGATGGTATAGGGCCACTGCCAGGCGGCTTCCGCGTCAAACCAGGGCGTCTCGGATACGGACGGGATGACCTTCCACTCCTTCAGGTGTACGGCCAGGTTCTGGTGCCAGATGTAGAACTCGTAGGAGAGCACGGACAGCCAGCGCATCAGCCGGTTGCCCAGCAGGAAACGGACGGCGGGCAGCGAAAAGCACGCGCTGACGGAAAACACCGTCAGGGCGATGCCGATGCCGAACCGGCGGCTGAGCTGCCCCAGGCGGATGTGCTCGATACCGTTTTCCGCCGCCTGGCCCCGCATCAGCCACAGGTACAGCCACGCCCCCAGGCAGAGGAGCACGGTAAAGAACAGCTTTTCCGCGCCGGTCTCGCCCTGCAGCCGCCGCCTGAGCAGCACGATGGAGCGGGCCGAGACGAAGCCCAGCAGGTAGATATCCAGAAAGGCCGGCAGCTGGTTGATCAGCAGCGAGGTATCCTCAAAGCCGGTCACGTAATACCGGTAGCCGAAGGCGACCGCCAGCATCCCCGCGCCGGTGAGCACGGGATGCCTCTGGTACGCGCGGCACAGCCAGGGAAAGATCAGGTACGCCTGCATCTCTACCGCCAGCGTCCACAGCACGCCGTTGATCGGCGAGCCGGTATAGGAGAAGGGGAAGAGCGTGTGCGTGAAGGTGAAGTGCGCCAGCAGGTCCCGCGCGGCCTCCCACACGGTGGCGTAGCGATGCGCCGGCAGCGCGTCCACGAAAAAGGAGACCAGCACCGCCAGCACATAGGCCGGCGCGATGCGGATGAGCCGGCGCTTGTAGTAGCTGAGCGGCCTGGGTGAGCCACCATTGCCCGCGTAGGGCAAAAACATCAGCAGCCCGCTCAGGAAGATCAGCCCGTCCACCGCCGCGTAGCCGCTGCGGGGGATGTAATCGATATTCACGAACACCGGGCCCACGAAGCCGATGGGCATCAGCCAGCTCTGCTGCCAGATATGGTACCAGCCCACAATAAAACTAAGAAGCACCCGGACGCCGTCGAGAACGTCCAGGTGTTTTTCGTCAATATCCCGCTGATACGGGGCAAACGCGTTTTTCAGCGATCGCAGCATGTTTATTCTTCCTCAGCTGTTTCCGTTTCCGTTACGCGCGACAGGGAATAGGTCTTGCCGCCGTTGGTCCCCCGGGTCACGCGCAGGGTCATGCGCGTCGCGGCGTTGTTGATGGAAACGATGCGGTAGGTCGTATCCAGGTCGTTGGCGGCCTTGCCGGTGCGCAGCGTCCAGTTTTTCACGGTATAGTACTGGCCCACACCTTCGATCTCGCAGGTGCCGTCGCCCCGGAAAACGAAGCGCTCGTCCTTGCTGGTCTCCCATTCGCCGATCACCTGATAGGCGCGGCGGGTGAGCTTTTTGCTCGCGACGTCCTTGTAATCGAGCAGCTGCTGGTAATAGGCGTAGGCCTCGTAGGGCTTATCCTCGTTGTACAGCTGCTCGGCGTACTGGTACGCGGCCTCCTGCCAGAAGTACTTCACGTCGCTGTACTTGGTGCTGGCCGTATCCAGGTCGAGCCCCTGCAGCGCTGTGAGTACCTGCGCCCAGTTCCGGTCGGCAAAGGCCTGCTTCGCGGTCTCGTACGCGTCCTTGTAGTAGTCGTCGTAGCTGGTTTCGGCCTGCTCGGTGGCGTCCTTGTAATCGCCCAGGGTGTTGAAGATATCCGCGGCACTGCTCAGGTTGCCGGCTTCCTTTTCCTTGGTCGCGATGCGGTAGGCGAGCTCGGTGTAGATGTCCTCCGCGTCCTTATAATCGCGGATGCCGCCCAGCAGCTGAAAGGCGCGGTTGTCGTCGCCGTCGTTCAGGGCGGCCATGGCCTCCTGGTAGGAGCATTCCCGCAGGCTGTCCGCGGTATAGGTGTAATTGGGGATCTGGCTGAGCAGCTTGTGGGCGTCCTCCCAGCGCTCCTCCGCCATCGCGGCCTGCGCCTGCGCGTAGATCGCCTGCTCGCGGAAGGCGGCGCTGTCCTCGTAATTGCCCAGCAGGGTCAGCAGCTCCGCCGCCTGCACGGGCTTGTTCTGGTCCAGCAACTGCTGCGCGTACTGGTACCGCGCCTCGTTCAGCTTCGCCTGGCTGTCCTTGTACTCCGGCAGGTCCGTCAGCAGGTTGACCGCCAGCTCGTAATCCTTGTCCTCGATCGCCTTGACCGCCAGCTGGTAGCTGATCTCGGCCAGGCGGTCGTCCACGTCCTTGTAGCCCGCGATGGTCAGGAACTGGACCCGCGCTTCCTCATAATTCCCGGCCTCGAGCAGCGCCAGCGCGGGCTGGTAAACGCTCTCCTTCCGCGCGTCCTCCACGCCCTCGATGTCGCCGGCCTTGGCCAGCAGGGCTTCGACCTCGCCGTATTCGCCGGCGGCGATCTTCTGCAGCGCCGCGTTCAGGTAGCACTGCTTCATCAGCTGATCGGAATCCTCGAAGGTCACGATCTTTTCAAACATCTCCGCGGCTTCCTGGTACTTTCCTTCGGCCATGGCCTCGACCGCGGGCTGGTACAAACACCGCGTCGCCAGGCGGTAGGCGTCCATATAGTCGTCCGCGAGCAGGAAGTACTCCGCCGCTTCCTCGTACCGGCCCTCGTCGAAGAGCTGGTTGCCCACGCCGTAATACGCTTCCTTCAGGCGGATGGGGCTGTTGCGGTAGTTGCCCAGGCTGCGCAGGGGCTCGATGGCGTCCTCGGGACGCCCGTCGCCGATGGCCTCCAAGGCCGGCAGGTACAGGCACTCGTTCGCCAGGGTCATGGCGTCCTCATAATTGCCCAGCAGCAGGAAATCCTCCCGCGCCGCGGCGTAATCCCCGGCGTCCATGTTCCGCTTCGCGCGCTGATATACGCACAGGTTCTGCTTCTCGTAGCTGTCCTTGTAGCCCAGGATCTCGCCGAACAGGGTATAGGCGGCATCGTATTCGCCGGCGTTCAGGCGCTTCATGCCCTGCTTGTAGCGGGCCTCCTTCGCCAGCGTCGCGCTGTCCTTGTAGTCCGCCAGGGCGTCAAAGCTGTCCTGCGCGGCGCGCAGGGAGGTGTAGGTATCGCCCGCCAGTGCCGCCTGCGCCTCGCGGTAGTCGCATTCCTTGACCATTTCCGCCGCGTTGGAGTAATCGCCCAGCTCCACGAAGGACTGGCGCGCGGAGGCGTAGTTCAGGTTGTTCAGCTCGCGCTCCGCCACCGTGTAGCGGTACCAGGGAAGCACGAAGAAATATCCGCCAAAGCCGATGGCCGCCGCCAGCAGCAGGCACAGCACCGTGACCAGCGCGCGCTTGCGCTTGCGGCGCTTCTCCTGCTGCGCCTTTTTCTCGTCGGTCTCCTTCTGCGCAAGCTCGGCCTGGGCGGCGCGCTGGGCCTCCTCCTCGGCCGCTTCGCGCTCGGAATAGATCTTTTCGATCACGGACTCGTTGTACGCGGTGAATATCGCGTGCTTGGAGCGCAGGCAGCGGGAGCAGATCTCCATGCCCGCGGGGTTCGGGCGCCCGCAGACGCAGATCCAGACGGAGCCCTGGTCCGAGGGGCAGACCGAGGCATCGGCCCCGGCAAGCTCCCGCAGGATGGACAGGCGCTTCGCGTCCGGCGGCGCGGGCAGCGCGTACTCGGTCATATGGGTGGTGCCGCGGCGCCAGATGGTGCCGTCCTCAAACCAGACCTTTTCGATCAGCAGCTCCATGCCGCTGGCGTCGATGCCCTCTTCCACGCGGACGCTCATTTCGAACGCGCAGCGGGTGGGCGCTTCCAGGCCCTGCACCCGCTCCACGTGGCGGGCGGTCTGTTCCCCGTCCTGGTCGTAGCACAGATAGCATGCCTGAATACTGACGACCGTCTTTTCGGACAAATTATATAATTGTACCGTGCAGAACGGCGATTCAGCCGTCGGCATTCTGAAATGCCACAGCTCAACCGGGCAGGTCAGGTCAATTCTCATGATGGTTCCTCCAAAGTAATGAGGCATTATTTCAGGATAGCCAGTGAGGAGTGAGGAGTTGCGGACGGAACGCCTCCGGCGTTCCAATCTAATCTGAACCTCTCACTCATCACTCCTAACTCCTCACTAAATCTCATTCCATCTGCAGCGTAATCGTTTTCAGCGCGCCCTCGTTCACGTACAGGATCATCTCCACCCGCTGGCCGTCGGTGGTCTGCACGTAGTGCACCTCCGCCTGGCCGGGATACTGGGAGTCCATCACGCCGTAATTGCCCTCGGCCACGGAGCCGTACAGCCAGGTGTGGATGCCGTCGGCCTCGGTCGCCTCGTAGCGGAAGCGGCTCAGCACCACGTCCAGGGTATCGCCGATGGTCAGGCCGCGCGGGCCGGTCAGCAGGTCCTCGTCCATGGACATGTTGTCAATATCGATCAGCTTCCTGTCCGCGTCATAGATGAAGGCGGCCGACAGGGCGTGCCACTCCATCACGCGGATCTGGTTGTCGCCATCCTCGGCCCACTCCTCGGCGTACTCGTCGCCCAGCAGGTCGATCAGGTGCTCCGGCGTCACGCTCAGGAAGTCGATGTCGGAGAAGAGCAGGTCGTCGCGGTTGAAGATCTCCGCCTCCACGCTCTCGCCGTTGGTAAGGAAGGCGGAAAACTCGGTGGTCGCCTGCACGTCCAGGATGGCCGCCAGCTCCGCCTGCGCGTCCGCCAGGGTCAGCGTTTCGGCGTCAAAGCTGATCTCGATCGCGCTGATTCTCCCGTCGGTGAGCGTGTAAGTCACCTTGCTCAGGCTCACGCCGTTGGTCGTCATCTGGTACAGGCTGTATACCACGGCTTCCGCCCGCTGGCCGTTGCGCCTGAGCAGGCCCGCGGAGGCCTGGCCGGGCAGGCTGCCGGACTGGTAGAGCACCGCTTCCTCGCGGGTGCCCGCCAGGCTCTCGTTTTCGTTGGGCCAGGCGGCCAGCAGCTTTTCCACGCTGTCGCCGGGGCGCAGGCCGCGGATGTCCGCGGGCGTCTGCTCGTCCTCCTCGGGCACCAGCTCGAAGGTCACGCCGCTGATGCGGGTAGCGCTGGAAACGCGCTGCGTATCCGCGGTCAGGGTGTACCAGTCAAAGGCCAGGGAATAAAGCCCGCCGTCCAGCGCTTCCGCAGCGTACCGGTTGTCCTGCAGGCTGTCCTTCAGCAGCTGCTCGCGCCAGGCGTTCAGCTCGTTCCTGCTCAGCGGCTCCGCGTCCGCGGCCGCCCAGCCGGCGCAGGCCAAAATGAGCATCAGCGCCGCCGCTATGGTCATTATCCGTTTCATCATCTTTATTCTGCCTCCTGCGTTTCGCCGCTCAGTGCATCATCCGCGTACCCTCGCGCGTCACCGCCGCGTAGATCAGCGGGTGCGCGCAGGGCGCGCTGTCCGTGATCCGGACGGTGTCGCGGATCGCGGCGGCGGCCTGTTCATAATCATCCTCTTTGCGGGCGTGGATCTCCGCCAGCGGATCGCCCGCGCTCACCGTGTCGCCCAGCCGGGCGTGCATAATGAAGCCTACCGCGGGATCAATCACATCCTCCTTCGTGCGGCGGCCGGCGCCGAGGCCCTGGGCAATATAGCCCAGGCGCATCGTGTCCATGCCGCTGACGATGCCGGCCCTTTCGGCGGTCACCACACGGCGCACCGGCGCCTGCGGGAGCAGGGACAGGTCCTCCGTCACCCGCGGATCGCCGCCCTGGGCCGCGATCATTTCCGCCAACTTGCTGAGGCCCGCGCCGCTCTCCAGGTTCTTCCGGAGCATTTTCTCCGCTTCTTCCATATTATGGCTCACGCCGGAGGCGCACAGCATCTGGGCTCCCAGGAACAGGGACACCTGCTTCAGGTCCCCGCCCGCGCGGCCGGACAGGATGTCGATCGCCTCCTTGACCTCCAGCGCGTTGCCCACGTGGGTGCCCAGGGGCTCGTCCATGCCGGTCAGCACCGCGATCACGTGCCGTCCCGCCTGGGTGCCGATGTCCACCATCGTCTTCGCCAGCGCCAGGGACTTTTCCATCGTATCCATGATCGCGCCGGAGCCGTACTTCACGTCCAGCACCAGCGCCTTCGCGCCGGCGGCAAACTTCTTGGAGAGGATGGACGCCGCGATCAGCGGGATGGAATCGACGGTCGAGGTCACGTCGCGCAGCGCGTACAGGCGCTTGTCCGCCGGCGCGAGCTCCGCGCTCTGGCCGACCACCGCGCAGCCGACCCGGCGCACGATATCCACAAATTCTTCCTTGGGCAGGCTGGTCCGCATGCCGGGGATCGACTCCAGCTTATCCACCGTGCCGCCCGTATGCCCGAGCCCGCGGCCGCTCATCTTCAGCACCTTGCCGCCGCAGCTGGCCACCAGGGGCGCCAGCACCAGCGTCGTCGTGTCTCCCACGCCGCCGGTGGAATGCTTGTCTACGGGCACGCCGCCCACGTCAGGCTCCAGCATATCGCCGGAGTGCGCCATCGCCATGGTCAGATCCGCGGTTTCCCGCGCGTTCATGCCGTTCAGGCGGATGGCCATCAGCATGGCCGCCAGCTGATAATCCGGCGCCAGCCCTTCCGCCGCCGCCTTCGCAAAATACTCGATCTGCTGTGTATTCAGAGGTTTTCCCAATTTTTTATCTGTGATCGCCGAGAGAAAATCCATGCTACTGCACCCCCTTTTTACACAAAGCAAGTATACCATAATGAATATTTAATCTCAATGTATGTCTGTTACGAAAGCTTAATTGTTGCATTTCAAAAAGATGAACTTTTGCGTCACCGTTCACGCGGCGAGCGGCGTCCGCGGGCGCGGCAAAGCAGCCGGCGCTCTGAACATGCACATTTTGCGCTCAGCGGGCAGCTCGTTTACATCAGCCATGGAACGTTGGCCAACCTCCGGGTTTATGAATGGTCATTTCCAATTATTACCAATTTATGAAGCTGCATTCATCAATTGTTCCATCTTGAGCGGCATTGACGCTTTTCAATACTGAGTGACTGAAATAGCTGATAATACATAAGATTTATGATATGCTTATTCCCATTTGCGGGCAAAAACCTGGCCTTGCCTCCCGGACTTGAAAAGGCCTATAATGGCCATGCGATCCCAGAAACTGGGAATGAAAGGAAGTGTGGACATGTATCTTGCATATCCCGCGCCGGACGATGAGGAGCTGGCGCTCGCGAGTGAGCCGCTGCAGGCATATATCAGAACCGTCATGCAGCGGGAACCGGCAAGGTTCAGGATGCGCGGCCGGCGCAGGACGCACCGGCTGCCGCCCTGCCGCAGGAGCTCGGACGACCCGCTGAGGCTGGCCCGGTCCGTTCCCGCCAAAGCGTTACGGGCAACGCCCCGGCAGACGCCGGTCCCCGATCAGGAAGAAGCCCTGTCCCCGCAGGCCGTGATCCGGCAGGCGCTGGCAGCGGCCAGGCAGAACGGGCTGACCCTGGAGGCGCTGGCGGAGCGCGTTGGAATTTCCGAGCGGACGCTCCGACGCCGGCTGAAGGACCCGCAGACGCTCCCGCTGGGCGAATACTGCCGCATCGTAAGCGCCGGTCAAATGAACGCGGAAGGAGAATGACCATGGACAGGAAAGAACTGGAGCAGAAGCTTGCCCGCTACCGCTCCGACCGGGCGCGGCTGGACTACCTGCGCCGTTACATCCCGCTGATGGAAAAGCGCCTCTCCCTGCTGAAGGAAGAAGCGCTGCAGAGTATCGGAAAGGCGCTGCCGCCTGACGCGGTCCGCGTCCGTACGGGCCCCGGCGACCCGACCGCCACCCTGGCGATCCGGTCCGCGGAGGACGCGCTGACAGAGGATATGCGCCTCTGCCGGGATCAGCTGGTCCGTCTGCGCCGGGAGGCTGCCGCACTGGAGGCGCATCTGGCGCTGATGGACTGCCTGCTCGCTTCCCTGACGGAGGAGAGCCGCTTCCTGATCACCGCCCGTTATCTGGACCGCGTGAGCTATCCGGAGCTGGCCCGCCGCTATCAGGAGCGCTTCGGGATCGATTATGTGCCCCTGACCCTGCGCAGGCGCTGCCTCCAGGCCGTCGACACGCTGTGCGGCACGTGCGCGGCAGCGGGATAGCCGCGATTGCTCACTTTTTGCGGCCTTCTGTACATTATTTCAAAATAATGGTATAATCCTCCTGTCCGCAAACTGCGGACTGACAAGAAATTTCACGACAGGAGGAAAACCAACCATGTTCAACCCGTTAAGCAAAAACGCCGGCAACACCACCCGCTGGCTGATCCTCGGCGCGCTGGGCATCCTGCTGATCATCAACCGCCGTTTCGCGCTCAATATCGCTTACATCATCTTCGCCATCGGCCTGATGCTGGCCGGCGTGGCAAGCGTGATCGGCTGGTGGGAGGACCGCCGGCTCGGCAACGAAGAGCTGGTGAGCCTGGTCAGCGGCATCGCCATGTTTGTGATCGGCCTGTGGATCATCCGCAATCCCAACAGCTTCGACAAGATCATCAACGTCCTGATCGGCCTGGTGCTGATCGTCACCTGCGCCAGCTGGCTCAGTATGAACGGCCAGTCCGACCAGAACAAGCTGATGCGGATCCTGAGCATCGTCGGCATCGTGGTCGGCATCCTGATCACCTTTTCCCACGCGGCTACCGGCTGGATCGCCACCGCGGGCGGCATCGGCCTGATCTACACCGCCGTTACCGGCCTGATCGGCGAAAAGGTTTTCCACAGCTGATCAGTCATAAAACGAGATCTTCAGCCTATCCGACTGCGCGTCCTGAAGGACGCGCAGTATTTTTTCGCCGTAGGCGTTCAGGCTGCGCCGCAGCGCGGCCGTATGATACAGCCGGATCTCCCCGGTCAGGTCCGTCAGGCAGTCATACAGCGCGTCCAGGTTCGCGCCGTAATACGCCGGAAAGCCCATGGCCTCCGCCATATGCGTGTGCGCCTTTTCCCGCGTGCCCATCATCGCCCCGTCAAGAATATACATCCCATTTCCTCCTAAACGATTCGGTTACTGTAAGATCAACGCCAGTGCGCTCCCTACGGGGATCTGCCGGTTCGTCGCGGCGAAATCCGTGATCAGCCGCAGCCTGTCGCTGATCCTGAGCACCATGGCGGTCGAGCTGCCGCCGTCCAGGTTCACCGCGGTGTACGCGTCCAGATCGCAGAGCAGCGTCTGCACTTCGTCCAGGGTCATTCCGAAATAATCCGGCTTATACCCGTCCAGCGCTAAAATGAAATAGCCTCCGTCCTCACGCAGGCCGAACACCGTGCGCGCGTGGTGGCGGTAATAAAAGTAATCCACGTCCTCCGAGATCGCCTTGAACGGGCCCAGGTCCGTGGGCTCTCCCTCAAGCATCAGCAGGGGCCCGCCGTCCGGGCGTCCGCCGCCCAGCACGCTCACCGCGCTGTCAAAGGGCGGCTCCGCCGTCAGGGTCAGCGTCACGCTGTCGCCGGCCTTCAGCTGCCGCAGCAGCGTCGCGCCCTCGCCCGTGCCGGACAGGATCATCCGGCCCTTGCTCAGCGTGGTCCCGCCCTTTTTGTGCCGCCTGTTGACGCGCTCCACACGCGCGGTGATCGTCCCGCCCGTCAGCGCGCCGTCCGGCACGATCAGGGCTTCGGTGCCGCCGTTCGGCGTGTCGGTCGCCTTCCAGAAATCGGGCGTATACAGCACCAGCTGGTTGTCCTTCCGCGCCACGCGCACGTTTTCGGGCGATATATCCAGCCGGGAGGTGTCCCCCCTCAGCCCGTTCAGCGCGTTGACCGGGACCTCCGTACCGTCCGGCATCGTCAGGGTGATATTTTCCCGGACCTGACCGATGAACGGCGTTCCGTCCGCCGCGACGCCGACGGCCCAGCCCTCCGGGAATTCTCCCGCGATCCGCCATTCCCCATCCGTCTTCAGGTGCCCGACGGAGCCTCCGGCCCTGATATCAAAGAAATCCCCGTTCACCCCGGCCAGGATGGTGCCTCGCACCGTCTGTTCCGCGTTTTTGAGGATCGTCAGCGGCGTTTTCAGCGACTTGTGGATCCTGACCCCGCTGGGCAGCGCCACCGGACGCACGCGGCCGATCGCCTTTTTTTCCACCTCGATCAGGTGGATACGCTGGCCCCTCTGCGCGTTGCCGTCCTCAGGCAGCAGCTCGTAGAGGTAGTAGGTCACCCCGTCCGCCATTTTCTTGGTCAGGCTGTCGCGGATCGTATAGCCGGTAAACGCGCGTTCCTCGGCCATTCCACCGGACCACCACAGCAGGCCGGCCAGCAGCAGCGCCGCTGCACAGCGCAGCTTCATCATTTGAGCACCAGCTCCACCGGGCAGTGATCCGAACCGAAGATCTCCTGGTGGATGGACGCGCTCTCGATCCGTTCCTTCATGGAATCGGACACGATGAAATAGTCGATGCGCCATCCCGCGTTCCGGTCGCGTGCGCGGAAACGGTAGCTCCACCAGGAATACTGCTCCGCGGCGTCCGGGTGCAGGTAACGGAAGCTGTCCACATATCCGGCCCGCAGGAGCGCGGAAAACTTTCCCCGCTCCTGGTCCGTGAACCCCGCGTTCTGGTGGTTCGCGGTCGGGTTTTTCAGGTCGATCGGCTGGTGCGCCACATTCAGGTCCCCGCAGAACACCACCGGCTTTTCCTGCTTGAGCGAGTTGACGTACGCTAAAAAGTCGTCCTCCCAGGTCATGCGGTAATCCAGGCGCTTGAGGCCGTCCTGGGAGTTCGGCGTATACACCGTCAGGAACCAGAAATCCCCCATATCCAGCGCGATGACGCGGCCCTCGTGGTCATGCTGCTCGATCCCGATGCCGTACCGGACCCGCTTCGGCTCCGCCTTCGTAAATATGGCCGTCCCGGAATAGCCCTTCTTTTCCGCGTAATTCCAGTAGGCGTGGTAGCCCTCCGGCGCGAAATCCGTCTGTCCCTCCTGCAGCTTGGTCTCCTGCAGACAGAAGATGTCCGCGTCAAGCGCTCTGAACGTATCCTCAAACCCCTTGGTCATGCACGCACGCAGTCCGTTGACGTTCCACGAAATCAGCTTCATACCGCACGCTCCCTTCATGATGGTGCTATTTTAATAAGAATTCCACATATTGTCAACGATGCCTTCAATGACACATTTTATTCTTGAAAATTACAAATATTTGTGCAATAATAGAACACGATTAAACAGGCGTGCACAGACGGCGATGAAATAATCCCCAGACCGTCCTGAGCTTTTCACCTGTTTATCCATAGTTATGGATAAATAAAAACGCCTTTCAGATCAAATGATTTTTACACTTATTCGCAGTTTCGGCAGGCTCTTAGATGACGACTTGTTATAGAATATATAATAATTCTTCACTCTGCCCGGCCGAGGAAAGGAACCTACCGTGTTACAGGAATTCAATGTCAGCACGAATGAAATGAACAAAGGGCTCAGTCTGGTGACCCATGCCCTGTCCGCGAGGCCGGTCAAGACCATCTATAACGGCGTTCTTGTCGATGCGAAGGACAATATGCTGGTCATGACCGCCACAGACGGTGAAATGACGATCCGCACCAGCGTGGACGCCGAAGTCAAAACGCCCGGTGAGACCGTTTTTCCGGCCAAGCTGCTCTCCGAGCTGATCCGCCGCCAGAGCATGGGCGAGGTCAGCTTTTCCGTGGAGGACAATAACGTCGCCCGCATCAACAGCCTGGGCAGCAAAACGAACATGATGGGCATGAACGCGGAGGATTTTCCCGAGATCCGGGATATTTCCAACGCGCAGGAGGTCCACCTGCCCGCGGGCAAGCTGCGCAACGCCATTTCGCGCATCATGTTCGCCGTGTCCACGGATGAGAGCCGCAAGACGCTGACCGGTATCCTGATGGAGTTCTACGCCAGCGAGACGCGCCTGGTCAGCATCGACGGCTTCCGCATGGCCCTGATGAATATCGAGGCGGAAAACGAGGTCCCCGCCGGGAAGGAGTTTTCCAGCGTCATCATTTCCGGACGCATCCTCAACGAGCTCAGCAAGATCCTTCCGGACGACGATACGGAGGTCACCCTGTGCTTTAACGCGTCCCATGTGGTCATCAGCTTCGGCACGGTGCGCCTGTATACCACGCTGCTGATCGGCGAGTTCATCGATTATAAGCACATCCTGCCCACCTCCGCCCAGACGGAGATCGAGGTTGAGAAGACGCCCCTGTTCGACGCGCTGGAGCGCTGCAGCCTGATGGCGCGCGAGGGCAAGAGCAACCTGATCACCATGGAGATCGGGGAGACCGGCCTGCGCATGAACAGCCGCGCGGAACGCGGCGACGTGCATGAAGAGCTGCCGGTGCTGCTGCACGGCCAGCCGCTCAAGATCTCCTTCAACTCCCAGTACCTGATGGACGTCATCCGCAACGTAGAGGCGAAGGAGATCCGCATGTGCTTCCAGACCAACGTGTCCCCCTGCATCGTCCGGCCGAAGGAAGGCAACCAGTTCGTTTTCCTCGTGCTGCCGATCAGGACCTTCGACTGACGGGAAACGGGTATGAAAAGCAGACGATTATCCGCGCTGCTGCTGGCTGTCCTGCTGCTGACGGCGCTGGGCGGCCCCGCGGAGGCGCGTTCAAGGAAAAAGAAAACGCCGACGCCCACGGTGCGCGCGACCGCCACGGCCACGCCATCCGCGACTCCCGGACCGCAGGAGCTTTTTGTCGAGGAGAACGGGGAGTACACCGATAAGGAGCACGTGGCGGCGTATCTCCGCGCGTATCACCGGCTGCCCTCCAATTACATCACCAAGCGAGACGCGCAGAACCTGGGCTGGAGCGGCAACGGCGGCGAAAGCATCTGGAAATACGCGCCCGGCAAAAGCATCGGCGGCAGCCGCTTCGGAAATTATGAGGGAAGTCTGCCGGACGAGGAAGGCCGGCGCTGGTACGAGTGCGATATCGACTATAACGGGAAAAGCCGCGGCAAAAAACGCATCGTCTATTCGAACGACGGGCTGATCTATTACACCGAGGACCATTACACCACCTTTGAGGATATCACCGAGCCGGAAACCCGGGCGGGACCCTGAAATCTGTGCCTGACAGCGGAAGCTGAACCAATAAGAAAAGGAGTGCAGTCGGAAATGAAGAAAGCATTGATCATCGTTTGTTCGTGCCTGTTGATCGCGGTGGTGGCGCTGTGCGTCGTGTGGAGCAATCTCAGCAGCCAGAAGACGGAGCTGGCGGATAAGCTGGAAGTTTCCGACCGCACGCTGAAGGCCACGTCCGACCAGGCGCTGGGCCTTGAAAACGATAAAAAGGCCGCTGAAGCCAAGGTGACAGAGCTGGAAGAAAAGCTGAAGGCTGCCGAGGAAAAGGCCGCCGCCGCTGAGGAAGCGCTGACGAAGACGCAGAGCGAGATGGAGACCCAGAAGAAGGACGCCGAAAACCAGCTGAAGGAATCCGCGGAGTCGGTGGAAAGCGCCGTGACCCGCGCGGTCACTGCGGAGGAAAGTGCCCAGGCGCTGACCGAGCAGCTGTCGGCGGCGCAGCAGAGCCTCGCGGACGTGCAGAACCGCGCGACGGACGCCGAGCAGAATGTGGAGACCCTGACCGCGCAGATGGCGCAGGTGACCGCCCAGGCGGAAGCTGTGCTGGCCCAGAATACGGAGCTGGCTGCCGCGAACGAGACCCTGGCCGCTGAGGTGGAAACGCTGCAGGCGCAGCTGGCGGACGCGGTCGCCGCGAAGGAAGAGGCGGAAAAGAACTTCAACGCCGTGGCGGACAGCCTGCGCACCCTGTTCGCGCTGATCAACCCGCCTGCCGAACCGGAAGCGCCCGCGGAGCCTGAAGCGCCTGCCGCCGAGGAGGAAGCGAAGGCAAAAGAGCCCGCTGTGACGGAAGCCGTGGAAGCGCCTGAAGAACCGGCGGAGGAGCCGGTACCCGAAGCGGAAGAGGAGAAGGCTCCCGCCGAGGCACAGCCAGAGGAAGAGCCTGTAACGGAAGCGCCCGCGGAAGAAACCGCCGCAGAAGAAGCTCCCACCGCTGCAGAAGAAGCCGCGGAGCAAGAAACAGCCGAAGAAGCCCCTGCCCCGGAAAACGAAGCAGAGGAAGAGGCGGAAGCTCCCGCCGCGTGAACGTCAAGAAATAACAAAAAAGCAGGGACCGCGGTTCGCGGTCCCTGTTTTAATAGGCTCTGTTACGCCATCGGGATGTAGATGTACTGACCGGTGTAGATGCGGTTGGCATCCTTGATCTTCGGGTTGGCCTTCATGATGCGGTACACGGTGGTGTTGTACTTGCGGGCGATGCGGCTCAGCGCGTCGCGGTACTGCACCTGGTAAACCAGGAAGCCTTCCTTCTCGGGCAGGGGACGGAATACGCCGCCGCTCACTTCGCTCATCTGGTCGTCGGTCAGTTCCTCAGCGATCATTTCGATGTTTTCCATGTTCTCGATCTCAGACATTGTTGTATCCTCCATTTATCCTTTCGTTTCATTTTTGTTTTTCGGAAGCGCCGCTTGGTGTTTCCATGGATATATACGCAGCCGCGGCACAGGGTGTCAGTGAGAAACAAAATTTATTTTAACTTGAGCCCGTCGCTGAAGGCCTTGCCCACGACCTCGCCCACGACGCGGTAGGCGTTGAAGGAGGGATCGAAGATGATGGGACGCAGCTTGCCCAGGTCCACCTTGCCATTGGTCAGGATGCTTTCATCCGCCTGGGAGGAGACGATCTCGCCGATCAGGTAGCCGGTGGACGGATCCCACTTCCGGACCTTGCATTCCAGGGTCAGGGGGTATTCCTCGATGATCGGGGCGTTGACATGCGTGCTCTTGTGCGTGTGGCAGCCGGCATTCTCGATCTTGTTGATCTTTCTGCCGCTCTCCACGCCGAAATAGTCGGAGATCATCACGGTGTCCGCCGTGCCGAAGGCCACGGTGAAGGCGCCGGTCTTTTCAAAATTCTCGGTGGTCTTGTGCTGGGAGAGCATGATGGTGATCTCGCCTTCGTCGCTCTGCATGCCCCAGGCCGCGTTCATGGCGTTCGGGACCCCGTTTTCGTCATACGTGCCGATGATCAGCACGCATTCGGGAGTGATAATGGAGCGCTTGCCGCTGAATTCCATTATTTATTCCTCCTCGTCCAGCATCTGTGTCAATTTCTCGAAAAGCACATCCACCAGGGCGTCGTCGTCGATGGAGACGTAGTAATCCTCGCCGTTCTCGTCCTGCTCGATCTTCATGAAGACCACGTAGCCGTTCTCGTCGTCGGCGTTTTCCTCGTCCTCGATGGGCATCAGGGCGATATACAGCTCACACTCGTGGTCAATGGTCGTGATATACTCAAAGCGGGTGGTGGTGCCGTCCTCGTCGGTCAGTTCCACGACGTCGGGGACCTCTTCCGTTTCTGGCTCCTCGTCGGGGCGGCGGATCTCGTCATTAGCCATTTCTTCATTCTCCTTTATGTTTTGTTGGTTGTCCAGCCAGGCCTGCAGGATCACGGCCGCGGCCACCTTGTCCACGGATTTTTTGCGGTCCTCGCGGCGCACGCCGCCCTCGATCAGGGCGCGCTGGGCGCTGACGGTGGTCAGGCGCTCGTCCATCCATTCCACGGGCACGCCCTGGTCGGTGAGCACCTGCATGAAGCGCCGTACCTTCTCCGCCTGGAAGCCCACGGAGCCGTCCATGTTGCGTGGCAGGCCGCAGACGATCAGGTCCGCGCCGTGCTCCTCCATCAGCCGCAGGATCTCCCGGCTGTCCGGTCCCCAGCCGACCGACTGGATGACCGTCAGGGGGGACGCGATCAGCCGTCCCTCGTCGCTCAGCGCGACGCCGATGCGGCGGTCGCCTACGTCAAGACCCAGTACCCGGCTCATCGTACGGGAGGAAAGTGGCCCTGCAGGTAATAGCGGACCAGCTCTTCCAGGATCTCGTCGCGCTCCAGGCGGCAGATCATGCTGCGGGCGTTGTTGTAGCTGGTGATATAGGTGGGATCACCGGTCAGGATGAAGCCGACCAGCTGGGTGACCGGGTCATAGCCCTTTGCCTCCAGCGCGCTGTACACATGTGCCAGGATCAGGGACGCTGTCTCCTGACCTTCAGAGAACCGCGTAAACTTGGTGGTGCCGTTCATCTCGGACATGGTCGGTCATCTCCTTTCTATCCATAGAAACAGTATACAACGTTTTACCGGCAATCGCAAGCAGAAACCTGCCATAAAAAAGAGGTTATTATGGCAAATCTGCCATTTTTACTGTCGTTTGACCTTCCTGAAATTTCCGACGGTCTCGCTGACCATGGACACGCAGGCGAAGGTATCCGGGAATTGGCTCAGGATCTCCTCCATCCGCGAGATCTGGTGCTTGTTGATCACGCAGATCAGCATGGTCTTGCCCTGGTGGGAATAGCCGCCCTCCACCTGTATGATGGTGGTGGAATGGTGCAGGTCGTGGATGACCGCCTGGGTGACCTCCTCGGGGTGCGCGGTGATCATCTCCACCTTCCAGGCTTGCTTGCCGGAATGCACGCAGCGGTCGGAAACGAGGGTGGTCAGCAGCGAGTAGATGATGCACAGGGCCACGGGCTCGATGTTGTAGCCGTATACGAAATAGGACAGCGACGCGATGACCACGTTCACCGCGAATACCACGTGGGTCATGCTGTAGCTGGGGTGCTTCTTGTGCACGAACTCGCCCACGAAGTCTGTGCCGCCGGTGGACGCGCCGTGGCGGATGGTCATGCCGTAGATGAAACCGTTGATCGTGCCGGACACCACCGGCGCCAGCAGCGTGGAGCGGCCGTCGTCCGTGTGGTAGATGAAGCGGCTCAGGTCGACCCTGGTCTGCAGGATCAGCAGCGCCACGGAAAACACGACCGTAAACAGCATGGTGCGCACCGCGAACTGTTTGTTGACGAACAGCCAGCAGAAGATGGCGAGCGGTATGTTCATGATCAGGGAAAAGTAACCGACGCTGAAGTTGAACAAATACTGGATCATCGTCGCCAGGCCGTTGATGCCCGAAGGCGCGAAGGCGTTGTGGAGGATGAAGATCTGGTAATTCAGGGCCATCAGTACCGCCATCGAGAACAGTACCGCGTAGTCCGTCACGGTTTTCAGGGTCGGATTCAGCTTTTTATCGGCCATGGAACAAAGGCTCCTGTTCGCAGTAGTGTGCCGTATCGGGCCGGGGACGGTCATTGACGGCTTGGTGTTTCTATTGTAGCATGATCAAAGCGTAATTTCAACGCATATGAAAAATTCGCTCCTGTCAATGAACAGGAGCGAAAATTCAGCGAATTTTCAGTGAATATTCACTATTTTCACTTTTCAGAGTGAAAATTCAGTGAACAAAGTGAACGTTCACGCGAACATGGGCGTGGACAGGTACCGGTCGCCGGTGTCGGGCAGCAGGACCACGACGGTCTTTCCGGCGTTTTCCGGGCGCCGGGCTGCCTGGATGGCGGCATGGAGCGCCGCGCCGGAGGAAATGCCCACCAGGTAGCCCTCCGTCCGGGCAATCAGGCGGCCGGCGGCGTAGGCTTCCTCCTCGGTCACGGTCAGGAGCTCATCGATGACCTCCCGGTTCAGCACCTCCGGGGCGAAGCCCGCGCCGATGCCCTGCAGGCCGTGGGGACCCGCCTTGCCCTGGGTCAGGAAGGGGGAGGAGGCCGGCTCCACGCCGATGACCTTCACGCCCGGCTTGACGGACTTCAGGTATTCCCCGACGCCGGTGATGGTGCCTCCGGTGCCGATGCCGGCCACGAAGAGGTCGACCCCGCCGTCGGTGTCCCGCCAGATCTCCGGGCCGGTGGAGGCCCTGTGGGCCGCGGGATTCGCGGGGTTTACGAACTGGCCGGCCACCATGCTGCCGGGCAGCTCCTTCGCGAGCGCCTCAGCCTTTGCGATGGCGCCCTTCATGCCCTGCGCGCCGGGGGTCAGTACCAGCTCGGCGCCGTAGGCCTTCATCAGCAGGCGGCGCTCCATGCTCATGGAGTCCGGCATGACGATGATGGCCCTGTAGCCCCTGGCCGCCGCCACCGCCGCCAGGCCGATGCCGGTGTTGCCGCTGGTCGGCTCGATGATGACCGCGCCGGGCTTCAGCCGGCCTTCACGCTCCGCGGCCGTGATCATCGCCAGCGCGATGCGGTCCTTGGCGGAGCCGGCGGGGTTCAGATATTCCAGCTTGGCCAGCAGCCTGGCCCTCAGACCTTCGCTTTTTTCAATGTTGGCGAGCTCTGCCAGCGGGGTGTTCCCGATCAGCTCTGTCAGGCTCCTGTAAATGTTCGGCATACCGTCTCCTTCCCGCCGCCGGCGTCCGTCCCGCTGATTTCCCTGATATGGCCGCGCCGCCGGCAGATCCTGAGTTTTGAATCGATATTAGCCGAAATCCGGCGGAAAGTCAACATAAAATTGATGTGAAATAAATACGGATATTTTCAGAATTTTCTATTGACAAAGCAACCTTCCTGTGGTTTAATTTTGCTGGCCAAAAAGTTTAGTTTTAGTAAACTTCAGGCCCGCTAAACTTTTTGTTTGAAATCACGTGATCGGGAGGCAAGGCATGGACATCGGTGAAAAGCTCAAGGGGCTCAGGCAGCGCCGGGGGCTGACCCAGGAGGAGCTGGCGGACCGCTGCGAGCTGAGCAAAGGCTTCATCTCACAGGTGGAACGCAACCTGGCGTCGCCTTCGATCGCCACTCTGACCGACCTGCTGGAATGCCTGGGCAGCACCCTCAAGGAATTCTTCAGCGACGACGGCAAGGAGCAGACGGTCTACACGCGGGCGGATATGTTCGTCAAGGAGGACCCGGATACCCTGCACGGCCGCATCACCTGGCTGGTGCCCAACGCCCAGAAAAACAGCATGGAGCCGATCCTCGTCGAGCTGGGCGCCGGCGGCGAGACCGAGGAGTTCAAGCCCCACGAGGGCGAGGAATTCGGATACGTGCTGAGCGGCACGGTGACGCTGCTGACCGGCGCGACCCGGCAGAGGATCCACGCGGGCGAAAGCTTCTGCCTGCATCCGCGCACCTCCCACATGATCCGCAACGAGGGCAAGCACACCGCCAAGCTGATCTGGGTCACGGACCCGCCCAACTTCTGATTTGATTCCCGAATTGATTTCTAAGGAAAGAAGGCCTCTGCCATGCGCAAACTGATCGAATTTAGGAACATCGTCAAGAGCTTCGACGGGCAGGTGGTGCTCAAGGGCGTCAACCTGAACATCAACGAGAACGAGTTCGTGACCCTGCTCGGCCCCTCCGGCTGCGGCAAGACCACCCTGCTGCGCATCCTCGGCGGCTTCCTGGAGCAGGACGAGGGCACCGTGATCTTTGACGGCCAGTGCATCGACAAGGTGCCGCCCTACAAGCGCGAGATCAACACCGTCTTCCAGAAGTACGCCCTGTTCCCGCACATGAACGTGTACGAGAACATTGCTTTCGGCCTGCGCATCAAGAAGATGGGCAACGACATCATCCAGCAGAAGGTCAACCGCATGCTGTCCCTGGTGAACCTGGAGGGCTACGGCAAGCGCAACGTGACCCAGCTCTCCGGCGGCCAGCAGCAGCGCGTGGCCATCGCCCGCGCGCTGGTCAACGAGCCGAACGTGCTGCTGCTGGACGAGCCCCTGGGCGCCCTGGACCTGAAGCTGCGCAAGGAGATGCAGCGCGAGCTCAAGCGCATCCAGCAGGAGGTCGGCATCACCTTCATTTTCGTCACCCATGACCAGGAAGAGGCCCTGACCATGAGCGACAAGATCGTGGTCATGAACGCGGGCGAGATCGAACAGATCGGCACCCCGCTGGAGATCTATAACGAGCCGGTAAACGCCTACGTGGCGCGGTTCATCGGCGAGAGCAACATCGTCACCGGCATCGTGAAGTCGGAGGACACCGTCCGCATCGACGACCGGGAATACGAGACCCGCGAATACCGCTTCCGTCCCGGCGAGCCCGTGGATGTGCTGATCCGTCCGGAGGACTTCGACATCGTGAAGCCCAAGGACGGCATCCTGCGCGGCGTGGTCAAGAGCGCCGTATTCAAGGGCGTGCACTACGAGCTGATGGTGGAGACGAAAACCGGCGTCTCCAAGACCGTGAAGATGAACGTGGTCACCCAGCACGACCTGCAGAACGCCGCTACCGGCGAGAAGATCAGCGCCAACGACTTCTATGTGGACTCCGATGACCTGGAAAACAAGGAAATGACCGATCAGGACTTCATTTCCATTGCCAACGCCCAGGCCTGGGACGACAACGACCGCGACATTTCCCTGACCCGCGTGACCCACAATATTGAAAAGAAGCCCGGCGTGTACCAGATCACCTTCGGCACCGACAAGAAGACGGAGATCACCGTGAAGGTGTACGTGATCCACCCAGAATACGTGGAGGACGCGCGCCACAACATCGGCATCAGCGCCCTGGATTTCTTCATCACCCCGGATGAGATCAAGGAATCCATGGCCATCTCCACCGACCTCAAGACCTGGGCCAGCGCCGAGGCCTGGAACCTGCAGGACGATTCCCCCGTTGACATCACCGACGTGAAGTTCGACTTCGACCCCGCGGAGATCACCGAGGGCTCCTACGACATCACCTTCGCCACCCAGGGCCGTGAATACAAGGTGGAGACCACCCAGCCCCTGGAGGAGGGCGACCGGGTGGGCCTCAGCTTCGGGCCGGAGGACCTCCACCTCATGCGGAAGGCGGTGCACGAGATTTGAAATCCTTTTTCCGCATGACCTATCCCTACATCCTGTGGATCGGTCTGTTCATTGTCGCACCGATGATCATGATCCTGCTGTACGCCTTCACCAAGGACGGCGGCAACCGGACCCTGATCTTCCAGTTCACCTTCGACAACTTCGCCCGCTTCTTCAGCGACCCCACCTTCATGCGGGTGCTGTGGACCTCGCTCAGGATCGCCTTTCTGACCACGGTGTTCTGCATCCTGATCGGATACCCGGCGGCGCTGTTCATCGCGAACCTCTCCGAGCGCGCCCAGACCATGATGGTGCTGCTGCTGACCCTGCCCATGTGGATCAACATGCTGCTCAAGACCTACGCCTGGCGCGGCATCCTGATGAACTTCGATTTCGAGAGCGAGGTCAAGGTGTTCATCGGCATGGTCTACGACTTCCTGCCCTACATGATCATCCAGATCCACACCTCCATCGCCAAGCTGGACCGCGAGCTGCTGACCGCCGCCTACGACCTGGGCGCGAACCGGTGGAAATCCTTCCTGAAGGTGACCCTGCCCCTGAGCGTGCCGGGAATCATCAGCGGCATCACCCTGGTGTTCCTGCCGGCGGTATCCAGCTTCGTGATCCCCAAGCTGCTGGGCGGCGGCGACTACGTGCTCATCGGCAACCTGATCGAGACCTTCTTCATCACCACCGGCGACTGGAACTTCGGCTCCGCGATCTCCCTGATCATGGCGCTGATCATCATCGCCTCCATGTGGCTGACCAAGAAGCTCGACCGCAACGCGCAGGAGGACTGACGCCATGAATAAGAAATCGCGCTGGTCCTTCCTCTCCAACGGGTATCTGCTGCTGATCCTGCTGTTCATCTACCTGCCCATCGCCTACGTGGTGCTCTTCTCCTTCAACGACGGCAAATCCATGACCAAGTTCGCGGGCTTCTCGCTGCGCTGGTACGAGGCCATGTTCAAGGACCGCACCATGCTGGAGAGCATCCGCACCACGGTGGTGGTGGCGGTCATCGCCACGGCGGTCTCTACGGTAGTGGGCACCATCACCGCCATCGGCCTGTCCAAAGCGCGGCCCCTGATCCGCGCCGCTGTACTGGAGGTCAACAACCTGCCGGTGCTGAACCCGGACATCGTCACCGCCATCGGCTTGATGCTTCTCTTTATCGTGCCCGGCGTGCGGCTGAGCCTGACCACCCTGATCCTGGCGCACATCACCTTCTGTATCCCCTACGTGATCCTGACCATTATGCCCAAGCTGCGCCAGCTGGACGACAACGTGGCCGAGGCCGCCCTGGACCTGGGCGCGAACCCCTGGCAGGCCCTGACCCGGGTCATCCTGCCCCAGATCTATCCGGCCATCCTGTCCGGCGCGCTGATCGCCTTCAGCATGTCCTTCGACGATTTCGTCATTTCCTTCTTCACCGCCGGCGTCGGCGTCAACAATATCTCCATGTATGTCTACTCCATGAAGCGCTTCAACCCCAGCGTCAACGCGCTCTCCACCCTGATCGTGGTCGTAGTGACCCTGATCCTGGTGCTGGCCAACCTGATTCCCGTTATCAAAGATAAAAAAAATAAAAGGGAGGAACAGAGACTATGAAAAAGATCCTTGCTGTGCTGCTCGCGCTGAGCCTGTTTGCCGTAACCGCCTGCGCGCTGGGTGAAGCCTATGACCCGGTGAAGGAATTCGGCAGCGACGTTCTGAACGTCTATAACTGGGGCGAATACATGGACATGGACATCATCCGCGCCTTTGAAAACGAGTACAAGGTCCGCGTCAATTATTCCACGTATCCCTCCAACGAGGACATGTATACCAAGCTGATGACCGGCGCGGCCTACGACGTGCTCTTCCCCAGCGATTACATGGTGCAGCGCCTGATCCGCGAAAACAAGCTGCAGCCCCTGGACCGCAGCGTGGTCACCAACCTTGACAACCTGTCTGACAGAGTCAAAAACCTCTACTACGATCCGGACAACACCTACAGTGTCCCCTACCTGTGGCAGTCTGTGGGCATTCTCTTCGACACCACCAAGATCGACCCTGCGGATATGGAGGAGCAAGGCTGGCTCGCCTTCCAGAACCCGGATTACGCCGGTCACGTCTACGCCTACGACTCTGAGCGCGAAGGCTTCCTGATGGGTCTGAAGACGCTGGGCCTTTCCGTCAACACCACCAGCGAGGCGGATCTGGAGGCGGCCTATAACTGGCTGCGCGAGATGGACAAGACCGTCCGTCCTTCCTATGTCACCGACGAAGTCATTGACGGCATGCTCGAAAGTCAGAAATGGCTGGCAGAAGTTTACAGTGGTGATGCCGCTATGATCATGCTGGAAAACGAGGACATGAGCTACTGCATGCCCAAGCAGGGCACCAACATCGCCGTCGACACCATGGTCATTCCCGCCAACGCCGGAAATCCGAAGCTGGCCAACGTGTTCATCAACTACATTCTGGAATATGAGAATAATAAGAAGCTCTCCGAAATGCTGGGCTATGCTTCCCCCAACCAGCTGGTGCTGGACGACCTGTCCGGCCCCGGCGGCCTCTACGAGGGCAATGTCGCCTACATCCCGCGCAGCGGCTATGAACTGGATGAGTACTATTACGATATCCCCAATGAGATGAGAGAAGCCTATTCCACCATGTGGATCAAAGTCAAGCTGCACGAATAAGGAATCGCTGTTATTGAACCGCCGCGGCCGGTTTTCGGCTGCGGCGGTTCTCTGTCAGTGAAGTTCAAAGTGAAGTTTTTAGTGAAGTGCAGTGAAGTTTTGGTTTACAACTTCACTGTTTTTTTGTTATACTGTAACTATTCAGTCATAGTAGAGTGAGACGAGGCCCGGTCCGTTCCGGCACGGAATCCCGGAGTCCGCCGATTCATTCGGCGGATGGCGAAGCATGTCGTGCGCGGTGCGTGAGG